>CAZWEP010000022.1:0-44677 GCA_964632565.1 uncultured Marinobacter sp. | reverse complement strand
AATCCCAATGGCGTGTGATCCGCGCTTAACAACAAAACAATGAGCCTCGATGCCAGGGGGCGTCTGCCACAAGCGGGCGACCACCAAAGGCAGGACCTTTTACCAAAAGGCGGGGTGAGGAGTATGGGATGAAAACAGTCCACGAGTTTCGTGTGGATAGCACTCGCTATCTGGACGATCACGGCAACCCCCTGGGGGATCTGCCACCTCAGGCCGAAAATACCGATCGGGTACTGGCCGCCTACCGCAACATGGTGCTGACTCGCACCTTTGATTCCAAAGCCATCGCATTGCAACGAACCGGAAAGTGCGGCACCTATCCGTCCGTGCTGGGGCATGAAGTAATCGGCACAGCGATTGGCCAGAGCCTGGCATCTGACGATGTCTTTGTTCCCTATTACCGGGATCAGGCCGCGCACATTCTGCGTGGGGTCTCCCTCGCTGAACTCCTGCTTTACTGGGGTGGCGACGAGCGCGGCAGCCAATGGAAAAACTGTCCGGAAGACCTGCCCATTGCGGTGCCCATCGCGACCCAGTGTTGCCATGCCGTGGGCGTGGCGTCGGCGTTCCGTATTCGGGGGGAGGCCAGGGCGGTTGTTTGCTGTATTGGCGATGGCGGCACCTCCAAAGGCGACTTTTCGGAATCCATTAACCTGGCCGGTGCTTGGCACCTGCCAGTGGTGTTTGTGGTGATCAATAACCAGTGGGCGATTTCAACGCCGCGCAGTATTCAGACCGGGGCGGACACCATTGCCCAGAAGGCCATCGGTGCGGGACTGCCCGGGCACATTGTGGATGGCAACGATTATTTTGCGGTCAGCGAGTCTCTGGATAACGCCCTGGAACGCGCAAAGGCGGGCAAGGGCGGTGCGGTGATCGAGGCCGTGACCTACCGCCTGGGTGACCACACCACCGCCGACGATGCCACCCGTTATCGCAGCGCCGACGAGCTCAAACACGCCTGGGAAAAGGACGGCGTCAAACGGCTCCAGAATTATCTGCACCGGGAGGGGTTCTGGAGCCCGGAGCGTGAACAGGCGCTACAGGCGGAATGCAAGCAGGTGGTTGAAGAGGCCGTCGAGGCGTATCTGGCGGTGGAGGCGGAGCCGCCGACGGCGATGGTGGACTATCTGTTCGAAACCCTGCCGGAGGCTCTGAAACAGCAGCGCGAGCAGATTGCTGACCGTTATCGGGGAGGTGCCGTATGACAACCTCCAATAACCGAGATGTCACCCTGGTTGAAGCCGTGAACATGGCCCTGGCCTGGGAAATGGAGCACGACAATGACGTGGTGGTGCTGGGTGAGGACATTGCCACCAATGGCGGTGTTTTCCGTGCTACGGCTGGTTTGAAGGAGCGCTTTGGCTTCAAACGGGTGATGGACACTCCGCTGGCGGAAAACCTGATCGCCGGTACCGCTATTGGCATGGCGACACAGGGTCTCAAGCCGGTCGCCGAGTTTCAGTTTATGGGCTTTATCTATGCTGGTATGGAGCAGATCGTCAGCCACGCGGCCCGCATGCGAAACCGCACCCGCGGGCGGTTGCATTGCCCACTCGTGTATCGCGCGCCTTTTGGCGGTGGCATTCACGCGCCGGAACATCACTCTGAAAGCACAGAGGCCTTGTTTGCCCATATTCCGGGCCTAAGGGTGGTCATTCCCAGCTCTCCCCAAAGAGCCTATGGCCTGCTGCTAGCCGCCATCCGTAATCCAGACCCGGTCATCTTTCTGGAGCCCAAGCGGATATACCGGGCGGTGACGCAAAGCGTCGAGAACAATGGCGAGGCTTTGCCGCTGGACACTTGCTTTACCTTGCGGGAGGGCAGCGATGTCACTCTGATCAGTTGGGGCGCTTCCATTCTCGAAACGCTGGAGGCGGCGGATCTGCTTCAGGAAAAGGGGGTATCTGCAGAAGTCATTGATGTCGGCACCATCAGCCCACTGGATCGGGAAACCCTGCTGTGTTCCGTCACCAAAACGGGCCGGGCGGTCATCGTGCATGAGGCTTGCCGCAACGGCGGCGTTGGCGCGGAAGTGGCGGCGTCGATTGCGGAGGGCGCCTATCTGGAACTGAAAGCGCCAGTGATCCGCGTCACCGGCTACGACACTGTCATGCCTTATTACCGAAACGAGCAGGCCTACCTGCCACAGGTGGACGACATTGTGGCCGCGGCAAAACAGGTGATTGCGCTATGAAAAACTTCAAATTACCCGATCTGGGCGAGGGGCTGCCGGAAGCAGAAATAGTCGAGTGGCACGTGAAGGTCGGCGACGTGGTTGCCGTGGATCAGGTGCTGGTCAGTGTGGAGACCGCCAAGGCCATTGTGGAAGTGCCGTCGCCCGAGGCAGGGACGGTGGCAAAGCTGTTCGGCGAGCCCGGCGACATCATCCACACCGGCGAACCGCTGATGGCGTACGAGGGCGAAGGAGATGACAGCGGCACTGTGGTCGGTGAGCTTAAGAAAGCCGACGCCGGAGCCCGTAAGGATACATTCATCGTTGGCGCGGCGGAATCCAGCAAACGGGCGAGGGCCAATCGTGCCAGCTATCGCACCCGCTCGTTGCCAGAGGCTGAAGCCCTGCGCGGTACCCGCCGTACCATGGCCAAAAACATGGCGGCCTCCCATGCGCAGGTGGTGCCAGTCTCGATCTTTGAGGATGTGGACATTGGCGAATGGAAGAAGGGCACCGATATCACTATGCGACTGGTGCAGGCCATCGCAGCGGCATGCGAAACGTCGCCGGTGATGAACAGTTGGTTTGACGGCGAGACCCTGAGCCGGCGGCTCATGGATGAGGTGCATGTTGGCATTGCCGTCGACACGCCAGAGGGGTTGTTTGTGCCAGTATTGCGAGACGTGAATCATCGTCCCATGGAGGATTTACGCAACGGGTTACAGAACCTGCGCGAGGCTGTGGCCACCCGCAAGATTCCGCCGTCGGAGATGCAAGGTGCCACCATTACGTTGTCCAACTTCGGCACCATGACCGGGCAATACGCCAACCCGATTGTCAGCCCGCCGCAGGTAGCGATCGTCGGTGCTGGCGCGATCCGTGACAAAGTTGTGGCAATGAATGGCCAGGCGACGGTTCGACCGATCCTGCCGTTATCGGTTACATTTGACCATCGGGCCGCTACCGGCGGCGAAGCCTCGCGCTTTCTTGGCGCGCTGATTTCGGCGCTGGGCAAGCCTTAACTTTCAGGAAAAGGACAAACTATCCGATGACTCGACTGAATCGTCTGATTTGCGCCACGCTGGTTTCGGCCAGTGCCATGATCGGTACTGCCCAGGCCGAATCGTTTACTCGGGGGGATCTGACGGTCGACGATCCATGGACCCGCCCAACTCCGCCGGGTGTCACTATGGGCGTCGGCTACATGAGCATCCACAACGGTGGCAGCACTGACGTGACGCTCACCGGTGCGGCAAGCGCCAAGTCCGACAAAGTAACGTTGCACGAGAGCGTGACCAATAATGGTGTCGTGAGCATGCAGTTTCAGGAAGACGGCATCAGGATTCCGGCCGGCGAAACCGTCATGTTGAAACCCCATGGTTATCACCTGATGCTGGAAGGGCTGGATCGTGGTATCCAGAGGAATGCCGCCGTTCCCGTAACACTGTCCTTTGACGGGGCTGAGGCTATGAATATTGAGCTCTATGCGAAACCGATGGACGAGGCCACGTCGGAACACTCCATGAATTGAAGGCGAGAGCGCACGATCCATAGCGCGGAAAACCGGATTCAGGGCTAGGCTTTGATCACCCGGTTTCTGCCTTCCGCCTTCGCCTGATACATGGCTTCGTCTGCCATCATCAGCAGGTCTTCAATGGTGGATTCCTCGTCGGAAACGGCCAGCCCGATGCTGGTCGTGACCAGATTCGCCTCGACCGCGGATGGAATTTTGATGTTTGCAATGTCGGCTCTCAAACGTTCGGCCAGTGCGTGAGCTGCCTCAACAGGCTCTTCAATCAATAGCGCGAATTCCTCGCCGCCGAGACGTCCGAAGACGTCAGTCTCGCGAATACTCTTTGCCACTGTGCTGGTAAAGTCACGCAGCACCTCATCGCCCACGCTGTGCCCGCAGGTATCGTTGATGCGCTTGAAGTGGTCAAGATCAAACATGAACAGGCAGCAGGCTTTTCCCTGACGTCGGGCGAGTTTGAGTCTGAGCGTGGCATCGTGCATGAAACTGCGCCGGTTGAGGATGCCGGTCAGCGCGTCGGTGCGGGCTTCGACTTCAGCAATTTTCTTTGCTTCCTCAAGCTGTCGAGTACGGCTCCTCACTTCCTGTTCCAGCTCTATTTTCGAGGTCTCCAGGTGCTCGAGGTAACGCTGCTCTGTCAGTTCCTTGTCTTTATAGAGTCGGCGCACTTTGTAGCCCATCGCGAACATGATGGTGAGCATTTCCGTGAATGAGGCGACCGGGGGCCAGTAGTAATTCAGCGGAGAATGCTCAACCACACCGAGGTCTCGCAATGCCTGCATGATCAGCCCGGCCACCAGGAAGCCCCATGCGATCGCGAAGATGCCGGCTTCACGCTGGCCCTGTCTCCAGCGAATCACCGCCACAACAATCATCAGTGGATACAGAAGCAATGCCAGCGTAATGGTAATGAGCGCCATGGCTTTGATCTGGAAAATCGCAGCAATCAGCAAAAGCGCAGCGTTGGTGATCATCCCAAGGATGATGTAATCGAGCTTTCGAGTGTGTTCGCGGGTCTGCAGAAAGGTCCGGGCGAACAGGTGCCCAAGAAGAATGGTGATGGCTCCGCCGATGGACATCAGGCTCCAGTGAAACTCATCGCGCAAAACAAACTGATGTGTGTATCCAAGAATGGTTGCCCAGCAGAATATTTTGGAAAATGCGTAAATCGAGTAGATGAGCAGCAATTTGTTGCCGCCGACGGAACCCGCAACAAGCGCGAACAAACCCATCACGAAAAAGCCGCCGAACAGAAACCCGATCAGACTGGTTTCCCGGATGTATTGAACCTTGAGCTGTTCCGGGCTCCAGATACGCATGCTGGGATAGGCGTATCCACTTTCCCGGGATCCGAAACGGACCAGATAAGATTCGGTTTCACCCGCTTTGAGACTCACGGGCACAACGAATCGGTTGTGCTCAACAGGCCGGTGGGAGAAAGGGCGTTCCATGGACAGGTCTGCGATCTGCAAAAAGTCGCCGCCGGAAGCATCGACGTAGGCCTGAAGCTCAATCAGTTGGTGATCAACGTATTCGAGGTGAAGTTCCAGAGGTTTGGCTGTGGTGTTGCGGAGCTCGAAATAGCTCCAGTAGGCCCCGGGTTTCAGGCGCGTGGAGCCCGCCGTGTCGAGGGGCGAAAATGCACCGGACGTGAACTCGGAAAAAACCTCATCGACGCTCATGTCGCCGCTGGGATCATGCAATACAAGGGAGTGACCGGTTTTCAGTGTGCCTTGTTCAATCTGATCGACCGCAATTGCTGGAGTGCCCCAGGCAGAGAACGGGATCATGAGGTAGGAAAGCGCGACACTCAGGCAAAATGTCGTGGTCAGGAATCGGTTCATCGCAGTTCGTTTTTTATGTTTTCACGAAGAATAAACCCGGGATCGAGGGTCGTCCATCGCGCTGACAAAATAATACCCCGAGTTACAGAAAATGAACCGATAATGACCCGAAGCGCCAAAATAAACAGTAACTTGTATTTCGAATATAGGATAAGCTGCGCCATACACCGATTGTCGAAAGGCGCCATGATGTTATTGATCTATCAATATTTGGCTGGCATCGCCCGAAACACCTGTCCGTTTTTGATTTTCCTCGCAGCTGTGTCTGTCGGCCACGTCCATGCGGATTCGTTCCGAGTGGGAATGCCAGAGGATTTTAAACCCTACACCTATACTGAAAATGGTGTCTGGCATGGTATTGATGTCGATATTGGCCGGCATTTCTATCGTGCGCTCGGTATTAACCCGACCTACTTGCCGATGCCCTGGGCGAGGCAGTTGCGATTGGCCGAAAGCGGGGCTTTGGATGCCATCCTCACGGTTTATTGCGATGAGGCTGCACCTTTCCTCCATATCTCGAAAGTGTTTCTTTATCCGGTGCAGGTTTCGTTGTTCGGTCGGGTGGATTTGTCTGAGGCCATGTCAGTTGCAGGCACTCCGAAGCAGGGCGCGATCGTCGGTGTTGTCAGGGAAAACAAATTGATCGATTTGTTGGAAGGTCGGGATCAGCTGCGAATCCACGAAACCTATTCGACCCCTTTGCTGCTCGAGCAGTTAGTAGCGGATAGGATCGATTATGTGTTGGAAGAGGATCTTCCATTCCTGAGCTACGCCCGGGATCGCGGCTATCAATCGGCCATCAAGGAAGTTCAGACGCTCAAGGAAATGGAGGTCTGCCTGGCGTTTTCAAAGAATAGCCGGCACAAGTTTGATGAAGCGTTTCTGGAGCGAGCTGAAAATATACTCAGGCAAATGAAAGCAAACGGAACCATCGAAAGAATCGTTGCCAGGTATACAAAATAGAAAAGCCTCTGCCGGGGCTTCGGTCACTCTTCCTGCGTGCCGACGTCGCTGGCCCAGCTTCCATATCCCATATCCATCACTGACTCAATTTCTTCACCCGGCACCGTGTCGAGGTCTCCCAGTTCCAGGGTGTCGTAATGGAACGCATACAGTCGGGATGCGAATTGTGCGATGGGCAGCGATGCCTCACCGTGGATCTCTCCGTGTCCGTGGGTCGTGCAGGTGACTCCATGCCCCCAATCCTGACCGCCGTCATTGTTGGGGTTGAAAAAGTAGACCCGCATTTCATTGGCCGGGCTCAGGCAAACGCGCTGGATAGTAATGGCATGGCGCCCAATAAACCGCCCCGCGCTGTCTGTAATGGCAAGCCCGGCGGGTTGGGGGTGGATCAGGGGCATGTAGCCATTGTAGAAAGGATGGTAACTGGCATAGAAGTGCCGAACGAAACCCGCGTAATCGACAATCTCGCCGGTAACCGCATCCGCTACCACTTTAAAGCCGTGATTCACCCACCAGCCGTAGAATTCGGGATTGATCCACCGATGCGCGTCGTCGCTTCTGTCGGCACAGCGTCGCCACATCTCGGCGTAAATTCGATCCAGGTGAGGAATGAGAATGAGTGATACGGGATCCACGTCAATGGGGGTTTCTTTCACCAGGCCAGCGTTCAAATTTCTGGATGAAACTTCCTGGCCTTCAAAGCGGAAAAGGATTTCCCCATCCCGGGCTGCCCACGCCAGAAGTTGCAAAAGGTAATCTGCTTCGTGATCGGCCCAGAGGGATAAACCGATGGCCGACTGGCAGCTTGGGTTGTTGCCCTGTCCCACACCCAGGGGCTGGCCAAGCAGGTTGAGTACACCTGCAAGAAGGTATACCCGTGGTGCCAGCGAATCGCCAAAGACCGCCCGCAAGGTTTCCCGGCTTTCTTCTGACAACGGCAGCTTGATCTGTCGCCAGAGAGCCTGCGCAACGGGTGGCGTAAACAGTGATCCCCGTTCGAGCATCATTGTGAGTCCGTAGACTGCCTGGCAGGTTTCCGGAAACAGCGCTTCATCAATCAGCGCATGGACCAGTTCTGTGTAGCAGAGAAGATCATCCCGGCCAGTCATCGATAGCCCAAGAGCATCGGGAATCAGCTCGTTTTTTTGATGCTGACGGAGGTATCGGATGAGCGTCGCGTGGTACGGGGACGCCAGTCCGGTCTCATGCATGGTGGTGGCAAACGCGGTTGCCTCCTGACTCAGCGCCATGTCGTCCATGGCGGCAAGGCGTTCGTTGTAAACCGTGATACCGGGATCTTCGCTGCTGGCCGCGGTAGGAGCGTAGAGCGCATTAACCAGTTGGCGGGCGTGCTCGTTACCTTCGGTGTCCAGTTCTGGATCGTAGAGGCACGTGGCTATCTGACCGATCATTTCCCGGATGCTGTCAACCTGGATCGGGCGCTGTTCCAGAAGCCGCCAGACCTCCTCCACGAGCCCATCCAGCAGGTTGGCGTAGCCAAGATGATCGACAAGATAGAAGTACAGAGACTGCACAATGACGCCCAGTTCTTTGGGGCGTTCCCGGTCTGCTTCACTTAATGAGCCGGACAGCAGGTCCAGGTTCAGCGCCATGACCTGCGTCAGGAAGTGGTTGGCCTGTTCGGCAGAAATACCGCGGTGAAAATAGTCGCCTTTGACCACTGCCAGCATGCGAATTTCGCTGATCGCTTCTACCACCGTAGTGGCTGGCCCAGACGCCCGTAATGAAACTTTAGCGAGTGCCGGCTTCAGAAGGGCTGGCGACGCCCAGTCGCTGGTTCCGAAGATACCGGCGCGTTCCAGGGTTCTGATGCGTCGATAAAGAACGTCGAACCCCCCCGGCAACAACATCAGTTGCCGTGCCCGTTCCAGGAGCGACATGCTCGGTGCATTGCTGTCGGCGCGCCGCGCACGGGCAAAGTCAGCAATCGCTGCATCCAACTGTATCGATGCGTTGGCCACTGCAGGGTTGGCGGTGAGGCTCACTTTCCTAGATTCCGTCGTTGATAAGACCAGTAGTTGTCAGGGTAGCGCTATTTGTTCATCAGTCCAAAGCGGACTTTCGTTTATTTAAGTTATGAACGATAGTCAAAGTGACTGTTATTGCGTGTTATTTGTGAGTTGGAGGGAAAGTCAGGGATGAAAACCATTGGTGTGATCGGCGGCATGAGTTGGGAGTCGACGCAAATCTACTATCGGCTGATCAATCAGTCGGTGCGGGATCGGATGGGCGGATTGCATTCTGCACGACTGATCTTGTTCAGTGTGGATTTTGCGGAGATAGAGCAGCTGCAGCGGGAAAATCGCTGGGACCAGGCGGCGGACCAACTGAGCGACGCTGCCCGTTCCTTGCAGCGGGCTGGCGCTGACTTTGTCATTATCGCAACGAACACCATGCATAAGGTTGCCCCGGAGGTTGCACGGGCTATCGACGTGCCACTGCTTCATATCATGGAGGCAACCAGTGATGCTCTGCTGGCTGACGGCGTGAACTGTGTCGGCTTGCTGGGTACGCGTTTTACGATGGAAGAGTCATTCTGCGTGGAACCGCTTGAAGCCAGGGGGCTGCGGGTGCTGGTGCCCGGCGCAGAAGAGAGAAATATGATCCACCGGGTCATTTTTGAGGAGCTTTGCCGTGGTGTGCTGTCTGCGGAGTCCCGTTCGGCGTTTCGGGAAGTGATTGAGGGGTTGTCGCATCAGGGGTGTGAAGCTGTGATTTTAGGGTGTACTGAAATTGGCTTGCTTGTTACGCCTTCGGACACAGACATCCCTCTATACGATACAACACAGGTGCATGTGGACCGGGCAGTTTCGATGGCCCTCAGCCCATAGATTGAGGTTACCGGACCATGAAAATCAAAACTCTGTCGGTCTATACCGCCAACCTGTCTTATGCAGGATCTGCCTACGCCTTTGCCGGTGGCCGCTCCTTCTCAACGTTTTTGACCACGGTGGTGGAGTTAACCGCGGACACCGGGCTTTCCGGTTATGGAGAAGTCTGTCCCTGCGGACCGAATTATATGCCTGCGTTTGCCGAGGGCATGCCTTCGAGTCTGGAGCTTCTGGCACCCTGCGTGCTCGGCCAGGACCCGACCCAGATAGCGGTCATTTCGAATCTGATGGATCAGGCTGTCTGCGGGCAGGCTGTGGCCAAAGCCGCCATCGATATCGCCTGTTGGGATTTGCTCGGAAAGGCCTGTAACCTTCCTGTGTATACCTTGCTCGGAGGGCTGCAGTCTGAGTCCATGCCTCTGCATCGCATCGTTCCGCTGGCGGAGCCCGCCCAGATGAAGGCATCCTTGAAAGAGTATCGGCAGCAGGGTTTTCGCCATTTTCAGTTGAAACTGGGCCACGAAGTGACCGACGACATCGAGCTCTTGCGCTTCCTCAGCGCCGACCGCCCGTTCGGTGAATTCTGGGTAGGTGACATCAACGCCGCCTGGCGTCGTGATGAAGCCATGCGGTTTTCCAGAGCATTGGAAGATCTGGATCTCTATCTTGAGCAACCCTGTCGTGAGTATCGCGAGTGCTTGTCAGTGCGGCGCCAGAGTCGTCACCGGATCAAGCTGGACGAGGCGTTGAATTCTGTTGAAGAGGTTCAGCAAGCAATTCGTGACGATGCCATGGATGCGATGGCCCTGAAAGTCAGCCGGCTCGGCGGACTGACCAAGTCCCGACTGGTTCGGGATATCTGCAGCTCCGCGGGAATCCCAATGACGATCGAGGACGCCTGGGGCAGTGGCATAGCGACGGCAGCATACGCCCATCTGGCGGCAAGCACGGATCCGCGGGTTCTGCTGAATACCACGGACCTTCATAATTACAATACAAAGCAACTGGCAGAAGGGGCGCCCGATGTGTCCGACGGGCGCATGCGCCTGAGTGAAAGACCGGGGCTGGGCGTGGTGCCCGACTTTCAGCAACTGACTCTTCGAGCGGAATACATGGAATGACAGCGTATTTTATTCAGGCATTCATTTATCTCATCGCCGCCGTCATTGCCGTGCCGCTGGCCAGACGATTCGGGCTGGGTTCGGTATTGGGGTACCTGGTTGCGGGTGTGGTGATTGGTCCGGTGACCGGGCTGGTCGGCCAAGAGACGACGACCATTCAGCATTTTGCCGAATTCGGCGTGGTAATGATGCTGTTTTTGGTGGGCATGGAGCTGGATCCAAAGGCGCTCTGGGCGATGCGGGTGCGTCTGGTTGGCCTGGGTGGCCTGCAGGTTTCGCTAACCGTGGTTGCCGGCTTCGTGCTGGGGAAGTCGCTTGGACTGACCTGGCAAACAGCATTGACTGTGGGCTTTGTATTTGCGCTGTCATCAACCGCCATCGTATTGCAGACGCTCAATGAAAAAGGGCTGGCTAAAACCGAGGGGGGGCGCAGCGCCTTCTCGGTTTTGTTGTTCCAGGACATTGCCGTTATTCCAATGCTTGCAGTCATCCCTCTGCTGTCACTGGCTGAATTGATGGATGCTGCCGGCGCGTCAGCCGCCCAGCACTCGGATCTGAGTCTGGTTAGCCATCTGCCAGCCTGGGCTCATGGTCTGGCGGTGATAGTCGCGATATCGGCGGTGATTGTAGGAGGTTATTACCTCAGCAGGCCTCTGTTTCGATACGTTGTACAGTCGGGGCTGCGCGAGGTGTTCACCGCAACCGCATTGATGTTGGTGATTGGCATTGCGGCGCTGATGAGCCTGGTTGACCTGTCGCCCGCCCTTGGCGCTTTCCTTGCAGGCGTTGTGCTGGCGAACAGCGAATTCCGGCACGAGCTGGAGGCCAACCTGGATCCGTTCAAGGGCCTGTTGCTGGGCCTGTTTTTCATTACCGTGGGCGCGGGTATCGACTTTGGCGTGCTGGCGGCGGAATGGGTGACGGTCGTGTTGCTCGGCTTGTCGGTGCTGGTTGTCAAAGCCCTGATTCTGCTCGTACTGGCCGTTGTTTTCAGGGTCCAGGGCAGCAACGGCTGGTTGTTTACGCTCGGCTTGGCACAGGCGGGTGAATTCGGCTTTGTGCTGTTGACCTACAGTGTGCAGAGCCACGTGATTCCAGCCGACCTGGCGCAGATTCTGGCGCTGGTTGTGGCCTTCTCAATGTTTATGACGCCGTTATTGTTCATCGTATACGACCGCGTGGTGCTTCCCCGATATCGCAACGCTCAAAACAGCGAGCGCGAAGCGGACGCGATCGATGAACGGGCTCCGGTCATCGTCGCCGGCGTTGGACGTTTTGGACAGATTGTCTGCCGGCTGCTCAGAGCCAACAACATCCCGCTTGTGGTTCTGGATCTCGAGATTGCGCAAATTGAGAACGTCCGGCAGATAGGACTGAAGAGTTATTTTGGTGATGCCAGTCGGCCGGAACTTCTCGAAACAGCGGGAATCGAAGAAGCGGATTTGCTGGTTGTCGCGATTGATGACCGTGATCGTGCCACGCGGATGGTTGAACACGTCAAAAAGCACTACCCGGAAGTTTGGGTTCTGGCGCGCGCGTTCGACCGGGGCCACAGTTATCAATTGAAAGCGGCCGGAGCAGACGATGTAGTGAGTGAGACCTATCATTCTGCGTTGGAATTGGGTGGCCATGCTCTAACGGCAATGGGTGTGCACCCGCTCAGGGCCAAGCAGATGACCTGGGCCTTTGTCAGCAATGAACAGGCGCACGAGGATGAGCTGTTTGAGGCCTGGAAATCTCTGGAAGAGGGCATTGCGTTCAGTCCTCGTTACGCTGAGCTTTTCATGAAGCTGGAAACGGCGTTGAGCACTGCAATGAATCAGGATTGGGAGAAACCGGTCGAGCAGGATGTGCCTGTTTGGATGCCGCCCGAAAAAGAGGGTCAGTGAACCTCTGTATAGAGATCGGTGTAGATTTCGATGAGTTCTTCGACTCGACCTTCTTGCACCATCTCTGCGAGGCGTTCGGCGACTTTTTCTCGAAAGTCGAAATCGTTGCAGGGAGAGTTTTTAGGGAAAGTGAAAAATAGCTCTTCTGAGGCAATGGGTTCGTCGAGAGCAACAAACCGTTGCTCCTTTCCATCCCTTGAAAGCTTCGCCGTCCCCTGAAGCTGCTCATAGAGTACGTAATCGACTCGTCCCGCCTCTGCCATAAGAAAAGATTGGGTAATGGAGCGGACCGGAATAATCGTGAGGTATTCTTCGGCATAGCTGTCGAATTTCTGGCCGAAGCTGTTATTGATCAGTGTGCTTCCGACTTTTCCTTTGAGGTCAGGCCAATGCCGGTAAAGGAATTCGTCCCCCTCGCGCACCCAAACCGACGTCGGCAGCTGAACTATGGCAGGGCGAATGTAGTCCATGTATTCGTGGCGCTCTTTGGTTACGAAGGCTCCGGCAACCATGTCCAGCTTCCCATCCCGGGCCAGACGCTGAACTCGAGCCCAGGTGCCAACATGCAAAATTTCCGCATCCCTTCCCATCGGTTCCAGAATTTCCTTGAGTAGGGCGGGCACAACACCAATGAGGTGATCCGTGTTTTTGCTGTCTCGCCAGAGCAGTGGGGGATACTCCGGGTTGCCGCTCACGATAAGCGAACTACACGGTTTTTCTGACATTGCTGAGACTTCACTGGTGAAGAGCAGCGCTCCCGCAATGAAGGCAGTTATCCATCGACTTTGGATACGAAAGAAAGTCCGGTTTCTTGAGGCCGAGAGTGAAATCATGACCCATCCTGGTGCATGCATCTGATGACTTTTTAATTTAGCACCGGATTCTCGGATTTGGTAACGGATAACCAGAATCTTCAATCGAGCAAAAAAAAGGCGTGACCGTTGCCGGTCACGCCTTTGAGCTGGATTCGAACCGATCAGAGATCAAATCGATCGGCGTTCATCACCTTGTTCCAGGCCGCCACGAAGTCTTTCACAAACTTCTCTTTGGCATCGTCCTGTGCGTACACCTCAGCAAGTGCCCGCAGCTGGGAGTTGGAACCAAAGACCAGATCGACACGGGTACCGGTCCACTTGACCTCACCTGTGCTGCGATCTTTGCCTTCGAAGACATCATCTTCGGAGGCAGACGGTGACCACTCGACGTTCATATCCGTGAGGTTGACGAAGAAGTCATTGGTCAGCTGGCCCGGCGTCTTGGTGAATACACCGTGCTTGGAGCCGTTATAATTGGCGTCCAGTGCGCGCAAACCACCAACCAGAACGGTCATTTCCGGGGCGCTCAACTGCAAGAGCTGCGCTTTGTCTACCAGCATTTCTTCGTCAGCCACGGTGAACGCCGCTTTGCGGTAGTTGCGGAAACCATCGGCCTCGGGCTCCAGTGGCTCGAAGGATTCTGCATCGGTTAGTTCGTCCGTGGTGTCGTTCCGGCCCGGAGTAAACGGGACGTCAACCGCATGGCCGGCATCTTTCGCGGCTTTCTCGATGGCTGCATTACCACCCAGCACAATCAGGTCTGCCAGAGCGACCTTCTTGTTGCCGGATTGCGCATCGTTGAAGTCCTTCTGGATACCTTCCAGCGTGCTCAGTACCTTGCTTAGCTGGCTTGGCATGTTGGCGGCCCAGTCTTTCTGAGGAGCCAGGCGAATGCGTGCACCGTTGGCGCCGCCGCGCATGTCGGAACCGCGATAGGTCGAAGCCGAGGACCAGGCGGTGTACACCAGTTCCTGCACGCTCAGACCCGATGCGAGGATCTTGGCTTTCAGGTCGGCCACGTCCTGCTGGTTGACCACTTCAAAATCGACCGCAGGAATCGGATCCTGCCAGATCAGGTCTTCGGCAGGCACTTCCGGTCCGAGATATCGGACTTTCGGGCCCATGTCACGGTGAGTGAGCTTGAACCATGCACGAGCATAGGCATCCGCAAACTCTTCCGGGTTCTTGTGGAAGTGCTCTGAGATTTTCCGATACTCCGGGTCCATCTTCATGGCCATGTCCGCGGTGGACATCATGATGTGCACTTTCTTGGACGGATCCTCGGGATCCGGCGCCATGTCGGACTCTTTCAGGCCAACAGGCTGCCATTGCTGGGCACCGGCAGGGCTCTTGGTCAGCTCCCACTCGTAGCCGAACAGCATGTCGAAGTACGCCATATCCCACTTGGTAGGCGTTGGGTTCCACGCACCTTCAAGACCACTTGTGGTAGCGTCTCGTCCTTTGCCCTTGCCGTGAGCGTTTTTCCAACCAAAACCTTGCTGCTCGATGGGAGCCGCCTCCGGCTCGGGGCCGACCAGGTCCGGATCGCCAGCACCGTGGGTCTTACCGAAGGTGTGTCCACCCGCAGTCAGAGCAACGGTTTCGTAATCATTCATGGCCATGCGGCCGAAGGTCTCGCGGATGTCGCGGGCGGAGGCCAGCGGATCCGGGTTTCCATCGGGGCCCTCCGGGTTCACGTAGATAAGACCCATCTGAACGGCCGCCAACGGGTTTTCGAGCTCACGGTCGCCACTGTAGCGGTCGTTGCCCAACCACTCTTTCTCAGCACCCCAGTAGATGTCTTCCTGTGGCTGCCAGGTGTCGGCGCGACCACCGCCAAAGCCGAAGGTCTTGAAGCCCATGGTTTCCATGGCGACGTTACCGGTCAGGACGAACAGGTCGGCCCAGGACAACTTGTTGCCATACTTTTGCTTGATTGGCCACAGCAGGCGACGGGCCTTGTCCAGGTTGCCGTTGTCCGGCCAGCTATTCACCGGAGCGAAGCGCTGGTCTCCAGTACCTGCGCCGCCTCGTCCGTCACCAGTACGGTAGGTACCAGCCGCATGCCATGCCATGCGCACGAAGAAGGGCCCGTAGTGTCCGTAGTCGGCTGGCCACCAATCTTTGGAATCTGTCATCAGGTCAGCGAGGTCTTTCTTCACCGCTGCCAGATCCAGCTTCTTGAATTCTTCCGCGTAGTTGAAATCTTCGCCAAGTGGGTTGGACTTGGGAGAGTGCTGGTGGAGGATGCTGAGGTTCAGCTGGTTCGGCCACCAGAAGTTGTTGCCCGTGCCCTCACTGTTCAGTTTGGTGCGAGATCCGTGCATGACCGGGCATTTGCCGCCCGTGTTGTTATTTCCGCCCATTGTCTCTCTCCGGTATTGACTGGTTGTAAGGAACTGCGTTTGAGGAAATGCTGGTTTTCTCCAAGCATTTTCGGCGACACCTATCGCCAACCTGACTACAATTTTTAGCAGTGCTTTTTAATTGTCACAATTTATATTTAATGACCAAAGCAATAGTTTAGATTTATAACCTTTGCTTGCGGGCCTGCGGGTCGTACGGAAGCGATGCGGTGTATGGTTCAATGACATCGTTAGAAATTTAGTCGCGAATGCCCCGGTCTGCCACATTAAAAAGGATCCATCATGACGCTCTGTTTTCGTGCGCTCTGGGTACTGATCTTCGCGGTTGTGTTGGTCTGGTCTGGCGTTGAACCTCGTGAACCTTTTACATGGTTTCTCGAAGTGTTGCCTGCAATTCTGGGGGCGGTATTGATGGGGTTCACGTATCGTTCGTTTCCTCTGACTCCCATGCTCTACTGGTTCATTCTGGCCCATAGTGTTGTGCTCATGGTTGGTGGCCATTACACCTATGCGGAGGTGCCATTTTTTGACGGACTGTTTGGCAGCGAGAGAAACAACTACGACAAGCTGGGGCATTTTTTTCAGGGCTTTGTGCCGGCGCTTATTGCCCGTGAAATCCTGATACGGAAGCAAGTCGTTAACGGAGCAGGGTGGCGATCCCTGTTTGTTATTTCAGTCTGTCTTGCCTTCAGCGCGTTTTACGAACTCATAGAATGGTGGGTGGCGCTTGCCAGTGGTGAAGATGCGGATGCGTTTCTGGGTACCCAGGGCTATGCCTGGGACACCCAGTCGGATATGTGGTTGGCATTGATTGGCGCCGTTGCGTCGCTGGTATTGCTCTCTCGCTGGCATGACCGCCAGCTCGAGATGTACGTCGACAGGCAAGGCTGAGACGCTGGCTCATACGTCAGGAATTCTGTGCGTTTTTCAGAGCCTTCAGTAGCGCTTCGGGGCCCCAGGGTTTGGGGTTTTTTTCCTGCTCGTGCATCAGCTCTACCAGCTTCTGATTCACCGGGGCGCGAGCACCGAGTGATTCGGCCAGGCGCACCACCTCGCCGTTAATCCAGTCGACCTCCGTGGGGCGTCCTGCCTGTAGGTCTTCCCACATGGAGGAGCGTGCCACCGGATCGATGGTCAGCATCTGCTTGGCGACCCTGGTGAAGATCCAGTTCGGCGAGGACATCAGCACCGGTATCAGTGCATTAGGCAGTCCGGTCAGTTTTATGGTCGGAATGCCCGCCTTTTTCAGTAGTCCCAGCGTTTCCCGTTGGGCGAGGGCAAGGGCAAGTCGATAGTCCCTTTGATTCAATTCTTCCAGCAGCGGCACCCCAGACAGGGCATTGACCGGATTGTTCAGATTGAGCAGCAGCTTTGACCACATGACAGATTCAATATCGTCACGCAGTTCCAGCGGCAGGCCGGCCTTTTCAAAAACCGGCACGGCGGCCTCAAGAGCGGGATTCCGGGCAGCCATCAAGTGACCCTCGGTACCCTGGTGAAAGTGTCCCGGCGATTGCTGTAGCACATTAAAAGGCACCATACCGGCCAGTACATTGGCGTCGGGTAGTGCCAGTTTGAGTTGTGCTGCATTGGAGATTCCATTTTGCAGACTGACGACTGGCACACCCTGTTTAAGGAAAGGGGCAAGGGTTTCGCCAGCTTCTGTGGTGGCAGCCGATTTCACGGTGACCAGCACAAGGTCTGCTTCGCCGGCCAGGTCTGGTGTCGTCACGTAGGTTTTGTCCGTGACGGGCAGCTCTGCACTGAAGCCTTCGTAATCGGTCACTTTAAATGGGTGCTGAGCTAACGTCTCCTGCATCTTTGGACGTCCAATCATGGTGACGTTGGCACCGGCGGCAAGCAGACGGCCTCCGACGTAACACCCGACACTGCCAGCACCGAAAATAACAACTCGTAGAGACTGATCGCTCATAATAAGGGGTCCTGAAAATGTTTATTCCAACCGGCCTGGTATGGAACTTTAGCAGGGATACGCCGGCAAAGTTTGAATCGTCCAAAGATTGTGATTCACTCTAGGCCAACATCGACGATCAACGGAGGTGAGGGTTATGTCGAACCCGGAAACAGTAGTGATTACCGGTGCCAATCGGGGCATCGGTTTTGAGCTGGCGCGTCAATACGCGGAGCAGGGTTGTCATGTCATTGGTGTTTGTCGAAACTCATCAGCCGAGTTGGACGCCGTCGCTGACCGGGTGATTGAGGGTGTGGACGTCACCACTGATACAGGCATCGAAAAGCTCAAAGATGTCTTATCAGACATCTCGATTGATCTTCTGATCAACAATGCCGGGTTGCTGCAGGATGAGCAGCTTGGTTCTATCGATTTCGATTCCATTCGCACGCAGATGGAAATCAACGCTTACGCGCCGCTTCGAGTCGCCGAGGCTCTGGTGGGCAACATTCCTTCGGGTGGCAAAATTGCCAACATCACCAGTCGCATGGGATCCATCGCAGACAACGATTCGGGTGGGCGCTATGGCTATCGTGCGTCGAAGGCGGCCCTGAATGCCTTCGGCAAGTCCCTTGCAATGGATTTGAAACCTCGTGGTATCGCCGTTGCCCAGTTGCATCCAGGGTATGTGAAGACCCGGATGGTGAATTTCGGCGGACTGATTTCCCCTGAAGAGTCAGCAAAAGGGCTCATTGAACGAATCGCCGCGCTGGATCTCTCCAACACGGGCTCGTTCTGGCACAGCAACGGGGATGAGCTGCCGTGGTGAGACGCGGTTTCGGCTGCTGGGATGACACCGTCTACTCGCTCATTGGGCCTGTGCTGTGACGCAGGGCAGTAACCGACCTTCACCTCTGTTTGCGCTGGCTTTCCAATCTGCCATCCTGCTTGTTGGGTGGCTTGGAGTCGCACTGCTTGGCGTACCTGCATTTGGCGGAACGATGAGTGTCGTCGAGGCAATGTTGTGGGGTATTGCCGGTAGCCTTGTGACTTTTTTCAGTCTGTCGCTTCTGTTTTATCTGCCGGGCAGTGCCCAGCGCCAGATAAAAGACCATGCCCGCCAACTCCATCAGTTTACGCTCGATTATTCCTGGCCTGTTCTGATTGCACTCTGTGCTATCGCCGGCGTGGGGGAGGAGTTGTTGTTTCGCGGTGCATTGCAAAACTGGTTGGGCGGAATGCTACCTGACTGGTCTGCCCTGATCATCGCTGCCGTCGCGTTCGGTCTGGTTCACTTTCTGTCTTGGCTGTACTTCCTCGTTGCCACGGCTCTGGGTCTTATCCTGGGCGGCGTCTACATGCTGACTGACAGCCTCTGGCTGGTAATGGTCTGGCACGCTGTTTACGATCTGGTGGCGGTCATCTGCCTGCGTAGAATGCCCCACCTCTTTGGTATTCAGCGTTCAAACTGAGGGCGCCGAAACAGGGTGCGTCGTGTTAGTATGCGCCTAGTATTTCAGGTTTCCCGCCGTCAGGAGTGGTCCCGTGAGAGACACCTTTCGAAAAATTTTCTGGTTTATTCTGTGCTTTTTTGAAAAAGGCGGAAGCGCCGAAGGCTACCGTCCTTCCCACCGCAAAATTCTATTTGCTGTTGGCTTTTTGTTTTTTCTGTTGTCCAGCGCCACGCTGTTCTTCGGAATGATTTACAACATTCTCGGAGCGCTTTTTCCCGTCATCGTTTTCTTCAGTATCAGTATTGTCTGCGGCGTGGTTGCGACGTTGGGCAGCGATGCGGCGGTGGCGCGGATTTGGGGTAATCGTTAGATTTTATTCGCAAAATTGTGATTTCCATCCATACTCTGATCACCAAAAATAATAGAACAGGCAGTAATCAGAGATGGCAGAAAGAAAAGAATTAGCGGGCTGGCACTGGGGCCCGTTCACCTTCCGCTTACCGTTTTATCACACGCGTCTGTGTTGGCCGGAGTTTCTCCAGGGGCTGTTTGTATCGGCCGCGACGGGCCTGGCACTGATACCGGTAATGACAGCCTACTTTGGTTTCAGCTTTGAAGAGGCCGTCGCCCTGTCGCTGATCCATGCGTTCCTGATTGCCTCAGCGGTCATCGTTTTTGGCGAACCCTACGCCGGTGGATGGATTACACCGGCCCTGCCACTGATTCTTGCGTTTGTGATCGGAGGGTATGAAGACCCGTCCAGTCGATTCCAGGCGATGACAGCACTAACCCTGGTTTTCGCATCACTGGTGTTTCTACTTGGTATTACCGGGCTGGGGCGACGATTCGTCATCTGGCTTCCCGATACCCTCAAGGCTGGCATTATTCTCGGCGCCTCCATTGCCGCCTTGAAGCGCGTGTTCATTGATGATGCGGATCGCTTCCTGCTGGAACAGCCGATCGCCACTACACTGGCCTGCGCCGTGTGTCTGATCTTCACCTTCTCGATTCCCATGCAGAAACTGAAAGAGCGGTCGAAGTTTTTCATGGCGCTAGGTGCGCTGGGATTGTTGCCGGGCTTCATCATCGCCGCACTGGTTGGGCCGCTGGTCGGTGAGGTGAGCTTCGATATCCAATGGGGCATTCTGATTCCGCCAATCGACGAGGCAATCGCCAAAGCTTCGCCGCTGGTAAACGGGTGGCCGTCCATCGACATGATATTGCAGAGCATTCCGCTGGCGCTGATTGCCTACATCATCTTGTTCGGCGACATTGTGACAGGTAATGAGGTACTGCGGGACGGAATGAAAACCCGGACCGACGAGCACATCGATATCAACCTGAACCGGACTCACTTCTCACTGGCCATTCGAAACGCCGTGATGGGCGTTGTTGCTCCGTTTTTCCCAACCCAGGGCGCGGTCTGGACCGGGGTCCATGTGATTGTCGTGCAGCGCTGGAAGCAGGGACCAGCGGCGATGAACAGTCTTCACAGCGGCCTGGCTTCCTATTACCTGATGGGGCTACCGTTCATATTCCTGCTGTTGCCGTTGCTCACTGGGCTCAAACCGCTCCTTGGCATTGCGCTGTCTCTGACACTGGTGCTGACCGGGTTTGCCTGCGCCTACATTGCCATGTCGATTCCAAAGGAAAATGCATCGCGGGGCACGGTTGTTCTGATCGGCGCCTGCCTGGCCTTCTTCGAGCCCTGGATCGGGCTGCTGATCGGCGTGATCGCGACCCTGACACTGGTTGGGTGGGATCGTAGCGAGGATCCGATACCGCACGACTGATAGGGTAGATCAGGCAGACTGAGGCGAGGAGAAGAAAATGAGTGAATCACCCGTCATGCTTATTACAGGTGCGTCGTCCGGTATTGGCGAAGCAACAGCCATTGCTGCAGCAGAGGCAGGCTATCGACTGGTGCTGTCGGCGCGATCCGAGGACAAACTGAAAAAACTGCAAACGTCACTGGGTGGAGAGAAAGACGTGTTGATCTGTCGGTGTGACGTGCAGAGCATGGAGGACCAGCAAACCGTGGTCGATCGTGCGGTTGAAACGTTCGGTCGCATTGACGTGGCTTTTGTGAATGCCGGGCGTGGAGGAGAACCGGGCGGATTCAGTGGAGCAGACCATGAAGTATGGAAGGACATGATTCTGACCAATGTCTACGGGGCCGGGCTGACCATGCAGTGTTGCCTGCCTGCGTTACGCAAAAGCAAAGGGCACCTGCTTCTGACAGGATCTGCTGCGGGGCGTGCTACCATCCCGGGTTCCATGTACAGCGCAACTAAATGGGCCGTGTCTGCGATGGGCTACGGTGTCCGGGAAGAGCTTCGTGGGTCCGGTATACGGGTGACGCTGATTGAGCCTGGTATGGTGGATACGCCCTTCTTCGACAAACAGCCAGAGCATGCGCTTAAGCCTGAAGACGTTGCGAATGCCGTCATGTACGCCGTGTCTCAGCCAGCGCATGTGGATGTAAACGAAATTCTGGTTCGGCCAACGCCGGCCACGGAGTAAGAATTGGCATGCTGCAGATTTCCAATACGGTGACCCTGGGTGACTGGGAGATTGAACTCTCCCAGATACGCGCTCAGGGTGCCGGCGGCCAGAACGTCAACAAGGTCTCCTCGGCCGTGCATTTGCGCTTTGATATTCTGAACTCCAGCCTGCCACCGTTTTACAAGGAACGGCTGATGAAGCTGGCGGACCAGCGCATTAGCAAAGACGGGGTCATTGTGATCAAGGCGCAGTCGCATCGCACCCTGGAGTTGAACCGGCAGGATGCTCTGGACCGTCTCAAAAGCCTCATTCAGAGTGCCGTCAAGCAGCAAAAGGCCCGGCGACCGACACGGCCAACCCGCGGTTCTCAACGTCGCCGGGTGGACAAGAAAACCCAGAGGGGCAAGACAAAAGCCCTGCGTGGTAAAGTGAAAGTCTGACGACTGGACAGCCGAGCGAGGCCTGAACCATGCTGATTGCCTACCGAGCCAAGGATCTTGCGGAGGCCCACATTGTCTCTGGAATGCTGCACGCTGGCGGCATTGACGCGCATGTGGGTGGTCATTACCTGCAGGGTGCCATGGGTGAAATCGGCGCTGCTGGCTTTACCAACGTACACGTCGAAGATGAAGATTATCCCCGTGCCCGGGCCATCGTCGAAGAATACGAAGCAAACCTCTCAGAGGCCCCGGTTGCGCCGCCCTCAGAAGACCGTGCAAATCGCTACGCGACCTGGTTCTTGCTCGCGCTCGCGTTACTGATGGCTGTTTTGTTCGGAGCTCTATGAACCCTGTCTGCCCGGTGTGTGAGCAACAGCCGCTGTCCGATTTCCAGACAATCAACGAAACGGTTTATCGCCGCTGTGATACATGCTTTGCCACGGTTATGGCGTCGGAGCATCGTCTGAGTGCCTCTGGGGAGCGGGAAGTTTACGACCTTCACAATAACGGGGAGTGCGACCCGGGTTATCGGCGTTTCCTGTCAAAGCTCTCGGAGCCCTTGCTGGATCGGATGCCCTTCCCTGATAGGGAGCATTTGCGGGGGCTTGATTTCGGCTGTGGGCCCGGCCCTGCGTTGGCCCAAATGCTGACAGAGTCCGGTGTCGACATGGCGCTGTACGACCCGAATTACTATCCGGATAAGACGGTGCTGGAACGGCAGTACGACCTGGTCACCTGCACCGAAGTCGTCGAGCACCTGCATCATCCTGCGGCCGTATTTCGCCAATTGAATGATCTGCTTTGCCCCGGCGGTTGGCTGGGAGTGATGACCTGCTTTCAGACCTCGGACGACAAGTTTGCCGGTTGGCATTATCGTCGTGACCCCACCCACGTGGTGTTCTATCGAGAGGCGACCATGGAGTGGTTGGCGGGCCGGTTCGGTTGGTTGCTGGAGATTCCCGCCAAGGACGTTGCCTTGTTCAGGAGGCCCTGAACCCGGCCGATCAGAAAGTGGATAGCCCGGTGGCTTCCATGAACCGATACTGCCAGTACCTCAACAATGATTCGTCCGCCCAGGCTTTGTAGGGAAGGCTCATGACCGCAGGGCTGCCCGGACCATTGTTCCACTGTGCTTCAAAGAACAGATCGGCCTGCTGAATGATCGGGTGGCTGGTCGAAGTCATTAGTCTGACATTGGTTTCAAGGTTCAGGTCATCAAGATTCCGACGGGTAAAGTTGGCCGACCCCAAAAGCATCTGCGCTCCTCCGTCCTGATCCTGTCGAATCAGCAGCTTGCTGTGACATTGCTCGCCCCGTGTGTTGCACCATCGCACAGGAACGTTGCTTTCATTGAGGTCCAATGCCGCCTGTCGGTTGGGAATGCCGCTCTTTTCCCGGCCGAACGCGTCGTGATTGGCGTCGAGTAAAATCCTCAGGTAAACGCCCCGCCGCTTGGCCTGGATGAGCGCTTTGATGATTTCCCTGTGGGATAGATAGAACATTGCCATATCAAGTCTGTCGCCAGCCTGCGCAGTCTGAATCATTTCCAGGCCGGCATCTCGAATGGCAGACTCTGTCAGAACCTGCACGGTGGCATCGGAAAGAGGCGGTTCTTTTTCTTCCACTGAGGTCAAAGCATTTTCCACCGGCCCGATATCGCCACCGGACAGGGCGATCACCGCTTTCTCACTGTGCAGAATGTCATTGACGGCAGGTCCTTCGAAGCTGATGCCGATATTACTGTGATGACTGCTCCCATCATGGGGGTTTGCCGACGTCACCAGCGCTCGGTAGGTGCCGTTGGTGTCGGTTACCAGAACTTTGCGGTGGTTGGCTTTGAAATTCAGCAGAGTCAGATAGCTGCGCAATGTGACCTGCTCACCTCCGATGGGGTTGGGCAGCCAGCCGGAATCGGGCTGATTCTTAAACCACTGACAGCACAGTCGCCACAGGGACGACCAGATGGGGTTGCTGTCACGCAATCGCGTCAGGTCCGTTTCAATAACGGGAATTCCCGCCGCTCTGAGCGCGCTGAATTCGGGGGATTGCGCACCGCCGTAAACCGTGTTGATAGGGTCGGAGATCACCACAATTTGAATGTCCGGGAAGGCTTCCTTTTGCTGGATGAGGGCATTGGTAAGCTGCTGGGCCAGCGGGCGGGGTTGGGTGCCTTCCTGATGGGTACTGTTGAACAGGAACATATCCACCAGAATGAAAGAACGAGCCTGATCAATCATCGCCAGCACTTCATCGAAGATCTCATGCTCTAAGCGTGGAGCTTCATCGCCAAAGTGTGTGGTCCGGTCAATCAGCAGCTTGGGTGCGATGAGTGGTTCGGCGTTGCCTTCCATCGCAAGTCCGGCAGGGAGAGGCTTGTAGCTGTGGTAAAAGCCGACACCAAACAGCGTGAGCAAAACAAAGCCCAGCAATAGCTTCAAGGTCATGATCTGGTTCCATCAACTGCGATCAGAGTTGACACTATACGTGAGCCCCCTGGGGCCGTCTTGGCTCTTCCGTCTTTGTTAACGAGACTTAACCTGCCTGCGTGACCCGCTTCCCAGGCGAACAAACCCTTACAAAAAACACCTGCGACGCGCTATCGCCGGCAACCCACACTTTCTAAACTCTATGGATCGTCAATCACGCTCTGGTTCGCTGTGAAAACTCTGGGTGTCCTATTAAACAAGGTTTTTAGCCTGCGCCTTCTGGTTGTCGTTGCAGCCGTGTGGGTCGCTGTGGCGGGTGATGCGTTGCCGTTTCTTTCCTATGTCGATCGTCTGATTCTCACCACATTCGGTGACATCACTGCGACGTCGACCGCCGGGCAGTTGTCGGCCGACACCCTGCGCGTGACAGTTGAACGCCTTGGTCTGGTTGAGCCGCAATGGTCTGCTGCCGTTCTGCGAGGCGCCTTGATGGCGGTGGCGGTATACCTTGTGGTGGTCGTGCCGGCGTTGGGCGCTGCCGTTGCCTTGCCGGTCACTTTGCTGGCGGCAGCCACATTGATTGTGATTCAGGCCGCCCTCCTGGTCTATCAGAGTACCTGGTTACCCCTTGGCGCAACGATATCTCTGCTGCTCTGCGGGTATTGCCTGATGCTGTTCTGGTTGCAGCCGCAGCGTGCCATAGAGTCACTCACCGACAATGTCCGCGACGCCCGTCTGCATTTGGGTAAGGTGCTGCTGAGAAACGGTCAGCCTGAAGAAGCTCTGGAGGCGCTGGCGGATTGTCCGGTTGATGATGATTCTCTGGAACTGCAGTACGACATAGCCATTCAGCAGGAGCGAAAGCGCCAGTACGACAAGGCCAGCGCCACATTGCGTCAGATTGTCTCGCAACGAAAGAATTACAGAGATGCAGGTAAGCGACTGGAAGCGTTGGTTTCCCTGTCGGGTGAGTCAGCATCGGCAGGTGGGGGAGGCTTCGACAGTACCCGCACTCTGGTGCTTCCCGAGCAGTCCGTCAGTCGCCCGACGCTGGGTCGTTATGAGATTGAACGTGAGATCGGGCGCGGGGCAATGGGGGTGGTTTACCTCGGCAAAGATCCCAAGATTGCCAGGACTGTTGCGATCAAGACGCTCAGTTATCAGGCGTTCGAGCCCGCTGAACTGAAAGATCTCAAGGACCGTTTCTTTCGCGAAGCCGAGGCTGCGGGGAGACTTAGCCATCCTGCCATCGTGACGGTTTACGACGTTGGCGAGGAAGCCGATCTTGCATTCATTGCTATGGACTACGCCCAGGGTCGGCCGCTCAGCGCCTTTTGCAAACCCGACGGCTTGCTGCCGATTCGCAAGGTGTTGACGCTTCTGGCGCAGGTGGCAGACGCCCTCGATTACGCCCATGACCAGAACATCATTCACCGTGACATAAAACCCGGCAACATTATCTACAACACCAAGAACGGCGATGTAAAAATTACCGACTTCGGAATTGCAAAGATTTCGGACGATTCGCGAACCCGCACTGGCAGCGTGATGGGAAGCCCGCTCTACATGTCCCCCGAGCAATTGAAAGGGCAGAAGGTCACTGGTGCGTCAGATACCTACAGTCTGGGTATCACCCTTTACAAGTTGGTCACCGGCGAAACGCCTTATCAGGGAGAGACGCTGGCGGCCTTGACCTACCAGATTCTTAACAAGCGTCCTCGAAGTGCACGAGAGTTCAATAAAGAGTTGCCCAATGGGGTGGTTCGGTTGATCAACAAGGCCATCCAGAAAGAGCCGGCCAAGCGATTCGCCAGTGCCTCAGCCATGGCGGAAGCACTGAGGCGGCAGGCCGCAAAAGAACCGGAGGGCATAGCCTGATGAGTCTGACTGCGGCAGGACGTACCAATACGGGAACGGTTCGTCCCTCCAATCAAGACGCGATCAATTGGCACATAGACAACGACGCTGACTGCGCGCTGCTGGTCGTGGCCGATGGTATGGGGGGCTATCTGGGGGGCGAAGTTGCCAGTCAGATTGCGGTCGATACCCTGATGGAGCTGCTGATGCCGAAGCTTGGTCAAAGCGTTTCTGAAGCTGATCGTAAACACAGTATTCAGGGTGCATTGACTCTGGCAAGCAACCGGATAGGGCAGCGCAAGGCGGAAGATCCTTCGCTTGAGAAAATGGGGACGACCGTCGTTGTTGCCTGGTTGTGTGGGCAGAGTTGCGTGGTTGCGCATCTTGGGGATTCGCGCTGCTATCAGATCCACGGCGGAACCCTCACGTGCCTGACCCGCGACGACACGGTTGTTCAGAACATGCTGGAGGATGGCAGTATCCGAGAGGCAGACGTACCGAACGTGCCTTTCCGCAATGTCCTGACCAGGGCCTTGGGATCTTCTGAGGCAACAGCAACGTTTGGTGACGTAGAGCTGGTCGAGGGTGAGAGTTTGCTTCTCTGCACAGACGGCCTCACTGAGGCCCTCGACGAGGCGCAATGGTTACCTTTGCTGGAGCAGGCCCCCACACTGGACAGTGGCGTTCAATCGCTGCTGGAGGCCTGCCTGGAACATGGGGCGAAAGACAATGTGTCTGTCGTTCTGCTTTCGAAACACTGATGGGGAGGGGGAGTAATGGCGTCTTTTTCACAACTGGTTGATAACGTCGTAGTGACGACGTTCGAACTGGATAAACCTGAAATTCGAGTTGGACGCAAAGCGGACAACGACATCCGCATCGATGAAATCTCTGTCAGTGGTCAGCATGCCTTGATTGAGTGTGTGCCGAACGCCTATCTGGAAGGCACGATGGATTACTACATTACCGACAGCGACAGCACCAACGGTACCTTCGTCAACGACATCCGGATCAGTGAACGCCAGCGTCTCAACAGCCACGATCTGGTCCGCATTGGATGGAACGAGTTTCGCTTTGTCGACGAAGAAGAAAATGCGATGGAGAAGACCGCTTACATCCTCGATTAGGCTCGGGCGGCGATGTCGGTGACAAGTGTTGCGAATCGCATCAAGATTGCTGTTGCTTCAGGAGTGGCATCGACTTGTTCCACAAGGGTTTCCGGAGAGCGGCCTTCTGACGCCAGTTCCTCGGCCTGCTCTGTCAGGTAGGCGCGCATGACTTCCGGCGAGAATTCCGGATGAAACTGCACGCCCCAGGCCCTTTCACCAACACGAAATGCCTGATGAGGCTCATAATCGTTACGGGCGAGCAGAATCGCTTCTGGCGGCAAGCTCAGAACCGACTGTTTGTGAGTGAGTTGAGCCTGAAACCTCTCCGGGAGATGACTCATGAGCGCGTCTGACTGCGCGGCGTCTAGCCCCTGCACCCAGTGGGTTCCTGATTCGCGACCCTGGGGATGGTTGCCAACTACGCCTCCCAGAGCGTGGGCCAGCAGTTGATGGCCATAGCAAACACCCAGCACTGGAACATCTCTTTCCACCGCGGTGGCCAGCCAGGCGGCAGCGCTTTCACTCCACGGCTCCCGATCGCTCACCATGGCTGGTGACCCGGTCACCAGAATTCCATCCCAGTCCGATGGCTGACTGGATAGTGACTCTGTCGTGACGTCGATCACCACGACCTCGAGAGACTCGGGCAAGTGCCTCAGAAACCAGCGGTCAAAATCACCGTGCTTTTCTTTGATGGGTGAGAGCGTCGAGCCTGTTTTCAGAAGCGCGAGACGGGTCAATCTCAGTCTTCCAATACGGCGTTGTGATACACGTTCTGAACATCGTCGAGGTCGTTGAGCATGTCCAGAAACTTCTCGAACAACTCGACGTCGTCACCTTCGATTTTGGTGGTGGTTTGTGGAAGAAACTGAATCTCGTCAACCTCGAACTCAATGCCTTCGAACGCGTCAACCAGCGCCTGCCGAGCCTTGGCGTACTCGGTGTTGGGGGCAAATACGGTAATCATTCCGTTCTCGCATTCAATGTCAGTCACGTCGACGTCCGCCATGACGAGGGCTTCCAATGCACCTTCTTCGTCGTCGCCCGGAAAGGCAAAGATGGCGCAATGGTCGAACATGTGGCTGACACTGCCCTGAGTCCCAATTTTGCACTTGGTCTTGGTGAACGCGAGTCGGACATCGCCGAAGGTGCGGTTGGGATTGTCCGTGAGGCAGTCAATGATCGCCATGCAGTTGCCAGGGCCGAATCCCTCGTAACGGGCCGGTGCAAAGTCTTCGCCAGCGCCACCCTTGGCCTTCTCGATGGCTTTTTCGATAACGTGAGTCGGAACCTGGTCTTTCTTGGCCCGGTCGATCAGGCCGCGAAGCGCCAGGTTTGCATCCGGGTCGGGGCCACCGGATTTTGCACTGACGTATATTTCACGTCCGTACTTGCTGTAAACCTTGGTTTTCGCCGCGGCCGTCTTGGCCATGGATTCCTTGCGGTTCTGATAGGCTCTGCCCATGGTGCTGCCTCGATCTTTGAATCAAAGTTGCGAATTTTACTCGACATCCTGAATTCGTAACAGACCTATTTGAGGTCGGTAGAATCCGTGCCGGCGCAGAGCATATTGGTCCGAAAGTTCCGCATATCCGGCACTTTCGGAGCGTTAAATGCCCGGTTTGGCCATGGTAGGTTCAAAGAGCAATTCGGCGACCCTGCGGGGCATTGAATATGAAAAGCCCATGGTTATCAGGACTGATCCTGGCGTTGTGCCTGGTTTCTGGAAACGTCCACAGCGATGAACAAGACGATCAATTGGGCGTTGCCCGGGAAATGGTGGGCCTGCTGGAGGCCTATGCTGTTTATAAAATGGGGCAGTATGACCTTGCGTTGGATCGATTTCAGAAACTTGCTGACCAGGGCAGCTTCAAGGCGATGTACAACCTGGGCAACATGTATTCAGATGGACTCGGTGTTTCCCAAAGCCATGTGAAGGCTTTCCACTGGTATCGGCGAGCGGCTGATGCTGGCCACCACCAGAGCATGTTAGAAGTGGCTCATGCTCTGGAGGAGGGTAAAGGCGTGGAGCAGGATAAAAATCGCGCTGATCGCTGGCGTGCCCGAGCCAGTGAAAGCGTGTCTCAGTAGGTCCTTGGAACAGATTTCAGACGAATTTTGGTACGCGTTTGATACCCTTTCGAATGGCCTGCTCCAGCGCCTTTTGAATCACGACCCCGGTGAACGGAAGCACGTCTTCGAAGGTAATCGTGTAGGTGACTCGCGAATGGCCGTTGACGTCCTGATCGAAGCGGATTCTTCCCATGTGATGCCGTAACGGGCTCGTACTGGTAATGGTGTATTCGATCAGTGATTCCGGCTCAAAACCAACCACCGTTTCTTCGATGCTCAGAGGCCCAATGCCTACCTTCCGGACTGACCCGATGCCATTCGGGTCCGCCTGATCACTCTCTCGTACACGCTTCACGGGCGCGCCAAGTAGCTTGCCGAAGGTCTCGTGGTCGGCAAATACGGCAAACACTTTCTCGCGGGGCAGGTCAAAGGTCTCTTCGATATCGATGGTGTAGCTGGCCATAAAAATGCTCTTTCCGAAACGGTTCAGAAAATTCAGTGAATTATCCAGATTGATCGTAAGAGTATCCGGTCGGGCTCCGGAAAAAAAGGCGCCAATGAGGTCAGCGTCCTGAAGCCTCATGGCAAGCGCCTGACAGAGTCTGAAATCTCTCCTATTCTCTCGGAAGTTGCTCGTTCCGGAGGCGGATATGACCATTCCAGAAACCATGCATGCCATGTTGCTCACCGGTCACGGCGGTGTTGAAAAGCTCGAATACAGTGACTCCGTACCCACCCCGGCTGCCGGCCCCGGGGAAGTCCTGGTGCGAGTAACGGCAACGGCGAAAAACAACACCGATCGCAAAGCTCGGGAGGGACTCTATCCCACCAAAGACAAGGGCGAGGTTACTTCGTTCGCCATGGGAGATGCGCCAACATTGACCTTTCCACGAATTCAGGGAGCGGATGTGGTGGGTCGTGTGGCGGCGGTTGGTGAGGGAGTGGACGCTGCCCGTATTGGTCAGCGGGGCCTGCTGGACTTCAATCTGTACGCGGACGACCGGAGAGACATTAACCTGACCCCGGACTACTACGGCCACGGTGCGGACGGTGGTTACGCCGAATACATTGCGGTGCCATCGGACCAGTTTCACCACGTGCCAAACCCCGAACTGGCCGATGCAGAGCTTGCCTCGATGGGAATGTGCTCATATCAGACCGCGCTGCACATGCTTACGTCTGCGCGGATCAAGGCGGGTGAACATGTTCTGGTAACCGGTGCCAGCGGCGGCGTCGGGACCGCTTTGATTCAGCTTTGCCGGGTGATGGGTGCCATTCCCTACGCGCTGAGCCAACCGGACAAGTATGAGGCATTACTGGCTTTGGGGGCGGAGGCCGTTCTGGATCGCTCGAACATGACAGACTTTCCTGAACAGGCCAGGGCGGTCACCGGTGGAAGGCCGTTCGATGCTGTGATGGACCTGGCTGGCGGTGATATGACCGACCAGTTCATTGACGCGATGATCTTCAATATGAGCCGCCGGGGTGACTATCCCAGGCTGAGCATTGCAGGTGCCAGCGCCGGTAATCTCAGCGAGATCATGTGGACCCGCGTGTATCTCTACCAGGTGCAGATTTTTGGTGTCTCCCATGGCACGCGGGAAGAAGCCGAACAATTGATCACGTGGATTCGCAGTGGTGATCTCCGGCCGGTTTTGCACGCCGCGTTCAAGTTGTCGGAGTTGCACGCGGCCGAGCGTTATTTTGTGAATCGCAACAGCAATTATCTGGGAAAGATCGTCTTGGTTCCCGATGCGCAGTGGGAAGAGCACGGCGCACCTTTCGGGTTGGGAGAAGGCTAATGAGTAACGGACCCATTATCCGCTTGATGGACACCCATGCTGGCGGTGATGTCAGTCGAATGGTCACCGGAGGCATCAAGCCTTTGCCAGGGGAGACCGTGCGTGCCCAAATGGAGTATCTGCGGGACCACGCGGACGGGTTGCGCAGGCTTTTATTGGAAGAACCCTACGGAATTCCTGAAATGTCGGTGGATCTGCTGGTGCCGCCGACAGATTCAAAAGCCGTTGCCGGTTACATCATTATGGAAGTCATGGGTTATCCCATTTACTCGGGCTCCAATACCATCTGCACGGCCACGGCGGTTCTTGAAACCGGCATCGTTAAAAAGCAGGAGGGTTTGCAAAGTTTCGTTCTGGAATCGCCAGCGGGACTGGTCAACATTGACGCCGTCGTGGAAAACGGCGTGGTTGAATCCATCACCTGCGCTGGCTTGCCCAGTTACATCGACACCTACAAAGCGACGGTTACCGTGCCGTCAATTGGCGAGGTCACCTACAGCATCGCCTACAGCGGTGGTTTCTATTGCCTGGTTGACGCGACCGAGCTGGGCTTCAAGCTGACGCTGAATGAAGAACAGCGACTGACCGACTGCGCCTACGCCATTGTGGAAGCAATCCGCGCCGAGCGTTCATTCAGTCACTATTCCCTGGGCGATGTTGGCCCTTTGCCATTCCTGCACTTCATGGGGCCGGTGGAAACGATTGGTTCCGGATTCTATCGCTCACGGTCCACGACCTACGTTCATCCGGGTGTGATTTGCAGGAGCACGACGGGGACAGGCACCTCTGCGCGGCTGGCGTTGATGAATTATGAAGGGCGGATCTCTCCCGGGGATCGGTTGCAAACTGTGTCGCTTCGAGAAACTGGATTCATTGGAGAATTCATAGCCGTCCAGCAACAAGGCGACCGGGAGGTCGTGGAGAACACCATTACCGGGCGCAGCTATGTGATTGCTCACTCAGATATTGTGGTCAACTGTGACGATCCAATGGTGTCCTGCGGGGATCTCAGTCACGTGCTGAAAGGCAGCGACCCGGCTTGATCAATCCGGCAACGTTCAGGCAGGCTTCTCGGCACTTGGTTTGAAACGTGACGCCTGAATACCCAGCTTTTTGAGTCTGGAGGCAAGGGTGGTCGGCCTCATTCCCAGCATTGCGGCAGCACCATCCGTCCCTGACACCCGGCCATTGCACGCGGTCAGCGCTCGAACCAGATTCGACTTTTCCAGCTCCAGCATGTCCTGCTCGGTGAGCACCTGAGTTCCGAAATGACGATTGGGTGGTTGTTCGCTGTCAGTCGGCGCATTGTCGGCCGTGTCCCGCCCGATCAGATCGAAATCCAGTTGACCGTCTGCCGTAATGACCTGGCGTTCAATGACGTTTTCCAGCTCACGTACGTTGCCGGGCCAATGGTATTGCCTGAGCTTCTCGACATCCGCTTTTCGTAACGTCAGTCGCGGGCGGTTGAAGCGTTTGCACGCCCGGTCCAGGAACTCTTGCGCCAGCATCGGTATGTCCTCAGTGCGCCGCCTCAGGGGGACAGACTCGATGGGAAAGACGTTCAGGCGGAAATACAGATCTTCCCTGAACTGTTTTTCCCTCACCTCGGCCTTGAGATCCCGGTTGGTGGCAGCGATCACTCTTACATCGACAGCACGGGTTCGGTTTTCGCCCACACGTTCGAACTGTTGGTCTTGAAGAACCCGTAGCAACTTGCCCTGAAGCTCCAGGGGAATTTCGCCCACTTCATCCAGGAACAGCGTGCCGCCGTCCGCCAGTTCAAAGCGGCCGATCCGGTCGCTGAAGGCGCCGGTAAACGCGCCTTTGATGTGCCCGAAAAACTCGCTCTCAAAAAGATCTTTCGGAATAGCTGCGCAGTTGACGCGGATCAGCGGGCGGTCACGGCGGTCACTGGCCTGATGAATCGCCCGAGCGACCAGCTCTTTGCCCGTGCCGGACTCTCCAGTTATCAGCACGTTCGCATCCGTGGGCGCAACGAGCCCAATGCGGCGCACAATGCCCTTCACGGCGTCGCTCTGGCCCACGATTTCATGAAAGTAGTATTCGGCGCTGAGTTCTTCCTGGAGGTAAGCGTTTTCCATTTCCAGCTTGTGCTTCAGGCTTTCGACCTCTTCGAGTGCCTGATGAAGTTCCTGCTGCGCGTCGCGGCGTTGGGAGATGTCCCGGAACACCACAACGGCACCCACGGGATGCCCGTTATCAATGATGGGAGTGCTCGTGTATTCCACAGGAAAGCCGGAGCCGTCCTTGCGCCAGAACCAGTCCTCACCCACCCGACGAATGCTAGCGTCACGGAAAGCCGCGTATATCGGACATTCATTGAGAGGGAAGAGAGAGCCGTCTTCGTGGGAATGGTGAACCACCCGGTGAATTACCCGCCCCATGAGTTCATCCGCCCGCCATCCCAACATGCGTTCGGCGGCGGGATTGGCGAATGTGGTGCGGCCTTCAGCGTCCACCCCGTAGATACCCTCGCCAACTGCGTGAAGAATCAACTGATTCTCCCGCTCCATATCTTTAAACAACTCCTCTACACGTCGCCATTCCAGGAGGCCGCCACGGTGATAGTGGTTGGCTTCGTGACGCTCGCGAAGCGTTCTCAGAAACTGTCTGTCGCGGAGCATCAAGAGAATTTTCTGTTCTTCAGCATTGCCAACCCTCGACGCTGAGATCTCAAGTTCGATCAGATGACCGTCCCGATGCTTTAAGTGGAAATCCCGGCTCCAGGCGCTGGCTCGGAACAGAGTTTCCTCAGTAAACGCAATCAGTAAGGGGCGCTGATCCTTGAATAATGCTGTGCAGGGCGTTCCCAGCAGGCTTCCCCTGGAAGTGCCCAGCATACGTGCCAGCGCGCTATTCAAAGCGAGGATTCGATCTTCTGACGCATCAAGCAGCATGGCTGACTCAGGCAGATGGTCTACCCATTGCAAGCTGTTCTGAGTTTCTGAGGGGCGAAGTTGTTGAGACATGGCGAATTCTGTTCCGGGAAATTTCGAAAAGGGTGATGCATTGCCTCAGCGAACTGTTCAAGAGTCGTGCCAAATCACGAAATGTCGTTAAAAAGATCACGAAAAATCGTTAAACACGAAATTTCGTGATCTGATTTATCCACCCACCTGACAATAAGTCCATGAAAAACAGCTTATTAATCCTGGATGAAAACTTGGCACGAAGCCTGCGATAGGTAACGCAAGCGTTTTTGTGCCGCGAGGAGTAATCGTCGAAGCACCTTTCTTCATAACGACAGAATCAGGTTTTGTGCACCAATTGGGTGCGACAAGCAAAAAGAGAAGAAGGAAAAGGAACGCAAACGGGGCGCTGCAAAGCGCTGAGAGACCCAGAACACGTGGAGAGTATCCGATGACGATCAAGAGCCTTGGAAATCCGTTCGACGGCGAGCAGTCGCTTATACACTCGAAAAACTGCGGCTGTCATGAGTGTCAGCAATCCTCAGCAGACGTGACCGCAAACGCACCTGTGATGGCGCAACAGACTCAAGATGATCCGATTGCCAGCGGTGGCGATTCGGAAGCCATGCTGGATCGTGCGATCGAGAGCGCGGTGGTGCGTTCGGTGTTTGGTCATAACGACCATAGCCGCCGTAGCTTCATGAAGATGATGGGCGCTGGCAGCGCTGCCGCAATGATTGGCAGCTTCTTTCCGATGGAGAAAGCCAAGGCCGCCGTTAAGGAATCCATGGGCAAGCTTGAGAAGACGAAGCTCAACGTTGGTTTCGTACCGATCACCTGTGCGACCCCGATCATCATGGCGCACCCTCTCGGTTTCTATGAAAAGTACGGTCTGGATGTGACTGTCACCAAGACAGCCGGCTGGGCTGTGGCGCGGGACAAGTCTCTCGCCAAAGAATACGACGCATCCCACATGCTGACGCCAATGCCACTGGCCATGACCATGGGCGCTGGCTCAACGCCTGAGCCATTCATCATGCCGGCGGTTGAGAACATCAACGGTCAGGCCATCGTTCTGCACGTTGACCACAAGGACAAGCGCGACCCGAAAGACTGGAAAGGCTTCAAGTTCGGTGTGCCGTTCGAATACTCCATGCACAACTTCCTGCTGCGTTACTACCTGGCCGAGAACGGTATCGACCCGGACAAAGACGTGCAGATTCGTGTTGTTCCGCCACCCGAGATGGTCGCCAACCTGCGCGCCGGTAACCTCGATGGCTACCTCTCGCCAGATCCCTTCAACCAGCGAGCGGTATGGGAGAAGGTCGGCTTCATCCACATGCTGACCAAAGACATCTGGGAAGGCCATCCCTGCTGTGCCTTTGCATGCAGCCAGCAGTTCGCGACCGAGAATCCGAACACCTACGGCGCACTTCTGCGTTCGATCCTGGATGCAACCCAGTACTCGAATAACCACGACAATCGCAAAGAAATTGCTGAAGCGATTGCGCCCAAGAACTACCTGAACCAGCCAGTACCGGTGATTCAGCAGGTTCTTACCGGCCGCTACGCGGACGGCCTGGGTGAAGTCAAAAACGTGCCCGACCGTATCGATTTCGATCCATTCCCCTGGCACTCCATGGGCGTATGGATTCTGACCCAGATGAAGCGTTGGGGTTACGTCGAGGGTGACGTTAACTACAAGCAGATCGCCGAGCAGGTCTACCTGGCAGGCGAGACCGGCAAACTGATGGCCGATATGGGCATGCCGGTCCCTGACAAGACCTACAAGAAGCACGTCATCATGGGTAAGACCTTTGATCCGGAGACTCCGGAAGAGTATGCCCGCAGCTTCAAGATCGGGAGGGTCTGATTATGGCTTCGCTGAACGTGAGAGCAGCGCTGCTGTCGATCTCGTTCCTCATTCTGGCGCTGGGTATGTGGGAGATGTCTACCCAGCCGCCGGAAGCCCAGGAAAACATGAGCGAGTATGAAATGTTGATGGGTGGTGCGGATCAGGAATCGCGGGTGCCACCACCTTCAGCGGTCATCAAGCTTGCCTGGGAGGAACTGTCCAATCCCTTCTACGATGCCGGCGCGAACGACAAAGGCATCGGCATCCAGCTTGCCTACTCGGTGTACCGGGTGCTGGCGGGTTATCTGGGGGCCATGGCGATTGCGCTGCCGATTGGCTTCCTGATCGGGATGTCGCCACTGATGTATAAGGCGTTGAATCCATACATCCAGGTGTTGCGACCGATCTCGCCGCTGGCTTGGATGCCGCTGGCGTTGTTCATCATTCAGGACTCGGATGCCTCAGCGATCTTCGTGATCTTCATCTGTTCCATCTGGCCCATGTTGCTGAATACCGCCTTCGGTGTCGCGAACGTCAGGCAGGACTGGATCAATGTGGCGAGAACCCATGAGTTGGGGCATTTCCGGACCGCACTGACCGTAATTTTGCCTGCGGCAGCGCCGACGATTCTGACGGGCATGCGCATATCCATCGGTATCGCCTGGCTGGTCATCGTTGCAGCAGAGATGCTGGTTGGTGGAACAGGCATTGGTTACTACGTCTGGAACGAATGGAACAACCTCGACCTTGCCAGTGTGATCTTCTCGATCCTGATGATTGGTGTGGTTGGCATGTTGTTGGATGTCGCTCTTGGCAAAGCCCAAAAGCTAGTGGAATACACAGAGTGAGGCTGTCCGCGCAGCATAGGCTGCGCGGCCAACTGCCTCTCAATGGAGCCTTTTTATGAGTAAGTCATTCCTGGAAGTTGATGGTCTGTCCAAGGTATACCCGGATGGCCAGGGTGGGGAACTGACGGTGTTCGAAGACATTCGTTTTGCCCTCGATAAAGGCGAATTCGTCTGCATCATCGGACACTCAGGCTGCGGTAAGTCCACCATCCTGAACGTGTTGGCGGGCCTTGATGAAGCCACCTCCGGAAACATTGTCATGAACGGCAAAGAGGTCAAAGGGCCGAGCCTGGAGCGGGGTGTTGTGTTCCAGAACTACAGCCTGCTGCCCTGGAAAACGACACTGAAGAACATTGTGTTTGCCGTTCAGGCGCGCTGGCCCCGTTGGTCCAAGGAAGAGGTCCGTAAACACAGTGAGCGTTATTTGAAAATGGTCGGACTGGACCATGCCCTTCACCGCAAGCCGTCTCAGTTGTCTGGAGGCATGCGGCAGCGGGTCAGTATCGCCCGGGCATTCGCAACGCAGCCCGAGCTGTTGCTGCTGGACGAACCGTTCGGCGCACTCGACGCGCTGACCCGCGGCGTCATTCAGGATGAGCTGGTCAAAATCTGGGAAGAAACCCGTCAAACGGTCTTCATGATTACCCACGACGTGGACGAGGCGATCCTGCTTTCTGACCGGATCTTCCTGATGTCCAATGGCCCCAATGCGCGGATCGCCGAGAGCGTGAAGGTGGATATCCCTCACCCGAGAGCTCGCTCTACGATCTTCCAGAATGCGGCCTATCACAAGACCCGTGACTATCTCGTGGACTACCTGGTGAACCGGAGTGATTCGGCCCTTCCCAACGAGGATGGCAGTCCCAAGTTTGTTGAACCCAGCAAAGGAGAGGGTGCCTCCGCGAGTGGAGACACTGATTCAGAATCTGCCGCTCAGGCGGTGAATGCTTAAAGCGAAGCACGACCTACATGAGGATACAATCATGATGAACAAAGAACTGATGACTGCAAAAATTCTGGAAGCAAAGGTCACAAAAGGCGTTTCCTGGGAAGCGTTGGCCGAAGCCATTGGCATGTCGCCGGTGTTTACCACGTCAGCTTGCCTCGGCATGAACAGCATGAACGAGGACAAGGCGTTCGCAACTTGCGAAACCCTCGGCCTGGATAAAGAAGTTGCTCAGGCTCTACAGGTATGTCCCAAGAAGTCCTGGGACGATGCAATCCCGCAGGATCCACTGATCTATCGTCTCTATGAGATCGTTGGCGTCTACGGAGACACACTGAAAGAGCTGATCCACGAGAAGTTTGGTGACGGCATCATGAGTGCCATCGATTTCACCATGCACGTGGATAAGGAAGAAAACCCGAAGGGCGACCGCGTCGTGGTCACCATGAACGGGAAATTCCTGCCCTACAAGTCCTGGTAAAGACAGCGCGATTCACTCGCGTTATTACAAACCCCGCCGGATCCACCAGGCGGGGTTTTTTTATGCCGAACGCGCTGCCCTGGCGTTCAACTCTGGAGAGATCAGCTCCAGGCTGGCTACGGTCTGGAGCTTCTCAAGCTGAGTTTGAAGCATGCTTATGGGCCGTGTTCCCTCAACGGTCAGTGAGATTGCCAGGGCGTCCTCGAAGGAATCCACAGCCATACTGACGATCCGGAAACCGCGTATCCGAACCACCTGGCAAAGGCGTTCCAGGGCAGCAATTTCGTGCTTCATCTGGCAACTCAGCCGATAACTGGGAGCGGTCTGTTCAGGATAGGGGGTCATGCAACGTTCTCCTGTTTCGCAGGTTGGCGCTCTGAGCGACGTGACTCGTCGATCATTTCCTGGTTGCTGGCGCCGGGTTTGACAATAGGCCAGACGTTTTCGTCTCTTGAAATGGCGACGTGAAGCAGCATCGGACCTTCCATGGCCAGAATTGTCTCGATGCCTCGCCGGATCTGGTCTGTGCGGTCGATTCGCAGGGCCGGTATATCAAATGCGCGGGCCATAGCGACAAAGTCCGGGTTGTCATCCAGGTCGATCTGGCTTTCGCGGTTGTTGTAAAACAGCTCCTGCTGCTGACGGACCATTCCCAGGCATTGGTTATCCAGGACAATCAGTTTCACCGGCAACTTGTAGCGCCGGATCGTCGCCAATTCCTGGGCGTTCATCATGAACGAGCCGTCGCCCGTCACGTTGATGACGGTGCACTGTCGGTTAGCAAACTGTGCTCCGATTGCAGCAGGCAATCCAAAGCCCATGGTGCCCAGGCCGCCGCTGGTCAGATGATGTCTTGGATGATCAAATTTGTAGTGTTGTGCAACCCACATCTGATGCTGGCCAACGTCGCAGGCGACAATCGTGTTGTCCGGTGCAATTCGGGACAGATGGCGGATAAATGCAGGGCCGGTAATTGGCGACAGCGGTTCCTCATTGTCTGCCGCCGGGAAGCCGCCTGTGGTATGCCATTGGCGGCAGGTTTTTCGCCAGGCATCGATACTCAGGGAACGGCGCTCGAATCGATCGGCCAGGGAATCCAGAATGGGAGACATTGGCCCGCGAATGCCGAGGTCTGCTGAACGCAGCTTGTTGATCTCAGCGGCGTCCGTATCCAGGTGTATGATCCTGGCGTTCGGAGCGAAGCCGTCGAGTTTACCGGTTGCCCGATCGTCCAGACGGGCACCGACAACCACCAACAGATCGCATTCCTGCACCGCGCGATTGGCGGCTTTTGACCCGTGCATTCCAAGCATGCCCAGATTATCAGCGGAGTGCCTGCCGGCGTTGCCAATGCCTTTCAGAGTTTCTACCGCGGGCAGGCCGGTCGCTCTGGCAAAGCGACGAAATTCGGCTTCTGAGTGAGCGAGGCTGACCCCACCACCGCTGTAGAGTACAGGGCGGTCAGCGTCGCGAATCATCGATTCGAACGTGTCGATCTCCGAGGTTTGGATCTCATCCGTGACAGTTCCATCCGACGCCGCAGAGGCGGAAAAACCAGGCGCCTCAGCCAACAGGATGTCCTTTGGGACATCGATCCAGACGGGCCCGGGCCTGCCCGTTGTCGCAAGCTCAATCGCTTCTTGCATTACGCTCGCAATATCGTTGGCGTCGTCGATCAGAAAGCTGTGTTTGACGATGCCCAACGTCATGCCAAGCACGTCGGTTTCCTGAAAGGCGTCGGTGCCGATCAATTCCGATGGAACCTGTCCGGTGATGACCAGCATTGGAATAGAATCCCGATGCGCATTTGCAACGCCGGTGATCAAATTTGTGGCGCCCGGTCCAGACGTTGCGATGCAGACGCCCAGCCGACCGCTGGCCCGCGCGTAACCGTCTGCGGCCAGCGCGCATCCCTGTTCATGACGGCAGAGCACGTGCTCCACGCTCACATCGTCCACCAGGGCATCGTATAGCGGCATGATGCAGCCGCCGGGATAGCCGAATACGGTGTCGATGTTGTGGCGATGGAACGCATCCAAAATCTGTTTCGCGCCGTTCATGAGGTGTTGTCCTTTTTTGAGTACAAAAAAAAGCCCCCGGACCTTTCGGTTCCGGGGGCTCTTGGTGTCGGTTGAGTTGTTGTTAGCTCACTCGGTTATCCACACAGAAGCCCCCGGATGGCACCACGACCACCAGGACAAGCTTCACAAGGACAATCACTGAGTTGAGATTCATAAAATTAACAACGGCTCTGAATCTGTTAAACATTTGTGTGTAGAATCTACCCCACGTTTTTTGCACGTTGCAACCACTTTTTATCTTTTTTGTGAGTCGTCCATGACCAAATCAAAGCTGGGATCTATCGGACTGTCTGCGTTTTTGCTGATTGCGCTCCTCGTTTGGATGGCCTCCGGTGAGGTCAGGCTGGCGGAAAACGAAGCGCCGGAGGCGAGCGCCGCCGACCAGGTTGCGCTCCCGGCAGTGCAGGTTGACCTGCGTCAGACCCAGATGTATCAGCCTGCGCTTACTTTGCAGGGTCAGCTTGAGCCCTGGCAGTCGGTGGCTATAGCAGCGCGGGTTCCCGGCACCGTGGAAGCACTCAACGTTCGGCAGGGTGAGCAGGTGGAAGCAGGGCAGGTCATGGCCCGATTGTCTGACGATGGACGCCAGGCTGTGGTCAATCGCTGGCAATCGAGGATGGCCAAGCTGGAAGCGGATCTGGCCGCTGCGCGTCGATTGAAGGCTCGGGACCTGACGTCCGAATCCGAACTGTTGAATCTGGAGAGCCAGTTAGCCGAGGCCCAGGCGGAATTAACCGAGGCAAAGCTCGCGGTTTCGCACCTGACGCCAAAAGCACCTTTTAAAGGTGTTGTAAACGCAAAATCCGTGGACGAGGGCGATCTGGTTCAGACAGGATCGCCGTTGTTTGAACTGGTGAGAATTGATCGTCTGAAAGCGGCCACCCAGGTGCCTCAGCAGTCGGTTGGCGCCGTCGCCGTCGGGCAGCCGGTAAGCATCATTACCCTGGATGGCGACAGTCTGGACGGTGAAGTGAGCTTTGTGGCCAGCGCTGCGAATCCGCAAACCCGCAGCTTTCCGGTCGAAATTGGAATTAAAAACCCCGATCGAAAGCGCCTGGCCGGGGGCAGTGCGACGCTTCGGATTGCTCTGCCGGAAGTTGAAGCCATGTTTCTGTCACCTGCCTTCCTGAGCCTGGGCGATGATGGCCGTCCCGGCGTGCGACATGTCAACGAGAAAAACGAGGTTGAATTCACCACGGTCAAACTGCTGAGTATCACCACTGAGGGCGCCTGGGTCAGCGGGCTGCCATCCGAGATTCGCCTGATCACCCGTGGGGCAGGCTTCGTCACGATCGGACAACAGGTGCGTCCTGTGGACGCTGATACCGAGCGGGGCTGAGTGCAATGCATACGCTGATTTTTGCGGCATTGAACCGCAGCCGCACAACTTTCCTCACTCTGCTGTTCCTGATTCTCGGTGGCATCGCGGCGTTCCAGGTCATTCCCAAGGAAGCCAACCCAGACATCACTATCCCGATGATATACGTGTCCATGACCCTGGACGGTATCAGTCCGGAGGATTCCGAGCGCCTGTTGATTCGTCCCATGGAGCAGGAGCTGAGGTCGCTTGAGGGCATCAAGGAAATGCGTTCAACCGCATCCGAAGGTCATGCCTCTGTCATGCTGGAATTCGATGCCGGTTTTGATCCGGATAAAGCGCTCCAGGATGTCCGGGAGAATGTGGATACAGCCCGCAGCAAACTTCCGCAGGAGGCGGATGAGCCACGGGTGAATGAGATCAACGTGTCGCTTTTCCCGGTGTTGTCCGTCGGCCTTTCCGGACCGCTGTCTGAGCGGGAGCTGGTGACCATTGCCCGCAGACTGCAGGATGCAATTGAGGGCATTCCGGAAGTGCTCGAAGTGGACATCGGTGGTGACCGCGAGGACTTGCTGGAAGTGGTTGTCGATCCACAGGTGCTCGAAAGCTACGGCGTCAATTACGACTCCCTCGGCCAACTGGTCACCCGGAACAACCAGCTGGTGGCCGCTGGCAGCCTCGACACCGGCGCCGGTCGCATGACCATGAAGGTGCCGGGCGTGATCGAGACCATCGAAGACGTCATGACCATGCCCATTAAAGTGGATGGCGACACCGTGGTCACGTTTGGCGACGTGGCGATGCTGCAGCGGACCTTCAAAGATCCTCGCGGTTTCGCCCGAATCAACGGCGAGCCTGCATTGGTTTTAGAAGTTTCGAAACGTACCGGCGCCAACATTATTGAAACCGTCGAGAAGGTAAAGGCGCTGATGCGTCAGGCCGAAAGCCAATTGCCTGACGAGCTGGAAGTCCGATACATCATGGACCAGTCTGGCGAGGTCCGGGATATTCTCAGCGACCTCCTGAACAATGTACTGACGGCAATTGTGCTGGTGATCGTGCTGATCATTGCTGCCATGGGACCGCGCTCGGCGCTGTTGGTGGGCCTGACCATCCCCGGCGCCTTCCTGACCGGCATTTTGGTGATCTGGGGGCTGGGTCTGACCCTCAATATCGTGGTCCTGTTCAGCCTGATCCTGGTGGCGGGCATGCTGGTGGATGGCGCGATTGTGGTGTCCGAGCTGGCGGACCGGAATCTGTCGGAAGGCAAGGCACCCGGGGTGGCCTGGGGAGAGGCGGCGAGCCGGATGGCCTGGCCGATCATTGCCTCCACCGCGACCACCCTGGTGGTGTTCCTGCCGCTGTTGTTCTGGCCCGGCGTCGTCGGGGAGTTCATGAAATTTCTGCCGATGACGGTCATCATCTGTCTGATTGCGTCGCTGGCGATGGCGCTCGTGTTTCTGCCGGTGCTCGGACAAATCAGTGGCGGCAAGCGTGAACGGCATGCGGTCGAAGTGGGGCGGTTAGGGACGGCCTATCGTCATGTGCTTTCCCGCCTGCTTTCGCGGCCGCTGCTCACACTGACAGGCGTGCTCGGTGCGGTAGCGCTGATCTATGTGGCTTACTTCCAATTTAACCATGGCGTCGAGTTTTTCCCGAGTGTCGAACCGGATTCGGCCCAGGTTCAGGTGAGGGCCAGAGGCGACCTCTCGGTGTATGAGAGAGACGCAATTGTTCGTGAAGTGGAAAGCAAGCTGCAGAATATGCCAGAGGTTGAAGCTCTCTACGCACGTTCGATGGTGTCTGCGGGCAATCGCATGGCACCGGATGTGGTTGGAGTTCTTCAGTTCCAGTTCACCGACTGGGATGAGCGTCGACCGGCCACACAGATTCTTGAGGACATGCGCGAACGAACCGCCAGCATTCCCGGTATTGAGCTGGAATTTCGCAAGCAGGAAGGCGGCCCGGCTGATGGCAAGCCCATCGAACTGAAGGTCAGCAGCATGGACAGCGAGAAACTCTATGCCTATGTAGACCGGATCAAAGAACAGATGGAAGCCATGGGCGGCTTCGTGGACCTGGAGGATGATCGCAGCCTGCCGGGCATCGAGTGGCGCCTGAACGTGGACCGCGAGGCTGCCGCCAGGTTTGGTTCCGATGTGCTGGGTGTCGGCAGCGCGGTGCGACTGGTTACCAACGGTCTGGTGCTGGCAACTTACCGCCCGGAGGATGTCCGGGACGAAGTGGATATCGTGGTGCGTGTACCCAACAACTGGCGCGAACTGGATCAGTTCCAACGCCAGACCATTAACACAGCTCGCGGGCAGGTTCCCTTGTCGCAGTTTGTTGAACTGACACCGGGTGATAAAACCAGCAGCATAAAGCGCGTGGACGGTCAGCGTACCGTGACCATCAAATCCGAGGTGGCGCCGGGGCGCCAGGTGGACGCTCTGCTGACAGCGCTGCAGGAAAAGATGCCGGAAACGCCCGAGGGAGTGACGATTGCTTTGGGCGGGGAAAACGCAGACCAGAAACAGGCCGCAGACTTCCTGTCATCAGCGTTTCTGGTGGCTGTTGGGCTGATGCTGCTGATTCTGGTGACTCAATTCAATTCGCTGTATCAGACCATGCTGATTCTTTCCGCCATTGTGCTCTCCACGGCGGGGGTGCTGTTAGGCCTGCTTCTGAATGGCCAGTCGTTCGGCATCGTAATGGTGGGAATGGGAATCATCGCGCTGGCGGGTATTGTGGTGAATAACAACATCATTCTGATCGATACCTACAACCATATGCGTAGTGCGGGATACAGCGCTTACAAGGCCGCACTGGAAACGGGCTGCCTGCGTCTGCGCCCCGTGCTGCTGACGGCGGTGACGACCATACTGGGTCTGATGCCGATGGTGTTTGGAGTCAACGTCGACCTGCTGTCGCCCTCCCTCGGAATCGGCGCCCCGTCGACTCAGTGGTGGACCCAGCTATCCAGTGCCATTGCCGGCGGCCTGGCCTTCGCAACCATCCTGACGCTGCTTCTGACGCCGGCATTGCTGGTGCTCGGGGACAGTGTGGGGCAGCGCCTTCGGGCC
>CAZWEP010000021.1:0-44723 GCA_964632565.1 uncultured Marinobacter sp. | reverse complement strand
ACAGGGAAGTGGCGCACCTGAAAGACAGCATCATGCCCCGATATGCCGAAGTCATTTACAACGGGTACTGGTGGTCCCCCGAGCGGGAAGCGCTGCAGGCACTGATCGACCAGACCCAGGCCTACGTCAACGGCACGGTGCGCCTGAAGCTTTACAAAGGTAACGTGGACGTTGTTGGCCGCAAGTCGGACGATTCGCTGTTCGACGAGAAGATTGCGACCTTTGAAGAAGACCAGGGCGCATACGATCAGAAGGATGCGGAAGGCTTCATCAAGCTGAACGCGCTGCGTCTGCGCATCGCTGCAGGCAAAGGCCGCTCGCTGTAGGTCGACCACCCGCCGGGCCCCGCTCAAAGGGGCCCAAAAAATGTTTTAGTCAGGCATAAAAAAAGCCAGCTAAAAAGCTGGCTTGAATACAAGGAAAGAACGAAAGTGCCTGAAAAATTCGTTTAACCAGTTGGATCCTTCAGACCCCATATGGCGGCGGAGGTACTACTCGGCTCCTCCACCATGGGGGATACTGCTTGAATCCACGGTTTAAGAATAAGATCTCGGCACTCGGGTGTCTGTTCTTTATGTGTATCGCGTTGTTACAGAGTGTTGGCTTGCAGCCGTTTTAGTTAAACGGGCTATTCAGCGCCCTCGGCAATCTCTGGCGCTGTCTCAGTAAAGCGACGAGTTTCATAGGCATCCACCAGCCCCTGAACAGAAGCGCGTTCCATTTCCTGAACCGTTGGCGTGCCATTCTGCGCGTCGGCACGACACAGAACCATGCCAGCTTCCACCGAAATATAACCTGCGGTTGTCTTGAAGGCCTTGTGGTTAATGCCATCGAACACGCGCCTGAAGGCGGTGGTAGTGCAGTAATCACTGTTTGGGAAGTGCGCCACAATGGCGAACTGGTTGTCACCCACACGGCACAGGGAGTCCATGGGGCGAATCAGGTTGCTCAGGCGTCGGGAAATGCCAACGGCAAGTTCACTAATGACGCCCGGACTGTGTTTTTTCTTAAGCGCCTGCCAGTTGCGGATACCGCATAAGACGTAAGCCGTGGCGCCGCCCCGGGACTCTGCCTGACGCAGGCATTTGCCGAGGCGTTCGCGGGCGTAGCGGTTGTTACAGAGTCCGGTCTCGAGATCGATAATGTTAGTGGATTCGAGCTCCCGGTTGTTTTCGATAAGCAGGGAATTGGCCCTGAGCAAGGTATTCTGCCGGTCGGCCATGCGGTCGGCCGCGAAAATGCGGGGGATCAGCTGCTTCGTCATGTCCGACTTGTAAATGAAATCGTCAACTCCACGATCGAAGGCTTCTGATAACGCTTCGACGCTCTCCCTCGCCGTGAGCAAGATCACGTATGTGTAGTGATTGTTCTGCTCGTCCTGCTGACGGACCTGATCCGTCAGTTCGAGACCGTCCATTTCCGGCATTAGCCAGTCTGCAATCAGAACACTGACCGGACGTTGCTCAATGAACTCAAGAGCGGCAGTTGCATTATTGGCAATGCGGACATCCCGGTAGCCAGCGTTGCGAAGGGTCCGGCCTACCACCATGCTGCTGAACTTGGCGTCGTCTACCACAAGAATGGGAAGGTCAAGATTTGGCATTGTTATCTACTACTCACCAGTCCATTGTCAGATGCGGCGCAGACCTTCACTTGGTATGCTTTGGCACCTTGTGCGATCAGAAGTAAAGAGTATAACTTTTTGTAGCTGTTCTGACGTGGATTAATGTAAAACATGCGGCATCAATACCAACGGGATTGCCGTTGCGTGACAGGTTCCGCATTTCAGCGGCCAACGATGGCAGACGGAGAAAAACACCATGCCTTCTTTCGACATAGTTTCCGAAATCGACATGCACGAAGTCACCAACGCCGTGGACCAGGCCAAGCGTGAGCTGGGAAACCGTTGGGATTTTAAAAACGTGGAAGCCGACATTGAGCTGGACGACAACGGCCTGACCATCAGCGCAGAACAGGATTTTCAGCTCGAACAGCTGATGGACATGCTGAGAATGGCTTTCGCGAAACGGAACATCGACACCCGGGCACTGGCCGAAGATGGTGATAGCAAATCCGGCAAATTGATGAAACAGCACCTGAAGCTGAAGCAGGGCATCGAGACCGACATGGCCAAGAAGATCGTCAAGATGATCAAAGAAGCAAAGCTCAAGGTTCAGGCCAGCATTCAGGGCGACAAGGTAAGGGTCACTGGCAAGAAGCGGGACGACCTGCAAACCGCCATTGCTCTGCTGAAAGAGTCCGAGCTGGATATCCCCCTGCAGTTCAACAATTTCCGCGACTGATACGGAGACGTCACCATCCTGACGCAAAGCCGCCTGGCCCTTCTTAAGAACACCTGGCAAACCTACACGCAATGGCAATGCATTGCTTTGCTGTTTCTGGGATTTTCGGCGGGTCTTCCTTTTCTGCTGGTGTTTTCAACCCTTAATGCGCGGCTGGCGGATGTCGGCGTGGACACCGCGACCATCGGCTTCTTCAGTTGGTTGGGTATAACCTATTCCATCAAAGTGTTCTGGGCCCCGGTCGTCGACCGACTTCAACTGCCTGTTCTTGACCGCTTGCTTGGCAAACGGCGGAGTTGGATGTTGCTGGCACAGACAGGCATCGCAACCGGTCTGTACTTGATGGCCCAGGTGGATCCAACCGAGTCGGCTGAGCTGATGGCCTGGTGTGGCCTGCTGGTGGCCTTTTCCTCTGCGACTCAGGACGTTGCAATCGACGCCTACCGCATCGAAATTGCACCTGAGCGACTGCAGGCAGCGCTGGCGGCGACCTATATTTTCGGCTATCGACTTGCGCTTCTTGTGGCAGGCGCGGGCGCACTGTACCTCGCTGAATTCTGGTCCTGGCAGGTTTCCTATGAGGTCATGGCCCTGTTGGTCGGGGTAGGCGTGCTGACGGTTCTTGTTGCTCGCGAACCCAAAGTCAATCACTTCGCAGTCGCTCAGGATATCGCCGAAAAAGTACAGACCGAGGCCAGTCGACGAGCTCACCTCGGGCCACAGTTGGCCCGCTTCACAGGCTGGTTTTACGCCGCCGTCGCAGGACCCTTTCTGGATTTCTTCAGGCGCTACCGGGAACTGGCTGTCGTCATTCTTGTGATGGTAGCGGTTTATCGAATATCTGACATCGCCATGGGCGTGATGGCCAACCCGTTCTACCTGGATTTCATGGGCTTCTCCAAAACCCAGGTGGCCGACGTTACCAAGATATTTGGCTTTTTCATGACCATCGCCGGTTCCCTGATCGGCGGCGTGATGGTTGTCCGCTACGGTGTCAGGAAAATCCTGCTCACAGGTGCCATTTTGACAGCAGCAACCAACTTGCTATTCGTAGTGCTGGCTCAATACCCGCCCAACGTGGCGACCCTGGCGGTTGTTGTGAGCGCTGACAACCTGAGCGGTGGCATCGCAAACGTTGCGTTGATCGCCTGGCTGTCCAGCATGACGAGTGCATCGTTTACGGCGACTCAATACGCCTTGTTCAGCTCCCTGATGACGCTGCCCGGCAAATTCCTCGGAGGATTCTCCGGCATTGTCGTGGCCGGTTACGGCTACGCAGAGTTTTTCCTGATTGCCGGCTTGATGGGTGTTCCCGCGATACTGCTTGCCCTGTTTATGATTCGCCATGGTAAGCGCCTTGATGCGCTGGCACCGCAAAAAGAGCGAGAGGAAGAGCCTGCTTCCTCGGGGGTTTGACTTTGGAGGAGGGGAACGGGCCGGTGGACTTTTTTCTTTTGAAAAGAACTCGCTTCGCTCAGACACCTTTTCCGGCAGAAAAAAGTCCCCCGGCCCGTTCCCGCCAGAACTTCAGCGAGTCTTTGATCGGTCATGAATGATTCTGAGCCAACGAAAGAACAAAACATCTGGCAGGTAGTCGCTTCAATCCCTCCCGGCAAAGTTGCCAGTTATGGACAGGTTGCTGACATGGCAGGACTGGGCCGGCAGGCCAGGTTTGTCGGCAAGGCCCTCGGTAAGTTACCAGCCGGGCACCAAGTGCCCTGGTTCCGAGTGATCAGAACAAACGGCCAGATCGCGTTCCCGGTTGATTCAGAAAAGTACGAAGAGCAAAAGGGCAAGCTGCAGGAAGAGGGTGTCGAGGTTTTCAACGGCAAGGTCAGCATGAGCCAGTTCCGCTGGAATCCGTGAAAAACAACGAGCCGCCTGCAAGAGGTTCGATCGGCAGAGGGGCTGTAAGCTTTTTCTGCCAGAAAAAGATGTCTGAGCGAAGCGAGTTCTTTTTCCAAAGAAAAAACTTACAGCCCCTCTGCCAGCCCCCAAAAAAGGCGGCAAACGAGAAGCTAGAGCCGAAGCGCCCCATCCACCTCAATCATCCGCCCAGACACATAGTCATTCTCGAAAATAAACGCCGCTGCCGAAGCAATTTCCTCCGGCTTACCCATGCGCTTCAACGGAATACCCGCCGTCATCTTTTCAAGAGCCTCAGGCTTCATTGACGCCGTCATCTCAGTCTCAATGAACCCCGGCGCAATGCCCATGCAGCGAATGCCATACCGAGCCAGCTCCTTCGCCCAGACAGGGACGAGGGCGGACACACCGGCCTTGGCCGCAGAATAGTTGCTCTGGCCCATGTTGCCAGCGCGGGAAATGGACGCGATATTGATGATAACGCCCTGATCACCGTTCTTGATCATCTGGGTAGACGCTTCACGGCCACACAGGAACACACCTGTAAGGTTGACGTCGATCACCGACTGCCACTGAGCAAGCTCCATCCGCTTCTCGACCTGACCGTCTTTGACTTTGACCATCAAGCCATCGCGCAGAATACCGGCGTTATTGATTAGCCCGTTCAACTGCCCGAAATCCGCAACGATCGATTCGAACGTCTTCTCAACGTCTTCTTCTTTAGCCACGTTGCAGACGTAGGCTTTCGCATCGACGCCCAGTTGCTTGCAGGCTTCAACCGCCTCGTCCAACTTTTCCGGCATGAGGTCAATCAGCGCAAGGCGCGCGCCCTTCGCAGCCAGGAATTCTGCCATGGCACGTCCCAGGCCCTGACCACCACCAGTGATTGCAACGACTGAATCTTGAAGTTTCATGTTTCGCCCTAAGGTAATTGAGAAATACAGGCGGCGAGTATACCAGACCTCATTCTGGCCGCAGTAAGTTACCCGGTACCCGAATTGGAGGCTCTTTTGGGCATTTTCCTGTTTCTTTTCATCATCATGCCCATTGTGGAAATGACCATCCTGATCAAGGTCGGGGGCATGATTGGCGCGCTGAACACAGTTGGCCTGGTTCTTCTCACTGCGGTGATTGGCGCAGCGCTGCTTCGACAGCAGGGGTTGTCCACATTGCTGCGGGCCAACCAGCGATTGAACAGCGGTGAATTGCCCGCCACCGAAGTGGCCGAGGGGCTGATACTGGCAGTGGGCGGGGCATTGCTGCTCACGCCGGGCTTTGTCACGGACGGCATCGGCTTTTTATGTCTGATGCCGGGATCCCGTCACTGGCTGGCTGGGCAGGCGCTCAAGAGAATGGTTGTGGCAGGTCAGTCTGGCAGCTTCACCTTCACCGCCGGACGTCAGGACCCTTTCGGGGGGCCTTTTGGCCAGCACGGAGGCAGAAGAGATCCGTTTCGGCGGGATGACGACATCATCGAAGGCGAGTATCGGGACGAGACACGCCGGGATCGCGGTGAGCTCCCTCGCGATGGGCAAAATGACGAAAAAAAGTGAAATAAATTTGCCGGGCAGTGTTGAAAATGCACCGGTGAGCCCCACATAGAAATCACAAACCCGCCGACGGCCAATTACCTCTGTAAAACAGATGGTTAAGGCCGCAGGCATTTAACAAACCATCATTGTCAAATCACATCTGACATTGGAGATATCGAGCAATGAAAATTCGTCCGTTACACGATCGTGTTGTCGTGCGTCGTAAGGAAGAAGAAGAAAAGACTGCCGGTGGCATTGTCCTGCCCGGTAACGCGAAGGAAAAGCCATCCCAGGGCGAGGTTATCGCTGTGGGCAACGGTCGGGTTCTTGATAATGGTGAAACCCGTGCCCTGGCGGTCAAGGTCGGAGACACCGTGGTTTTCGGTCAGTACGCCGGTAACACCGTGAAGGTGGATGGCGAAGACCTGCTCATTATGAGCGAGAACGACATTTTCGGCGTCCTCGAGTAAATCTCGATCACGCAACAATCCGATTCAGTATTCAAGTTGGGTTTAACGAATAGGAACAAAGAATATGGCAGCTAAAGACGTTAAATTTGGAGACAGCGCTCGCAAACGCATGGTTCAGGGCGTCAACGTCCTGGCAGACGCGGTAAAAGTGACTCTAGGCCCGAAAGGCCGCAATGTGGTTCTGGACAAGTCCTTCGGCGCTCCAACCGTCACCAAGGACGGTGTGTCCGTTGCGAAAGAGATCGAGCTGAAAGACAAGTTCGAGAACATGGGCGCCCAGATGGTGAAAGAAGTGGCGTCTCAGGCGAACGACACGGCCGGTGACGGTACCACGACTGCAACGGTACTGGCTCAGGCAATCGTGCGTGAAGGCATCAAGGCCGTGACTGCGGGCATGAACCCGATGGACTTGAAGCGTGGCATCGACAAGGCGACTCTGGTGGCTGTGGAAGCCATCCGTGAATTGTCCAAGCCGTGCGATGACAACCGCAACATTGCCCAGGTTGGTACCATTTCTGCCAATGGCGACGAGACTATCGGCAAGATCATCGCGGACGCGATGGAGAAGGTCGGTAAAGAAGGTGTCATTACTGTAGAAGAAGGCCGTGGCCTGGAAGACGAGCTGGACGTGGTTGAAGGCATGCAGTTCGACCGCGGTTATCTGTCGCCTTACTTCATCAACAACCAGGACAACATGTCTGCGGAGCTGGACGACCCGTTCATCCTGCTGGTAGACAAGAAGATCTCCAACATCCGCGAGCTTCTGCCGGTACTGGAGTCTGTGGCAAAAGCAGGCAAGCCGCTGCAGATCATCGCTGAAGATATTGAAGGCGAAGCTCTCGCGACGCTGGTTGTGAACAACATGCGTGGCATTGTGAAAGTCAACGCGGTCAAAGCGCCTGGCTTTGGTGATCGTCGTAAGGAAATGCTGCAGGACATCGCGATCCTGACTGGCGGTACTGTGATTTCCGAAGAAGTCGGTCTGAGCCTTGAAAACACCACCATTGATGACCTGGGCACTGCCAAGAGCGTCAATGTGACCAAGGAAAACACAACCATCATCGGTGGCGCAGGCGCAAGCCAGGATATTGAAGCGCGCGTCGATCAGATTCGTAAGCAGATCGAGGAAAGCTCGTCTGACTACGACAAAGAGAAGCTTCAGGAGCGCGTTGCCAAGCTGGCCGGCGGTGTTGCCGTCATCAAGGTTGGCGCAGGTTCTGAAGTTGCGATGAAAGAGAAGAAGGCGCGCGTTGAAGACGCATTGCACTCGACCCGTGCTGCCGTTGAAGAAGGCATCGTGCCTGGCGGCGGTGTGACACTGGTTCGCGCCATTGCCGCTCTGGACAAAGTGGATGCGATCAACGAAGAGCAGAAGGCAGGTGTAAACATTCTCCGTCGCGCGATGGAAGCGCCTCTGCGCCAGATCGTGACCAACGCAGGCGGTGAAGCCTCTGTTGTTCTGAACAAGGTAGCGGATGGTTCCGGCGCGTTCGGTTACAACGCTGCGACAGAAGAGTACGGCGATATGCTGGAGATGGGCATTCTGGACCCGGCCAAAGTTACCCGTTCTGCGCTGCAGGCGGCGGCTTCTGTGGCTTCTCTGATCATCACCACCGAGGCGATGGTTGCAGATGAGCCTGAAGAGGAAGGCGCTGGCGGCGGTATGCCAGACATGGGAGGCATGGGCGGAATGGGAGGCATGGGCGGCATGATGTAACGCTGCCCATTCGCCGCCACTTCTCACCAATGTGAGAATTAGGCCCGAAAACCCAGAAAAACCCCGCGCCTGTCGCGGGGTTTTTTGTTCTTATGTCATGAACTTGCGCAAGCGCTTTGCTAGACTCGGCTACCGACTTTTTATCTGAGTGTTCCTGAATGCCCGAGCCGACAACAAAACCATTTATCAGGCCTGGCAAATTATTTTTGCTGACCCTCCTGGGTGTGCTGGTTTATATGGTTGCCCTGGTCACTTTGGTGCCCGCCGGTTGGCTGTGGCAGCAAGCAAGTTCTTATGTGGTTCTGCCCCCGGAGATTCAGGTTCAGCAGGTGTCCGGCAAGCTCTGGGAAGGCCAGGCTGGGGTACTGCTGGCAGGTTACCCTGTTCGTGTCGATTGGTCGCTCGGTCAACCACTCTGGTTAACCGGCGAAATGCCGCTGGATTTCAAGGTTGCGACTGCTGGCTCCAGTCTGAGTGGCTCGGCTGTTCTGGGGGTGTCCGGTAGCGGACAGGCCCAGGCCAGAGGCGCTATTGATGTGTCAGAGTTCGAACGCCTGATTCAGCAAAGCGGCGGTGCCATGATTGAAGGCAACGTCAGCATCGACCGGCTGAACGTCGAGTGGGAAAACCAGAAACTGACCAAGGCTGAAGGACTGGGGCGCTGGGGTGGCGGCTTGGTAACGTGGCCCATGGGCAATTCTCGCGGGCGTGCCGATTTCCCTCCCATGCGTGCGACCCTGAACAGCTCTAATGATGGTATCCAGTTGGTTGTCGCAGAGCAGGCAGGGGATGGCCCTGCGGCTGATGCGAACATCCGATGGACCGGAATGATGGAGTTGCGCGTGTATAAACGGATGGTGGATCTGGCTGGACAGAATTGGTCGGACTCAGCCAGTCCTGGCGATGTGATTTTTCGGGTTCGCCAACCGTTGATTCCGGGGAGTGCTCTGCGATGACCGGTTTTTCTCGTGACACACAGGCACGTCTTTCGCGTTTGATGGCGAATATTCTTCTGTTGTGCCTCGTCATCTACGTATCGGTCGTACTTGCAAGAGGGACTTGGTTGGTTGCTTGGGCTGAGCGTCCGGTCGCCGACGTTGGAAAATCCCTGGCGGTCGGTCCATCTGGGGGTGCGTCACGGTTACAGCCAATGGCGGCGCACGCACTATTTGGGGTGCCAACAAAACAACAACCGGTAGCAGAAGTGGTCCGCCGATCGGCTCCGGAAACACGGCTCAATCTCAGGTTGGAAGGGGTTATGGTGGCGGAGCGGCCAGAAGACTCCGGTGCTATAGTTGCTGGAAGTAATGGCGTAACAGAGCATTACCGTGTTGGTGACACATTGCCGGGAAATGCCCAGCTCGCCGAGGTAGAATCGGGCCGGGTTCTCATTAGAAGAAACGGCCAGTACGAAAGTTTAAGCTTTGAAGAGCAGGTTGCCACCGACCTGATAGAAGATGCAGGCTCTGTCCCCTCTGGAGCTCCGGACGAGTTCCTGGCGAACACGCGGGAGCAACTGGAATCCCAGGGCGTCGCCGCATTGGCTGCCTACGGTTTGAGCCCGGCGGAAGATGGCAGGAGTGGATACCGATACGATGGGTCCAACGCGCTGCTAAATGCTGTAGGGTTGCAGGCCGGAGATGCAATTACTGCCATTAACGGGCAGCCTCTGGGCAACTTTGAGCAAGACACTGGCCTGCTTGATGACTGGCGTTCTCAGTCGCAGCTAGACATCGAAATCGAGCGCGATGGAGCCATTCTGACCGTAAGTTACGCCATACCTGAACAGTGGCGCTGAACAACGGATTAACTGATACAGGATAATAACACCCGATGTTTGACCACAGATCCCTACGATTCAAGGCGCTGATTATAGCGTTGTTGTTGCCGCTGATGTCGGTGGTGCATGCGCAGGAAGAAACCTGGCGCTTGAACCTGAAAGATGCGGACATTCGCGCCTTTGTTACCCAGGTAGCGGACATCACGGGATACAGCTTTGTGGTAGACCCACGGGTGAAAGGCAAGGTCACGGTGTTGTCCAGCGCGCCCATGAACAGGGACGAGATCTACGACCTGTTCCTTGCCGTGCTCAACGTCCATGGTTTTACAGCCATTCCCGGCGAGGAAGTGATCAAGGTTGTGCAGCAGGTGGATGCCAAACAATCCGCCGAAACCCTGGATCGATTTCCGGAAACCCCGTCCGAACAGCTGATCACGCGTGTCATTCAGATCGACAATGCCAACGCGCTTGAGCTAGTGCCGATTCTCCGTCCTCTGGTTGCCAAATACGGGCATCTTGCGGGCGTTGCCGCTGCCAATGCCCTGATTGTCAGTGATCACTCTTCCAACATCCGCCGCATTGAGCAGATCGTCCGGGAACTGGACAGCCCTTCGAAATACGAGGTCGAAGTCATACAGCTGGACGAAGCCTGGGTAGGTGATATGGTCGAATTGCTGCAGGAACTGGCGCCGAGCGAATTGGGGCGTTCCGGCGGCGAAAACGCAGCCCGCAAATACAGTGTAACGGCTGACGAACGCAGCAACCGCCTGATTCTGCGCGGCGATCAGACGTTCCGCGACAAAATGAGAGGTCTGATCAGACAGCTGGACCAACCTTCTGCGACTGGTGGCACCACCAAGGTCATTCGGCTGAAACATGCGGACGCTGAGAATATGACTGAAATTCTCAAAGGCGTGATGGGTGAGGTAATTGCCGAATCCAAGACGGGCAGTGGTGGAAATGCTGCCGGTGGAGCATCGAGCGGTGGCAGTGGCAGCGGTTTCGCCGTGTTTGCGGACGAGGGTTTGAACGCGCTGGTGGTCCGCGGTGAACCATCGATTATGCAGGAAGCTGAACAGATTGTGAGTGCCCTGGACGTTCGCCGTGCTCAGGTATTGATTGAAGCAGCCATTGTTGAGATCAGTGATGAAATGGGTGAAGACCTGGGTGTTCAGATTGCGGTTGGTGACGAGTCTGGCGAATCAACGCCCATTGCCGGGACCAACTTTGGCAACGTTGGTCGGAGCCTGGGGGACGTCCTGGGTGCGATTCTCTCGGAATCTGTGATCGCGCCGGCAACCGGCGGCGTCACGATCGGCGCGGGCGAGAGAAACGAAGATGGCGTGACCTGGGGCGTTCTGTTGCAGGCGCTGTCGACTTCCGCTGCTGCGAACCTTCTGTCCACGCCAAGCATCATTACCCTGGACAATCAGGAATCGGAAATTATCGTGGGTCAGAACGTCCCGTTCCGAACCGGCCAGTCCACGGTGACGGGCGATGGAACAACCAACCCCTTTACCACCATTGAACGCCGCGATATCGGTCTCACGCTTAAAGTGACACCGACCATCAGTGCAGATGGTCTGGTCAGGCTGGTCGTTGAACAGACCACAGAGAATATCGGTGACAGCGTTGAATCGGCGTCTGACATCATCACCAACAAGCGTGAAATTAAAACCACGGTGCTGGCGGACGATGGTGAAACCATTGTTCTTGGTGGTCTGATCACCGACAACGTGCAGATCAACAAAAGCAAGGTACCCCTGCTGGGTGACATCCCGTTCCTCGGTCGGCTGTTTTCTTCCGAGTCCGAGCGTCGGGTCAAGCGTAATCTCCTGGTTTTCCTGAGGCCAACCATCATGCTCGGCAAGAGCGAGGCAATTGCCGCCACCGATGAGAAGTTCAACAGCCTCTGGGAAGTGAATCTCGACATTCGCGATAAGCTCGGGCTGCCGGATCCGGAAAATCCGCCAAGCAAAGATTCTCTGTTCAGGCCGGAAGCAGAACAACGCTAGTACGAAAGACTCTCCCTGCCTCTACCTCTGAATGTGAGGTTTAAAGCTTCAGAGGAGGCATCGGGCAGTCGAGTTGATCCGCCAGGAGTCGGATCAACTCGTATTCACTGGCTTTGATTTCGCCGTCGGCAAGCACGCAATGGCTGGCGGAATCTATGATAGCCGGCTTGAGCAAAGGGGAGAGGTGGTTGAGATGCCACATGGCATCCCGCAATTGTTTGAGAGTGGTTTTCTCCTGCATTTGCGGAGTGCTGCCAGAGTGAAAACCAGCCATGGTGCTCTCGAAGAGGGTTTGCTGTTCTTCTGGCGTTTCCGCCCCCATTCTTGCCATCAGACTGAACAGAGCTTCCAATTTGGGTATGACGGCTGAATATCTCCGGTATTTTACGTTCACTACCCGCGCCGCATCCCCGGCAAGATGCTTTTTGAGGAAGCTGATCATCGACAGCTCGAAAAGGTTTACCCGGCGATCGTAGGTGACCAGAGCTTCGCAATGGCCAATCAGTTCTGCCCGTTCCTCCGGGTCCAGTTTGCGCAGGGCGGGCATGGCAAGTTCAAGCGCCGGGAGGCGAACGCTGTCACCCAACAGCTGTAAGCTGGGCCAGAGTTTTCCAAGAATGTCGGTGTTTGGTTCGAACAGCCCCCTGGCTTGTAGCTGATTCAATGCCTCAGTCTGTTCCCTCGACGCCAATACTGCATAACAAAGCTGCACAGCACCCGCCCGTGTGTAGAGAAGGTTGCGGAAAGTGGAGGGCAGCTGGTTGAGAATCGTCTGGGCGAATGCTTCGCTGGCCTGATCGACCTGTCCGACCCGCTCAGACACCGCCCCCGTTGATCCCTGTTGGTTCAAAGGCGATGTCGTAGTGCCGCCAGAACTGAAGCTGGACACAGCAGCTCCCTGAACAGCATGTTCAGCGGAGGTGGGTGCAATATCACGATTGAGGCCTCTGGAGGGCGTTGTGTCTCTGAGGCGGCTTCTCAGGCGTGCGAGCATGCCCGGTTGAATGGCCTCGATTCGCTTCTCGATCGGTGGGTGGGACGCGAGCAATGACGACAGTTTCATTCTGGCGCTTTCAGTGAAGCACATATGATTCATGTCGCTGGCATGACTGGTCGTATCCAGGTAGCCGGTTTTGGCTCCAATCTTGTAAAGCGCGCCGGCGATTCCCTCTGGGTTTCTGGTGAATTGAACCGATGACGCGTCGGCCAGCATTTCACGTTGTCTGGACACGCCAGACTGAATTAGCCGACCGGAGAAAACACCAATGTACCCGATGACGATTAAGGCAAGACCGACAATCCCCAGGGCCGCCTGTCCCCGGCTGTCTCTGGACGAGCCAGTGCCGCGATAAAAGGTCGCACGAAGCAGGAAGGAACCCACCTGGCCGATCATCAGTATGCCTGCAAGTACGGCAATCAGGCGCACGTTGATTCTCATGTCGCCGTTGAGAATGTGGCTGAATTCGTGAGCGACAACTCCCTGCAGTTCGTCTCTGGTGAGTTGAGTGAGCGTGCCATGGGTAACCACCATCACCGCTTCGCCGGGGGTGTAACCGGCAACAAACGCATTGATTCCCGTTTCATGATCCATCACATACAGGTCCGGCACACTGATACCACTGGCAATGGCCATTTCTTCGACCACATTCCTGAGCTGCCGCTCCTCCATATCCTGAGTGGCTGGATCGACGGCACGGGCGCCGACCATTTTCGCAACCCGGTGCCCGCCACCGGCAAGATCTATCCAGCGGAAGACCGATCCACTCAGGATCAGAGCGATCACGGCAACAGCTGTATACAGCCCATGATTGCTGAGCAGCCAGTCTGTGAAGGCAAGGTGAGTCGTGTCACTGCGGGTTGCGTAATAGCCAACAAAACACACGGACAGAGTGATCAGCGCCACGGCGCCGAGAAACATCGCAACAAGCAGAGAGGTATTGCGCCGGGCCTCGGCCTGGCGCTGGAAAAATCCCTTTTTTGCCATACCCGGATCGCCTTAGAACGAGACTTTTGGCGCCTGACGGGCTTCCGGTGATTCCAGTTCCAACTGGGCCGTCGGCTTGAAAGCGAACATGCCCGAGATGATGTTGTTGGGAAACTGTTCACGGAAGGTGTTGTAGACCATCACAGCGTCGTTGTAGGCCTGGCGCGCAAAGGATACACGGTTTTCTGTGCTGGAAAGTTCTTCCATCAATTGCTGCACTGTTTCATTGGCTTTCAGCTCTGGATAGTTTTCGGCCACCGCGTAAAAGTTCGCCAGCGCTTTGGTGAGCATATTCTCTGCGCTACCGAGTTTTTGTATTTTGCCACCATCTGCCGGATCGCTGGCGGCGTCTTTCTGGGCGGAAACTGCGTTGTTTCTTGCCTGCATAACCTCCGTCAGTGTGTTCCGTTCGTGGCTCATGTAGGCCTTGGTCGATTCGACCAGGTTGGGGATGAGGTCGTGGCGTCGTTGAAGCTGAACATCAATCTGCGCAAAGCCGTTCTTGAATTGATTCCGATAGGAGACCAATCGGTTGTAAATTGAGATCAGGTAGAAAACGACGACGCCGATAACGATCAGGCCGATGATTGTGGTGCCCATGGCAGCTCCTTGCTGGGTAGTACGGGTTGTTCTCGCACGGTCACTGACCGTGCGACCCCTCGGTAATCTTATCGTGAAAGTTGTCCACAAACTGTCTGAAATCTTCTGCTTTCAATGGTTTGCTGAAGTAATAGCCTTGCGCAAGTTGGCAACCTCGCTGCGCCAGGTAGTATTCCTGCTCGGCGGTTTCCACGCCCTCGGCGACCACCGTCAGATTCAGGCTCTTACCAAGATCGATAATGGTGTTGGCGATTCGAGTGTCTTCCTCGTTGTTCAGAAGATCGCGAATAAATTGCTTATCGATTTTGAGGTGTTGAACCGGCATACGCTTCAGGTAAGTAAGCGATGAATAGCCTGTTCCAAAATCATCAACGGCGATGCTGATGCCAGCTGAATGAAGCTTTTTAAGCTTGTCGACCGCATCCTCAAGATTGGTCATGAAACTGGTCTCGGTGACCTCGAGTTCGAGACGACCGGCGGGAATGTTGTGGCGGCGGAGCGTGTCGAGAATCTCCTGAACAATGTTTCGTTGCCGTAACTGAACGGCAGAGAGGTTTATTGCAATCCGCAATGGCAGGCCGTCGCTCGCCCAATGGGATGCCTGCTGGCAGGCCTGATCGAGAACCCAGTGGCCGATTTCGACGATTCGTCCGTTGATTTCTGCGGCCGGGATGAAGTCGTCGGGTGGGACAAGCCCTTTCTCTGGATGCTCCCAACGTATCAGCGCTTCGGCGCCAATCACCCGCTTGGTCGCGAGATTGATCTGTGGTTGGTACACAAGGTGGAACTGATGATCGTCCAACGCCACGGCCAGATCTTTTTCAAGCTGCTTCCGTTCGCGAATTTCCTGATCAATGCTGGCCACAAAGAACTGGAAGTAGTTCTGACCATTTTCTTTAGCCAGGGCCATCGTCTGTTCAGCGCTTTGCAGAAGGCGGTCAGCTTTTTCGGCATCACCCGGGAATAGCGCGATACCCAGAGTGGCTGTCATCGAAATGGTTTGATCGTCGAACGTCATGGGCTTGCTGAGACAGGCCAGAATCCGGTCGGCAGTATCTGCCGCCTGAAAACCATCCCGAAGTCCTTTTTCGACGACCACAAACTGGTCACTGCCAAGCCGGGCAATGGTGAAGCGGGTTCCGGGAAGCCTTTGTGTCAGGCGGTCGGCAACGGTCTGTAGCATCAGGTCACCGGTCCGGAATCCGCATTGCTCATTGATGGATTTAAAGTCGTCAATGCCGCAACAGATCAGAGAAAGCACAGAGCCCTCCTTCTGCGCTTCCTCAATGTCGGTCTGCAACAATTCCAGGAAAGTGTCACGGCTGGGCAAGCCAGTCAGCTGGTCGAAGCGTGCAAGGCGATTGACTCGGTCTTCGGCTTCGCGATGCCGGGTCTGGCTGTCACCAATGGCAACCAGCAGATTGTTAGTGGCATTGACCCACAGACCCAGTTCGTCCTTTTTATGCCCGTCGGGCAGGTCGATCAGGTTGTCGTCCGGACGATCCGGATCCACTTGTTTGACTGACTGAACAATCCGCAGGAGAGGGCGCGTTAGTAACAGATGGAATACGATGAACAGTGCCAAACCCAGGATGATCGCAATAGCTATGCCAGAGGCGAAAGTAACAAACGTGCGCTCGAGCCAGGTGCGAGCCGTCGGGCCGGTGTCGTATTTTAATTCAAGGTATCCATAGACGTTGTCAGGATCAGTTTCCCGCGCCAATTCAGTACTGTAATGACGTTTGGCACCGAATATTGCATCTGTCACGGGGCGGAAAGAAGTCATGACGAGGGGGCGGCTATCCTGACCGAGCGGTTCTCCGTCAGGGTGGGTGATGCGCGCTATGTGAACCGATTCCTGCGCGAACAGACCGTCCACCACCTGCTGGGCAAGGTCACTGTCGATGCTGAAAACCGCTTGTGTGGCAGCGTCCTCAACCAGAGACATGGTTTGCGCTGCCTGATCGTCCAGAGAGTCCGAAACGCGAGTTGCGTCGAGAATCACCTGCGCTGTACTCACGACGATGCCACTGACCAATGCCACAGCCAGCACCCATCGCAAAACGCGATATCCCAGGCGATGTTCTACCTCAAAAGAGTTCTGCATGAAGGCCTGTTATTTGTCTCGATAATTCTTTCAGGGACCCTGCTTTCCCGATGGAAAACTCCCAGGCCCACAAGATCGCTCTTCTTTGTTCCGTAAGTATGGTCCAAGAATCGGACCTTGCACCGAGTATCGGCAATTTTTTCAAATATTTCAGGGATTAGGTGTGACGTTTTGTAAGCCATTTGTACACCAGAAACAAAAGCGCCCGCAACAGGGCGGGCGCTTTTCATGACAGCCTTCTCAGCTGTATGTGCTGGAAAGACTTATGCCAGGTTTTCGTTGACGAAATCCCAGTTAACAAGCTTCCAGTACGCTTCGAGGTAGTTCGGACGACTGTTGCGGTAGTCGATGTAGTAGGCGTGCTCCCAGACATCAACGGTCAGTACCGGCTTATCCGCACCTGTCAGCGGTGTTTCGGCGTTGCTGGTATTGACGATGGCAACACTGCCGTCAGCTTTTTTCACCAGCCAGGTCCAGCCCGAACCGAAGTTGTTCGCGGCTTTGTCATTGAACTCTTTTTTGAAATCATCGAAAGAACCGAATGCCTTCTCGATGGCGTCCTTGGCAGCGCCGGTTGGCTCACCGCCGCCGTTAGGGCTCAGGCAGTTCCAAAAGAAGGTGTGGTTCCAGATTTGTGCAGCGTTGTTGAACAACGGACCGCTCGCACTCTTGATGATCTCTTCCAGAGATTTGTTCGCGTTATCCGTACCTTCTACCAGGCCGTTCAGCTTGGTTACATAGGTGTTGTGATGCTTGCCATAGTGGTAATCAAGCGTCTCTTTGGACATGTGCGGCTCAAGTGCGTCTTTTTCATAGGGTAGTGCGGGAAGTTCAAAAGCCATGAGGTCGTTCTCCCTGTCTCTCTGTTTGTATGAATTCAGTGGTTGAGTATGGGGTCGATACCTTGAATATCAACCCTTTGCTGTAAGGGAACTCTCGAAATCGGGGCAGCCCGGCAGGAATTGCGCGCAATTCTTCACACGCCAGACCAGCTCTTCGTAGCTGTCTGCGAGCACGTTAACGTGGCCCAGCTTGCGCCCCTCACGCTCACCTTTGTTGTAAAGATGCACATGAGCATACGGTAATTCGAGAATTCGCTCGATGTCTCCGTGTTGGCCGATGATGTTAATCATGCAGCTGTATCCGCGCGGTGCAACATTGCCAAGCGGGTGACCGCTGACGGCGCGGATGTGGTTTTCAAACTGGCTTGTCATCGCGCCTTCAATCGTCCAGTGACCCGAATTGTGCACCCGCGGTGCCATTTCGTTGGCCACCAGGCCTTCGGAAGTTTCGAACAGCTCGAGGGTTAGTACGCCCACATAATGTAATTCGTTCAACAGAGCTTTGATGTAGCGTTCAGCATCTTCCTGAATGGTGACCTGAACATCCGGAGCCGGCGCAATCGAATATCTCAGTATGCCTTGATGGTGCGTGTTTTCGGCCATGGGGTAAAAAGCCAGCTCGCCGCTTTCTGAGCGCACAGCAATGATTGAGACTTCCCGCTTGAAGGGGACGAACTTCTCAACAATCAGCCGCGGATGGTTAATGCTGCTCCACGCCGCCTCTGCCTCTTGCGGATCACGGATCACTGCCTGACCCTTGCCGTCGTAGCCTTCGGTGTTGGATTTTGCGACAACCGGACAGCCCAGAACTTCAGCAGCTTCCTTCAGCTCAGCCGCGTTGGTTGCAATTTTCCATTCCGGTGTTGGAATACCAAGCTGGCCGAACAGAGTCTTTTCGGCTTCGCGGTTCTGGCACACTTTGAGCGCGCGAGGGCACGGATGGACCGGCTTTGAACGGGCGATGGTCTCTGCAACCTCGACTGGCAGATGCTCAAATTCGTAGGTAACCCGGTCGACGCGGGAGAGGAAATCGTCCAGATAGTGACCTTCCCGGTCGATCATCACCTCGCCAAGTCCTGCACTCGGGCTGCCTGACATGTCATAGAACACAAAGGTCTTTGCCAAGGGGTAACCGGCCAAAGCCAGCATTCGCCCGAGTTGGCCTGCGCCTAGAACACCGATTCTCATGGGGATCTCCTGCCACTTCTCAGCGTGAGTCAGAAATTGCTTCAGCCGTCGCTGGGGTCGGGGTTATCGAGCACGGACTGGGTCTGTTTTGCCCTGAAATTATCCACTGCCTGCCGGACGCTGTCATCAAAGGTTGCAATGATCTGGCCCGCCAGCAGCCCGGCATTTGTGGCCCCGGCCTTGCCAATGGCCAGCGTACCGACTGCAACGCCGCCCGGCATTTGGGCGATGGATAACAATGAATCCAGACCGTTTAGCGCTTTTGATTGAACCGGCACGCCAAGAACCGGCAGCGACGTCTGTGAGGCGACCATTCCTGGCAAATGCGCAGCGCCGCCAGCACCGGCAATGATCACCTTCAGGCCGCGATCTGACGCGGTTTTAGCGTAATCGAAGAGAAGGTCCGGAGTACGATGTGCCGATACCACTTTGGTTTCGTAGGTTACGCCGAGTTGCTCCAGCATGCGGGCAGCGTGCTCCATGGTGGGCCAATCGGATTTCGAACCCATAATGAGTCCTACACGAGGCTGCATATGAACCAGTCCTGAGTCGTTAGAAAGCCGGCCATTGTATGTAACGGGTAAAAGCCATGCAAACCGTGGTTGGCGGTTGGAGTGGCAGCACGGGCCGATAGTTGCATTGGAAGCCCGGTGCCATACCGGTATTATCAGGCCTAAACATTATTAACGTCCACAGAACGGAGCCGTGATGGAGCCTATTCGACCAGACGAAGACGAATTACGAGCCGCCTCTGCCGAGTACAGCGTTGACCAGAGCAAGGGGAAAGCCCGCAATAAATCACCAAAACCAAAAAAGGATGGCAAGAAGCCCGGGTCGGGCGGTTCTCTGTTTGTGCTGATTCTGTTGCTTTTTGGAGCGCTCGCGGGTTTTGGCTGGTTCCATCAGGAACAGCGCATCGCTCAGCTCGAAGGGCAACTGGAAGAAGCAGACGACTGGGCGCGGCAGAGCAAACTCGCGCTGGCACGTTTCGAGGGGGAAATATCCGAAACGGGCGAAAACCTAGAGGTAACTGGCCAGTCTATTGAGGAGAGGCTGTCATCCCAGGGCAAACGACTGGAAACCATTGACAGTGAGATCGCCAAATTATGGGGCGTGGCCAATGATCGCAATAAAAAGCGATTGAACGAGCACGAAGCGAGGCTGGATGAGTCGGCCAAGGCCAGACAAGAAGCCGCAGCGGAAAGAAGTGCTCTCTCTGACTCCGTAGCTCAGGCGCGTCAGAGCCTGGAAAAGCAGATGGCGTCACTGGAGTCCGGGTTGGAAGCGCAACTGGCAGAGCAGGGCGAGGCTGTCAGCGATGTAGGTCAGAGGCTGTCTGCCATCGAAAATGAGATCGCCTCTGTCGATGAACAGGTAGAAAAACAGCTTGTTCGGTTTGAGCGTGAACAGAATCTGACAATGGATGGTCTGGAGAGTCGGATTGCCTCACTTGAACAGAGCACGCGGTCGCTGTCGGGCAGTCAGGTCAAAGCGTTGGAGCAGGAATTGTCCAGCTTGAAACAGACGGTGTCGTCGATCGACGCGTCTAGGGCCCAACTGACTTCGAGGCTCATACGCCTTACTGATCAGGTGGATCAGATGCGCGCTTCCTCGGGCAATGCTCAGTGATCGCCCATGTAACAGTTTGTATCGATCTCTTGCGTTAGCTCTCAGTTCTGGGAATTCGTTGTTGTTAAGATCAGCTCAGTCACTAAAGGACGAAGAGTGAATAACAATGACGACCCAGTATTCTTTCTGCGGACAATCTCTTTGGCAGCGGCTCCCGGGTGCTTTGCTGGTATCGCTGGCGCTCTTTCTATCCGGCTGCAAGCCCTATATATCGATTGGCAAAAGCATCGGCGGATTCGTACACCCGGTCACGGGCCACGACTTTGTTCACATTGAGAACGATGAGTGGGACCGTAAAAACGCACTTCTGTACTTCTACCGCCCACATTCGCAATGGGCGTCCGAAGAGATCGAGTCGCCCAGCGTTTACATTGACGATGCGCACTACTTCAATTTTCGAAATGACAGTTTTACCTGGCTTGAGGTCAGTCCAGGCAGCCGTCATATCCAGATGCGCCGGCCTCTGCTCGGTCTGGAGGGGCTGGGCTCTTTCAGTCTTAGCATGATTGCCGATGCCAAGCTGGACGTTGAGCCGGGCAAGATCTACTACCTTCGGTACAGTGAAGTTGAAACTCCGGAGTCTAACCATCCCGTTCTGCCAGAAGACCATCCGCTGAGGTCTGGCGATCTCCAACTGGTCACCCGGGCGTATGCGATGCAGGCAAAAGAAATCGTCTCCACCCGTTTCCTGAACAGCGATCTGCTGGCGCCGAATCACGCAGCCACGTCCATTGTCGAGAAGAACCAAGACGACGACTATGAACGTCGTGTGGCACTTCTGGAAGAAGAGCGAGATATCGAAATTGAAAGGCTCAAAGAGGAAGGCAAATACGAGGAGGCCTCCTGGTTCTGGCCCTTCGGTGGTGGCCCCACCGTTACGCTGGAATCCGAGCAGAAACTCGAAGAACTGGAGCGTGACTACGCCGCTCTTGAGCGGGAAAGAGAGCGCAAAGAAGAGGCCGAGTCCGGCGGAGGATGGTGGATTTTCTGATCGTGTAATCTGGCCCGATAAGTCGCTTGCGGTGGATTGTTGCGAGCCAAACCTCTGACTACACTACAGTGAGTGTTAGCGTTTGGAGCGGTGAAATGTCACTGAAGTCTTCTTTGAGCCAGTGGATGTCAAAGGTGTCGGACGATTTAATTCCCGGTGCAATTGAAGAGGCTACTCGAAGAAAGGCCGAGTTGCAGAAACGTCTTGATCACCTCAATTGCTCGCTGGCGGAGAAGGCGCTTCCGGCCAGTCGCCGGGATGCAGTCAGCGAATTGTCTCTGAAAGCAAAAGCGCTCGCCGCAGGGCAGGCAGGCGCCAAGCGAAAGCGGGCGAAAACGACTCGAGCTTCCTCGTCCAAAGCGGCCAACTAAGTCAGCATTTGCTCAAAAAATGCCCATTTTTTAATGGGTTGCGCATAAGCGCTCATTTAACCCTGAAAATATTTGACACCGCCGGACAAATGCTTAAAATGCGCCTCTCACTTGATCGACATGGCTTTGCCAATTGATCCTGTGAACGTTGAAAGTGGGCGGTTAGCTCAGCTGGGAGAGCATCGCCCTTACAAGGCGAGGGTCACTGGTTCGATCCCAGTACCGCCCACCACTTTCAGCATCGCCGGATGACCCCGTCCGGTTCTGATCCGCAACGCCTGTTGCCGGATTGATGCGGAGCGGTAGTTCAGCTGGTTAGAATACCGGCCTGTCACGCCGGGGGTCGCGGGTTCGAGTCCCGTCCGCTCCGCCATTTTCTTTCCCGATCGTTGCCGCTCAATTTTTTGTCCCTGGTTTGTCACCAGAATGACACATTTGTGTTCGATCCTGTTTCAAGTTCAATAACAGGAGATGAGTCATGTCTGACTACGAAGAAGAACTGATTGCCAGCCAGCGAGACGAGTTTGACCAGTTTGAAGAGTTTGATGATGATCCCGAGCAAGATGACGCCACCGAACTCTGATTGAGCCCGCATCATTATTTACCGAATGCCTTTGTCAATTTGTTCGTCGTGGTACCGTTGCCGATAACGTGCGGGACTGATGTTAAACCAACGTCGCCAGGCTTTGTGAAAAGCGGCAGGGTTGGCGAAACCCAGAATCCACGCCACCTCTGCGATGGACGTTCTGGTTTCTCTCAGATACTCGCTGGCCAATTCCTGCCGCGTCTCATCCAGTAGCTCACGAAACCCCGTTCCTTCCTCTTTGAGTTGACGTTGCAGTGTCCAGGGCGCTGTGCCCATCTGATCTGCGATGCTGTTCAGAGTTGGCGTTTCTCCCTGGAGTAAGGGTGCGAGCTGATCTTTGACCCGGTCACCGACACTCCAGTTAGTGCGGATTTTCAAAAGCTGACGTTCGCATTGTTTGCCGAGCAGCTCATGCATCGCTGGTTGCGCGTGAAGTGAGCTCGAAACACGGATGTCGTCCAGAAGGTGAATGGCATTTTGTTTCGCGCCGAACTGGACCGGGCAGTTAAACCATTCCTCAAATAACTCGTCCCGCCCCTGAGAGGGATATTCGATGGTTACCCTCGCCAGGACCCGTTGCTGACCCGAGACTGTCCGCAAAAACTGGGTCCAGGCGGCTAGCACCGAGTCCACCACAAAATAATTGAAAATATTGTAGGGCCGAATGGAGTAGAACTGGCCCATGGCGCCTCGATTGGAGGTGCTGGGCACGCCGCGACTGTTGTGACTGGTGAGCATTGAAAAGCGAATCAGCGTCGATAGAGCGTCCCCAACGGTTGGCGCAGCCTGTGCCGCCAGGCCTGCCATTCCGGCATCGACGGGTCGAGAGAGCCGGCCCATGGTCAAGCCAATGGCAGGATTGCCGGTTTCGCGAATAGCGGCTTCGCCCATACGCATGAAGCGCGGGATGCTGATTCTCGCGTCGGGCGCGCTGAGCATAGTGTCGTTGATGCCGAAACGCTCAAGGATGTGCCGAGCCGAATACCGCTCTGCCTCGATTGCCCGAGCAAGAACCGAAACGTAGAGCACGCTGAGTTCGCCGAGAGCATTGGTGCGCCGTTGGATTGTCTTCATAGGTCAATATTGTCAGACAAGCAATTTTAGGACAACGATTTGTTACTTTTGGATATTGGCGCGACGCGGCGATCTCGCTAACTTTTGCAAAGACAGTGGTTGGGCAATAAACCATCGAATCGTTTAACAAGAAACAGGAGAGACCATGAACGCATCGTCCAAGGGTGTCGAACGCTATCCAAACCTTCTTGAGCCTCTGGATCTTGGCTTTACCCGTTTGCGCAACCGAGCACTGATGGGGTCCATGCATACAGGCCTTGAGGAAGCCAAAAATGGTTTCAACAGGTTGGCTGCCTTTTACGCTGAGCGGGCAAGAGGCGGTGTGGGACTTATTGTCACAGGCGGGATCTCTCCGAACGAGGAAGGTGCTGTCTTCCAACATGCAGCCAAAATGGATACGCCCGAGGAAGCTGAAAAGCATCGGGTGATCACGCAAGCCGTTCACGAGGCGGACGGAAAGATTTGCATGCAGATCCTCCATGCCGGCCGCTATGCCTATCATCCAAAGCTGGTGGCGCCCTCTGCAATTCAGGCGCCGATCAATCCCATGAAGCCTGCAGAATTGGATGAGGCTGGTATTGAGAAGCAAATCGAGGACTATGCGATATGCGCCGAACTTGCCCAGCAAGCGGGTTATGACGGTGTTGAGATCATGGGTTCTGAGGGTTACTTCATTAACCAGTTCATCGTTCAGCATACCAACCATCGAACCGATAGCTGGGGTGGCAGTTATGAAAACCGAATTCGGCTGCCAATTGAGATTGTCCGCCGCGTGCGCGAGCGTGTTGGAGCGAACTTCATCCTGATTTATCGTCTGTCGATGCTGGATTTGATTGAAGATGGCAGTACCTGGGAAGAAGTGGTCCACCTGGCGAAGGAAATCGAGAAAGCCGGTGCAACTATTATCAACACGGGCATTGGTTGGCACGAGGCGCGTGTTCCGACCATCGCAACCTCTGTCCCTCGGGGCGCGTTCAGCAAGGTGACGGCTCGTCTGAAAGATGAGGTCAGCATCCCCCTTATCACGACCAACCGTATCAACATGCCAGATGTGGCGGAGAAGATCCTCGCCGAGGGCGATGCCGACATGGTGTCCATGGCGCGTCCTTTCCTCGCCGACGCAGATCTGATGAAAAAGGCGGTGGAAGACCGGGCAAATGAAATCAACACCTGTATTGGCTGCAACCAGGCCTGTCTGGATCATACTTTCAGCGGCAAGCTGACCTCATGCCTCGTCAATCCGAGGGCCTGCCATGAAACTGAGCTCACTTATGTCAAAACGGCAAGCCCCAAAAAAGTCGCGGTGGTGGGCGCTGGTCCGGCTGGTCTGGCCTTTGCCACGGTCGCAGCCGAGCGAGGACACGCGGTTACGGTGTTTGATGATGGGAAAGAGGTGGGAGGACAGTTTAACGTCGCCAAACTGATTCCGGGCAAGGAAGAGTTCTACGAAACCCTGCGTTACTTCCGGGTGATGCTGGACAAGTATGGTGTGGATGTCCGTCTGAATACTCGAGTGCATGAGGAAGACCTCAAGGCCGGCGGTTTTGACCACGTCGTCCTGGCCACGGGCGTGAAGCCCCGGACTCCGGATATTGAGGGCATTGATCATCCCAAAGTGATTGGTTATCTCGACGCGCTACTGGATCGCAAACCCGTTGGTCAGAAAGTGGCGGTAATCGGTGCAGGTGGCATCGGATTCGACGTGTCGGAGTACATTGTTCATAAAGGCACATCGGCAGCGCTTGATCCGCAGCATTTCATGCGTGAATGGGGGGTGGATCTGACGGTAGAGCATCGCGGTGGAATCAAAGGCATGCAGCCCGAAGTGCCGGAACCAGCCCGCGAGGTCTACTTGCTTCAGCGCAAGACGTCCAAAGTGGGCAAGAACCTGGGCAAAACCACTGGATGGATTCACCGCACCTCGTTGAAAAACCGTCAGGTGCAGATGGTACCCGGCGTCTCCTATCGCAAAATTGACGATGAGGGGCTTCATGTCACCATCACGCCGAAAGGTGCAGAGCAGGGAGAAGATCGTGTTCTGCCAGTGGACACCATCGTGATCTGCGCTGGGCAGGATCCCCTGCGCGAATTGCAGGCGGGTCTCGAGGAAAGCGGTATTTCAGTCCATCTGATCGGTGGTGCTGATGTGGCGGCGGAATTGGACGCCAAGCGCGCGATTGATCAGGGTAGCCGTCTGGCCGCTGAGATTTAATCACAAATCGTTGCACTTTTTCGCTGTCCACTGGTCGCTTAGCGGCTAGACTAGTATCCGTAAGGTTACAGGCAAACCCCGGTGCCGCGTCGTTCGTCACCGGGTTTTGTTTTATGACCGAAACAGGGAACCACTTGGTCGCTTGTAACGTGCGTTCCCGGTATCGGATGACTGGAGAGTGTGAAATGGCGTCTGCCGCAAAGGGCGTTGAAAATTATTCGGCTGTCTTTTTTCTGGATGGCAAGTCCGTATCTCGGCAGATGCGGTGGTCCGAATTCGAAGCATTCCTGGACGGATATGTAGGCCTTTCAGACCTCGCAGATACCGATGTTAAAGCAGTTTATGTGCTTCTTTCTCCAGACCTGAAGACCGAGTCTCTGGTTTTTTTCCGCATTTATTTCGACGACGAAGGCCGGGCCGACGCCAGTTGGAACGTGCCTGTCGAAAAACTCGCTACCGTGGGAGCCAAAGGCCCCGATATGGGTGGCGGTCCGATTCGTTTGGTGTGTCGGAGTCAATGCCCGAAGTCAGCCAATCCCGAAGATTTATGGGACCCGGACATGACTCCGGGCAGCAACCATTTCCAGGCTATTCGGAAGGTGGTGGATCAGAACAGTCTGAAGTTCCGCAAGATCGAACCTGAGCCGGAGGAAGATATTCCAGTGCTGGCGGCAGATGCCGCTCCGGCTGAGAAAGAAAAGCAAAAAGAAGACAGCGAGGCGGCGGCTGATCGGGCTCGTCTGGCACAGGTGATTCGTGAACAGCGTTTGCGGATCAAGACCCTGCAAAGTGTTCATCGCGACGCCATGTCGGATATGCAGCGTGAAAATCGCCATGAACAGCAGGCGCTGCGCAATGAAGTGTCCGAATTACAGCAAAAGTTTGAGCGTCAGAAGCTGACGAATGAACAACTCAAAAAGCGCCTTGCCGAGCGTAACGAGCAGTACCTGCACATGCAGGAACAGATCTCCAACGAATCTGAGTCAAAGGAACGGGAAGGCGCCAATGCCAACGCTGAATTGGTGTTACTGAAGGAACAATTAGAGCGTCGTCAGAGGGAATTGGAACTCAGAGACGAGAAGATTGTCGCGTTGGAAGAGGAGAATCAGGAGCTTCGCAACAAGGCACCTGCTGAAAGCACGGTGATGGAGCAATTGCAGAATAGCGCTGTTTTCCTCGTTGCGTACCACCCGGGAGTGGGGCACGTCACTTTGCCGTATGAGGACATCGAGTCCTATTTCCAGAATCCTGTTGCCTACGCGGCGGATCGATGCGGTATGAACGAACCGGCTTACCGGGAATGGCTGGAACATTATGAAAAGCCGGTCTGTCGACACACGAATGAAAAAGGTAAGCCCTGTGAAGAGCCTGTCATGAGGGTAGGGCAGCCTTCCGAGTTCCGCCCAGGTGTGGATGATCGGTGTGAGCAGCATCAACTTGTAGAGGCTGAAAGCAAGTCTGCACAGCATTAAACCTGTCCTTTGTGTGTAAAATCCCCCAACTGTTTTCAGAATCTGGCCGTATTTCGTTAGACTGTGAGCAACACGCGCAGCCTGCAGGTTATTGACGTTTACCGCAGTGCTGGACCAGCGCTCTACACCGACACCCACGGGAAGCTTCATGGATCAATTCAGGAACATCGGCGTGATTGGCCGGATGGGCAGTGTGAAGGTTGTCGAATCGTTACGGCAGCTCAAGCAGTACCTGATCAACAACAACTATCACGTCATTATCGAGGAAGATACCTCGACCATGCTGCCCGGCCACGGGCTTCAGGTTGCAAGTAAAAAATTGCTTGGAGAAATTTGCGATCTGGTGATTGTGGTTGGTGGTGACGGCAGCTTGTTGGGCGCGGCTCGAGAGCTCGCGAAATCGAAAATTCCACTATTGGGTGTAAACCGTGGTCGCCTGGGCTTTCTGACGGATATATCACCCTCGGATCTGGAAGAGCGACTCGAGAGGGTGCTGCAAGGTGAGTACATAGAGGAGACCCGGTTCCTGCTGGATGGCCACGTCGAGCGCAACGGTCAGCCGCTCGGGTTCGGAACTGCGCTCAATGACGTCGTCCTTCATCCAGGTAAGTCTACTCGTATGATCGGCTTCGATCTTTATATCGATGGCCACTTTGTATACAGCCAGAGGTCGGATGGCCTGATCGTTTCGACGCCGACCGGTTCCACGGCATACTCTCTGTCCGCTGGCGGACCGATTATGCATCCCAAGCTCGACGCTGTCGTTTTGGTGCCGATGTTTCCCCATACTCTGAGTAGCAGGCCGATCGTGGTAGACGGCAAGAGCGAAATCAAACTGGTGATCGGCGAGACCAATGAGACCTATCCCCAAATCAGTTTTGATGGGCAAATGAATATTGCCTGTGCGCCTGGCGACATCATTCGGATCACCAAGAAGCCGTTCAAGATTCGATTGATTCACCCGGTTGACCATAACTTCTATGCCACTTGCCGGGACAAGTTGGGGTGGGCCAGCGAGATCGCAGCGAGTTAATCATGGCACGACAAGAAAGAAGCGCGAGCCAGGGCTACGACATCATTGGCGATATCCATGGGTGTGGCCACACGCTAATGCGTTTGCTGGACCAGATGGGCTACAAGAAGCTCAATGGGATTTATCAGCACCCGACCCGTCAGGCGATCTTCATCGGCGATATTATTGACCGGGGCCCCAGAATCCGGGAAGCGCTCCATCTGGTGCGAGATATGGTGGAGCATGGCTCGGCGCGCATCGTTATGGGCAATCATGAATACAACGCGTTGGGGTATTGCACCCGGGCGAGGGCGGGAAGCGGAAAAAAATGGCTGCGGGAGCACAACGAGCGTCACGATCGCCTGATTCGCGAGACATTGCAGCAGTTTGAGCACCACCCGCATGAATGGAACGAATTCCTGGATTGGTTTTACACAATCCCGCTGTTTATCGATGAACCGGATTTCCGGGCGGTTCACGCGTGTTGGGACAGTGAATTGATCGAGCAATTCAAGGCTCATCAGGGTGGCGCCTGCATTGATGAGGATTTTCTCCATGCGTCCGCAGCAATTGAATCGTTTGCCGGGCAGGTCATGGACACATTGCTCAGAGGGACCGACCTTCGGCTTCCGAAAGGTGTAAGTATCACAGGCCGGGATGGTTATGTGCGAAAGTTCTTCCGGACCAAATTCTGGGCAGATAACCCCAAAACCTATGCCGATGTCGTGTTCCAGCCCGACCCCCTACCTCAAGACGTTGCCTCACGGGTGTTGACCGAGGACGAGCATCGACAGTTGATAAGCTATCCGTCGGATGCGCCACCGGTGTTTGTGGGGCATTACTGGATGGAAGGAGAGCCCGCGCCCCTGAAACCGAACGTTGCCTGTATCGACTTCAGCGCCGTCAAATACGGCAAGCTGGTCGCCTATCGACTGGATGGCGAGCGCAGGTTGTCTCGGGACAAGTTTGTCTGGGTGGACGTCGAGCGCCCGGAACTCGTGGGTTATGACAACACCGAAGACAGCGTTGCGAGGTAGTCCTTGTATCGAGTGAAGCAGATCGACACCGGAATTGACCTCGCAGGGTTCAGCCGATGGCTGAGAGAGCAGGGTGTGGTTCACCGGATAACCGAGGAAAGCGGGGCACAGGTACTCTGGCTCGAAAATCCTGATCACGCCGAACCCGTGTTGCAGGCGCTGGATCGGTTTCTGAGCGAACCCGAACTTCGTGACAAAGTGAATGAGCTGGCTTCGTCTCCGGTGTATGTCCGCGGCCGTTGGCAGCCATCCCCTGGGCATGCGCCGGTGGTGCTCGGAATGATCATTGTCGCTGCTGTGTGCGCCTGGCTAACCGGCCTGGGACAGAACGCGCTGGCGACCAGATTCATGTTCACAGATCCGACGTTGTATGACTGGGGCTCCCTCGCAGAGCGATCACAGGCTCTGGTTGCCACCCTGTCTCGAGGCGAGATCTGGCGGCTCATTACTCCGGACTTTCTGCATTTCACCTGGACCCACATCATATTCAACGCCGTTATGCTGTGGTTTCTGGGAAGCCAGATTGAATGGTTTGATGGTAAGCAGCGTCTGCTCGTCATTTTTTTCGTGGTGAGCGTGCTCTCGAATGGCCTTCAGTATTTTATATCCGGGCCCCTGTTCGGAGGCCTGTCCGGGGTCGTTTATGGCATTTTGGGTTACTGCTGGCTCAGCCAGCGGCGGCAACCCAGATTTCAGTTCCCCCCGGCTTTGGTAACGTTCGCTGTCGCCTGGATGGTGATTGGTTTCACGCCGTTGCCTGAAATGGTGGGTCTCGGGCGGATGGCAAATGAGGCTCACCTGGGTGGGTTCCTTGCGGGGCTGTTGCTGGCAGTTATTTTGCCGACGCAAAAAAAAGCCCCACGACGGGGTGGGGCTTAAAGAGAGCGTAAGCTCTGATGAGAGAGACCAAGTGAACGACCTTCGCCACTTGGTAATTGAATGATAATCATTATCATTATTGTCTGTCAACACGAGTAGTGCACAAATTTAGTCGGTGCATGGGAGAAGATCATGACTTACGAGGAATTGATCAAGCGTCTGGATCCTTCGGTGTATCAGAACCTGAAGCGATCGCTTGAGCTCGGAAAATGGCCGGACGGTCGCAAACTGACCAGCGAACAGCGCACCATTTGTATGGAAGCCATCATTTACTACGAAGAGCATCATCAGATTCCAGCGGAACAGCGGGTGGGTTATCTGGACCGTGGCGAAAAAGCCGGTACGGCCTGTGATCCGAGTGTCAGCAGAACCATGGGCAAAACTGACAGGACTGACGGAGATTCCGATCAGTACTTCGAGGTGAAATCTTGACGGCGGTTGTGGATGTTCAGGGACGACTGCGCAAGATGCCCGCAGATGCCGGGCATCCGGTCAGTTATAGCATCGCTGTGGGCGATACGCGTATTCCGCTGAATGAACTGCTCGGTTACAGTATCGAGTTGGACTTTGATGGTGTGATCCGATGCATCAACTGTGATCGCAAAACCAACAAGAGTTTCAGTCAGGGATATTGCTTTCCCTGTTTTCGGAAGCTCGCCGCGTGCGATTCCTGCATCATGAGTCCGGAAAAATGCCATTACCACGAAGGCACCTGTCGCGAGCCGGAATGGGGAGAAACCCACTGCATGATTGAGCACGTGGTTTATCTCGCCAATTCCTCCGGGCTGAAGGTTGGCATAACCCGTGGAACACAGGTGCCAACGCGCTGGATTGATCAGGGGGCCGTGGAAGCAGTGCCGATGATGCGCGTTGCCACGCGCCAGCTTGCGGGCTTTGTTGAGGTTGCCTGTAAACAGTACGTAGCCGACCGGACCAACTGGCGAGCCATGCTGAAGGGCGATGTTCCTGAACTGGATCTGATCGAAGAACGGAAGCGAATGCTGGCCAATATCGCCGACGATGTTGCGGAGTTGCAGGCAAAGTATGGCGAGGAGTCGATCAAGCCTGTTGACGAAAACAGTTTGTCGCTGTCATACCCGGTAGAGGTATGGCCAGAGAAGGTCAAAACTCACAACCTGGACAAGACCCCCTCGGCGGCAGGTACCCTTCAGGGCATCAAGGGGCAATATCTGATCCTCGACAGCGGTGTCATCAACATACGAAAATACACCGGATACGAAGTTCGCTTTCGGGTGTTTCCCAATCAATAAATCAGGCAGCAATGGCGTTTTCACGAAGCCATCCTTTTTAATGTCCGGCAAAGTCACAGGTTTTCCGGATATGCCTCGCGGAGAATAGCAATGCGTACCAGTCAGCCACAGACCATATTCCTGAAAGATTACAAAGTGCCTGCGTTCGTTGTAGACCACGTAGACCTTCGCTTCGAGCTGTTCGAAGACGGTGCTCGCGTTCACAGCCTGCTCTCGGTTCGGCGGAATCCCGATGGCGACGGTGGCGAGAAGAACCTGGAATTGGATGGCGACAGTCTCAAGCTGGAATCACTGGCTATCGATGGTAACTCGCTTGATGAGCAGGCCTTCGACAACCGTGGTGAAAAACTGGTGGTCTACGATGTGCCAGATCAGTTTGAGCTGGCGGTTGTCACCTGGATTGAACCGCAGAACAACACCAGACTGGAGGGGCTGTACAAATCATCCGGCATGTTCTGCACTCAGTGCGAGGCAGAGGGCTTCCGCTGCATTACTTACTTCCCGGATCGTCCGGATGTGATGGCCAGGTATCGCACGCGTATCGAAGCGGATAAAAACGCCTACCCGATTCTTTTGTCCAACGGAAACGATGTTGAGCGCGGAGAGTTGGAAAACAATCGACACTTTGTCACCTGGGAAGACCCATTTCCCAAGCCCTGTTATCTCTTCGCTCTGGTGGCCGGTGACCTGGTGGAGAAACGCGACAGCTTTACCACGATGAGCGGCCGTGACATCGACCTGCGCATGTACGTTGAACCCCGCAATTCTGAAAAGTGCGACCACGCCATGGATTCTCTCAAGCGTTCCATGCGCTGGGACGAAGAGGTTTATGGCCGCGAATACGATCTGGATATTTTCATGATCGTGGCGGTAGACGACTTCAATATGGGCGCCATGGAGAATAAAGGGCTCAATATTTTTAATTCCTCCTGTGTTCTGGCGAGTCAGGAGACTGCAACGGACATGGCATTTCAGCGCATCGAGTCGATTGTTGCGCACGAGTATTTTCACAACTGGTCCGGGAACCGTGTGACCTGTCGTGACTGGTTCCAGTTGAGTCTTAAGGAAGGCTTCACGGTGTTCCGTGACTCCCAGTTCTCCTCGGACATGGGGTCGCCAACGGTCAAGCGAATTGAAGACGCAGCCATGTTGCGCACCGCGCAGTTCGCGGAGGATTCCGGCCCCATGGCGCATCCGGTTCGTCCGGACTCCTACATGGAAATTTCCAACTTCTACACCCTCACCATTTACGAAAAGGGTTGCGAAGTCGTGGGCATGATTCATACCTTGCTGGGCGCAGATATGTTCCGCAAAGGTAGCGATCTCTACTTCGAGCGTCATGACGGTCAGGCCGTTACCACGGACGATTTTGTCCGGGCGATGGAGGACGCGAGCGGCCGCGACTTGAGCCAGTTCCGCCTCTGGTACGAGCAGGCGGGCACGCCGGAGCTGACCGTGTCGGACGAATTTGACGAAGCGAACTCTGTTTATCGATTAACGGTCCGCCAATCCATTCCCGATACTCCCGGTCAGACCAACAAGCGGCCACAACACATTCCGTTCGCTGTTGGATTGCTGGGGGCGGATGGCAAGGCTCTGCCGCTGGCTCTCGGCGATGATCTGGCAAATGCTCCGACCTCGCGCGTACTTGAATTGACCGAGTCCGAGCACGTTTTTGAGTTCTCCAACATTACAGAGCAGCCAGTACCATCACTTTTGCGGAACTTTTCTGCGCCTGTTCGCGTGAACTATCCATGGTCGCGGGAGCAACTGACGTTCTTGATGCGTCACGACGATGATGGTTTTAACCGTTGGGACGCTGGCCAGAAATTGGCCATCGATGTCATTAATGACCTGGTTGAGTCGAAAGGTGCCGGGCAGGTAAGTGCCGGTCTGGTCGATGCCTATCGGTCTTTGTTGTCTGACGAGAGTCTGGATCAGGCGCTGGTCGCCAAAATGCTCCAGCTCCCGTCTGAGGCTTATCTGATCGAACTATCGGACAAGCCCAGTGTGCAGGCAATTCATGCAGCCCGGGAAAAAGTGCTCAATGAATTGGCGGCACAGCTCCGGGAGGAGCTGCTGGCTTGCTACCATCGCAACAGCATCGATGGTGATTATCGGGTGACGCCGGAAGATGTAGCCCGGCGGAGTTTGCGAAACACGGCGCTGGCCTGGTTGCTGCAGATCGACGATGAACAGGCCAGGGAATTGGCTCTGGCCCAGTTTGCTGGCGCAGACAATATGACGGATCGCATGGGTGCTCTGAGGGCGTTGGTGAACTCTGGTTTCGAGAGTGACCGCGACGAATTGCTCGAGACGTTCTATGAGCGATTCAAAGATGACCCTCAGGTGGTTGAGCAGTGGTTTGCGGTTCAGTCAGGCAGTGCGCGTACTGGCTCGCTGGATCAGATCAAAGCGCTGATGGAACACCCTGCATTCGACTGGAAGAATCCCAACAAGATTCGGTCTGTCATTGGTGTTTTTGCAGGGCAAAACCTGGCGGCTTACCACGCGGAAGACGGGTCTGGGTATCGTTTCCTGGCCGAGCAGGTGAGGCGCCTCGACGACAGTAATCCGCAGATTGCGGCAAGGCTGGTGTCGCCGTTGACGCGCTGGCGGAAATTTGCGCCCGTGCATGGCGAGGAGATGAGAAAGGCGCTTGAGGAAATTCGAGACAAAAAGGGTCTCTCTCGCGACGTATACGAGGTAGTTCACAAAAGTCTGGCAGGAAAATAGAGATCAGGAAAAGGTTGGTCAGGTCCTGTCAGAGCAGGGCCAGCGTTCACATGTGGATACAAAATCGCACTTTTGAACGATGGACAATATTGGCCAATAGTCTAATCTGTCAGCAGTCGATATATCTGATCTCACAATAAAAAAAGCCTCAATGAAGGCTTTCAGACAGCACTAGGGTTTACCAATGAACGACAAAAAGAATCTGTTTTTGGGTGGTTTGCTCGCCTTCTCTGTTTTCGCTGCGCCAGCGATGGCAGGAGTATCTCCAAGTCAGGCCGCTCGCCTCGGCCAGGATTTGACGCCTTTTGGTTCTGAAAAAGCGGGAAATGCGGCTGGGACCATCCCTCCGTGGACCGGTGGTTTGACGGAAGCGCCTCCCGGTTACGAAGGGACCGGCCAGCACCACATCAACCCGTTCCCTGATGACGAAGTTTTATTTTCCATCACTGCCTCGAATGCAGATCAGTATGACGAACATCTTACTGATGGTCTGCGGGCGATGCTGGATGCTTACCCCAATACGTTCCGAATCCCCGTCTACCGCAGCCGTCGCACCCACGCGGTGCCAGACTGGGTGGCTGAGAATACCAAGGAAAATGCGGTCAGTGCCGAGATCGTTGGAGAGGGTGCAGGTCTCGATGGCGCCTTCGGTGGATATCCGTTCCCAATTTTGCATGGAAACGACGAGCAGAAAGCCTGGCAGGCGGTCTGGAATCACCTTGTACGCTGGCGCGGGATTTCCCTTAAGCGTCGAGCGAGTGAGGTCGCTGTTCAGCAAAATGGTGAATACTCACTGGTAACGTCACAGCAAGAAGCGTTTTTCAACTTCTACAACCCGGAAGGCGGTGAGGAAGATCTGGATAACGTGATCTTCTACTATCTGTCTTTCACCCAGTCTCCACCCCGTCTGGCCGGTGGCGCGATCCTCGTTCATGAAACGTTGAACCAGATTATCAACCCTCGAAACGGCTGGGGCTACAACGCCGGCCAGCGTCGGGTCCGCCGAGCGCCGAACCTCGGGTATGATTCGCCGATTGCGGCAGCGGATAACCTGCGTACCGCCGACGACACTGATATCTTCAACGGTGCGCTTGACCGGTACAACTGGAACTACGAGGGCATGCGGGAAATATACGTGCCCTACAACAACTACGAGCTCAGTGAAGCCGGTACGCCTTACTCCAAAATTCTTGGTAAATCGCATCTGAATCCAGACCTGACCCGTTTTGAATTACATCGGGTGCACGTTGTGGTAGCGACTTTGAAACAGGGCGAGCGCCACATTTATGCCAAGCGTCGCTTTTACATCGATGCGGACAGCTGGAATACATTGATGCTGGACCAGTATGATGGGCGCGGCGCTCTGTGGCGCGTTACCTTTGGTATGGCCAAGAACTATTACGAGCTTCCCGGTGTGTGGACTACACTGGATGTTTATCACGATCTCCAGGCCCGCCGTTATCACGTGCTGGGGCTGGATACCGAGGAGCCATCAACGCGTGAGTTTACCGACGACGTACCGAACCGTCGCTACTTCTCACCGGCCGCACTGCGCCGCAGGAGCGTTCGATAACGAACGAATAAACAACAAACAGTGAATGTTTCGCCACAGGGTCGTGGCATCGAATGTACCGGTGATCGAAAGGTTGCCGGTACATTCATACTTTAAGCCGGAAACTTCCGGACAAGAAGAAGACTGACACAGATCAACACAACATATAGGCAATCTGAATGGCTAAAAGGTTGATGTGCAACACGTTGGGTGCAACCTGTCTTGGCGTGTCCATGGCACTGTCCGCACCCGCAGCGTTCGCGCTTGCAGATATCATAGAAACTCCTTCCAGGCCCACCAATCTGGCGCCGGAGAATCTGCTCATTTCTGCAGATCGTGCTGGTGACCGCATCGTGGCCGCAGGTGAGCGTGGCCACATCATTTTTTCGGATGATGGTGGCGAATCCTGGACCCAGGGTGAGGTGCCGGTCTCGGTCACGCTGACGGGCGTGGACTTTGGTACTGAGAAGCACGGCTGGGCCGTCGGCCACAGTGGCGTGGTTTTGCATTCAGACGATGCTGGCGCAACCTGGGATCTTCAGCTGACTGGCGTTGACGCCGCAAAACTGGCCATTGAGACCCGCAAAGACCAGATCGAAGCGATGGAAGCGCAGATCGAAGAAGCCCCTGAGGAGGAAGTTGACGACCTCGAGTGGGCGCTCGACGATTTGATCTTCTCACTGGAAAACATGGAAGCAGACCTCGACGTTGGTCCGGTTAACCCAATGCTCGATGTCTGGTTCGAAAACGCTGACCACGGTTTTGTGGTGGGCGCATACGGCATGTTCCTGCGCACCCAGGACGGTGGTGAAACCTGGAAAGATTGGGGGCCACAGCTAGATAACCCCAGAAGTTTTCACCTGAACGCCATCACACAGATTGCCGGTGGCGCCCTGGTAATCGTTGGAGAGGCTGGCCAGATCTTTGTGTCAGTTGATGGTGGCGATACCTGGGAGAAACGTGAAAGCCCTTATGAAGGTTCCCTGTTCGGTGCGACCGGCACAGGCAATCAGAACGAAGTTCTGGCCTTTGGATTGCGTGGCAACACTTTCATATCTACCGATCTGGGCGAAACCTGGAAGGTGGTACCTAACGAAGGCGGCGCAACATTAAATGACGGAACTGTTTCGGAAGACGGTCGGATTACCCTTGTCGGTAATGGTGGCGCAGTTCTGATGAGTTCTGACGGTGGTGAGAGCTTCCGTCCTTATTTTCGGTCTGACAGGGAAGGCGTGATGGATGTCATTACTCTTCCCGGTACCGATCTGCTTATTCTTGGCGAGGGCGGGGTGAAATTCACCGACGCCAATGGCAAAGATCTCAAATAACGCCCTGATGCGGCACCAACAGAACGAAGACGAGAGGGGCTTTTGAATGTCGAACCCGAAGCATGACAAGGGCGAACATTACATAACCACGCCGAACGCTGAGCCGTTTCTTGAACGGCTGATTTTTAACAACCGCGCTGCCATTCTGGTGGTGTTCCTGCTGCTAACGGTTTTCCTGGGCTACAACGCGGTCAAGATTCAGCCGGATGCCAGCTTCGAGCGGATGATTCCGCTTCAGCATCCATACATCGTTAACATGCTCGAGCATCGAAACGATCTCGAAAACCTGGGTAACTTCGTCCGGATTGCGGTCGAGGTAAAGGAAGGCGACATCTTTTCCCAGGAGTACATGGAAACCCTCAAGCAGATTACTGATGAGGTGTTCTACCTGGACGGTGTTGACCGATCGGGCCTCAAGTCCCTGTGGACCTCAAACGTCCGCTGGGTTGAGGTGACGGAACAAGGCTTCCAGGGCGGTACGGTCATCCCGGACAACTACGACGGTTCTCGCGAAAGTCTGGAGTCACTGCGTCAAAACGTTCTGCGCTCCAACGAAGTTGGTCGACTGGTCTCTGATAACTTCCAGTCAACAATCGTTTACGCACCGTTGTATGAAAAGAATCCCGAGACTGGCGAGCCGCTGGATTACGGCGATTTCTCTCGTCGACTGGAGTCTGAAATCCGTCAAAAGTACGGAGCTAACAATCCGAATATCCAGATCCACATTGTCGGTTTCGCCAAAAAGGTCGGCGATCTGATCGAAGGCATTGGCTCTATCGCTTACTTTGCGGGCATCACTATTTTGATGACCACGTTGTTGCTGTTCTGGTATTCACGCTGTTTCGCCGGCACCATCGTTCCGGTTTTCTCATCCATCATCGCAGTGTTCTGGCAGCTCGGTATGCTCAGGTTGCTGGGTTACGGACTCGATCCGTACTCGGTGCTGGTTCCATTCCTCGTGTTTGCGATCGGCATCAGTCATGGCGTACAGATAGTGAATGCCATGGCGGTGGAGGCTTCCAAAGGCTTTGATCCGCTAACGGCTGCGAGGTTGGCTTTCCGAGCGCTTTACATTCCGGGCATGCTGGCGCTGATTTCAGATGCGTTTGGCTTCCTGACGCTGCTGTTTATTGAAATCGACGTCATCAAGGACCTGGCGGTAGCCGCTGGCATGGGTGTGGCGATCGTAATCATCACTAACCTTGTTCTGCATCCGCTGATCATGTCCTACATCGGGATCACCAAAGGCGGTATCCGTAACGTTCAGAACCACGGTGAGAAGCAGGATCGCAAGTGGCGAGCCATGTCTTACTTCTCTCACCCGAGTGTTGCGCCAATTTCCCTGCTGATCGCGGTGATTGGCCTGGGTCTTGGCCTTTACTACAAGCAGGATCTGAAAGTGGGTGACCTGGATCAGGGTGCGCCGGAGCTGCGTGCGGATTCGCGCTATAACAAGGACAACGCATTCCTGATCAACAACTATTCGACCAGTGCGGATGTTCTGGTGATCATGGTTAAGACGGAAACCGAGCAGTGCACCCAGTACAACGTTCTGCGGGCGATGGACACCCTCCAGTGGGAGCTCCAGAACACGCCGGGCGTTCAGTCGTCAGTGTCGCTGGCTGACGTATCAAAGATCGTCACCAAGGCGCTGAATGAGGGTAACTGGAACTGGTATGAGATTTCCCGCAACCAGACCATCATCAACGCCTCGATTCGTGAAGCTCCGGCAGGACTCATCAACACCAATTGCGACCTGACCCCGGTGCTTGTATTCCTCGAGGATCACAAGGCAGAGACCCTGCAGGTCGTGACAGAGCGCGTTGAGGAGTTCGCCAGCAACAATAACAACGACGAGTACACCTTCCTGCTCGCAGCGGGTAATGCTGGCGTTGAGGCGGCCACCAACGAGGTTATTTCCAGCGCCAAGAACATGATGCTGATCTTCGTATACGGCGTGGTGAGTTTCCTGTGTCTGCTGACCTTCCGCTCGATTCGCGCGGTGCTGTGTATCGTGATTCCGCTTGGTCTGACCTCCATTCTCTGTGAGGCCATCATGGCGGTTTCTGGTATCGGCATTAAGGTGGCGACGCTGCCGGTTATTGCGCTCGGCGTCGGTATCGGTGTTGACTACGGCATCTACATCTATACCAAGCTCGAGAAATTCCTGCTGGAAGGACGGACACTCCAGGATGCGTATTTCGAGACTCTGAGGTCCACGGGTAAAGCCGTAATCTTTACCGGTGTGACGCTTGGCCTCGGTGTTGTTACCTGGATCTTCTCGCCGATCAAGTTCCAGGCTGACATGGGCTTCCTGCTGTTCTTTATGTTCCTCTGGAACATGGTTGGGGCCATCTGGCTGCTACCGGCTCTGGCGCGCTTCCTGCTGCGTCCAGATCGCATGGTGGCAAAGGCCCGCGCCAGCAAATGACAGACTAAAGTCTGACTTCAAAAAAGCCCGCTTTGCGGGCTTTTTTGTTTTATGTCAGGTGGTTAGCTGAATGCTCGGTGCTTTATTTCTGCTTTCTCTTGGTCTATGTTTTAGGACGGACGTCGATGCTTTTTCGGCAACGGAATAGCAGATCGTTAAACAAACACAGAAGGGAAGAGTCATGGCACTGAAACAGAAGTTTTCCGCACTTGCAGTGGCAGCCGCTGTCAGTCTGGGTGCTGCTTCCACGGCGGTGAACGCTCAGGAGCAAAAATTTGTCACCATCGGCACGGGTGGTGTCACTGGGGTTTATTATCCCGCTGGCGGTGCCATCTGCCGGTTAGTGAACATGGACCGCAAAGAGCATGGTATTCGTTGTTCGGTCGAGAGCACGGGTGGGTCCGTGTATAACCTGAATGCCATTCGGCAGGGTGAACTTGATCTTGCGGTCGCTCAGTCTGACTGGCAGTACCATGCCTACAACGGCACCAGTCAGTTCGAAGAGGACGGCGCCAACAAGAAACTGCGAGCGGTGTTCTCGCTTCACCCAGAGCCGTTTACGGTAGTAGCCAGTAAAGGTTCAGGTATCAAATCGTTCGAGGATCTGGAAGGCAAGCGGGTATCAGTGGGCAACCCCGGCTCCGGTCAGCGAGCGACCGCAGAAGTGCTGATGGAAGCAATGGGCTGGACCATGGACAAGTTCGCACTGCCTGCTGAGCTGAAAGCGTCAGAGCAGTCGCAAGCGCTTTGCGATGGCAACATTGACGCCTTTTTCTACACCGTAGGCCACCCATCCGGCGCAATCAAAGAGGCGACCACGTCATGTGACAGTGTGTTGGTCAACGTTGACAATGCCGCGACCAAATCGCTGATCAGCGACAATCCTTACTATCGTGAGGCAACGATCCCGGGTGGCATGTATCGTGGAAGCGACAACGACACCACCACCTTTGGTGTCGCTGCGACGTTCGTCTCCTCAACGGACGTTTCTGAAGATGTCGTCTACGAAGTGGTTAAGGCAGTATTCGAGAACTTCGACAGCTTCAAGCGACTGCACCCTGCATTTGCAAACCTCGAGAAAGAAGAGATGGTCAGTGACGCTCTGAGTGCTCCTCTGCACCCGGGCGCCGCGAAATATTACAAAGAAGCTGGGCTGATCGACTAAATCTGTCCATGGCAAACGAGCCAGGCGGGCCTTCGGGTTCGCCTGGTTTTGCTTCCTCCCCCTTACATCCCAACAGGATCCGGCAATGAGCGACAGCGAATCCCAAGACGGGACTGCCATTGATCAGAAGAAAATATCGGAAGTCCTCCAGACAGAAACTGGCGGGCGGGCAGCAACCGGCACGGCGGCAAAAATACTGTTCGTTATTCCGTTGCTCTGGTCTCTTTTTCAGCTATGGATTGCATCTCCATTGCCCTATTTGTTCGAGATAGGTGTTTTTAACTCGACAGAAACCCGTTCTATACACCTGGCCTTCGCAGCCTTCCTGGCGTTTGCCGCCTACCCGATGATTCGCGGCAAGCACGTGGATCATGTGCCGATTTACGATTGGATTCTAGCCTTGGCTGCGGCGTTCGCGGCCTCGTATCTTTATGTATTTTATGATCAGCTCGCGTCCCGTCCCGGCGCACCAACAACCCAGGATCTCATTGTCGCCTTGGGTGGACTGGTGCTGCTGCTTGAAGCGACGCGTCGCGCCCTGGGATTGCCGCTGACTATCGTCGCGGGCGTTTTCATTATCTATGCGCTGGCCGGTCCGTACATGCCAGACGTGATTTCCCACAAGGGTGCGAGCCTGAGCAAGCTTTCGTCCCATATGTGGCTAGGTACCGAAGGCGTGTTTGGCGTTGCCCTGGGCGTTTCCACAAGTTTTGTGTTCCTCTTTGTTTTGTTCGGGGCTTTGCTCGAGAGGGCAGGCGCGGGCAACTATTTCATTCAGGTTGCGTACGCCATGCTTGGGCACATGCGCGGTGGCCCGGCAAAAGCCGCTGTGGTGTCCAGCGGTTTGAGTGGTGTCATTTCCGGGTCGTCCATTGCTAACGTTGTCACGACCGGCACGTTCACTATTCCGCTCATGAAGCGTGTTGGGTTCCCGGCCACCAAAGCAGGTGCTGTGGAGGTTGCGGCCTCGACAAATGGCCAGCTTACCCCGCCAATTATGGGGGCGGCCGCGTTTCTGATGGTGGAGTATGTGGGCATCTCTTACCTGGAGGTGATCAAGCATGCCATCTTGCCGGCAATGATTTCCTACGTTGCGTTGATCTACATCGTGCACCTGGAAGCCTGCAAGCTGAAGATGAAGGGTATTGAGCGCCTTAATCGGCCAACCATGGCTCAGCGAATGCTCAACTGGGTGGTTATTCTTCTCGGCCTGAGTGTTCTGACACTGGCGGTCTACTACGGCATCGGCTGGATGAAAGGGTTGCTTGGCGCTGCCGCTATCTGGGTTCTGGGGCCGATCTTACTAGCGGTCTATGTTGCGCTTGTCGGCTATGCGACAAAATTTCCAGAACTTGAAGAGGACGATGCGGAATCGTCTATGGATACGTTGCCGGAGGTCGGGCCCACCGTGAAAACCGGACTCTATTTCCTTCTTCCGGTTGTCGTGCTGGTCTGGTGTCTGACCGTCGAGCGCTTCTCTCCTCAGCTCTCTGCTTTCTGGGCCACCGTGTTCATGATCTTCATCGTGATCACCCAGCGCCCATTAAAGGCGTTTTTCCGTCAGCAGGGTGAGATTGCCCAGAACATCAAGCACGGCTGTGTGGATTTGATTCACTCCCTGGTGACAGGGGCCCGGAACATGGTTGGCATTGGTGTCGCTACGGCGACGGCGGGCATCGTGGTTGGTACCGTGACGTTGACAGGTATTGGGCTGGTGATGACCCAGTTCGTGGAATTTATCTCCGGCGGTAATCTCCTGTTGATGCTGATCTTTACAGCGTTGATCAGTCTGATTCTCGGGATGGGGCTTCCCACCACCGCGAACTACATTGTGGTGTCCACTTTGATGGCTCCTGTCATTGTGACTCTGGGAGCGCAAAACGGACTGCTGGTGCCGTTGATTGCCGTCCATCTGTTCGTGTTTTACTTCGGTATTTTGGCGGATGATACGCCGCCCGTTGGGCTTGCCGCTTACGCGGCGGCGGCAATTTCAGGAGCAGACCCGATCAGAACCGGTGTGCAAGGCTTCACCTACGACATCCGCACCGCGATTCTGCCGTTCATGTTTATCTTCAATACCCAGCTTTTGTTGATCGGGCTTACGGGCTGGTTTGATCTTCTGGTCACGATTTTCAGCGCGGTCACCGCCATGCTGGTTTTTTCCGCGGCCACTCAGGGCTACTGGTTCACCAAAAGCCATAAGTGGGAAACGGCCCTGTTGCTGTTGATCACATTCACGCTTTTCAGGCCCGGCTTTTTCTGGGACATGATTTACCCAGCCACCACCGACAGGCCGGGCACGGAGATTGTGCAGCATGTTGAAAAGGTGCCAGCCGGAGGTTCCATCGTGATTCAGGCATCAGGAATGGCCCTGTCCGGTGATGAGGTGTCGACTTATCTGAGTTTGACGGTGCCCGAGGGTGAAACGCCCGAGGCTCGCCTTGCCAAGGCCGGCCTTGAGCTGTCCCGTAAAGACGATGAAATGGTCGTAGATTTCGTTGGGTTTGGCAGCGCGGCGGAAGATGCCGGCATCAGTTTTGGCTGGACCATTGACGCGATTCAGGTCGAGAATGAGCGCCCCCCCAAGGAACTGATGTTCATTCCTGCGCTTGTTCTTCTGGGGTTGATTGCGTTCGGACAGCTAAGACGCCGAACGCCTGAAGAAGCCAGCGCAACGGCCTGATTCATCAGTAAAAGCCCGACGTTAACCCGTCGGGCTTTTTTCTGATAAACTGCTCCCCGAATCGGCCCGTGGTTTGTATCGCGGACAACCGGTGACATGTGGTCTTTCGTACGGATCACCTCTGAGTTCCAGGGAGAAATCTTATGCCAGTTGTTACTCTGCCTGATGGCAGCCATCGCAGTTTTTCAGATTCCGTGACTGTTCACGACGTCGCCGCAGACATCGGCGCAGGCCTTGCCAAGGCCGCTATCGCCGGTCGTGTGGACGGGAAGCTTGTGGACACCAGTTATGCCATTAACGACGACGTCAATCTCGCGATTGTGACCGAGCGGGATGAAGACGGTGTCGATATCATCCGCCACTCCACGGCCCATCTTTTGGCCATGGCGGTGAAAGAATTATTCCCATCCGCTCAAGTGACGATTGGTCCTGTTGTTGATAACGGCTTCTACTACGACTTCAAGTTCGACAGACCGTTTACCAACGAAGATCTGAGTCGTATCGAGAAGCGGATGGAAGAGCTCGCCAAGCAGGACATTCCGGTTTCCCGTTCCGAGCTTTCGCGGGAAGAGGCAGTCAAGCTTTTTGACGAGATGGGTGAAGAGTACAAGGTACGCATCATCGAAGACATTCCAGGCGAAGAGGCGCTGTCTTTCTATCGCCAGGGCGACTTTATCGACCTGTGCCGCGGCCCGCACGTGCCCAGCACCGGCAAGTTAAAAGCCTTCAAGCTGACCAAGGTTGCCGGCGCCTACTGGCGGGGTGACACCAGCAACGAACAATTGCAGCGCGTTTACGGTACAGCCTGGGGCAATAAGAAAGACCTGAAGGCCTATCTGCATCGCCTCGAAGAAGCCGAAAAGCGCGACCATCGCAAGATTGGCAAGAAGCTGAACCTGTTCCACATGCAGGAAGAAGCGCCAGGCATGGTGTTCTGGCATCCGGATGGCTGGTCTCTTTATCAGGAAGTGGAGCAGTACATGCGTGCCAAGCAGCACGCGCATGGCTACAAGGAGATCAAGACACCTCAGGTTGTGTCCAGAGCGCTTTGGGAAAAGTCCGGGCACTGGGACAAGTTCAAGGACGACATGTTCACCACGGAATCGGAAAAGCACGATTACGCGATCAAGCCGATGAACTGTCCCTGCCACGTCCAGGTGTTCAATCAAGGGCTGAAGAGCTACAAGGAGCTGCCGCTTCGCCTTGCCGAATTCGGTTCCTGTCACCGCAATGAAGCATCGGGTGCTCTGCACGGCCTCATGCGTGTGCGCGGTTTCACTCAGGATGATGCCCATATTTTCTGTGAAGAAGATGCGATTCAGCAGGAAGTGTCTGCGTTCATTGAAATGCTTCATGAAATTTATGCAGACTTTGGCTTTACCGAGATCCTGTACAAGCTCTCAACCCGTCCTGAAAAGCGGGTTGGCTCAGACGAAGTCTGGGACAAGTCCGAGGCTGCTCTGGAAGAAGCGCTGAACCGGGAAGGCGTCGATTGGGAATTGTTGCCGGGTGAGGGTGCATTCTACGGTCCGAAAATCGAATTTTCCCTGAAAGACTGTATCGGCCGGGTATGGCAGTGCGGCACTATTCAGGTAGATTTCTCGATGCCAGGTCGCCTCGGCGCCCAATACGTCGCGGATAATTCAGAGCGCAAAACGCCAGTCATGTTGCACCGCGCTGTGTTGGGTTCTTTCGAGCGTTTCATCGGTATTCTCATCGAGGAATACGAAGGCGCGTTTCCTACCTGGTTAGCCCCGACTCAGATCGCGATCATGAATATTACGGATAATCAGCAGGAATACTGCCAAAATCTTGCGAAAAAATGGGATTCCCTTGGCTATAGGGTTAATGCTGACTTGAGAAACGAGAAGATCGGCTTTAAAATCCGCG
>CAZWEP010000020.1:0-46146 GCA_964632565.1 uncultured Marinobacter sp. | reverse complement strand
CTTCCAATCCGCAGCGAGGAGACGCCGAACATTTCAGGCAGGCGGGAGCAGATGCCTTCCTCAGCAAATCATTGAGGGAGTCGTGCCTGACGTCCATTCTTCATCAGATGTTTGCTGACGCTGCCCGTAATGAACGCCGATTCCTGACCCGCTTCTCGTTACAGCAGGCCACTGACGACGCCCGCAGGCCGGAACTGCCCTGCGGGCGGATGAAAGTCCTGCTTGTTGAGGACAATCCGGTAAACCGCACGCTGACCCAACGTCTACTCGAAAAACTCGGCTGTGACGTTATGACAGCCAACGACGGCGAGGCGGCATGCTCGCTCTGGCAGTGGCATGTATTTGACGTGGTGTTTATGGATTGCATCATGCCGAGGATGGATGGATTCGAAGCTACCAGGCGGCTTCGACGCTACGAAGAAGAGAACGAACGGCCACGCGTCCCGGTCGTGGCACTGACCGCCAGCGCCATGGAAAAAGACGAGGAGCTATGCCGCGAAGCCGGCATGGATTCATTCGTCGCCAAGCCCGTCAACATTGAAATGCTGAGAGCGGTTCTGGAACAATATTGCAAAGCTTCAGTCTCAACCTGAGCATCCATGACAACTTCGAAAGGTCGCTATGAAGGTCGATTGCCCCAATTGTAAGAAATCTGTCGAATGGTCAGAGGAAAACCAATACCGCCCATTTTGCTCGGAGCGCTGCAAACTGATTGACCTGGGCGCCTGGGCCAACGAAGAATACCGGGTTCCCGCCGAAAACGTGTCCCCGGATGACCTGGATCAGGGCGGTGACTCCACTACCCATTGAATTCCCGTCTGACAATGGCTCCGGTTAAGCCGTTTTAAGTTGAGCCGGCTAAGAAGCGTCGTTACCATTTGAAAATATTCATCATAAAGGGATAAGCATGAACCCAATTCGTATTACCTTGCTCGCTGCATCAATGGCGGCAGTTCCCGCTTTTGCCGCGGATTTTGACTTGAGCCTGACCAATGACTCGGTAAAAGGACAGGGCAATTTTTTCGGCCCCAATTCCGAGACTCAGTTAGGTGCCGGCTATACTTACCACGAAGGTAGCCGCCACATCGGTAACCTGGATTTTCATGCCCAGGGAAGGACTGCAGTGGGTAACCTGCCCACGACCGCAGGTCTTGGTCTGAAAGGCATTGGCTGGGAAGATGACGACCTTGACGGTGGTGCTGTGGGCCTTGGCGGCTTTGCGACGCTGAACATTCCAAGAGCCCCTGGTTTGTCCTTCACAGGCGCCCTGCATTACGCACCGAGCATTCTGTCTTTTGGCGATTCTGATGACATGACAAGCCTGGAGCTGCGCGCGAGCTACCGGGTCATTCGCAATGCGGAGGTGTTTGCCGGTTATCGTTACCTGAACACCAATTTTGAAGGTACCGGCGATGTAAACCTCGACGAAGGCGCCCTTGCTGGCATGAAGCTTTTCTTCTAAAGGCGTTTCGCCCGCTTGCCCGCTTTACTGGCGGGCAAGCTTCAAGCCGCATTTCGTGCCCTACCTCACTCTTTACGTTCTTTGCACTTGATAAACTGCTCCCACATTCAAGGGAGGCTTTACTGGCATGGCGTTTTCGGTTTATTCAATAACGCGGCGATTCAGATCACCTGGAACGGTTGTCATCCTGACAACGCTCATCTCAGCGTGCAGCTTTCCGAACGATGCGCTAGAGGAAGCCGCCCGTCAGCTCAACAGTTTCCCCCCTGCATTGAATGCCCTTGATGATTTTGTCAGTACCAGTACCGGGGACAGCAGTAGCCTGGCGGATCTGGATGTTGGCGACCAGGTACGCATTACGCTAGAGGTTCCTGAGTCGGTCGAACCCGGCGGTGAAGCCACCCGGCGCAATCTTCGTATCGTTGAGCCCGACACTATTACGGTTTACCAGACAGACCAGTCATTGGGATTCATCGACTTCGAGCCCGTACGAATCAAGCGCGAGAGCGACGGCCGCGCCATCATTACGTTCGATAACGGCACCCCGGTTGGCCCAAATGTCATCATCGAAGCCACATACGGTGGCACCACCCTGAGAGCCCTGGCAACCGACGTTGACTCGGACATCAAAATCAATCCGTTTTCTGACCTGCTGATTCAGGAAATCCTGGGCAACTACACCCCCGGCGAGTTCGATCAGGTCATGGATTGTGTCAATGATGTAGGCGGCACCCTCTGTATCAACAAGTATGTCTGGGGCACGCTGGCAGACCAGATACACGATTTTGAGATCGACATTCCAACAGGCCTGAATGCAGACCAGGCCATCAGCTTCCTCACGGGCCGTGGCGATCTGATCAGCTATATGTCGGCGATGGCCGACTACGCGTTGCTCGACAGCACCGCTGCCGGTGTCGTATCAGCAAGCTCTGCGGACTACAACACCGTGCTCTGGGCTCCCGAACTTGCGCAAACCTTTCGTGAAGCCAGCATCAGTGGCTCGGGACAATGGGGCACACGCAGTGCTTCCGAAAAGACCGTCACCGATATCAATGGAACCGGCTACTTTTACCCAGGGCTGACTCTGACAAACTTCAGCCTGTTCAACATCAATGTCACTCAGTTGAGCAGCGACATCCCCTATAACCGGCAGGTACTGATTCAAACCAGCAGCAACGACTTCTTTGAACGTTCCAACTGGGATATCAACAGTCATTCGTCGGCACCGGGAGCGGCCACTCTGGAAGAAGACACTCGCCTGCTTGCCGGACGGTCCATGTATCAGAGCATCACGGGACGGACCAGTTCTGAAATCATTGGCTGGACTCGCAACCCTTACTACCTTGATGCGTTTGCAGGCGGATCGCCGGATGAGCCGGACCGGCTGGTGAGCAGTTACTTCACTGCAGGCAAGGCAATCGAACTGGTGTCTGAGCAGCGCAAGCTCAAACGCGACCAGCTGCTGGAAAACTACTATGTCTCGGTATTGGAACTGAACCTGCTCAGAGAGGAAGGTTTTCAGGAAGAAACTCTGAACGGCCGGGATTACAACGTCGTCTATTTATCAACCCAGGTTGACGATGAAGGAGCTGAGCCTTTCGTCATTGAGTCGGGTGTCGGTAGTTTCTCAATATCCGGGCAAAACGTCACAGCGAGCCTGACCACCAGTTCGGTTCGACGCAGCAACACCGGCATCGTCTCTTCATCAACCGGACTCCGTGCGCCAGACTGGCTGATCAGCGAACGCCCTTCCCGGGTTTTTGTTGCGGGTGAGGGACAACAGCAGGTCAATCTGGGCCGTCTCAGCCTGGACAGTGACACCGTATCAAACCCCGACGATATTCCCCAGGTGGGAATTGGCGCATCAACGCCCGACGGTGACCTGCTAGCCTTTAATATCGACACCGGTACGATTGGCAACGGGTTATTGATCGCGGGAGAACAAACTTCGGCCACGCGTCCTTCAAGCGGCACCTTCAAGTTGCAGGGTGTTGGCCTGGCAATGGCAGACAACACCAATCGTCTCGCTCATTTCAACAACGCAGTGCTGACCATTCAGTCCACCGCAAGCGCTGAACTTGATCGGCGCCGACTGGAAGTGACGCATGACGTCAGCGGCGAAACGGTATCAGCACCGGCAACCCAGGCGCCAGGCCCTCTCACCCTCGCCTATGCCGGTACCGGGTCGGGGAACGTCACCTTCACAGGCGGCAATGTAACGCTGACCGGGTTTCATACTGCCGATCAAAATCAGTTCTATCTTCAAGTGCGGGAAACCGCCGCCCCCGATGAGCTTTTGGGATTAGTGCTCGCAACCCGGATTCCATAGCTAACCAGAGCGTAACGCAGTCGTCCCGAAAAGCGGTGCGGACCCTGCTATAATCCCCTTCGAATTCGAGAGAACTCAGGGGATTTATGCCTGTTAGCCTGAAAGTCGCACTGCTTTTTGTTCCGTTGATTATCTTTGCTGGCCTGGGCGCAATTTACGTTCCCAGCCAGGACAGTTCGGGGCGCTGGACGAGCTCCCAACAGGACATTTCATTGGATGCCCTCCCTGGGATTCCGTCCTGGGCAGAGGCGCGACTTCCCAAGTTTGGCGATATCAGTAATACCGCACAGAAGAAGAGCGAATTTTTCTCCTATCTGTATCCGAGGATTGTCCTTGCCAACTCGCGGATTCTGATCGAACGACAGTATCTTGAGACCCTGGCGCGCAAAGATGACCTGAGCGAGCCCGAGGCTAACTGGCTCGCCCAGCAAGCCGAACGTCTGCGGGTGGACGAGGAACCGGGCTCAGACGCTATGTTCGCCAAGCTGAAGTCGCGCTTGGACGTCATTCCCCCGTCGTTGGTGATGGCTCAGGCAGCCAACGAGTCCGCTTGGGGCACATCCCGTTTTGCGCGCGAGGGCAACAACCTGTTCGGACAATGGTGTTTTTCGTCAGGCTGTGGAATTGTCCCCGCCAGGCGACCCGAGGGGAAATCCTACGAAGTGGCCGTATTTGCCTCACCCTATCATTCGATCAAGGCATATCTTCAGAATCTTAACCGTCATGCGACCTACCAGACAATGAGAGACATTCGCCGGGAAGCCCGCAAACAAGCTCGCTTTGCCAGTGGCGCAGCCTTGGCTACGGGACTTACCGGGTACTCAGAGCGCGGAGATGCCTACGTCTCAGAGATCCAGGGTATGATCCGCCACAACGATCTGTCCCGTTACGACCAGGATTTCAGATCAGCAGTTCTGGAGAATGGTACCGTAGATGTGGCGCGGCTTGCAGCCTCAAAGGACGAGTCTGCGCTTCTGCCCGGTCAATCCGGCTCTGATTCTGACAATGAAGGCTGATAAGACATAACGATCAACCCATGCGGAGTAGTATTCGTTGAACAAAGCGTTGTTACCGGCGCCGCTCAAAGGCGCCCTTGCCATACTTCTGATTGTTCTTAACACACTCTGGCTGTTCCCGATCCTGCTGATCTTCGCGATATTAAAGCTCGTGATACCAATCCAGTTGATTCGAAAGTTCTGCACGATTGTTCTGAACAGAATCGCCTGGTTGTGGATCGGCTTTAATAATTTGCTCGCCGACAGTTTGCACTCAATAGAGTGGGATTTGCGCGGGGCAGAAGATCTTCGTAAAGACGACTGGTATTTCGTCACCTGCAATCACCAGAGCTGGGCAGACATACCCGCCATCCAGCATGCTCTGAACAGCCGGATCCCTTTGCTCAAATTCTTTCTGAAAAAGCAGTTGATCTGGGTTCCCTTTCTCGGCATTGCCTGGTGGGCACTGGATTTTCCATTCATGCACCGTCACACAAAGGAGGAGATCGCTCGAAATCCTGAGCTCAAAGGAAAAGATGTTGAGGCAACCCGAGCCGCATGTGTAAAGTTCCGCCACACCCCAGTCACTGTGTTCAACTTCATGGAAGGCACTCGATTCACCCCCGAAAAACACGCTCGACAAGGATCACCATTCAGGCATTTGCTGCGACCTAAAGCTGGTGGGACTGCGTTTGTCTTTGGCGCCATGGGGGACGCCCTGCACACTATGCTGGATATTACGATCGTTTATCCGTCGGGAAAAAACGGAATCTGGGATTATCTGTGCGGACGCATTGACCGAATCATTATTGATATAAAAACACTGGAAATCCCCGATCGGTTTCGCGGTATGAATTACGAAACCGACCGAAGCACCCGAGCAGACTTTCAGCGTTGGGTGTCAGATCTCTGGGAAGAGAAAGACAAGAGAATTGACGCCTTGATTCGGGGCGAGTGAGACACCCGCGCTCAACAAATTCAGAGCAGCCCCAATTCACGGGCCCGGACGATTGCCTGAGTGCGGGATTTCACCTCAAGTTTCGCATTAATCCTGCGTGCATGAGTTTTTACTGTATGTAAGGAGATGTGCAGCTTGTCGGCAATATCCTGGTTGGACAAACCTCTGGCGATCAATTCCAGAACGCCCTGCTCCCGCTCACTGATTGGTTCAGCCAACTGTTGCGCTCCAGAGGGCTCAACACTTAGACCGTAGAATCGCCCCATGTCCTCAACAAACCGGGATTCCGGCAGATGGTGCCAGAGCTTCTCAATGAGTTCCTGCAGTTCGGGCCGCAACTCGACAAACGGGCTAAGGTAGTGCTCTTCCGCTGCCATCTCGATCGCTTTTAACAGGCTCTTCTGCCCAGCTTGCAAACCTTTTTGACGCCATGCGATGACGCTTTCCAACAGCCGGGCATGCAATTCCAACCCGAACGGAACCGTTTCGTTGTGTCGGCTACGAATCAATCGCAAGGTCTCTGATGCCTGAACATCGTCGTTCCTCGCCAACTCGAGCCTGGCCTGCAGACAGTCGAGTGTTCCCGGCATCATCGGGAACATTTCCGGTACGCAATTCGCTTCACGCCAGGGTTGCAGTCGGTCGAGGGATTGCTGCGCATTCTCTCGTTGGCCAGAGGCAAGCCAACTGCTGATCTTCAAGGCTTCAAGGACCGGAACATACACCGCTGAGTCCACTTTCCATGCCTGCATAGTCCGCTCTGCCCGGCCAATCCAGACAAACGCCTCTTCATGATGGTTGCGGGTGCGGCAGATCAGCACCCTTAGAGCCAGCGCAAGCAACAGGCTCAGATCCCGGGTCTGTTCTGCGTCTCGAATGCAGGTCACTAACAATCGGTCCGCCTCTTCTTCTCGGCCCTGATGCCATAGCACCATAACGAGATTCAACTGGAGGCGTGTTTCCCCAACGCGCGCCGGCCGCGACACCTCATTCATTGCCGTATCCAATCCCGTGCGGAGAAGCTGTTCTGCATGCTTGAGTGCACCTTTGCCCAATTCAATTCGCGCGTGAGCATACACCGACAGCACTTCCGAACCGGCATCACCTGCCTCGCGCGCAAGGCGTGCGGCATTACGATTCGCTTCCCGGGCCGTTGCAAAATCCCCTTTGGCACACAACGCACTCGACCGAACCAGTTCCGTAACCAGGCGACCCTGAGTCGGTAATCCACCGATTTCCAGAGCTTGATTGGCGAACTCGAGGGCCTCGTCGACGGCCCCCTCCCCGCGAAGAATAAAGGCGGTTAGCGCGCTGATACGCCCCTTCATATCTGAGCGTGATTGTTGCTCCAGATCCTTGATCAAGCCGCGGGCCTGACTGAACTGGCCACCAATTGCGTGAACCCAGCCATAAACGATTCTCAACCTCGGGCTTTGCTCAAGCAGGTGTGCTGGAAGCGTTTGCCGCAGCCTCAGAAGCGAGGCGGTATCCTGGCCAATGAGTAACGCTTCGGAGCCTTCAGAAGCGATTCGCACCGCTTCCTCATGATCCTCACCCACCAGAGCATAACGAAGGGCTTCAGGGAAACGTCCGCGCTTGCTAAACCAGCGACTTGTTTTCAAGGCGCGTTCCAGACGGCCTTCCAACTGAGGCGTCTGCAGCCATTCATGAACCAGGGGGTTAAACCTGAACCACCGACCGCGTCCCGGGATGGATCTCAACGGGATACCTGCTTCCGCAGCCGCCGATGGTCTGAAGGCATGGTCACAGGAAGAGTCGGCAAGCGCCAGAAACAGCTCATCCGACACAATTTCCAACTCTGCCATGAGGCTAAGGGAGCGCTGTTGTCCGGGCGTCATCGGGATGAGAACAGCATCCCGCAGAAACCGCTCGACCACGGATGATTCCTGAATCGGCAGTCTGGAATCCGGGCCTGTCGCCAACTCGCGCAAGTACAGACTCAACGGCGTGAGCCAGCCTTCGGTCATGGCATAAACATGCTCGATGGCAATCGACGTCAGTTCCCTGCGAACGTCGGATTGACCAAAAAATTCAAAGGTTTCCGCACGGCTGAGCTCAAGTTCGTCAGATCCGATGCGCTGGAAGCGGCCCTCAAGAGCAACAGGATGAGTTTCGAAAGGCAACGGTTTGCGAGAGACAAGAACCACACATAAAAAGTCTGGAGTTTGCTCCACAAGCTGCTGAAGAAGCGCAATCGACGCCGGATGAGCAATAATACCGACATTATCGATCACCAGGGTCTGCCCCGTAGAAGGCCTCTGATCGGCCATCTCAGAAAGCAAAATAGCCAGGGAGTCGAGATAGCTGGATGCCGACTGCGGGCGTCCATTCGCCTGAAAGGTGGACCTGGAGGTCAGCGCAACCTCCAGCAAGGCGAGGAGCCGACCGGCATCGTTTTCCTGACCAGTTAACGTCAACCATTTAACGGATGAAAGATCGGAATCATTCTCGTGAAAGGCTGCACTCAGCGCATGGGTCTTGCCGTATCCGGGCGGACCCTCCACAAAGAGCACATGGCCCGGTTGGGATGCAGATTGAATTTTCTCGCTGAGCTGGGGGCGTCGAAGGTAGTGGGTAACCGGCGCCGGCATTCTGACTCGTTGACGAAGTAAATCTTTGATCAACTCACCACGGTGACCCCCGCCCGATACGGACTGGAATTCATCGTTGGCTGCACAGCCATCGTCGAATGATTTCACTCTTTGCCCCGTTCAAATGCTGACCAGTCAGGTAGAGACGACGGTCTAGCGAAAATGTTCTTTGCTTTTTTACTTTTTGATTGTCTTTCGCGTGGACTCGATGTGGTCCATCTTTAGTATGAGTAGGCAGAGGTTAAACAATTCAGAGACAGGCTGCAAAATTTTGACGCTTATTCAATACTTGGCTTTGGCAAATCACGCCAATTTTCTGTTCTAAAACAAATAAAAAAAGCGAGCCCGGAGGCTCGCTTTCTTCACAACCGACCGGGTGCTCTTAGCGAGTACCTGCCCGGCGCAGTGCCGCAGGCGTGTAGTCACGCGAACGACGTTCTGTACCGAAGGTGTATGGGTCTTCCTCTTCGTTAGTCAGACCAAGCACCAGATAGCGACCGGACAGCAAATCGTAAAGGGTCTCGATTGCGTACCAGGGAACGTTCTGGTCATAAAACTGCATGGCATGCGCTTCAGCAACGCGCCACAGTTCGCCACGACCGTCGTAATGGTCGATGACCGATGCCTGCCAGGAGTCCTCATCGATGAAGAAATCACGCTTGGCGTAGATGTGACGTTCACCGTCCTTCAACGTCGCACGAATGTGCCATACACGATGAAGCTCATAGCGCGTGTACTCTTGCTCGATATGACCCGCCTTGATGATCTGGTCATAGGTCAGATCACGATCCAACAGCTTGTAGGAGTTGTACGGGATGTACATCTCTTTCTTGCCGATCAGCTCCCAGTTGTAGCGATCTGGGGCGCCGTTATACATATCAAAGTTGTCAGTGGTACGCTGACCATCTGCCGCAGTACCTGGACCGTCGTAAGCTACCTGAGGTGCTCGACGTACCCGACGCTGACCCGCGTTGTATACCCATGCGCGGCGAGGCTCTGCGACCTGGTCAATGGTTTCGTGAACGAGCAGAACGTTACCCGCCAGACGAGCTGGAGCCTGAATCGCCTGCTTGAAATAGAACAGCACGTTGGGATCTTCGTCCGGGCTGTAATCTTCAAGATAACGACGCCAGGTCAGTTCATCCTGGAATTTCACGACACTGAAATCACCGCCTTCAGTCGGCGTCACCTGGCCAACGTTACGGGCAACGGAGCCACCACGGTAGCGAGTGATGTGATTCCAGATAATCTCAAGACCATTCTGAGGAATCGGGAATGGAGTTGCCGTCTGGTAATTACCAAGGCCATTACCACCCTTGATCAACTCGACGGTCGTCGCGTTTTCAACGGTTTCCTTGAGGACCTGTTCCGGATAACCCGCAGTACGGCGAGTCTTGTAAACCGGCATTTTGTAGTCCGGATACCTTTTGATCATCGCAATCTGGCCAGCAGACAGGTTGTCCGCGTATTGGTCCACGTTGCTCTGATCGATGGTGAACATCGGCTTATCATCCGGGAACGGATTGATGTAGATGCCATCGTTCTTGTAGCCCGCAGGCGGCGTTGTAAGACCACCTTCATAGGCCGGAATCTCACCGCCGTTCCCAGCCTTCTCGGCACCCATCTTTGTCAGCGTGTCGCCAAGTTTGGCAGCTTCGCTTTCGGATACAGCTCCGAAGGCGTTGCCTGCAAACATGGCTGCCGACAGGATGCCTGTGGCCAGTAGTTTCTTGTTTAGTTTCATTTACATTACCTCGTTAAACGAATTTCAGGCCGAATCAGAATGAGTAGGAGACACTCGCACTCACGAAGTCACGGTCGGTCAACTCGTTATACGGTTTGCCACCGAAAAAGTTTGTGTATCCGATGTTACCCGTAATGCTGTTCTGGTAAACCGCCTCCACAGACAAGCCGATCGCCTTGCGACCTTCTTGGAAATTACCACCAGGAGATGGCGCGTACCCTTCGACATCATGACTCCAGGCCAACTGCGGACGAAGATTCACACCAGCGAACACGTTCGGGTAATCCCACACGAAGCGGGTGCGGTAGCCCCAGGAAAAGTCGGTGGTAAACCCTTCGTTGTTACAGTAGGTGATATTCAGGTTGGCACCGGCCTTACAGAAGTCTCCGGTGAAGTTGGAACCTTCAACCGGAAGCGTGCCGATACCAAATGTACCGGAACGACCATAGCGAGCTTCGTCGTAGTCGGGCAAGTCGTGAACGTAGGTCGCACCAAATTCGGTGATCAGAGAAAGACGGCTGGCGCCCATCACCTGGTCAAAGAACTTGATCAACGTGAACTGCGCCTGCGAGACATTGAACCGGTCGTACCCGTCCACGGCTTTGCCGGCGAGATTTGCACCATTAGACTCTTCCAGGCGCTGTGCTTCCAGCAGACTCAGGACTTCACCGTTCGGGCCTCGCTGCTGCAGACCACCGTAGATCAGTTCGAACGCGTTCCACTGAATCGGCATGTTGTCACGGAAGCTGTACTCAGCACCCAGAGACCACCCACCGGGTGTCGTAGTGTTGATACTGATACCGTAAAGGTTAATGTTCTCGGGATACTCAATGAAGTAGCTCGGGAACGTTGAGAACGGCTCGTTAGGATCATTCTGCTGTGTAGCAGAAGGAGACGATGGATTGTTCACCAGGCCGCTGACATAGGGCAGTCGGCTGTTGTACTTGATGTAGTAGAAACCAAGCTCAGAGTCGTTTAATTCTGGCACATACCAGCGCAGGGCTACACCAAACTGATCCTTGGAATCCGGCTCTTTGTCATTAAGGCGTGGCGCAATAAAGCCCTGTGCAGCAGCCTGGGAATCAGGCAACTGACCAGCGAGCAGTACAGGACCACAACCATCTGAGGCAAAATCGTTGGTCGAGAAGAAGGTGCCGCAGTCGTCAGGTTTGACGGGTTCCCAATCTGCCTGAACGAAGGTTTCAATTGTTACATTTTCTGTTATACCCGCAGACGCATAAAACATTTCAACAGGAAGCAGAGCGTCCTTTAGTTCGGAACCTGGAGCTCTGAAAGCTGGAACATCGATTGGGTTAATGACGTTGATGCCGCCCTGGATAAAGGTACTCTCACCCCAGCTCAATACCTGCTTACCGTAGCGCAAGCTGACAGGAACGTTGCCAAAATACCAGTCGGAAAAGACGTAAGCGTCCAGAATTTCGCCGCCGGAGGCATTATCTTTGGCCTGCTCATTGAGTTCACGACGCTGCCCAACTGGATCTACCGCACGCTGCTCGTCTTTGAGCTCAAAATCATAGTAATAGCGGCCGCGAAGAAAGCCGCCAACTCGGGTCAACACGTCGCTGTCGACGTTGTAATTCAAGAAGAGATCGGTATTGCCTTTGACAACCTTTGAAACGGTGTCGCCTTTTTCAAAGTTCAGGTTGCCATCATCATAGTTGTTGGTCGACGCGCCTTCTGTCGTGTTGGCAAACTCTGGACCAAGGTTACCCTGTGCGATCAGACGCTTGTCTTGAGTGGTCGTCCGCCAGGTCGCACCGGCAGACAGCGTGGTATTCAGAGACGCTTCCACATCCCCGACGTAAAACGAATAGGCAGACGCCTGACCGGACATGCCGGCTGCTACTGCGACGGCCAGTGGCAATTTGATCCACTGCTGCCATTGTTGTGTTTTTCTTGTCATTGGAAGGCTACTCCATTGTTGTTCTGAGTCGCTGCTCTGATTATTGGTATTCACGATGTTTGGAGGCTTCATGCACAGTGCTCGTGATGTTGGCACTATAGCTAACGCCATCGGGCGCTTTGATCAGTCAAAAGTATGATTTTGCTAATACACCCCTCTGAACGGCAGGCTCCGCTCGCACCGACTCAATATAGTCAACAAATTCGGATGCAACCAGCAAAATCAGAGGCTTTTTCAAAACTTGGAATGAGGGCCGAGATGAATCCAAAACGTCGTCCCGGCCCTGATCTGGAAGGATAAACAAGCAGGCTTTACAGCATTTCGATGGCCATAGCCGTCGCTTCTCCGCCGCCAATACACAGCGCCGCCACGCCACGCTTCTTACCGTAATGCTTCAGCGAGTGCATCAGGGTGACCAGCAAGCGCGAACCGGTAGAACCTACCGGGTGACCCTGGGCGCAGGCGCCTCCGTGAACGTTCACCTTTTCTGGATCCAGTCCAAGCTCCCTGATCGGCATCATGGCAACCATGGCAAAAGCTTCATTGATTTCGAAAAGATCCACTTCATCTTTAGTCCAGCCGGTTTTTGCAAACAGGGTCTCAATGGCACCAACCGGAGCGCAGGTGAACTCGGACGGATGCTGCGATTGAGTGCTGTGGCCGACGATGCGGGCAAGCGGTTTCAACCCACGCTTCTCGGCCTCCGACTCCCGCATCAGCACCAGAGCCGATGCACCGTCTGAAATTGAGGAAGCATTCGCGGCCGTAACCGTTCCGTCTTTTTTGAACGCCGGACGAAGACTCGGGATCTTGTCGATGTTGGCATTGAAAGGCTGCTCATCATGTTCGACAACGACATCACCTTTGCGGGAAGACACCGTGACAGGAATGATTTCATCTTTCAGCAGGCCCTGTTCGATGGCCGATTTGGCGCGCTGCAGGGACTGGATGGCGTAGGCGTCCATATCTTCACGGCTGTAGCCTTTCTGGTCCGCCATATCCTGTGCGAACGATCCCATCAGGCGGCCCGTCTCAGCGTCCTCGAGACCATCCAGGAACATGTGGTCCTGAGCGGCATCACCAGGCCCCATGCGATAACCTTTCCGTGCGTTGAGCAAAAGATAGGGCGCATTGGACATGCTCTCCATGCCACCGGCAACCATAATATCGTTGGTGCCAGCCTTGATCAGGTCATGCGCAAACATCGCCGCCTTCATGCCGGAACCACAAAGCTTGTTGATGGTCGTTGCCCCGGTGCTGTCCGGCAGGCCTGCCTTGCGCATTGCCTGGCGCGCAGGGCCCTGCTTGAGCCCCGCCGGCAGAACATTGCCCATGATCACTTCCTGGACATCTGTTGGCTGGAGACCAGCACGACGAATCGATTCGGCAATGGAAATAGCTCCCAGTTCCGGTGCTGACACAGACGCCAGACTTCCCTGGAACCCACCCATTGGCGTACGCACGCCACTCACAATGACAACGTTATCGGTACTCATCAGTGATTTCTCCTCACGGTCTAAATCTGATTGCCATGATGCTCATCGCGGACATCAGGCTTTGTGCGGCGCTTCCAGATATTCCCGGGATTGCATCTCCAGGAGACGGGACTCGGTGCGCTCAAACTCAAAGCCAAGGCGACCACCCGCATACAAATCGGTGATGGCGGCCTCGGCGGAAATAATGACTTTGACGTTTCGATCGTAAAATTCATCGATCATGTTAATGAAGCGACGTGCCTGATCGTCTTTGTCGTTACCCAAAACCGGCACGTTGCTGATAATGACAGCGTGGAACTCCCTGGCCAGCTCAATGTAATCATTCTGGCTTCTGGGTCCGTCGCAAAGAGTCTTAAAATCGAACCAGACGACGTCGTCTGCGTGGCATATCGCTGTTAGCTTTCGACCATTAATATCAAGCTCCAGACTGTGACTACCCGCTTCTACCGCCAGGTTGTCGTAGCTGGTCTTAAGGCTGATATCGGCCTCGTCATCCAACGGATAATGATAAAGCTCAGCCTGCTCCAGGGTTCGCAGACGATAGTCCACTCCGCCGTCCACGTTCACCACATCCGTGTGCTGTTTGACCAGGGCGATGGCTGGCAAGAACCTGGCGCGCTGAAGTCCGTCCTTGTACAAACCGTCAGGCACAATATTGGAGGTACAGACCAGGGTTACTCCACGGCTGAAGAGGCCATCCATCAACGTGGCCAGAATCATGGCATCGCCAATGTCAGAAACAAAAAACTCATCAAAGCATATGACACGGGTTTCATCGGCAAACTGCCTGGCCACAATCTCCAGCGGATTCTTCTCACCTTTTAACTGTTTCAGCTCCTTGTGGACGCGCTGCATGAAACGATGAAAGTGGACACGCATTTTCCGTTCGAAGGGCAAGGCTTCGTAAAAGGTGTCCATCAGATAGGTTTTGCCTCGGCCCACGCCTCCCCAGAAATAAAGACCTTTGACCGGCTCCTCGCGCCCCTTTTTCATCTTGAGCCGCAGACGCGCCATTGGCTTATCCCGTTCTCTTTCAGCCGCGACCAGTTTGTCGTACAGTGATTGAAGGCGTCGAACCGCGTCTTCCTGCGCAGAATCCTGGTGGAACTCGGGCCGCTCCAGATCTTTCTGATAGCGTTCCAGTGGCGTCATTTGAGTCGGTTCCTGATCTGTCATGGATGGCGATTTCCAAACAATACGTCATTAATTACGGCGGCGTATTGTGGCCGATTTTGAGGCAACACGCCACGTTGGCAGCGGTCCAGTCGGTCGCATGACGCGGCAACACGGGCCGCAATACGACGATTGGCGCAGGCCTTTTTCGTGCTTTGTCGCACCAATGGCCATTATACTGTGGCAAGTTTTGAGTTCTCTTTTGGATACGGGCAATGCCCAGCATTAATAGGACGAGTTAATCTATGACTAACCTGATTCTGGCTGCCGGTGCCGCGCTTGTTGTTGGCATCATCATTGGCCTCCTGATTGGTCGCTCCTCACAGGGCACAACGCTCAGACAGCGGCGTGCAGAACAGCAGATTGAGGAAATCAGAAACGAATACACCCGCTATCAGGCTCAGGTCAACGAGCACTTCATGGAGTCAGCGCACCTGCTCAGGCGCTTCAATGACAGCTACCGCGACGTCAATCAGCACATGGCCCGGGGCGCAAACCGCCTGTGTAACGACGATGAATGGCTGCACGAACTGGAGCAGGAAGACAAGCGCGCACGCCTGGAAGGAAGCGCAGCTGACAAAGACGGTATGGAGCCTCCAAGGGACTATGCGCCGAAGAGCGGTCCGGAGGACACAGGAACTTTGTCAGAAGACTTTGGCCTCTCGGAAAAACAGCAGAAAGCTTAGTCAGACTGGCTCACACCGGGTTGTCGCAATCAATGAACCGGTGTGAAATGCCAAACTCAGATTCCAGCGCCTTCCCTATGGCCTGGACCCCGTAGCGCTCTGTCGCATGATGACCTGCCGCAAAATAGTGGATGCCAGACTCTCTCGCCGTGTGCGTTGTCGGTTCAGATATCTCGCCACTTATATACGCATCGAGTCCCGCATCAAGTGCCGCTCCGATGAATCCCTGAGCCGCACCAGTACACCAGCCAACCGTCGAAATTTTACCGCTATCTGCAGGCCCGACCCACAGCGGCTCGCGATGCAGCCTCGCTGAAATAAAGGCTCGGAAATCATCAGGTGACATCGGCTCTGAAAGCTCACCCTGCCAGACCAGGCCTCCAAGCGGGCGGGGGTTGCGCAACCCCAACACGTCTGCCAACTGACGGTTGTTCCCGTACTCCGGGTGATCATCGAGTGGCAGGTGATAGGCAACAAGGTTCACATCATTGTCCAGCAAACGCTTGATACGATCCCGCTTCATTCCACGGATCGCCTGATCCTCTCCTTTCCAGAAGTAACCGTGATGGACAAGAATCATATCCGCACCCTCTTCGATCGCAGCGTCGATCAAAGCCCTGGAAGCGGTTACTCCGGTCACGATGCGACTAACGTCCGCCGTGCCCTCAACCTGAAGTCCATTTGGGGCGTAATCCTTGAATTCCTCCGGGGTGAGCCACGCCTCAAGACGAGAAAGAATATCGTTTCTGGAAGCCATCGCAGATCTCCGTTGATGATTGCCAGTTAATCCGGATCAGACCAGCTGTTTCAGCACGTCAATCAGACGCTGATTCTGCTCTGTTGTTCCCGTTGTGATTCGCAGGAAATCCTGGATTCGAGGTTTATTGAAGTGGCGGACGATGACGCCCTGCTCCCGTAATCCGAGGGCCAGTGACTCGCCGCTGTGCTCAGGATGACGGGCAAAAACGAAATTGGCTTTGGATGGTAAAACCTCAAATCCCAGGGATTCCAGCTCATTTGCCACCCAGGTTCTTTCCTGAATCACGCCGGTTCGACATTTTTCAAACCAGGCTTCGTCCTTGAACGCGGCAATGGCGCCGACCTGGGCAAGCTTGTCGACCGGGTAGGAATTAAAGCTGTTTTTGACACGATTCAGCGCTTCAATCAGATCGGGGTGACCAACGGCAAAACCAACCCGTAATCCTGCCAGGGATCTAGCCTTGGACAACGTCTGAGACACCAGCAGATTGGGGTATTGATCAACCAACGAAATGGCCGAGTCACCGCCGAAATCGACGTAGGCCTCATCTACCACAACAACCCGATCAGCGTTGTTACGAAGGATCGTCTCGACGTGCTCCAGCTCAAGGTAGCGCCCAGTAGGTGCGTTGGGATTCGGGAAAATCACTCCACCGTTGGGCTGCAGGTATGCCTCGGGATCAATCTCAAACTGCTCCGTCAACGGAACTTTCTGACCCTCGATGCCATACAGACCACAGTAAACGGGATAGAAGCTGTAGGTGATATCGGGAAACAGAATCGGCTGCCCGTGCTGAAACAGTCCGTAGAAAATGTGCGCAAGGACTTCGTCCGATCCATTCCCCAGAAACACCTGGTCTGAACGAACGCCATAATATTCTGCAATTGCCGACTTGAGATCGTCGCCCTCGGGATCTGGATAGAGCCGAAGACTGTCGTTCAACGACTGCTGAATGGCATCCAGCACGAGGGGTGACGGACCGTACGGGTTTTCGTTCGTGTTCAGCTTGACCAGATTAGCCATTTTCGGCTGTTCGCCCGGAACATAGGGCACCAGACCGCTGACCACGGGACTCCAGAACTTACTCATTGCTCGTTGGCCTCTCAGTCGTTTACCCGATACTCTGCGGACCGTGCGTGTGCGGTCAGCCCCTCTCCACGGGCCAACACCGAAGCGACACGCCCCATGCGGTCGGCACCTGGAGCACTGAATCCAATGATCGACGAGCGCTTCTGGAAATCATAAACCCCCAGTGGCGACGAGAACCGGGCAGTGCCGCTGGTGGGTAGAACGTGGTTGGGCCCTGCGCAGTAATCGCCGAGCGCCTCAGCCGTATACCGCCCCATAAAGATGGCGCCAGCGTGACGGATACTGGGCAGCAGCGCCTCTGGATCCTCTACCGATAGCTCCAGATGCTCCGGCGCGATGCGATTGGATACCTGAGCGGCCTCTTCGAGATCCGAAACCTGAATCAGGGCAGCGCGGTCTGTCATGGACGTTCGGATGATGTCTGCCCGCTCCATGGTCGGCAGCAACTTATTGATGCTCTCTTCCACAGCTGACAGAAACTCTGCATCTGGGCTGATGAGGATAGACTGCGCCTGCTCGTCGTGCTCGGCTTGAGAAAAGAGGTCCATCGCAATCCAGTCCGGATCTGTCTTTCCATCACAGATGACGAGAATTTCGGAGGGGCCGGCGATCATGTCGATGCCAACCGTACCGAACACCTCACGCTTGGCCGTCGCCACAAAGATATTGCCCGGACCGACGATTTTGTCGACCGCCGGAATGGTTTCAGTGCCATAGGCAAGTGCCGCAACGGCCTGCGCGCCACCCACGGTGAACACACGGTCTACACCGGCAATCGCTGCTGCTGCGAGGACCATATCGTTCACCACGCCGTCCGGCGTTGGCACAACCATCACCACCTCGGCGACGCCGGCCACTTTGGCGGGGATGGCGTTCATCAACACAGAGGAAGGATAAGCTGCCTTGCCGCCAGGCACATACAGTCCTGCTCTGTCCAGCGGCGTCACTTTCTGGCCAAGCACGGTGCCGTCCTCGTCCTGATACTGCCACGACGCCTGGTTCTGCCGCTCGTGGTAATCGCGAACCCGCTCAGCCGCTTTTTCCAGGGCTACCCGCTGGTCTTCCGGAATTCGACCCAGGGATTCCTGCAAACGGTCAGCGGACATTTCCAGTTCGGCGACGCTACCCACTGACAGGCGATCGAATTTCTCGGTGAATTCCAGAACCGCGGCATCGCCCCTGCGTTTTACTTCCGCCAGTATGTGACGAACCGATTCGTTGACCTGATGGTCCACACTGTCGTCCCAGGCCAGAAGGCGGTCCAGAACATCCTGATAATCGTTCTGGGAGGTCGATAAGCGTGTGATACTGATATCGGTCATTGCTTGATTCCTACAATGCAGGTAGTTACGCGATTTGCTTTTTGCGCTGTTCAACAGCCGCCGTCATTTTTTCAATTATGGGGTTGATCTGTTCGTGTTTCATCTTCATCGATGCACGATTCACCACCAGGCGACTGCTGATATGTTCAATTAAGTCTCTGGCCTCAAGACCATTGGCTTTCAACGTATTTCCAGTGTCGACGATATCGACAATCTCGTCTGCCAGGTCCAGGATCGGAGCCAGCTCCATGGCGCCGTAAAGTTTGATAATGTCAGCTTGCCTTCCCTGTGCGGCGTAGTAGCGACGGGCCAGATTGACGAACTTGGTCGCTACCTTGATACGCCCTGCTGGCGCCGGCTGATCCTTCAGGCCGGCCGTCATCAGGCGACACCGCGAGATGTTGAGGTCAAGTGGCTCATAAAGTCCCTCACCACCGTGTTCAAGCAGCACATCTTTACCGGTGACACCAAGATCAGCGCCGCCGTACTGGACGTAAGTCGGCACATCAGTGGCCCGAATCACCAGCACCCTCACATTTGGGTCGGTCGTCGGGAACACCAGCTTGCGGGACTTTTTAACATCATCGACCAACTCAATACCGGCTTCTTTGAGCAACGGCAGGGTTTCATCAAGAATCCGCCCTTTCGAGAGTGCGATGGTGATTGTATCGGTCATGCTTTGTTCCAATTGATGTCTTTAAGCTGGCAGGCGTCGAATGCTGGCACCCAGCAACTGGAGTTTTTCCTCGATACACTCGTAGCCTCGGTCAATGTGGTAGATGCGATCCACAATCGTGTCTCCATCGGCGACCAGACCAGCAATCACCAGACTGGCAGACGCCCGCAAGTCTGTCGCCATTACCGGAGCGCCGGTCAGATGGTCTACCCCTTTGATAATGGCAGCGTTGCCTTCCAGAGTGATATCCGAACCCATTCGAATGAGCTCTTGCAGGTGCATGAAACGGTTTTCAAACACAGTCTCGACGATGGTTCCTGTCCCTTCTGCAACCGCATTCATTGCCGCGAACTGTGCCTGCATATCCGTCGGGAAAGCGGGGTAAGGCGCTGTCCTGAGGTTCACCGCTTTCGGCCGGTTCCCCTTCATGTCCAGTGATATCCAGTCTTTGCCCGTATCAATTTCCGCACCGGCCTCCTGAAGCTTCAGCAACACGGCCTCCAGCAAGTCTTCGCGGGTATCCTTGAGCTTAACTTTGCCGCAGGTTGCTGCGGCAGCCACCAGATAAGTGCCGGTTTCAACACGGTCAGGCAGCACATCGTAGTGACAGCCGGTCAGGCGCTTAACACCATTGATTTCGATGGTTGCCGAACCATGGCCCTTGATGTCAGCGCCCATGGCAATCAGGCACTCGGCCAGGTCGACTACCTCGGGTTCACGGGCCGCGTTCTCAAGGATCGTGGTTCCGTCCGCAAGAGCCGCGGCCATCATCAGGTTCTCGGTACCGGTCACCGTGACCGTATCCAGGAAGATGTGCGCGCCCTTCAGGCGTCCATTGGTCTTTGCCTTGATGTAGCCATTCTCGACCTTCACTTCGGCACCCATCTGCTCCAGCCCCTGGATGTGCAGGTTGACTGGACGACTACCAATGGCACAGCCACCGGGCAGGGACACTTCCGCCTCGCCGAAATGCGCCACCAGCGGCCCCAACACCAGAATCGATGCCCGCATGGTTTTGACCAGCTCATAGGGCGCGTGGAACTGTTTGATGGTGTTGGCATGAACTTCAACACTCATCTTTTCATCAATCATCAGCTCGACGCCCATACGACCAAGCAGTTCGATCATGGTGGTGATGTCGTTCAGGTGCGGCAGGTTGCCCACCGTCACGGGCTCATCCGCCAGCAGTGTTGCGGCAAGAATTGGCAGTGCGGCGTTTTTGGCTCCGGAAATCCGGATTTCACCGGACAGCGGTTTACGGCCTCTGATCAGAAGTTTATCCACGATACGATCCTGTTGTTGGCGGGCAAATCAGCCCTGGCGAGCGGCCCATTCCGAGGGAGTAAAAGCTTTTGGGTGCAGGGCATGAATGGTGCCATCCATCACATGCTGAAACAGCACCTTATTAATCATCTGTTGGCGCTTGATGGTGGTCAGGCCTTCAAATACCTCACCGACCACGACCACCAGATAATGGTTACCGTCCACCTGCACCTCGACTTCGCAACCAGGCATGGCCTCTTTGACTAAATCGACGACTTCGGCGGCTTCCATAATGTTTCCTCAGGGGTTTGTGAACCAAGGGCGGGATTGTACCCAAATAACGACGCCGGGTCAGCTTTAGGCGGCAGGAAGCGGGACCGCAAAACCGGAAAGATGTTCGTCCAATCCGCTGAGCGCTGCCAGTGACCGCAGACGCTCACCAACTCCTTCAAACCGGAGTGAAATGCCTTCAGATTCGGCGTGACGAACCCAGCACATCAACAGCGAAAGAATGACGCTGTGGGCAGCACCAAGATCCGAGAGATCCGCAACCATTGCAGGCCCCGATGTTTCGGCAATTAGCCGCTCACCCTCGCCCCTGATACCAACTACATTCTCCGGCGTGACATCGCCGGAAAGGGAGAGCTTTCCGTTGGAAAGGGACACTACTGGCCGGCTCAAGAGTTACCGACCTCGCCTTCCAGATTCAATGATTCGATGGCTGTGCCCCAGTTATCGATAACGGCTTGAACCTTGCCCTGCCGCTTTTCCATTTCCTGACTGAAACGGTCCCTGAACGCGAGACCGATGTTAACGCCTTCAACGATCACGTTTTCCATCATCCAGCGGCCCTCATCGGTCCGATACATGGAATAGGTGACGGGGTATCGATTACCGGAAGCGCTGATAACCTCCATCTGAACGGAGGCCCGATCCTCGTCATTCGGGTTGATAGTGGCTTCCTTCACCTGAATCTCGAAATCGTCTGCGCTGACAAGCGCCTGCGCATAGCTATCAAAAAGGCTGCGCTTGAACTTTCTCACAAAATCATCACGTTGCTCCGGCGTGGTTTGGCGCGCATAACGCCCCATTACCCGAGCCGCAATCCGCCTGAAATCGACAAAGTTTTTCAGTTCTGCGTCCATGCTCCGATAGAAAGCCTCAGGGTCCTCTTCATACAAACCCTTCTCTCGGTTGAGCTTGTCGACGAGTTGCTGAGTATTCGTATCAACGTAAGCCCTCAGGTCCTCACTCGCCCCGGCGACGGCCGAAGACGTCATAGCGCAGAAAGCAACCAGCAATCCCAGCAGGCTATTTCTGATCAAAAGCATGCATTTCTCCTGTTAAGCCCTTATTTGCCAAGCCAGATCAAGGTTGCTGGCCGGACGCAAAGTTTGAAATCAGTCGTTCGAGGTTCATGGCAGACTGGGTCGTGTAAAAAGTATCCCCGTCTGCCAACGAAGCCATATCACCGCCAACCGACACATCAATATACTGCTCACCGAGCAATCCAGATGTACGTATTACTGCAGCGCTATCGGCGGGAATGTTGTCTACACTCGCGTCGACGGCAATGGCCACGCGCGCCTGAAACGTCTCCCTGTTAAGCGTAATTTCCTCAATCTGGCCAATGGTGACACCAGCCATGGACACTTTTGCTCGTGGCGTCAGCCCGCCAGCGTCATTGAAGTTGGCATAGAGAATATACGAATCCTCCGAGGCTTTCGGCGTAAGGCCGCTCACCTGCAACGCCAGAAACAGAAGCGCTACGATGCCAGCAAGCATAAACACACCTACAAACAGGTCTGACGTGCGCTGCGTCATGGCTTGATCTCCCTTTTCATCTATTATCACCCCGCCCTTCAGAAATCGCCAAACATCACGGCCGTCAACACGAAATCAAGCCCCAGCACCGCCAGCGAGGAATACACCACGGTTTTGGTGGTGGCTGAGCTGATGCCCGCCGACGTCGGCACACAGTCATAACCTTGAAACACTGCAATCCAGGTGCAGACAAACCCGAACACAAGACTTTTGATCACACCATTCATCACATCGGTGGTGAAGCTCACTGACGATTGCATGTTGCCCCAATAAGAACCCTCGAAAACGCCGAGCCACTCCACGCCCACCAGAAGCCCGCCCCAGATACCGACCATCGAAAAAATCACTGCCAGTAACGGCATGGCTATGAAACCGGCCCAGAAACGGGGAGCAATGACTCTCCTCAGGGGATCGACCCCCATCATTTCCATGCTGGACAACTGCTCAGTGGCTTTCATCAAACCAATTTCGGCGGTGAGCGCCGATCCTGCACGTCCCGCAAACAGCAGCGCCGTCACAACCGGGCCGAGTTCCCGGACCAGGGTCAGAGCGATCATCTGCCCGATGGCGGCTTCAGAACCATAATCGCTCAGAATGGTGTAACCCTGGAGTCCGAGCACCATCCCGATGAAAAGGCCTGAGACCACCACGATGGCCAGTGACAGAACGCCCACCGAGTAGAGTTGGCGCATCAGCAACGGGAAACCCACCGTCGGGCGAGGAATTCCACCGATTGATCCAGCAAGAAACTGACCGGACCGCCCAATAGCTTCAAGGACAGATCTGGACTGCCCACCGAGGTTCACCAACCAATCAATCATGGATTGCCCCTTCCGAGCAGCCAGTCATCAACTGCGTCTGTTGCGGGGTAATGGAAAGGCACCGGGCCATCCGGCTGCCCCCGGAGAAACTGCTGAACCTGTTCTGATGGGTTCGCCCGCAGCTCTTCTGGCGTCCCCTCACCGATGATCTTTCCATCGGATACGATACAGGCGTAGTGACAGATGCTGAGGGACTCGGGCACATCGTGTGAGACGAGCACACTGGTCAGCCCCATGGATTGATTCAGATCCCTGATCAGCTTGACCAAAACGCCCATGGCGATGGGGTCTTGGCCGGCAAAGGGTTCATCGTAGAGAATCAGTTCGGGGTCCAGTGCGATGCTGCGCGCAAGGGCGACCCGACGAGTCATTCCGCCGGAGAGTTGAGCTGGCATCAGATCCCGCGCGCCCCGCAACCCGACGGCTTGCAGCTTCATCAGCACAAGGTCGCGGACCATATCCTCTGGCAAACTGGTGTGCACCCTAATTGGAAACGCGACGTTTTCGAAAACACTCAGGTCGGTGAACAGGGCACCGCTTTGAAACAGCATCCCCATTTTCTCGCGGAACCTGTAAAGCTCTTTACGCTTCATATGGGGTACAGACTGGCCTGCCACTTTGACGGACCCAGAGTCTGGCTTCAGTTGCCCACCAATCAGCTTGAGCAGCGTTGTTTTCCCGGTACCGCTGGGCCCCATAATGGCCGTAATTTTGCCGCGGGGAATTTGCAGGCTGATGCCATCAAATATTCGACGTTGGCCCCTCGAAAAAACGAGGTCCTGTATATCGATGTAGGTCTCTGATGACATGTTTGCGTCCAATATCCCTGGTGCTCGCCGACGTCTGTAGCGCCTAACGAACAAATCCGTTCAGAAGCGCTACAGTATTCCAACGAGAAGATAACCTCAATTGAACGAGTTCACCATGAACATATGTCAATTCGAAAATTCGTTCTCGTCGCCGACACTGACCTCCCCCACTGGACGGAAATGATATACTTCGGCCACATAACCAAACACCTGCAGCCAAATCTGGACGCCGAATGAGCAGCGAGACACGTCAGACCTTCCGAGAATCCGCCTTAAGAGCCATTGCCATTGAAAGAGATGCCATTGAGGCACTCACAGACCGCATTGATGACAGCTTTGTGAAAGCGTGCGAAGTGATCATGGGTTGCAAAGGACGTGTCGTTGTCACTGGCATGGGCAAATCGGGACACATCGGAAATAAAATTGCGGCCACGCTTGCCAGTACCGGAACGCCCTCGTTCTTTGTCCATCCGGGCGAGGCGAGCCACGGGGATCTGGGAATGATCACCGATCAGGACGTCGTGCTCGGAATATCCAACAGCGGCAACACCAGCGAAGTACTGACCATTCTCCCGCTGATTAAACGCATGGGCGCACCGTTGATCAGCATGACCGGCAACGCTAAATCCACGCTGGCTCGGGAAGCCGTTGCCAACCTGGACATCAGCGTGGCGGTGGAAGCCTGCCCACTGGGCCTGGCACCCACCTCCAGCACCACAGCGACGCTGGTGATGGGCGATGCCCTGGCAGTCGCGCTGCTGGAGGCAAGAGGTTTCAGCGCTGAAGACTTTGCCCTGTCACATCCGGGCGGCAGCCTTGGAAGACGCCTGCTGTTAAGAGTATCCGACATCATGCACACCGGCGACCAGATTCCACGCGTGCAGGAAGATACAACGCTCAGCGGCGCCCTACTGGAAATTTCCCAGAAAGGGCTCGGCATGACCACCGTTGTGAAAGCGAACGGCGATCTGACAGGCGTTTTCACAGACGGCGACCTGCGACGAACACTGGACCGCTCCATCGACGTCCACACAACCATGATCAGCGACGTAATGACCCAAAACGGACGCACGATACATGAGGACCAACTGGCAGCAGAGGCTCTCAAAATGATGGACGAGATGAAGATCAATGCCTTGCCTGTCATTGATCGAGAGGGAAAGCTGACCGGAGCGATCAACATGCATGACCTGCTTCGTGCCGGGGTGATCTGATGACAGAAACTCTTGCGCCGAACTGGCCTCAACACATACTCGCCAAAGCCGCCGGAATTCAGTTGCTGGCGCTCGATGTCGATGGCGTCATGACGGACGGTAAGCTTTTTTTCAGTGCCAATGGTGATGAGCTCAAAGGCTTCAACATCCTCGACGGCCTTGGCATCAAACAGGCCATGTCGATTGGCATTGGAGTGGCTGTCATTACTGGCCGTCGTTCCCCGCTCACAGAAAAACGCATGAGGGATCTTGGCATCCCACACCTGATGCAGGGACGGGAAGACAAGAAGGTCGCCCTGAAGGAACTGGCTGCCTCGCTTTCTATGACGCCAGACGCCATTGCCTATGTTGGCGACGACCTTCCAGACCTGCCCGCCATTCAGTATGCGGGGCTTGGCATCACGGTTCCAAACGGGCATTGGGCTGTGCGCGAGAGAGCAGATCTTTGCACGCAGGCATGCGGCGGAAGCGGAGCGGTGCGAGAGGTATGCGACCTGTTGCTTTGCGCTCAGGGCAAACTCGAATCATCGCTGCAACCGTATCAGGATTCTTCCGCATGACCGTGGAAGATCTCTACAAAAACCCCACCGTCAGGACACTGTCTCTGATCCTGGCGATTGTCGCGCTTGTAACGATGTTGTGGCGAAGTGACGAACCGGAAACGCCTATCGACGCGGAAAATCTGCGAGGTGCAGAGGAACCCGACGGTTTCGTTGTCGGTGGTCAGTTTATTACTTTCAACGAGCAGGGAAACCTTACCGCGCGTTTTCAAAGCGCCCGCGTCGAACAGTTTGAAGACACAAACCTGTTTCGAATGGAGCAGCCCACGGCGACGCTTTATGGCGCTGAGGGACAAGTCTCATGGACGGGAAGTGCCGAAAACGGTGAGTTCCGGCAGGCGGAAGAAATTGCCCAACTCAGCGGAAACGTCCTGATCACTCGCCAAACACCAGGACAGCAACCTTTGGAACTCTCCACAGCCTCGCTAACGCTGGATAATAAAAATCGGACCCTGTTCACAGACGATTCAGTGACCATCTCCGACGCTCTGGGTATCACCAAGGCCGTCGGCATGAAAGCCTGGATCGATGATCGTATACTCGAACTCAATGCGCAGGTAGAAGGACACTATGAACCGGCTCAATAATTTCAGGTTGTGGCGAATAAATTCGCAGGGCGCACGCGTCATCCGCCGTGTTTGCCTTGCCACGCTGCTCGCCGTGACGACAGCCAGCGTGTCAGCGTTTGACCTGGATTCCGACCTTCCTATCAAGGTCAATGCAGACAACGCCCGCCTGGATGATGCTCAAGGTGTAGCCACTTACACCGGAGCGGTTGAAATGACCCAGGGCAATATCCGGCTCACCGCTGACCGCGTGGTGCTTCGCAGAAGTGATCAGGGCGTCAGTCACATCGAGGCAAACGGCTCACCTGCCCACTACCGACAACCGGCCACTGAAGGTGACGGCGAGACCGACGCAAAGGCAGAGACCATCGTCTGGTCTGCCGAGGATAACCGGGTCACGTTCGAGCGAAATGCGGTCATCGAGCAGAATGGCAACGTGTTTCGCGGAGACGTGATTCATTATGATAGCGTCGAACGGGTCGTTACCGCGGAAGGATCGCCCGATAGCACTGAGGGCGGCGGCCGTGTCGAAATGGTCATTCAGCCCCGAAACAAACCAAGCAAGCAGGCAACTGATGGCAGTTCTGAGAGCCAGTAAACTGGCAAAAAGCTACAAGCAGAAAAAAGTTGTCATCGATGTATCTCTGGAAATCCGCAGTGGGCAGATCGTCGGACTGCTTGGCCCAAACGGCGCAGGCAAAACGACCTGCTTTTACATGATTGTGGGACTGGTGCCCGCCGACAACGGTCGGGTTACGATCGATTCCCAGGACATCACTCCCCTGCCGATGCACGGGAGAGCCCGCAAAGGCATTGGCTATCTGCCACAGGAAGCGTCGGTGTTTCGGAAACTGACTGTCCGCGACAACATCATGGCCATACTCGAAACCCGGAAAGAACTCAGTCGCAGTGACCGGGAGGCGAAACTCGAGGAACTGCTGGAAGAATTTCACATCACCCACATCAGGGACAGCGTCGGTATGGCGCTGTCCGGTGGGGAACGGCGTCGGGTCGAAATTGCGCGAGCCCTGGCAATGGAGCCGGCCTTTATTCTGCTGGATGAGCCCTTCGCAGGCGTCGACCCCATCTCAGTGAGCGACATCAAGCAGATCGTCAGACACCTGCGGGACAAGGGGATTGGCGTTCTGATTACCGACCACAACGTACGCGAAACGCTGGATATCTGCGAGAACGCCTACATCGTCAGTGGCGGTCATATCATTGCTTCTGGCGGGGCGGACGATATTCTCGCGAACGAACAGGTCAAAGAGGTTTATCTGGGAAATGAGTTCCGCCTGTAACCGGACCGAGGCCACAGTTTGAATAGCGGGCTGATTGTTTTGCCTGACGCAAGCAAGTACACTCGGCAAAGAACTTGCTTGGTTGGGCAAGTGGTTAGCATACATAGAGTTTTTGTCAACGACCTGTTCCTTAGAGACTGAGTGACGGACCCTAAACCATGGTTATGAAAGCCTCATTACAGTTAAAGCTGGGTCAAAGCCTGACCATGACGCCCCAGCTACAACAGGCAATCAGGCTTCTGCAACTTTCCACTCTCGATCTCCAGCAGGAAATCCAGCAGGCGTTGGAATCCAATCCAATGCTCGAAACCCCTGAAGAAGACGAGCAGCTGTCTGACTCCTCGGAGGCAAGCGAGCAAGCGGATAGTGAAGGCGACGGTGAAGAGTCAGCCAGCGCCGCTGAAAACGAGACAACATCAGACTGGGACGAAGTTGAAAACGGTCCGGATTGGTCCTCCGAAACTGATGCCCCGGATAACCTACCTGACGACCTCCCGGTTGACACGGCCTGGGACGACATTTATCAGTCAGCTCCCAGTCAGGCCACTCGCAACGACGACGAAAACGACAACGATTTCGAAACCCGCAATTCGCCAACTGAAACGCTCCGTGACCACCTTGAGTGGCAACTGAACCTGACACCCCTCTCTGAGCGAGACCAGGCCATTGCCCACGCGTTGCTGGACGCCGTCAACAACAACGGATATCTGACATCGACGCTGGACGAAATTTACTCTGGGATGTTGGACGAAACGGATGAGGATCCGCTTGAACTGGATGAAGTCGAAGCCGTTCTTCATCGATTGCAGCATTTCGATCCGCCCGGCGTCTTCGCACGGGATCTGCAAGAGTGCCTGTTGATTCAGCTAAACCAGCTACCGCCCGACACGCCATGGCTGGCCCAGGCCCGTCTTGTCATCACACACTATATTAATCTTCTGGGTAATCGTGACTACGCACAACTTCTGCGCAGAAGCCGCCTGAAAGAGGAACAGTTGCGTGAGGTGTTGTCGCTGATAACTGCGCTGAATCCGCGTCCGGGAGACACCATCGATCAGGCCGAACCGGATTACGTGATTCCGGATGTCATCGTTAGAAAGCACAAAGACCGGTGGCGGGTGGAGCTGAATCCGGAAATCGCACCGCGCATTCGGGTGAATGCGAGCTATGCTTCACTTATAAAGCGTGCAGATAGCAGTGCAGACAACACCTATCTTCGTGATCAGTTGCAGGAAGCAAAATGGTTTATCAAAAGCCTTCAGAGCCGCAACGAAACGCTGCTGAAAGTAGCAACCCGGATCGTTGAACACCAGCAGGGCTTCCTGGATCACGGTGAAGAGGCGATGAAACCACTCATCCTCTCCGACATTGCCCAGGCGGTGGAAATGCATGAGTCAACGATATCCCGGGTTACGACACAGAAGTACATGCACACACCCCGTGGCATCTTCGAGCTGAAATACTTTTTCTCGAGCCACGTCAGTACTGACGAGGGTGGTGAGTGTTCTTCGACCGCTATTCGAGCGATGATTAAAAAGCTGATCTCGACAGAAACGCCAAAAAAGCCATTGAGCGACAGCAAAATTGCAGCCATGCTAGGAGAACAAGGTATCAAAGTGGCCCGCCGTACCGTGGCCAAATATCGCGAAGCGATGCATATTCCACCGTCCAACGAACGCAAGCGACTGGTTTAGAAGTTGAAACCTTCATCGACGCTGGACGGAATTTCCTGACCGAATTTCACCGCCAGCCTTTGCTGGGGGTTTACCGCCGCAACTCATCACGAGTTTCGGCCTGCTGACAACAGGAGACGCCTATGCAACTCAATATTTCAGGCCATCACGTAGAACTAACTCCCGCTCTGAAAGATTACGTATCCGGCAAATTCGAAAAGCTCGAGCGTCACTTTGACCACATCAGCAATTGCCAGGTAACACTGGAAGTTGAGAAGGTACGTCAGCTTGCGGAGGCCACACTTCACGTGATTGGTGGTGAGATTCACGCAAAGGCAGAGAATTCAGACATGTATGCCGCCATTGATGCCCTGGTGGACAAGCTGGACCGACAGATTCTGAAACACAAAGAAAAGAATGTAGACCGGATGCACGGCAACGGTGCCCGTTAACACGCACCTGAACCTGCAAGACACCAATCGAGCTGCGTCACCTTTCGTGTCGCAGCCTTTTTTTACGGATTAAACGTCGATTCATGACCGACACATCGCTGACCATTGACACCATCCTTGCCCCCGAGCTGACGCTCTGCCGAGTTGAGGCGTCCAGCAAGAAGCGGGTGATGGAAACGATCGCAGAACAGATCCAACACCAGGACGAGACCCTGAGCGACAATCAGATATTCAATAATCTGGTCGCCCGGGAAAGGCTTGGCAGCACCGGCATTGGCCAGGGGATTGCTATTCCCCACTGCCGGCTCGACGGACTGGACCATGTCGTGGGTGTTTTGCTGACGCTGAACGAAGGCGTCGGGTTTGACGCTATTGATAATCAGCCCGTAGACCTCGTGTTCGCCCTCATCGTTCCAAAAGAGGCGACCAGCGAGCACCTTGAACTTCTGAGCCAGCTTGCGGAGAAATTCAACGACCGCAGTTTTTGCGACCAGCTTCGACAGTGCACGGATAACGAAACCCTGTACCGAAAGATGCTGGCGGAGAGTCACTAATCACCACAACGACTGTTTGGGGTAATGGGGAATGAAGCTGATCATTGTCAGTGGGCGTTCGGGCTCCGGAAAAAGTACGGTACTCCACGTCCTGGAAGATCTTGGATTCTATTGCATTGATAATCTTCCGATCGGTCTGCTGGTTCCCCTTACCAACGAAGCTGTCAGCCAACCTGCAGCGGGTCGGCTTGCCAAGATGGCGGTCAGCATTGACGCCCGAAACCTGTCCGATGAACTGTCTAATTTCGAGAGTCTGTACCGAAATCTCCAGAGCACCGGCATAACCATCGAGATTATTTACCTCGACGCCGATGAGCAGTCGCTGCTGCAGCGATTCCACGCTACACGGCGTAAACACCCGCTCAGTGACGACAAAACATCCCTTCGAGAAGCGATCGGCAACGAAAAGCAGCTACTGGAACCTCTGTCCAAGCTCGCCGACCTTTATATCGAGACGACTGGCATGTCCATGTACGAACTCCGGGATATGGTCAAACAACGCGTGGCGGGGCGTCGGGAACAGGAACTGGCACTGCTGTTCCAGTCCTTCGGGTTTAAACATGGCGTACCCCTGGACTCGGATTTTGTATTCGATGTTCGCTGTCTGCCCAACCCCTATTGGGACACCTCACTTCGCAGATTCGTCGGCACTGATCAACCGGTTATCGACTTTCTGGAAAAAGCTCCGCTCAGCCAGAAAATGGTGAAGGATCTGATCGACTTCCTGGAGGGATGGCTACCCTCTTTCGCCGACAGCAACCGTAGCTACATGACCATCTCCATTGGCTGCACCGGTGGCCAGCATCGTTCAGTTTACGTTTCCGAACAGCTGCGGCAGCATTTCCAAGCCCGTTACAACAATGTGCAGGTCCGGCACAGCGAGCTTTTACATCTGTCGAACCAGGAGTCCTGAACTTTATGGTCCGTCGCACCATCACGATCATAAACAAACTTGGCCTGCACGCACGGGCAGCCGCAAAACTGGTCGCCACAGCATCAGAGTTTGAATCTGACGTCCAAATTGGCCGGGGCGGCCGGGAAGTGAACGCCAAAAGTATCATGCCGGTGATGATGCTGGCGGCGAGTCAGGGCGTGGATATTGATCTGATCGCCGACGGCACTGACGAAGAAGAAGCGATTGCCGCGCTGGTCGAACTGATCGAAGACTATTTCGGAGAAGGCGAATAGCCTGAAACCCGGCGTTCAAGCCCTCGCAGCATCCGTCTGCGGAATTCACCTACAACTCGTTCTCACTAATACCCTGTAACTTCGCTATAATGCGGAAGTTTTCTGATCGCGGGTGATTCATGTCCGATATTCTTGAAAAAAGCCAGGCTCGCCAACGCCTTCGCTCCTTGAGCGAAGCGCTGGATAGCGGTGCTCTCAAGCAGGTCGCCCGCATTCTGAATGGTGGCCTGAGCCCGAGCGATATTGCCCACCTGCTCGAATCCTCGCCGCCCCGTCAGCGCGCATTGCTCTGGAACCTCGTCGACAAGCAACTCGAAGGTGAGGTTCTCCAGTACCTCAGTGACGACATCCGGGGATACTTCCTGAGTCAGCTGAATGCTCAGGAACTGGCGGACATCATTGAAGACTTTGAGTCGGACGACCTGGCCGACTTGCTCCAGCAACTTCCTGACACGGTCATTCAGGAAGTTCTGGATACCATGGATGAACAGGACCGCCAGCGTGTAGAGGAAGTACTGTCCTACCCGGAGGACACGGCCGGCGGCCTGATGAACACCGATACCATTACGGTTCGGCCGGACATCAGTATCGACGTTGTGCTGCGTTACCTTCGCCGCCATCGGAATCTGCCTCCGATGACAGACAGCCTTATTGTGGTCAGTCGTCGGGACGAGTTTATCGGCATGCTGCCCATTACCAAGATGCTGGTGTCCAACCCCGCAGCCACCGTCCGTGAAGTCATGGACACGGACATTGAGCCTATTCCGGTCACCCTATCCGACAGCAAGGTTGCCACGCTGTTTGAACGCTACGACCTGATTTCAGCGCCGGTGGTCAACGAGGACGGTCGCCTCCTCGGTCGAATCACCATCGACGACGTGGTCGATGTAATTCGGGAGGAATCTGACCACTCGCTGATGAGCATGGCAGGTCTGGATGAAGACGAGGATACCTTTGCACCCATTCTAAAGACCACGCGGCGGCGGGCCGTTTGGCTGGGCATTAACCTGCTGACGGCCTTCACAGCCTCTGCGGTCATTGGTTTGTTCGAGGCCACAATCGAGAAGGTGGTGGCACTGGCGGTACTCATGCCGATTGTTGCCAGCATGGGTGGTATCGCCGGCAGCCAGACACTGACTCTTGTGATCCGGGGCATGGCCGTTGGACAGATCAGCGGCGCTAATGTGGGCTGGCTGCTCAACCGTGAATTCGTCGCAGGGGCGTTAAACGGCCTTCTATGGGCAGTTGTCGTCGCCTCTGCCGCCTCAGTTTGGTTCGACGACATAATGATTGGCGCCATCATAGCTTCCGCCTTGATCATTAATCTCATTGCTGCGGCATTGGTCGGGACGGTGCTGCCACTGTTCCTGAAGTCCCGCAACATAGACCCAGCCCTGGCGGGAAGCGTCATTCTCACCACCGTCACCGACGTCGTCGGATTCATGTCGTTTCTCGGCCTCGCGACTCTCATTTACGGCTAACTCAGGACCGAACACAGTGAACGATCCGCATTCAGACCACGAAGAAGAATTCGGTAAGAGCAAGTCCCAGCTCAAGCGGGAAATGCACGAGTTGCAGGACTTGGGCAAGCGAATGCTGGACCTGAACACCGATCAGTTGAACACGCTTGCGATCAGCGACACCCTGCGGGCTGCCATTGATGAGTCGAAACGTATTCGAAAGAACGAGGCACGCCGTAGGCACTTACAATACATCGGCAAGGTTATTCGCCAGGAAGACGACCTCGAAGGCTTGGCCCGCCAGATCGATGCTTTCGACGCAGGCAGTGAGGAACACACTCGTCGCCATCACCTGGCCGAGCGTTGGCGCGACCGGATGATTTCAGAGGGCGACGACGCGGTCGGAGAGTTTCTCGACTACTGTGAGACTGCAGACGTCCAACACCTCAGAAACCTGGCGCGTAATGCCCGCAAAGATGCTCAGAAAGACAAACCTACTGGGCAAGCCAAGAAGCTGTTTCGATATTTGCGGGAATGTATCGACGACGCAGAGTCGATGGCAAGTTAGAGTCTGCGGTGTTCCCACACCGGCATTCTCATGCGTACGTCTTTGACAAGATCAAGGTCAAGATCCCCCAGCACATGGCCGGGCCCTTCATCAATCTCTGAAACAACTCTGCCCCAGGGATCGACCACCAGACTGTGCCCATAGGTTCGGCGGCGCTCGCTGTTTTGACCGCCCTGCCCGGGTGCAACGATCCAGACCTGATTTTCAATGGCTCGTGCTCGCAACAGTGCATGCCAGTGCGCATCTCCTGTCTGCCAGGTGAAGGCGCTCGGCAGTGACACCCATTCGGCTCCCTGTTCGCGGAGCTTGCGAAATAATTCGGGAAATCTGAGGTCGTAGCAGATCGCCAGGCCCAGCTTACCCGCCGGCGTATCAATGACGACGACGTCTTCCCCCGGCTCGAACGTATCCGATTCCCGATATTGGCCCTGCGCGTCTTCTACTGTGGCATCGAATAGATGAATCTTGTCATATCGACCAACTTCCTCGCCCTGATCGTTGTATACCAGACAGGTGGCGCGCACATGCTCCGGCACGGAACTGCCGTCTGGACGGGTCGCCAGAGGCATGGAGCCGCCAACAATCCAGATTCCAAGCTCCTTCGCCTGGCCAGCAAGAAAGGGCCTGATCAGCTTCTCGTCACTCGATTCACGACGTCCACAGCCGACCATCTGACGAGTGGCTAAAACAGCAAAGTTTTCGGGAAGCACCGCAATCCGGGCACCTGAGTCTGCGGCCGCCTTGAGTAAGCGGCTCGCCTCTCGCAGATTTTCTGCAATGTCGTGGGTACTCACCATCTGAATGGCGGCCACCCGCTGATCGTGCTGGCTAGACATCATTGAAACCACCTCAGATCATCCAGACTTCGCACCGGTCATCAGTTACCGGTGTCGAAGACTCGCTTCAAATCGACGTCCGGTTTATCCCACGGACCTTTCACACTATAAGTGGCACTGGTCAGTTTACTCAATGGGTCTCCGAGAACTTTATCCAACACAAATAGCGCGCCTCCAATCGGCGCACCTGCGCCAAGCAGCAAGGCCGCCAGGGGCAGATTCTGAGTCAACGGAAGGACCACCACCATATTCATGTCCAGCGTCTCCGAGGCCATGTCCGTCTTACCGGTAAATTTGAACGCGCCCGATGGCCCGACAATCTGAAGTTCCGGGTCAAGGGTCAAGACGCCACGGTCCATGGTTGCTTTACCGGAGATCGCGTCAAACGCAACGCCTGCCTCATACAGATCCGAAAAATCCAGTTGCAGACGACGCCACAGCGTATCTGAATTCAAAATATTGAATATCCGGAAAAGTTGAGCCGTATTGTTGCCTTCCAGAATGACACCGTCATCGAACCGCATCCGAGTCGTTCCACTCAACCGACTGGTGGTGAATTGATCCGGGCGCCCAGGCCAATTGAGATCCATTGCAACGACGGACTTTTTGTTTTTGAAGGGCACATCGCTGCCCACAAGCGCACCAATGTCAGCCAGCGACTCACCACGAAGCTCGCCCCTGAATCGCGTCAGTTCCCGCCCATCCGGAATCGCCCAGATCATTTGTCCATCAAACGCCATGGATAGGAAACTGCCCTTGAGGTCTGACACTTTCAGAGCATCGGCCTCGGGACGAACCTCAAAAGACCAGTTCCCGGCTTTCCTGCCATCGATAGCCAGTTCAGCAATCTGAACATTGATGTCTGGCCAGCTCTCCAATTTGAGCGCGCGAAACGCTTCGACCTGAGCCTCGCTGTCAATTTCAACCGGCTGCGCATCCTCTGAATCCGGGGCGCGCTCCAGATGAAGTCGCTTCAGGTCAACCACGACAGGCTTTGCGAGATCGTCACTCTCAAGAGGCCATGTCATTGCACCAAGCAGCCAGTCAGAATCGGCACTGATAAACCATTTTTGAGCATCTTTCTGGGCATCGATACTGACATCCTGAATCTGTCGCTGGCCAATATACAATTGGCGAATCCGCGTCAGAATGCGATCCGATTGCCACTGCAGAACCAGGTCTGCGCGTTCTTCCCAGCTCACTGCAATAGCCACCGCATCGGAATCACCTGGCTCAACCTGTATCGTCAAAGGCGCGCTTTGTACTGGCAATTTGCCCAGCGGCGAAGGCCAATCGACGCCGACACCGACCAGATCCGTGGTCAGAACAATCGTGGAGGCCGATTCTGGCGAGACGTCCAGAGTCGCCTCGTAGTTCAGAGAGCCATTGATTTTCAGGGTTTTGGCATCTGGCAAATCCGTCATTTCAAGCAAACTGGCCAAGTCGGCCTTGCCCGCCTGACGGATATTCAACGCGCTACCGTCTTCGCTGCGAGAGAACCAGACGGCGACGGGGCGACCGAGAAAGTTCGCCTCCAGAGGCACACCTGAGAAACCCTTTTCGCTGCTGTAATCAAGCTTCCCCCCCAGCTGCGTCCACTGAAGGTTGGCCGCCGGATAAGACAATGTTCCCGATTTCGCTGTAACCGACGCATCGACATTCGGAGGCAACTCCGAATTCAGGGCAAAGGCCAGTCCCAGATCCAGCTCAAACTCACCGGCAAGCTCGACACTCTCGCCAGCAGCTCCGGCCATTTCTCCCAGCGGGCTGTGGATCATCCAATGTTTCAGAGCTTCTCCGGACACCGGCGCCGAAGCTTCAATTTGAATTTCTGTACCGGTGTCTGCGGGTACCACCTGAACCTTCCCCGGACGCAGATCGATACCACCGGTGCGACCGGACACCAGTTCAACCCGGGTTCTACCCTGGTGAATGGACACGGCGCCGCTCGCTGACTCCACGGAAGGCCAGCGCTCGTCGTAGCGAATCTCTGCATCACTGAACGCAAACCTCATGGAGGACACAAAAGAACCCCCGGGCGCATCACGACCGATCTGGCCATGACCAAAATAATCGCCGTCGATCGTTGCCGTCGGTATCGAAGTCACCAGCCAGTCGTACAGACCCGGGTTAACAACCTTTGCGGGAACAAAGTCTGCCAGCATGCCAGCCGTGCCGTTCTCAACGCCAACACGCAAACCGAGAACGTCCCGTCCTTCTCTGGCGAGTCGGAGATCAAACGCCCCCGTCAGAGTGGCGCCAGAGTCGATTTGCATACGGATGTCATCCGAGTACACCCGTGTGATGCCGTCTTCAAGCCGCCAGGCCACGCCCGCCTGGAACTGGCTTACGTCCCAGTTCCCGTTAAACAGGCCTGGAAAACCAAAATTCATTTCCGCTGCATCAGCGTCCACGTAACCTGCTTCGCGGGTTAAAAATAGCTGACCATCAAGCCCCCGCACACTCGGCGATCCTCCCACGGCCGCTACATCGACATTTTTCAGTGCCGCTCCAAAGGTAAAGCTTTCCGGATTCTGGCGTGGCAAATCGAGCCTGACATTGTTTAGAGTGCCTTCAGGCTGATAGGCGAGGAGCTGGTTGCGGGCCGTTTCCGGGGCAAGCCCGGTATCGGTGATCAACCGGCGTAGAGGGCCAATTGGCAGGTCTTCCGCTGAGATCAGGTAAGCTTCGTCGTTGGACTGGAGACGGACGTCAAAGCCGGGAAAAGATTCGCCATTCCAACGCCAACTAACGTCCTGAAAATGATATTCTCCAGTGGTGTACCAGGGCCGGACAGGGTCTTCCGGCGCGCCGTGCGAGAGCGCGTCCGGGGATCGACGCCAGCCGAATCGGGCCGAAATGTCCTCGAAGGGAGCAAGACTTTCCTGATGCACACCAACCTGGACATAAGGCGTTGTGACTGTGCCATTCGCCTGAATAATCGTGCCATTATGAAACGTCAGCCAGACTTCACCACCGAGATCGAATCCTTCAATCCGTAAGCCTTCCCAACTGTATTCTCGTACCAGCCCGTCAAACAGCCGACCGGAATTGATGTTGCCATAAACCTGCCCGGTAAAATCCCCTCGAAAAAAGTGCTGCCCGACCAACTCAAATCGGGCAAGTTGTTCGGTCGTGCCTGGCCGCATTGCCCGCCCTGCAGCGTGGAAGAAGCCTCGCCGGTAAACCAGATCCAATTGCGGGATCTCTACGTGCCTCAGTTTGCCCTCGCTGTCCCTGAGCCCCAGATCGACACGAGTGACTCTTACAGACGGGTCAGACAACCACTGACCAGCCAGATCAATCCATTTACTGAGGTCGTTGGCGACCGGTTCCGGCAGGTCGACTCCCTCGACACTCACGTCGCCCCTCGGTGTCTGATTAATGATCAGCTCAAGGCGGTCTGCTTCAAAATTGGAAAACACAATTCGGAAACGGGCCACGGAGGCCAGAAAATCGAGACCCACCCGAAGGGTTTTCAGTGATCCAACCACCTCGTCGCTGTCCCCGCTCTGGCGAACCACCAGATCGCTGGCAACCAGCGTCGGATTCAGCCAGCTCCAGACGGCATAAAGGGATCCGATTTCGACTTCCTGACCCAATTGTTCGGAAAGTCTCTGTTCGAATTCGGGGATGTATTCATGGATGTTCTGGGTTAGTTGACGACCGATGCCGGCGTACAGTGCGGACAAAACGATCAGGGCAAGAAGCAACCACCAGATCAGGTTTGCAAGCCTGGAAAGAAAACGGAAAACCGGACCTCTCGGCTTTTCATCAGATTCGGTCGTGGTCATCAGAAAGACCGCTGGCCCTTATGGCGCGCTGTTAAACAAAACACTAGAGCAAGACAACATCGTACTGCTCCTGGCTGTAGAAAGGTTCGACCTGAAACCGTATGGTTTTCTCGATGAACGTTTCCAGGTCCGCCACGTTATCCGACTCCTCGTCAAGCAGGCGGTCCACAACGCTTTGCGAGGCCATGACGAGGTAGCTCTCGGCATCGTAAGCACGATTGACGCGAAGGATTTCTCTGAAAATTTCGTAGCACACGGTCTCGCTGGTTTTGAGAAAACCGCGGCCATCACAGATAGGACAGGGTTCGCACAACACCTGACCCAGACTTTCTGTTGTGCGCTTGCGAGTCATTTCCACCAGACCAAGCTCGGAAACGCCAGTGATTTTGGTTTTCGCATGGTCTCTCTCGAGCATTTTTTCCAGCATCCGATGTACCTGCCGCTGGTGTTCCGGGTCTTCCATGTCAATGAAATCAATAATAATGATGCCGCCAAGATTCCGAAGTCGGAGCTGCCGACTGATCGAGCGAGCTGCCTCCAGATTAGTCTTGAAGATGGTTTCCTCGAGATTCCGGTGTCCGACAAAAGCCCCTGTATTGATATCTATGGTGGTCATTGCTTCGGTCTGGTCAATAATCACGTAACCGCCGGATTTAAGCTGGACCTTTCGGCTCAGGGCTTTCTGGATTTCATCCTCGACCGAATACAGGTCAAACAACGGGCGCTCACCAGGGTAATACTCAACCTTGTCGGAGAATTCGGTCACGAACTCTTCGACAAACTCCATCACACGCTGGTGGCTTTCTTTGCTGTCGATCCTGACCTTTTCTGTCTGGGGACGAATCAGGTCGCGTATGGTTTTGATGAACAGCGGCAGATCCTGGTACACCACCGCCGGCGCCTGACTCCGTCCGATACGATCTTCAATTGCCTGGCTCAAGCGGTGCAGATAAACCATGTCCGCCAGCAAGTCTTCAGAGGACGCTGCCTCCGCAGCCGTGCGAATGATGTAGCCGCCATTTACGTCGGTTTCCTCGGCAGCACCCTCTTCGATGAGGGTTTTTAGCCTTGTTCGCTCAGCATCATCTTCTATCCGTTGAGAAATACCCACATGGGATACGCCGGGCATAAACACGAGGTATCGGGACGGTATGGACAGCTGCGTGGTCAGACGAGCCCCCTTGGTTCCGATCGGATCCTTGGTCACTTGCACTACCAGGGACTGCCCCTCTCTCAGGAGCGTGCGGATATCTGGAACCGTCTTGGGTCCTTCTGTTGGCTCATCCGAATTCTGTTGGTCGGTGACCACATCGGAAGCATGAATGAATGCTGCCCGCTCAAGGCCGATGTCGACGAAGGCAGCCTCCATCCCTGGCAAAACGCGGACGACCTTACCTTTGTAGATATTTCCGACAATACCTTTGCGACTCGTTCGCTCAATGTATGCTTCCTGAAGCATGCCGTTTTCAACCAGTGCGACACGGGTTTCGACGGGCGTAACATTGATCAGTATCTCTTCACTCATTCAGGCTCTCCTGCCCTCTTTGCCAGGTGGTCCAGACTGGATATCCGGCGTCTGCAAGAAGATCGGCTGTTTCCTTGAGCGGAAGACCAACCACGGCGCTGTAACTGCCTTGAAGACTCTCAACAAAAATACCACCGAGTCCCTGAATTCCATAGCTTCCGGCCTTATCCATAGGCTCTCCTGTACGCACATACGCCTCAATTTCAGGCCTGGACAGTGATCGGAAACCCACATCCACAATGACCGTGAGGGAACTGCAGCGGCCTTCCACAGCAATCGCAACACCGGTCATTACCTGATGCGAACGATCGGAAAGTTGCTCCAGCATCGCGATCGCGTCGTCCTCATCGGACGGCTTCCCCAATATACGATTGTCCAGTACGACCGATGTATCGGAACCAATGATCACCGCAGCAGGGTCGAGATGACTGACGGCAAGTGCCTTCTCGCGCGCCAAACGCTGAACGTAATCACCCGGCGATTCCGAAGTGAGCGGTTGCTCGTCAATATCGGCAGGGCGTACATCAAAGCTCAACCCGATCTGGCGCAGCAGTTCTGCCCGTCGCGGCGAAGCCGACGCAAGAATCAGCGGACGCATCATCGCTATCCCAACTTCCGGTTAAGGTTGTCCAGAAGTACACACAGGATTGGCCACACCAGAGCGCCCGTTGCGGCTGGCCAGAGATAGCTGAAACCTGCGTCCTGGGCGCCCAGGCTCTGCTTGATGAAGTGGACCAACATCTGATTGATGCCCAACAACAGGAAAACCATCAGACACTGTTGGGGCAGAGGATACATGCGCAGGCGTTGGTGTACGGTAAGAACGAGGAACGCCACCAGCGCCATAGCAAAGGCGTTGACCCCAAGCGGTGTGGCTTCAAGAACGTCAAGGAGCAGACCCAGACACCACGCCAGCAGGATTCCGAACTGCGCCGGTGCACGAAACGTCCAATAAAACACGACAAGGCCAAGCCACTCGGGCCGGAACTCGTACCAACCCACCGGGAACAAAGAACTGCTCAGCACCAGCGCAAGTACGGCGGTAAAGATGAACACGGGATAGCTAATGACAGAAAGCATTAATTGTCGCCCTCCGTCTCTGGTCCACCATCGGCTGAATCAACCGGTTCGGCGGCAGACAAATCAGATCGCTCGGTGTTTGGGGAGAAAACCACTAACACCAGACGACTGCGATTAAGATCGGCCATGGGGCTCGCCTGTATTTTCACGAAAGGCTCGCCCGGCTCTTTCTCAATGCTCCGAACTTCGGCTACCGGATAGCCTTTAGGGAAGCGGCCACCCAGGCCTGAGCTCACCAGCAAGTCGCCTTCACGAATGTCGGCGGTATCGGGCACATGCACCAACTCCAACGAGTCCGTGTCACCGTTCCCAAGCAAAACCGCTCTCAGACCATTCCGAACCACCTCGACAGGAACCGCATGACTGCTGTCGCTGACCAGCAGAACCCTTGAAGTGAAGCTGCTGGTTTGCTGAACCTGGCCCATCAGACCGTTAGCGTCGAGTATCGCCTGGCCCACGCTGAGGCCGTCGCGACTGCCTTTGTTAATCACGATTTCATGGGAGAAAGGGTCCGGAGACACTGCGACGACCTCTCCGACCACAACTCGATCGTCAAGGACTTCAGAGGAATTCAGAAGCTGTCTTAGTTCGTTATTTTCAGACGCCAGGGCTGCGTACTTCAGGGCACGGCGCTCCAGAATGAGCAGCCTCGCCTGGAGAGCCTCGTTTTCTTCGAGAAGATCATCACGGGTCGTAAAGAGACTGGCAACCCAGTCGCTGAACTGGCCGGGGGCGTTACCCAGCCAGTGAATGGGTGCCAGACCAGTCCCAATGGCACTACGAACGGGAGCGAGCTGGTTAAAACGAGCATCGGCGACAATCAATGCCACCGACAGCACGAACACCAGCAACAGTCGTAATCCGGGAATAGGCCCCTGAACAAAGATGGTCTTAATGGCGTGTGCCCCCCACGGGTTTAACCCTCCTGGGAGAACATTCCGATACCACCGCGGTCAATCACTTCCAGGGCCTTACCACCGCCTCTCGCAACACAGGTCAGCGGATCTTCGGCAATGATGACCGGCAAACCGGTTTCCTCGCTGATCAGCTTATCCAGGCCGCGGAGCAATGCACCACCACCGGTCAGTACGATGCCGCGCTCGGCAATGTCAGAAGCCAGTTCAGGCGGCGACTGTTCGAGCGCGCTCTTCACTGTCTGCACGATCTGTGCAAGGGATTCCTGCAACGCATCCAGAATTTCTTCGCTGTTCAGGGTGAAAGCGCGTGGCACCCCTTCCGCCAGATTACGGCCGCGAACATCAATTTCGCGCACTTCCAGCCCTTCGTAGGCACAGCCGATCTCATGCTTGATGCGCTCAGCAGTGGAGTCGCCGATCAGGCTGCCATAATTGCGGCGCACGTAGGTAACGATGGCCTCGTCGAACTTGTCCCCGCCTGTGCGTACCGATTCCGCATAGACAATACCATTGAGCGAAATAATCGCGATCTCAGTGGTACCACCACCAATGTCGACGATCATCGAGCCACTGGCCTCTTCAACCGGCAGACCCGCGCCGATGGCGGCTGCCATGGGCTCCTCAATCAGGAACACTTCGCGGGCACCTGCACCCAGGGCTGATTCGCGAATGGCCTTGCGCTCAACCTGGGTCGATTTGCTCGGCACGCAAACCAACACTCTGGGGCTGGGCGTAATAAAGCTGTTTTCATGCACTTTGTGAATGAAGTGCTGCAGCATTTTTTCGGTCACTACGAAGTCAGCGATGACACCGTCCTTCATCGGCCGAATCGCTGTGATGTTGCCTGGCGTACGGCCCAGCATCCGTTTCGCTTCAGCGCCGACCGCAGCAACCATCTTCTGAGAATTGTTCGTGCGGATCGCCACAACAGAGGGCTCGTTCAGCACGATCCCCCGCTCTCGCACGTAAATAAGCGTGTTGGCCGTGCCCAGGTCGATGGACAGGTCACTTGAGAAAATACCTCTGAGTCTTTTTATCAGCATTCGTGTTGTTTCAACCTGAGAGTTGCAGTCGCGGAAAGATGCCGCAACTTTAGCAGTGAGTACCCCCTCAGGCAAGGCGGCATCCATGCTCTGAACGCCTGTTGACCGCTACTTTACAGCGGCTTGGCCCCTCCCGTGATTGTTTGAATCTGTTACCATGTCGCTCTTAATTTTGACTCGGGTGCAAGAGCGCTTGGGAGAAGACTTTCCAAAACACGCTCAAGCGCGTCCCTGCGACGCTTGGGCTCCGCCATCCATGGCTCCGCACAGTTTTGGAAAGTCTTCTCCCAAACGCCCCAAACCTCAGGTGGCAACCGGATCAATCGGGACACGAGACGTCTGTAAATTACTGAACTTTCATCTTTCTGGAGGCAATCTGTGACCATTTCCCGCGAGGACATCGAGAAAGTCGCCGTGCTCGCCCGCATTCGTGTGGACGACAAGCAAGTTTCGGCACTAGAAAAAGACCTAGGCAATATTCTGGATCTGGTGGACCAGCTGGGGGCTGCTGACACCGACAAGGTTGAGCCAATGGCGCATCCCCTGAACGCTGTTCAGCGCCTTCGCGCCGATGAAGTCACCGAAACCAACCAGCGGGAAGCGTTCCAGGCCATCGCGCCGGCCACCGAAAACGGTCTGTTTCTTGTGCCCCGGGTCATTGAGTGAAAGGACGTACCATGCAAAACAAATCCGTAGCAGAACTTTCGCGAGAACTGGAGAGTGGCAGCGTCTCCAGCGTGGAACTGACCCGGCACTTCCTCGATCGCATCAAACAGGAAGACGCCAAGTACAACAGCTTTATTACTGTTACCGAAGATCAGGCACTGGCTGATGCGAAGTTGGCGGACGAACAGCGGGCAGCAGGTAACGCCACGCCCTGGACCGGGGTGCCCTTTGCCCACAAAGACATCTTTTGCACGAGTGGTGTACGCACTACCTGTGGCTCAAAAATGCTTGAGAACTTTGTTCCGCCCTATGACGCGACCGTTACCGCAAACTTTCGTCAGGCGGGCGCCGTTTGCCTGGGCAAAACCAACATGGACGAGTTCGCCATGGGCTCTTCCAATGAGTCCAGCCATTTTGGCCCGGTTACGAATCCATGGGGACTAACCAAAGGCGAAAAACGTGTTCCGGGCGGCTCTTCAGGCGGATCTGCCGCTGCAGTCGCCGGTCGCCTTGTGCCCGCGGCCACCGCAACAGATACCGGCGGCTCAATCCGCCAACCTGCAGCCCTCTGCGGCATTACCGGTCTCAAACCTACCTACGGACGCGTGTCTCGGTACGGCATGATCGCATTCGCCTCGAGTCTGGATCAGGGCGGCACCATGGCGCGCACGGCAGAAGACAACGCGCTGATGCTGAATGTAATGGCCGGCTTCGACACCAGGGACTCCACGTCGATTGATCGGGAGGTGCCAGACTACACCGCGACACTCAACGAACCACTGCGGGGGCTGAAAATCGGCCTGCCCAAGGAGTACTTCAGCGATCAGCTCAGTCCGGCTATGGAAGAGCAGGTTCGAAACGCGGTAAAGGAATACGAAAAGTTGGGCGCCACCGTAAAAGAGGTGTCGCTGCCAAATGCCAAGCTGGCCATCGCCGCTTACTACGTGATCGCGCCTGCCGAAGCCTCGGCGAACCTGTCCCGCTTTGATGGTGTCCGCTACGGCTATCGTTGCGAGGATCCGAAAGACCTGATGGATTTATACACCCGCACGCGGGCCGAAGGGTTTGGCGAAGAAGTGAAGCGTCGCATTCTGGTGGGCACTTACGCCCTGTCAGCGGGCTATTTTGATGCCTACTACCTGAAAGCACAGAAAGTGCGCCGTCTGATCCAGCAGGACTTCATTAATGCCTTCAAGGAAGTGGACGTTCTGATGAGTCCGACCACGCCTTCTCCAGCATTTGTGCAGGGCGAAAAAACCAGCGATCCAGTCACCATGTATCTGGAAGATGTGTTCACCATTGCCATCAACCTGGCCGGCATCCCGGCAATGTCAGTACCGGCAGGCTTTGTAGACGGATTGCCGGTGGGACTTCAAATCATCGGCGACTATTTTTCCGAAGCCCGACTGCTGAACGCCGCCCACCAATTCCAGCAGGTGACCGACTGGCACCAGCGTGAACCGCAATAAGCCCGAGACAGGAGAAAGATTATGCAATGGGACATTGTGATCGGGCTGGAAATTCACGTTCAGCTCGCCACCAAAACCAAGATTTTTTCCGGCTCCAGCACCGCGTATGGCGCCGAGCCCAATACCCAGGCCAATGCCGTAGACCTTGCGATGCCCGGTACCCTACCAGTTCCCAACGAGCAGGCATTTCGCTACGCCGTGATGTTCGGTCTGGCGGTGAATGCAGAGATCGAACGCCGGTCTGTATTCGAGCGCAAAAATTATTTTTACCCAGATTTGCCAAAAGGCTACCAGACCACACAGCTTGAGCGCCCGATTGTCGGCCCTGGCTATGTGGACATCGACCTGCCCAGCGGAGAATCCAAGCGGGTCCGCATTCATCACGCCCATCTTGAAGAAGATGCGGGGAAATCTCTGCACGAAGACTTTCACGGCATGACCGGCGTCGACCTAAACCGTGCCGGCACACCGCTGATTGAAGTGGTCACCGAACCAGACATGACCAACGCCGACGAAGCAGTTGCATTTGCCAAAAAGCTGCACAGCATCGTGACATCCCTTGGAATCTGTGACGGTGACATGTCTCAGGGTTCGATGCGATTCGATGTAAACATTTCGTTGAAGCCGAAAGGGTCAGACACGCTCGGCACACGGACGGAAACCAAAAACCTCAACTCGTTCCGTTTCATGGAGCAGGCCATCGCCCACGAAGTCGAACGACAGATGGACATCCTGGAAGACGGCGGCAGCATCGTTCAGGAAACCCGTTTGTACAACGGCGACCGCGACGAGTCCCGCTCCATGCGCACCAAGGAAGAAGCCAACGATTACCGATACTTCCCGTGCCCGGACCTGCTGCCAGTTGAAATCGACGATTCGTTTATCGACGAAGCCCGTAACAGCCTCCCCGAGTTACCAGATGCGCGCAAAGCTCGCTTCATGGAGCAATACGGCCTGAACGATTACGACGCCGGGCTGCTGGCCGGTGATTCAAAACTCGCGGCGTTCTTTGAAGCAGCGGCGGAGCGCGGCAAAGACGCCAAACTGGCATCCAACTGGGTTCAGGGCGAATTCTCTGCACGCCTGAACGCGGAAGAAAAGTCGGTTGCCGACTCACCGATCTCCGGAGAGCAACTGGGGGATCTGGTGGTACGCATCGCCGACAACACCGTGTCTTCGGCGGGCGCCAAGAAGGTTTTCGAGGCCCTGTGGTCTGGTGAAAACGACAGCGTGGACGCCATCATTGACGCCAAGGGGCTGAAGCAGGTCTCTGACACCGGCGAGCTGGAAAAGATGGTGGACGATGTTCTGGCCGGCATGCCGGATCAGGTTGCCCA
>CAZWEP010000019.1:27911-50246 GCA_964632565.1 uncultured Marinobacter sp. | reverse complement strand
ATGCTAAAAAAACTCCTAATCGCCAACCGTGGCGAAATCGCCGTTCGTGTCATTCGAACCGCCAAGGCACTCGGTTATCGCACCGTGGCGGTCTATTCCGAGGCAGACGCCAACGCCCTGCACGTTGAGCTGGCCGATGAAGCTCTGTGCATTGGGCCGGCTCAAGTGACTGCGTCTTACCTGAACATAGAAGCAGTGCTCGAGGCAGCGAAGAAGACCGGGGCCGATTGCATACATCCTGGCTACGGCTTCCTTTCTGAAAACTCCGCCTTCGCCCGGGCCTGCAAATCCGCTGGTCTGGTGTTTGTTGGGCCGCCGGAGTCTGCCATTGAGTTGATGGGCAGCAAGAGGCGCTCGAAGATCGCCATGCAGGAAGCCGGAGTCCCCGTAGTTCCGGGCTACGAAGGTGACAACGCCAGTGATGAGGAGCTCATCAAAGCCGCTGGCGACATTGGCTATCCATTGATGATCAAAGCCTCCGCAGGGGGCGGCGGTCGCGGTATGCGACTGGTGGAAAGCCCGGATCAACTGGAAGATGCCATCAAACGGGCCCGTTCCGAATCCCGTCAGGCCTTCGGCGACGATGAACTGATTCTTGAAAAGGCCGTCATTGAACCCCGCCATGTGGAGATCCAGGTGTTCGCCGATCAACACGGTAACGCCGTCTACCTGGGCGAACGGGACTGTTCGGTTCAGCGGCGGCATCAGAAAGTGGTGGAAGAGGCGCCTTCGCCTTTTGTTACCCCGGAGCTTCGGGCCGCGATGGGCGAGTCAGCAGTAAAAGCTGCACTTGCATGCCAGTACGAAGGTGCAGGAACCGTCGAATTCCTCGTCGATAAGGATCGGAATTTTTACTTCCTCGAAATGAACACGCGGTTACAGGTCGAGCATCCGGTAACGGAATTGATCACCGGGCAGGATCTGGTTGAGTGGCAACTGGCGGTTGCTGAGGGTCGGCCTCTGCCTCTTGAGCAATCGGAAGTCGAACTGTGCGGCCATGCCATTGAGGTCCGGCTGTATGCCGAAAATCCTGCACAGGGATTTACACCCCAAACCGGACGACTGCTCTCTTTCAACCCTTCAGAGGGCAAGGGCGTGCGGTTTGATAGCGGCGTGCGTTCAGGAGATGACATTACCCCCCACTACGATCCCATGCTGGCCAAGGTTATCGCATGGGGCAAAAATCGCGACGAAGCCCGACGCCGACTGATCCGAGCTCTAGAAGATACCCAGGTGTTTGGGGTCACGACTAACCAGTTTTTCCTGTCACGCATCATCGCAGATGACACTTTTGGCGCGGGCGAGGCGACAACCGGCTTCCTGCAATCAACCTTCAGCGGCGATCCGTCAATGTCACCCTCCGAAATTCCAACACGAATATTGGCCCTGGCCGCTTGCGCGCTCAGCGACAACGCCAAAGGCGAAGTCGCCTGGAGCAATGCCCCGTCCACCATTTCCCCGATTCGTCTCGCTTTCGGTGATCAGACTGCCGACGTTCTTTTGCGCCACTGTGGCAACCGTGTCACCGCAACCGTTGGTGATCAACAAGCGGAGTTTGTTCTGAGGGAATGTGGCCAGGGCCGGCTAGGCATCATCGACAATGGCGTCCGTCAGGTTTGCCAATATCACCGGGATGGCAATCACCTATATTTACAGTCGCTTGGCCAGACATACGCGATCAGTGACATCACGCACGCTCCGTCGGGCGGTCAGGCAAACGCCGGAAGCGGTCAGATCAAAGCAACGATGGACGGCGCCCTCATAGACGTTCTGGTCAAGGAAGGCCAGGCAGTGAAACAAGGAGACATCCTTGTGGTTCTGGAAGCCATGAAAATGGAGCATCCGGTGAAAGCGGACCTGGACGGTACCGTCGGAAAGCTACTGGTGAGCAAAGGACAGCAAGTCAAACGCAGCCAGCTGCTTGTGGAGCTTACAGTCGGAGAGCCCGCCACGGAGGACACGCAATGAAAACCATGGATAATCGCACCGTCTTCATTACTGGCGCCAGCCGCGGCATCGGACGCGCCATTGCGATTGCCTGCGCCCGCAACGGCGCCAACGTCGTGATCGCGGCGAAATCGGACGCGCCCCATCCCAAACTGCCCGGCACCATTCACAGCGTTGCCGAAGAAGTGGAGCAAGCAGGCGGACGCGCCCTGCCACTGGTACTGGACGTTCGTGACGAACAGAATATCAAGGAATCCATCGCCACGGCTGCAGAACACTTCAACGGCATTGATGCGTTGGTGAATAACGCCGGGGCGATTCGCCTGACGGGCGTAGAACAACTGAAGGTCAGCCGCTATGACCTGATGCATCAGGTTAATGCGCGAGCCGTTTTCCTATGCAGCCAGGCGGCACTGCCTTGGTTGAAGCAGTCTGACCGGGGACACATTCTTAGTCTCTCGCCACCGCTCAACATGGACCCGAAGTGGTTTGCTCAGTATGGTCCTTACACCACCACAAAGTACGCCATGACCATGCTCAGCATCGGGATGGCGGAAGAGTTTAAACGCTATGGAATCGCTGTAAATGCGCTCTGGCCAAAAACACTGATTGCAACGTCGGCTGTAGAGTTTGAGGTCGGTGGCCCCCAACTTATGGCCCAGGGACGCAAACCCGACATCATGGCAGATGCCGCACTGAGCATTCTTTCGCGGCCTTCAAGCGAAACCACCGGGCAGGCACTGATCGACGAGGATGTCCTGCGTGCCGGCGGTATTACTAATTTTGACCATTACCGTTATCAGGCAGGAGACAAGCCACTGATGCCGGATCTATTTCTGGAATAACACGGACGGATAGCTCAATGACCCAGGACACCGTTTCACCTCGCGACATTGCTCGCAGCGTTCCATCGATTCTGAAACGCTTCCCAAGCATCGCCCGAGGCCTTTACTACTACGCCGCCAGTAATGCTAACAAACCACTCACGCTTGGCTCGCTTATTGAGCGCAATGCAAAGAACGTTGGGCACAGGTCCGCGATCTTGTACGAGGACCGCAGCATTACCTGGAGAGAACTGGATCATTGGGCCAACCGAATCGCTCAGTACCTGACGAACGAAGGTCTGCGCAAGGGCGATGCCATTGCAATACTGCTTGAAAATCGTCCTGAATTGCTGGCGGTGGTTGCCGGTGCAGCAAAAATTGGCGTGGCCTGTGCCATGCTCAATACGTCCCAGAAAGGCCGCGTGTTGTCACACAGTGTGGCGCTGGTCGACCCCAAAATGGTTGTGGTCGGTGAGGAACTGACAGACGTCTTCGACGAGATCAAACACGAGGTTAAAAGCACACACCCCCGACCATTCCAGTTTCTGGCAGACGCCAATACATTGAATGTATTTGGCGACGCACCGGACGGCTATAGCAACCTGGCGACCAGCATCAGCCGGCAGAGTTCCGTCGCCCCCAATCCCAGCAGTGAGATTACGATGGGCGACACGGCTGTGTACCTTTTCACATCGGGCACAACGGGCCTTCCCAAAGCAGCGCCGGGATCACATCGCAAGTTCATAAAAGCCTATGGCGGTTTTGGTTTAATGTCTCTGGCGATGGAACCGGAGGATGTCCTGTACTGCACCCTGCCACTCTACCACGGCACGGCGCTGCTGGTGTGTTGGGGATCGGTATTGGCAGGCGGTTCCGCACTGGCGCTTCGGCGGAAATTCTCTGCCAGAGAGTTCTGGAAGGACGTTGATTACTACAAAGCGACCACCTTCGGTTATGTCGGTGAGTTGTGCCGTTACCTGCTCAATCAGCCGAAATCCGACAAAGACGCCCACAACACCCTGACCAAAATGATCGGCAACGGCTTGCGTCCGTCGATTTGGGGCGAGTTCAAAGACCGCTTCGGCATTGACACAGTTGCTGAGCTGTATGCATCCAGCGAGGGGAACATCGGGTTCAGTAACTTTTTCAACATGGACAGAACCGTCGGTTTCACAACAGCTCCATACAAGCTGGTTCAGTTTCACGACGGCACTCGGGACCCTGTCCGCGACGGCGCTGGGTTCATGAAAGAGGTCGAGAAAGGCGAGCCGGGTCTGTTGATCGGTGAAATCACCGAAAAGTGGAGTTTTGAAGGTTACACGCAAAAAGAAGCCACGGAAAAATCCATCCTGAGAGACGCCTTTAAAAAAGGTGACCAATGGTTCAATACCGGCGACGTTCTAAAAAACATCGGATGCGGACACTTGCAGTTTGTTGATCGCATGGGCGACACCTTCCGCTGGAAGGGAGAGAACGTATCAACGACGGAACTGGAGAATATTATCGATGGCTCCGGCCTCGTGGAGGAAGCGATTGTGTACGGCGTAGAGATTCCCGGCACAAACGGCAAAGCCGGTATGGTGACGCTGGTGCCTCTGGCCGGTAAGAAGGAGTTCAATCCCGACCAGTTGCTGAGCTACCTGATGGATAATCTGCCCGCCTATGCCATTCCGGTATTTATTAGGGTTACAGACGCGATCGAAAAAACCGGTACGTTCAAATACCGAAAAGTAGATATCCAGAAACTGGGGTATTCCGTCGACAACGAAAAAGAGGCGGTGTATGCCCTGCTTCCGAGGGAAAAACACTATTCCAGAGTGACACCTGAGCTCAAGCAGCGCATTGATTCGGGCGACCTCAATTTCTGAGGCCGCCCAGCGAGTTTGAATCAGCTCAGTCGCTAACCTTCAGCACGATCTTGCCGGTGGCCGTGCGCCCGGTCAGTGCACCGAGTGCCTGAGCATATTCCTCAAACTCGTACACGTGGCTGATCTTCGGGTCGATTTTCCCCTCCGAAAACATCTGGAGAAGTTCCATCATGTTCCTCGCGCTGGCGTCGGATTCACGCTGGGTAAAGCTCCCCCAGAAGACACCGACCAGGGAACAGCCTTTCAGCAGAGTGAGATTTGCCGGTACTTTTGGAATGTCACCCGCAGCAAACCCGATCACCAGGTGCCTGCCGTTCCAAGCCATGGCCCGCAATGCCTGTTCAGTAAAGTCGCCACCCACGGGGTCATAGACAACATCGACCCCTTTACTGTGCGTACGTTTTTTCACAGCCTCCTTGAGGGGCTCTTCCGAATAATTGATCAGCTCATCGGCGCCTGCAGCCTTGGCAACCGCAAGCTTTTCATCCGTGCTGGCCGCTGCAATGACGTGTGCCCCCATCGCCTTGCCCAGTTCCACCGTTGCCAGCCCGACGCCACCACTGGCGCCCAGCACAAGCAACGACTCTCCGGGCTGAAGATTGGCACGCTGCTTCAGCGCATAGTAAGAGGTGCCGTACACCATTGAGAAAGCCGCCGCCTTTTCGTCAGACATGGCGTCCGGAATTGGCAGAAGGTTGTGCTCAGACACCACAACCTCTTCGGCGAAGGCGCCATATCCGGTTAATCCCGCAACTCTGTCACCCACTTTAAAGCGAGTGACCTTTTCGCCGACTTCAATCACTTCTCCGGACATTTCGCCCCCCGGCGAAAACGGCATGGAAGGTTTTAACTGATACTTACCCTCTATGATCAAAGTATCCGGGAAATTGAGGCCAGCTGCTTTCACTTTGACGCGGACCCCGTGCCCTCGAACGACAGGGCTTTCAATGTCTTCAATGACCAGTTTTTCGGCAGGACCATATTCTTTGCAAAGAATTGCTCTCATGTGGGCTCCATGATCTTTCATCGTCTAAAAAAGATAGCGAATTATCAGGGAAACGCTAAACACACGAGGGGTATGAATCAAATGAAGAAAACTTATTCAAGCTTATCAACCAAACTGATGGGAGTGGCGATCCTCGCCCTCTCACTGGGAGAGCGACATCGCATAAGCAAGGGCGGCCACTACTCCTGCGCCCCCAATCAGCAAACCGACCAGCACCGACGTCGGCAGAACAGATTGTCGCTTGGCAACAGCATTACCGTCGTGGCTCACGACCCGTCCCGCCTCGCTTGAGTCGCGAATTAACTGAATCATGTCTTCACACAGCGGTCGGGTGAAATTCTCAGGCCTGAACTCTTCCATGCCATGACGGGAAAGGAATTCATTAACATCGCCCGATAGAGGCACGTATTTCATCGACCAGCTGGCGAAAGTACGCTCATCGATTGGCTCTTCCAGAAGTGTTGTCACGTCAGTGTGGCGCTGATCTTTCGAAATTTTGTCATAAAGCTTCCTGACTGACTCTTCCTCACCCTCAAGATATTGAAAAAATCGCCCGTCTCCATAATACAGCCCACCAACAATCTCGCTCTGCGCATTATTGGTTCGGGACGACATTAAAATACGCGCAACGTTCGGCTCTATACCCTGCTCAATAGGGCTTTCCTCAAAGGTTGCTTTGCTGGCGTATGCCAGCCTCATTAACGACATGACGCTTCTCCGCTTATCTGTTTCACGCGCTTTATGACATTGGGTGAGGACTGAGTTTGGACCGCAGTCCGACCTATACGTGTACTTAGGCTACGAGAAGGCAGCGACGGTCGGATCACTTGGGGCAACAGACGTTAGGCATCATACTGCGCTTCAGAGACATTTGAGGTAGGGAAATTCGCACAAAAAAAGGGTGACCGGATTCCCGGTCACCCTTTCGGGCGTACTGCAATTTAGCTAACGCGCTTTCGACGAGACAGGCCAAGACCTGCCAGACCGAGGCCAAACAGAGCCAGTGTTCCCGGCTCTGGCACCAGAACAACCTGCTCCTGGCTTCCGATCGTGAAGTTATCGAAAGCGAAGAAGTCGCCCTGTCCTGTCGTTGTCAGGAAATCAATGGACGTAAACTCTTCAGAGGCATTCTCAGCAATCAGGCCAAAAAACAGGACCGATCCGTCCGTAGAACCAAAGCTTCCGATCGTATTGTTGACGACCAGTTCATCTCCGTTCGACAGGAGCAGCTTTAACTGGCCACCAAAGTCACCGATGTCGATGCCATAAAAGCCAAATGCCGCAATGGACTCAGTAAACCCGACACTGAAGTTGCCACTCCCGCCGGCTTCTACCTCCAGGTAGTTGCTGGATGAAGCAGACGGAACACTGTAACGACCAACGCCATTGGTCGTTCCCGGCGTTACCGACTGAACGGTCGCATTGCCGCCGGTCAGATTCGCAGTCCCAGCGCCCGGGAAATTAAGCGCCAGAGGCTCACTGGAACCTGCTGGAATTCCCTCGAAGGTTTCTGTACCGACGCCAACAAGGTTGGTCAGGAATGAGGTTTCTGCTCCCGAAGCATTCGGCGTTGCCGCCAGAGGAACATTGCCTGAGTTGTTCAGATCTTCGCCGAAGTAAAGCAAATAGGCGTTCGCCTGAGACACCGACAGCGCAAGGCCTGCTGCGAGCGTCAGAGAGGTTAGTTTATTCATGATTTGGAACTCCGTTTTCCAATTGGATTGCCCACTGTCTACTGCCTCTGATGTCAAAGAGTCAGCGGGAGTGCTTGGCAAAACTTGATCTGCAACATCCAGACCAACCGCCATAAAATTTTCAAATAATTGTTTTTATTGAAAATTTCACCTTTCTCAGAACGGCACATGGGACGCTCGCCAAAAAGCTGTAAACGTTGTTGACACCCGAACCTGCCTTGGCGATAGACAGACCAATCGGTACAATTCCCGCTTCAACCCTTTCCCACCCTTTCTGTTTTTAATCAACCACATTCATAAGGCAGGCGCTGGCTATGCTTGAACGAATTTTTAAACTCACGGACCACGGTACGACTGTTCGAAAAGAGGTCATTGCCGGTATCACAACCTTCCTGACGATGGCTTACATCATTGTGGTTAACCCAAGCATTCTCTCTGCCACCGGCATGGATTTTGGCGCCGTATTCGTGGCCACCTGCCTCGCGGCGGCCATCGGAACGCTGATCATGGGGTTCTGGGCGAACTACCCCATCGCCCTTGCACCAGGGATGGGATTAAATGCCTTTTTCTCGTTCACCGTAGTCGGCAGCATGGGCTACAGTTGGCAGGTCGCGCTGGGCGCGGTCTTTATTTCGGGCCTGATCTTCTTTTTACTGAGCATTTTCAAAGTCAGGGAATGGATCATTAACAGCATTCCCATGTCCCTGCGATTTGGCATTTCGGCCGGCATCGGCTTCTTCCTTGCGCTCATCGCACTGAAAAACGCAGGCATTGTTGTTGATAATCCCGCGACGCTGGTGGGACTTGGCGAAGTAAAAGTGGCAGAAAGCCTGCTGTTTTTCGGCGGATTTGTGCTGATCTGCGGGTTATCCTTCCGGCAGATTACCGGCTCGGTCATGATCGGCATTATTGCCATCACATTGGCGGCCATGGCGATGGGCATGGTGCAGTTTGAAGGCTTTGCATCGGCACCCCCGAGCCTTGCGCCAACCTTCATGCAACTGGACCTGGCAGGCGCCTTGAACGTGGGTATGATCAGCGTGATTTTTGCCTTTCTGTTTGTCGATCTCTTTGACACCTCTGGCACACTGATTGGTGCTGCCCAGCGAGGCGGCCTGCTGGATAAAGATGGCAAACTTCCACGCCTGGGTAGGGCGTTGATGTCAGATTCGGTCGCAACCATGTCTGGTGCTGCACTGGGCACATCGACAACGACGTCCTACATTGAGTCCACCGCCGGCATTTCTGCCGGCGGCCGAACCGGGCTCACAGCCGTCGTTGTCGCAGCGTTGTTTCTCGCCTGCCTGCTTCTTTCGCCGATCGCTAAAATCATTCCTGCCTACGCCACGGCGCCGGCACTGCTCTACGTCGCCGTTCTTATGGCAAGCGGCCTGAAACTGGTGAATTGGGATGACATCACCGATGCCGCGCCGGCAATCGTGACCGCGTTGATGATGCCTCTGACCTTTTCGATTGCCAATGGCATTGCGTTGGGCTTCATTACCTATGCGATTCTGAAAGTGGTCAGTGGGCGCTGGGGAGACCTGAATCCGAGCGTCGTCATCATCGCAGTCGTTTTCGTTCTTAAATTCATGTTCCTGGATGCCGCATAACAGGACCCGACGGATTATCGAGCTATGGATTACTTTGCCGACAGCATCAAACGTGCGATACGGACCGTCCCGGACTGGCCGAAACCGGGTGTCGCTTTTCGCGACATCACCACGGTGCTTCAAGATCGAACGGCTTTTCGAAAGCTGATCGATGCCTTTGTTCATCGCTATCACGGGCAGGATATTGATGCGGTTGCGGCCGTCGACGCCCGTGGATTCATTATCGGATCGGCGCTGGCGTACGAATTGAACGCTTCGCTCGTACTGATCCGGAAAAAGGGTAAGCTCCCATTCGATACGCTGGTCGAGGATTACGAGCTCGAGTACGGAACAGCGTCTGTTGAACTTCACAAGGATGCATTCAAACCCGGTGACAAGGTTGTTCTGGTAGACGACTTGATTGCGACGGGTGGCACCATGCTGGCCGCGGCGCGCCTGATCCGACGCATTGGGGCAGAGATCATTGAGGTAGCCGCAATGATTGATCTTCCGGATCTTGGGGGCTCAGCAAAACTGCGGGAAGAGGACCTCCGGGTCTATACTGTTTGTGCGTTCGACGGCGACTAGGAGATGATCCTTGCCTGATTATCAACACCACTGGAAAGACGGCACCCCGGTCCATTTGCCGCTGGGAAAAATTGTCTGCATCGGGCGGAACTATGCCGAGCACGCACGAGAACTCAACAATCCAGTGCCGGACGAGCCGTTGCTCTTTATCAAGCCTGCGACTTCGGCCGTGTACATGACACGGCCCATTGATTTTCCGCGAGACCGGGGTACGGTTCATTATGAAACTGAATTGGCGGTACTGATCGGACGCCCGCTGACCAATGCGTCTCCAAGCGAAGCCGAGGCGGCCATACTGGGTTATGGAATGGCCCTCGACCTGACGCTGCGGGATCTGCAGGCAGAGCTAAAAGCAAAAGGACATCCCTGGGAACGGGCGAAATCCTTCGATGGCGCATGCCCACTGTCGCCCTTTGTCTCTCCCGAACGCCTGCCGAGAGAGCACATTAGCTTCACTCTCGACATTGATCACCAGCGCCGCCAGACTGGAGACACTCGAGAAATGCTCCACCCGGTGGTTCCGCTCATTGCACACATCAGCCACCAGTTTTCCCTTGCACCTGGCGATGTCGTCCTGACCGGAACGCCCAGCGGTGTGGGGCCAATCGAGTCCGGGCAAACCTTTTCCCTCGAGTTGGAAGATGTCCTTTTTGTCGAAACAACTGTGCTATGACTTCAGCCAATGGGTGCGCCTGTTGTTGGTCCAACCCCTACTGAGAACGTATATCGGACATGGCTAAGAAACCTGTAACGACTCGCAGCGGACGTTTTTTCAAATTGGCAGGAATGACCGCTTCCGTTGCCAGCCAATACGCTGGGCAAAGGGCGCGCAGCCTGTTCCGAGGGGAAGAATACAAGGAAGGAGCACGCTCCGAGAGCTATACACGCATGGCTGACCAGATCGCCGAAACCCTGGGTGAAATGAAGGGTGCGGTCATGAAAGTGGGCCAGATTGCCTCTCAGACTCAGGATTTCCTGCCAAAAGAATTTTCGGATGCGCTGCAACGGCTTCAGAAAGAAGCCCCCCCCATGCCGTTCGAAGTCATTGTCAGCCAGATCGAAAGCGAGCTGGGCAAGCCAGTTTCGGAACTGTTCGAGTACCTTCAGGAAAAGCCCTACGCCGCCGCAAGTATTGGACAGGTGCACCGCGCCAGGTTGCCGGACGGCACCGACGTCATTATAAAGGTCCAGTATCCGGGCGTTGATGAATCCTGCGACAGCGACCTGAAGCAGCTTCGGATGGCGTTGAAGCTCGGTGGGCTGCTCAAACTGCCCAAGGAACACGTGGACCAGTTATTTGGCGAGATCCGGGTGCGACTCAAGGAGGAACTCGATTATGAAAACGAGGCCCGCAATCTTGAGCTTTTCAGGGACTTTCACAAAAACGATGAATGGATCGTGATCCCGAGAATTTACTCCTCTCACTCGGCGCGCCGGGTGCTGACCATGGAACTGGTCGAGGGGGATCACATTAGCGCAGTCACACCGGACCAATACGACCAGGACACCATCAACCTGATCGGCCACCGCATTTTCACGATGATGGCCGATGAGCTTTTCCTGCATCAGTGCATTCACGGCGATCCCCATGCCGGCAACTTCGCTTACCGCCCTGACGGCACCATCATTCTGTATGACTTTGGCTGCGTAAAGAAACTGAAGCCAGAGATCGTAGAAGCGTATCGCAATGCCCTGATCTCAGCGCTGGATGAGGACTATGCGGCACTCGATCGTCACCTGATTGACCTGGGCGCTCGAGTCGAATCACAGCCTGCTGTCGACGAAGACTATTACGCGATGTGGCGGGACATCCTGATCAAACCGTTTGAGGATGATACGCCCTACGACTTCGCCGAATCTGAGCTCCACAAGGATGTTGCGGCGAAAACCACGACGGTCTTCAAATATCTGAACTATTTCAAGCCGCCCGTGGAAAGCATCTTTATTGACCGGATGATTGCCGGGCATTACTGGATGATGAAGCGACTGGGTGTTCAGGCAGCATTCCGAAAGGAACTCGAGCAGTATTTGCTTGCCAATAACACCCAGTGATTGGGTCAGTGACCGTAAATATTGAGGTCAGCCGTAATCTGAACGTCAGTCCAATAGACATCGCCAACGGATGGTGCATTGCCAAACGCAATGTTGGTGGTATCGAGATCGCCGGAGAGATCGGTCAGATTAACCCTCAGTCCCGGGGTTGGCCCGGTTGAAGCACCAACATCTGCCTGAACGTGGGCGTATGACACCTGTTCTCCACTCACACCGATGTATTTGAGAACATCGTTGCCTCGCTCATTGTGCATCCGGAAATCGAGTTTGATGTCCTGCCAGTCCAGCAGAATCGGGATATAGGTGTCCGTTTGAAGGGAGCCGTCCAGACTGAAGTAAGAGTTAATGTTGATGTTGTCCGAATCCGCATCGACAACAATGTCGGTGGGCCCCAGCACGCCGGTCAGAAGGACATTGCCCATGATGGTCTGGGTGCTCGGGTTGCTGCTTCCCTGCCCCGGACCGAGAGTACTTGAACCAAGTCCGATATGTTCAATCTGCAGGCCGAAATCGACAAGCTCATTTTGATTCTGAGCTCCCAGACCAATCACCAGATCGCCGTCGGTAATGGACACGGCATTTTCGCCATGGTCACCCTGGTTTTCCGGCGAAGCGATCCACTCCGGACTGTCAAACTTTGCCAACCCCCAGGGCGCACCAAGATCCGCGCCTCCGGCACCGGCCACATCAATATTGATGCGAAGATTATCCAGGCTTGATCCACTGGTTACCGGGCGTCCCAGAGCGGCCTGTACAGGCCCTGCGCCGCCAAGACTGACATCGTTGATAAACAGAAAACCCTGATCCTGATAGGCAATCTCTGCGATATCGACGTTCGCAGACAGGTCAATGGTGATACCGGCCGGATCGGTAGGGATATTGGTGCCATTCGCAGAAAGATTAATGGTGACACCAGCCTGGCCGACAGTATTCCGGAGAACATCATCGGTTAACGGTTTAAAACCGGCATGAGCCGACAGCGGAATGAGCTGCAACACACACACGGCAGTACCCGACAGAATAAAACGTTTGCTGATGTCCATACCCGATCCGTCTCCGACGCTGACGCCGGACAATCCAAACCGGCGTTTGTATTTTTTTATTTCTTACTTTAACAATCTGTAACTTAGCATGATAAATTCTTCGTCAAGGGAATCCGTGCGACAGTTCACGCTTGAGGCATCCCCCGCAACCTGCGAGCCGATCGCCGCCCCCAATGAAAGAATCTCAGCGGCAGTCAGTCGGTAACTTCTCATTATGTTTGACAGTGTTTTTGTAAAACCGTGCGCTAACGGCAAAACGATTTCCCAAGCTCCATCTAAACTCCTGACTAATCTAAAAAATTGGACAACGGAGCAAAGACGTGGACCATTCTTTTCGTACCCCTTTCCCCCTGATCAGCCTTTTATTGATCACGCTTTTCCTCAGCGGCTGCGCCGGTTTCGGAGACGGCAGAAGCATTGATGACCCAACCAGTTCCCTTGTTTTTGGCTTTATTGACATGGAGGACGCACCGACAGACATCAGCTATGCAAAGCTTCAGCAGGTCGCGCCTCGGGGCGAGGCAGGATTCTGGGGAATGTCTGCGGATGACGGCATCGTCTACAACCAATACCTTCCCATGGGCACGTTTCAGATGGAGCGTTTTGGGGGCAGCTCATTTCTCTGGGGTGAACACGTTTATACCTTCCCGACGTACGGACGCAATGAGACCGCTCTGAAAATCGAGCAGCCTGGCATCTACTTTGTCGGCGCCTACGCCTACCGTGACGAGGAAACCGGTTTCTTCGAACCTGGTCAATTCTCCATCGAAACCCTTGATGATCCGACTGAAATCTCGATCCTGAAGCAAATCCAGAGCATGGACTGGGTGCGGGGTACTCAGTGGGAAGAGCGAATTCGTCTGCGGTTGGCGGAGTTACAGTGATGCAGATCCGCAAGCCTTCGTTATTGCCCGCCATTTTCCTGAGCCTGGCGCTGTCGGTTTTGGCCGGTTGCGTACCCCCGTCGTCGATCAAGCCTGTTGAGAGCGTTGATCAACTGCCTGCGGGCAAAGTCATCGTTGTTGGACAAGTTGAGCTGGTGCCTGCCCTTGCGCAAGACGAACAACTGCTGGACGAATCCTACGAGGAGTTTCGGAATTCAGCGTTGTTAATCACGGATACCGAATTGCGCAATCCGGAGCCAACACTGACGATCGGTGGCATCAGACGAAGCATAAACGCAGACATGGGCAGTCCGTTCTTTGTTGCCCATGACACACAACCGTTCTTTATTCTGAAGTCCTGGGTGGTGATGGACGCGCGTATTCAGATGGTGGCCCCGAATACGGTGGTCCGACCCGGCAATGCCCCACTCCACGGTGTTTTTGGAGTAGACATCCAGGCCACTGATCAAGCGGTGTATATCGGCACGCTTCGATATCATCGCGATGACTTCTTCAGCACAGAGAAAGTGGAAGTGCTGGATAACTTCACCCAGGCCAACATAGCGTTCACAGAAAAGTTCGGTGAAGGCATTACACTGCGTAAGTCCCTCGCGGTGCCCCTAACATCGGAATAACATCGATCAGGTTGCCAGCATACTGGCAACCCACTCGCTGACTCCCTCACTGGCCCCCTTACGAATCGCCTTCGCCCGAATCAGTGTCGGTGCGTTGGGGTCGATGACCGTGATCGGAACGGCCATATCCACTTCATGCGCCAGACTGGCGGCCGGATAGACTTGCAGCGACGTGCCGATAATCAGCAAGTGGTCGGCTGTTCGGACGACCTCTGCCGCCGCATCAAGCATCGGCACTTCTTCACCGAACCAGACAATGTGCGGGCGAAGCTGAGCGCCCCGCTCGCAGGTATCGCCAGTATTGATGTCATCGTATCCTATGTCGTACACCAGTTCGGGATGCTCTGAGCTCCGCGCTTTGGTCAGCTCACCATGGAGGTGGATAACGGAGGAAGAACCACCGCGTTCATGCAGATCGTCTACATTCTGCGTAACGACGGTCACCCGGTAATGTTGCTCCAGTTCGGCCAGCAACTGATGCGCCCGGTTGGGTTGTGCATCCCTGAGCTGACGCCTGCGCTCGTTGTAAAAGCGAAGCACCACGTCCTGATTGCGCTCAAACGCTTCCGGGGTAGCCACATCATAAACGCTGTGCTGTTCCCAGAGGCCGCCGTTGTCCCGAAATGTGGATAATCCACTCTCTGCACTCATACCGGCCCCCGTGAGAACCACGATGTGGTCGCCACCGGGACTGCGCGATTTTTCTGGCATCAAAACACCTTTCCTTCTCGGCCTTGTTGATCACTGAGCTCGTCACAGAAGCCTGTCGGGTTTTTACTTACTCTGATTCTGACGCATCAATAGCCCGGAGCCAATCCGGCAGAACCACTTCGTGAACCGGTCCAGCGTTCTGTCATTGCACAGGTGCTATGGTTGCGCCTTGCGATACAGGGACGCTTTATAATGACAAAAGACAAATACTGGTTAATGGGCCCGGTTTACGATGCTCTGAGCTGGGTATTCGCGGGCAATGCCATCTACCGATGCAAATGCAGCATGCTGACGCCCGAATGGCTGAAGGCTGGCGACCGACTGCTTGTCGCGGGCGCAGGCCATGGCAAAGAAGCCATCTACGCAGCAGAGCGCGGCGTTCGGGTGACGGTTGTAGACCTGTCCGAGGCCATGGTGCGGAAATGTCGGGAAGCTGTCGCAAAAACCGGCAAAGATCTCGACATTCAAGTGGTACAGGCCGACATCTTTAAGGTTGACGAGTTCGGCGAATACGACATGGTCACCGGCAACTTCTTCTTCAATCTTTTTCCAAAGGACATGGTTCCGACACTGATGAACCACCTGATCAAGCTGACCCGTCCAGGCGGCTATGTGGTGGTGTCCGATTTTGCCTTGCCCGAGGGGAATCTGTTAGCCCGGCTGTTCAAACGGATGTACTGGTACACAGCGATTCTGATCTTCTGGACAACGACCGGCGCTGCCATTCATCCGGTATACGACTACCGCCGCTACATGGAAGAGGCCGGCTTGAAGATCCGTGACGTCAAGCACTCGCAGCTTCTCGGTATCGACGCCTACACCTCGTTTATTGGACAGACACAGGTCCAGTAAGCCTGAAAGAATCGGGACGCGATCACCGCCAGAACCACATCGGCTCCCGGGCTTTCCGTTTCTGAATGGCCAGACCACTGCGCTCAAAAATCCCAATCAGCGCTTCCGTGTCTTCAATATTCAGAAATTGGCCAATCGGCACTTCCTGATCCCGGAACTGGATTGAGAGCTTGGCCGGGGTAAAAGGATGACGGGGTTCGTCCTGCATCAGTCGGGCGAATTGCCGGGGGAATTCCCATTCCGATTCTTTCCTGCGGGCACCCTTTTCAACTCGGATCATGCCAGGGCCCAAGGCCAAAACCTCTTGCTTCTGACAATGCCGCGACGTCAGATAGAAACCGGCGGCCAGGGCCGCTAACTCCAGACCCGCAAAAGGCAGAATGATCCAGGCGCCAAGGAGGCTCATGCCGGTCACAATGATGGCGGACAACACGAATAATCCCATCCAGATTCGCATGTTGCCCCGCCAGCTCAGTGACCGGTTCGGTGTCAGTAAGTAGCGCTGACCTTCATCGCAGGAAAGCTGTTCGACCATGGCAAGTACCCCGGCACCCCGTTGACTTGCAATCCATGCCCTCTGGTCAGTCGAAGATCTTACCGGGATTCATTATCCCGCTCGGATCGAAGACCTGCTTGATTCCCTTCAGGTAGGCAATCTCTGCCGCACTTCTTGTGTATTCAAGATACGGCTTCTTCGTCATACCCACACCGTGCTCGGCAGACACACTGCCCTGATAGCGCTCTACGATCTCGAACACCCACTTGTTTACCTGCTGGCATTTTTCAAAGAAGTCTTCTTTTGCCAGGTCGTCGGGCTTCAGGATGTTCAGGTGGAGATTGCCGTCGCCGATGTGTCCAAACCAGATAATCTCAAAGTCCGGATAATGCTCCGAGACCACCGCATCAATCTCAGTCAGGAAGCCTGGGACTTTGGACACCACCACCGATATATCGTTCTTATACGGCGTGCGGGGCGCAATGGACTCGGAAATGCGCTCGCGGAGCTGCCACAGGTTTTGCGCCTGAGTCTCACTCTGGCTGATGACGCCATCCAACACCCAGCCATTCTCAACGCATTGCTCGAACAGCATCATGGCATCGTCCATCACCTGATCAGAGGTCGCTTCGAACTCAAGCAGCGCGTAGTAAGGTGCTTCGGTTTCGAAAGGAGCCTGAACCTGGCCATGGGCCAGCACATGCTGCATGGCCTGGTGTGAGAAAAATTCGTAGGCCGTCAGATCGATTTTTTTCTGGAAAGTCTGCAGGACATCCATAGTGTTGGTCAGGTCGCCCAGACCCAGCACCAGGACGGTCAGATTTTCCGGCTTACGGGACAGCTTCATGGTGGCTTCGGTGATGAAGCCCAGGGTGCCTTCTGCGCCGATGAACAAGTGGCGGAGATCGTACCCCGTGTTGTTCTTTTCCAGGTCCTTGTTCAGGTCCAGAACATCGCCTTTGCCGGTGACCACCTTCAAACCGGCCACCCAATCCCGGCTCATGCCGTATCGAATCACCTTGATGCCACCGGCGTTGGTGGACAGGTTGCCACCCAGCTGACTCGAGCCTGCAGACGCAAAGTCCACCGGGTAATAAAGATCGTTGTCTTCGGCGAAGTTCTGCAGTTGCTCTGTCACCACACCCGCCTGGCATCGAACGGTCCGGTCACTGGCGCTGAAATCGAGGATCTGGTTCATGTTGTCAAAGGCGACAACCACTTCTCCATTGGCGGCGACCGCCCCGGCACTCAAACCTGTGCGACCGCCGGAAGGCACAAGCGCCACCTGGTTTTCGTTGGCGTACTTCACCAGCGACTGCACCTGCTCTGTCGATTTAGGCAGGGCAATCGCCAAGGGCTTGGGCGGATAGATCTTGGTCCAGTCCTTGCCATAGCTTTCAAGATCGGAGGGGTCTGTCAGGACTTTTCCAGGTGCAGAGCCTTGCTCGAGGAGCGTTTTCAGGTCGGCGATGATCTGTTCAGAATTCATGGATAGTGCAATCTCACAAAGGGTTGAGCTGGCGCCCCGCTATGGGGATTAAATCCGGCTAATCGACGCGCTGTAAATTTCTTTAGCTATGGTATCATACCGCCCCTGTTCTGTGAGCCCGCCCGCTATTAGCGCCGCTCACGGGTCATTTCTGTGACGAAAGGTTCGGAAGCAAGCCCATGTCAAACACGTCTCTCGAAAAGAGCAAAATCCGGATCCTTCTGCTCGAAGGGGTCCACCAATCCGCCATTGATACGCTGAATGCAGCGGGTTACACCAACATTGAGTTCCTGACTCATTCACTGGCCGAAGACGATCTGATCGAGAAGATTGCGGATGCGCATTTCGTCGGTATCCGGTCTCGCACCCAGTTGACCGAGAAAGTGTTCGATGCAGCCAAAAAGTTGGTGGCTGTGGGCTGTTTCTGCATTGGCACCAACCAGGTGGATCTGAAAGCAGCTACCCGTCGTGGCATTGCGGTATTCAACGCGCCTTTTTCCAATACCCGCAGCGTCGCGGAGCTCGTTCTGGCGCAGGCCATTCTGTTGCTTCGTGGTGTTCCGGAGAAAAACGCCATGGCGCACCGGGGCGAGTGGCTCAAGTCCGCCAAAGACAGCTACGAGATTCGCGGTAAGAAACTGGGCATTATCGGCTACGGCAACATCGGCACCCAGTTCAGTGTCCTGGCCGAGGGCCTGGGCATGGACGTCTATTTCTATGATGTCGTCTCCAAGCTTCCAATCGGTAACGCGACTCAGGTCGGCACCCTGCAGGAGCTACTGAACACCTGTGACGTGGTCAGCCTGCACGTCCCTGAAACGCCCGCTACCAAGTACATGTTCAAGGCCGAACAGTTTGCTCAGATGAAGCCTGGAAGCATTCTGATGAACGCTTCTCGGGGCACAGTGGTGGACATCGACGCCCTGGCCGAGGCTATGGCGAGCAAGAAGCTGTTGGGCGCTGCCATTGACGTGTTCCCGGTGGAGCCAAAATCCAACGATGAAGAGTTCGTGTCCCCTCTGCGAGAATTCGACAATGTGATCCTGACACCTCACGTGGGTGGTTCCACAATCGAAGCGCAGGAAAACATCGGGCGAGAAGTCGCCGAGAAGCTGGCTATGTACAGCGACAATGGCACCTCGGTGTCCTCGGTCAACTTCCCGGAAGTGGCCCTGCCGTCACATCCGAATCAGCACCGCCTTCTGCACATTCACGACAATGTGCCTGGCGTCATGTCCGAAATGAACCAGGTGTTCTCGGAAAACGGCATCAACGTTTGTGGTCAGTATCTTCAGACCAAAGAGGACATTGGTTACGTGGTTGTCGATGTCGACAAGGAGTACGGAGAATTGGCTCTGAAGAAACTCCGCGAAGTGAAAGGAACAATTCGCTGCCGCGTGCTTTTCTGATTGGCACCTGCGAACAGCAGAGAAAAAAGCCCGGGCCTGCGCCCGGGCTTTTTTGTGGCATCGTCTTACTGAGGTACTTGCACCAACAGATTCGGAGAACCGGCGTTAACGTCACTCAACACGTTGTCTGAAGCCAGCTCGTCCAGTCTGGCATCTACCTGACTCGGCGTCAGTGCCGGATTGGCTCCCAGCAGCAGTGCGGCAGTACCCGCAACGTGCGGTGACGCCATAGACGTGCCGCTGATGGTGTTGGTATCCGTATCACTTTCGAACCAGGCAGCGGTAATGTCTGAGCCGGGCGCGAACAGGTCCACACACTCACCAAAATTGGAGAACGAAGATCTCTGGTCTTCCTGATTCGTGCTGCCAACGGTGATCGCTTCCGGGACCCGGTTTGGCGATCCGCTGCAGGCATCCGCATCACTGTTGCCCGCGGCAACCGCAAAGGTGACGCCCCGCTCAATGGCGCCACGCACCGCGTTGTCCAGAGCCTCTGAATTGCCTCCACCCAGAGACATGTTGGCGACTGCCGGTGCCTGATGGTTCTCAGCCACCCAATCAACGCCCGCAATCACATCGGCCGTGCTGCCCGCACCTGAGCAGTCTAGAACTCGCACAGCTGCCACCGAGGCCTCTTTGGCGACGCCATACGTAGTTCCAACGCTGGTACTGGACACATGCGTACCATGCCCGTGACAGTCTGTTGTATCGGCAGGATCGGTTTCACCACCAATGTTCAAAAACGGACCAACCAGTGGCGTGCCACCCAATCCAAGCAGCCCGGTATCATTCACCGCAAAGTTTCGGCCAGTGATCACCCGACCGGTAAATTCCTCATGGGTATCGCGAATACCAGTGTCGATGACATAGACGTTAACGCCCTGCCCCGCCTGATCCGGGTACTGATAGGTTTCATCCAGAGGCAAGAACGGCTGATCGACCCGGTCAAGCCCCCAGGTTGCGTTGGCCTGGACGGCGTTGGCAACCACGACCTTGTCCGGCTCAACCGCCAGAACGCCCGGCAGTGATTCCAATAGTGTGGCCTGAGACTCGTCCACGGCCAGCGCTGCCCCGGTCAAAGCCGTCTGGTAAAGGTGTATCGTTTCACCACCACCAACGGCCACCAGAAGACTGTCCACGGCCGCCTGCAGACTGGCCACCCCTAGAATACTGGGCAACTGTGGATCCAGTTGAACGATGTATCTTTCGTGAAGTATGTCGCCAGCCTGTATCGTAGATTCCTGTTCGGTATCGTCGCTGTCAGAACTGCCAAGCAGCCCCGCATGCGCCGGAATTGACGCCAGCAATGTGGCGCTGATGATCGTGCTGAACAAAGTTTTGGATATCATGATGTTCTTCCCTCTACTGCAAACACGTATTGTTTTTAGGTATTCTCGAGGCGAACTCCAGGCACTAGAGTCCCCACTCTCACCCTGCTGGCGCGAGCAACTCGCGTCGATGCAGAAGAGGCCAAAAACGTCATAATTTCCGAGAGTTAATGCGGAATTAATTTTTCGGGCTTGAGAAAACAACAGGAAGCCCCCCATAACACTACGGGTAATGAGAAATACACTCGCTTATCGAAGGAACGGAGCTATTTATGTCACTAAGAGATTCTCTTTCAAATAAGCTGCAAACGCAGACAGACTACTGGAGTCGCCAGATCGACAGTCTTAAAGCAGACGCGCGCGAAAAGATTGCCAAGGCTAAAGACGAACATGCTGAGCGACAGATCCGGAAGGATTTTGACAAGCAAATTGAGCGGCTGGAAGAACACATGGACGAAGCCAGAAAGAAAATGTCAGAGCTTCGTGAGTCCGGCGAAGAACATCTGACCAAGCTCAGAGGGCGCATTGACGACTGGCTCTCTAAGTGGGACTGATGCTGACAAGCTTTGCATCAATAAAAAGCCCGGCCACCTTTCGGTGCCCGGGCTTTTTCATGTGTTGCAACTACTGCTGGTTCGGAACCAGCGTCAATTCCACCCGGCGGTTCTGTTCACGCCCAGCTTCCGTATCGTTGGATGCGATCGGATAACGAGGACCATAACCCACTGCGCGTGTCCGGCCTGCGGCTATACCCTGATTAAGAAGGAAGTCGCGCACTGAACCGGCACGTCTTTCACTCAACAGCTGGTTATAATCGCGCGACCCCGTGCTGTCGGTGTGACCCTCAATCTGGATGATTGTCTTATCAAACTCTTTCAGCACCAGAGCAACGGATTCAAGCGTGTTGCTGAACGACGGCTTGATGGTGGACTGGTTAACGTCAAACGTGATGTTGCCCGGCATGACCAGTTCAATTTCGTCACCATTGCGGACAACGCGAACACCGGAACCTTCCAGCTTGCGGCGAAGCTCCGCTTCCTGCTTATCCATGTAGTAGCCAATGCCGCCACCAATGGCAGCACCAGCGCCCGCACCGATGAGTGCGCCTTTGCCGCGATCACTCTTGCTGGACGTTGCGGCACCTACAGCAGCACCCCCGATAGCACCAATGACACTACCCATGGTGGCATTGGAGGTCTTTTCTTCCCCGGTGTAGGGGTCATAAGTCATACAGCCACCCAGGGCCAGGGTGGTAAATGCAAAAGCAATGACTGTCTTCTTCACGGTACTCTCCTGTTTAACATGCCTGTTCAACTTGCCTGTTTGACTTGCCTATTCAACTTGCCTGTTTGAGTTGCTTTTCTGCTTCAACCTGCTCGTCTCGACTGCCAGCTGTTAACTGTGTGTCGCTGTTCGTTACTGTGCACTGAATTAACTGGCTTTGGAAAGAAGCTGATCACTTTGTTTGTCAAAAGTGTCCACAATGGTGTTAAACACCGCTGACTGAAGATCTTTGGCTTCATTTACTAAGTGATGACGTCCGTCAGGAATTCGAAGTTCCTCCACTGACGCAAATTTATTTCTGATGATTCTTAAATTGTGCTGCCAATCCACGGTTCTGTCCTTTTCGCCCTGGATAACAGTGACCTCGAAATCCACCGGACGCGCTGCCTCAATATGAGGAACCCACTGACGAAGCGCCGACACCCAATCTACATGTACAGCCCTCGCCTGCAGAGGATCGTACTCCTTGAGAAACTCAAGGAATCTTGAATCGCTGCTGTTGGTCGCAAAGGCGCGACGCCAACGGGACATAAAGGGCTTAACCATACTGTGTAACAACTTGGCGCCCAACCAACCTGCCGGTCGCACCAGTGGCGCCAGCAATACAACACTACGAAAATCCGAAGTGCTGCG
>CAZWEP010000019.1:0-27811 GCA_964632565.1 uncultured Marinobacter sp. | reverse complement strand
CCGGTCGCACCAGTGGCGCCAGCAATACAACACTACGAAAATCCGAAGTGCTGCGATCATGGTGATTCGACAGCAAGTAATCAATCAGAATGGCGCCTCCGGTGCTCTGACCGACTGCAAACCATGGACCTTTGATTGATTCACCCACGTGAGCGACGACATCAGACAGCACCGCCTGGTATTCCAAAAAGCTCCCTATTGCGGCCGGCGTTCCGCTGGAAAGCCCGTGGCCAGGCTGATCATAGGCCAGAACGTCGTAACCCTCCGCCAGGCAACGATCGATGAGTTGGCTGTAGAGGCCGACATGATCAAAATAGCCATGAAATATAAAGACAGTGCCCTTGCTGGTTACGCCACTGTCTGCAGGCCAGCAAAAATAGTGAACCATCACCTGATGCTTCTCGGCGTTCACGTAGCCCTGATGGTAAGCAATACCGGGGTGTTCTACCCACAGATCCAGTCCATAGAAGCGGCAATAAGCCACCATGTCATTGTCCAGGCCCTGATCTTTTTCCGGCTCGAACGGAAACACCTTTCCGAGCAATGAAGACCTGTCCCAATTGGGAATTTCTATGGTATCCGTTTTCCAGTACACGTAGAGTTAGATGCCTGTAACGATGGATTTTAACGCTGCCGGATTCAGTCCCGATTAACCTGTAAGGTTAGCACACTGTTTCTTGCTTCTTGCTCTTACCGGCTGTTAATGCCAGATAAAATCAGAGTTCTAACTGCACATTCAACGCTCGACACGTCAATTGGATAGTACACATGCTCCAAGCTGCTCTTGAATTCTCATTGCGTCAAACCATGCAGCGGGTCGTGCGTCCCATGCTGCACCCCCTGGTGCCAGTCGGGCTCCAACGTTCGCTGATTCGCAAAGCTTACCTGACCTCTATACCTCCACGGCACTGTGTCTTCCAGGACATTGAGGCTGAAGGCATCAAACTTACTCGTGTGAGCTGCACCGAAGAACCTCGCGGCATCACTTTGTACTTTCATGGCGGAGGCTATGTTCTCGGCTCACCTTCCACCCATCGAGGCCTGACAGGACAATTGGCCAGAGCCAGCAACACGATGGTGATTGTGCCGGATTACCGCCTGGCGCCGGAAAACCCTTTCCCGGCAGCCCTGGAAGATGCTGAAACGATTTATCGAGCGTTGCTGGATGAGGGGCACCCACCAGAGGCGATTGCGTTTGCCGGCGATTCGGCCGGAGGTGGCCTGGCTATCGCGCTTGCCCTGTTGATGCGTGACAAAGGCCTGCCACTGCCCTCTTCCATTACCGTATTTTCGCCCTGGGTCGACCTGACGAACAGTAACCTTTACGCGCCGGAGCGTGAACCCTTGCTGACAGAGGGCTGGATTAGTCGGTCGGCACAGCATTACCGGGGTAGTGAGGCCCTTACCAACCCGCTAATTTCGCCTGTATACGGCGATTTCTCGGGCCTTCCACCGCTACTGATTCAAGTGGGCAGTGAAGAGATACTGCTAAACGATGCTCAGCGACTGGCGGAAGCGGCGTCACGGGATGGTGTCGACGTGAAACTGGAAACATTCAACAGTCTCTGGCACGTGTTCCAGGTCCACGCCGGACAGCTCACCAGAGCAACAAGGGCGCTGCAGGATGCAAGCGACTTCATTCGCCGTCATCTGACCATTGAGGAAGAGCCCGACGTCCATTGATCAAGTCTTCCTTGTGCTGACGCGGCCATTGCTTGATCGCCCACTCGACCCGCGACGCAGCTGCCCGATCAGGAAGCCGGGCAGTGAACTCCAGCGTTAGCGGGCCCTTGCCTCGCAGGGCTCTGGCGCCTTTCGGTGCGCCCTCCTGGTGTTCTGAAAAACGCCGCTCCACATCTGTTGTGATGCCAGTATAAAGAGAGCCACTGGCCGTTCTGATCAGATAAATGAACCATTGCGTCACGGATGGGCCTCATCCAGGGAAGCACTGACGCCGCGCTGTTGCAGCCACAAACCTGAAATAATCAGGACCAGCCCCACGTAGGTCGAGCCCAGAATGATCTCGCCCAGAATGAAATAAATGAACACCAGTGAGAGAAAAGGCGAGATAAAAATAAGGTTGCTGACCTTGGAGGTGTTCTCGGCTTTTTTCATCGCAAAGGACCAAAGCACAAACGCTATGCCCATTTCGAAAACGCCTACGTACACAGAGGCTGCCAGACTGATGTCCGCAACGAACTCAAACCCATCGGTCATTCCGCAGGTCACAGCGATGACCGGCAAGCCAAACAGAAAATTCAGAAACAGGCCCACCACTGGATCCCGCTCATCCCGCGTTGCCAGAATCCAATAAGACGCCCACACCAGAGTACTGCCAATGGCCAACGCGACGCCCAGAGGATTGGAGAACTCCAGCGTCCATGGGGCGCCACGGGTAGCGATGACAACTACGCCACTGTAGCAAACCAGCCCGGCAATGATGTCTGTCTTGCGCAGTCTTTGTCCCAGAAATGGCACCGACAGATAGGCAAGCACCAGCGCCCAGGTGTAGTTCAGCGGCTGGGCTTCCTGTGCGGGTAACAGATCGAAAGCTCCGAAGAGCAGCAAATAGTAGAGGCACGGATTAATCAGCCCCATGCCAAACGACTGAGCGTACTGGAACCGTGTCAGGGAAAATACCTCACGCCAACGACCCTGCACGACGAGAATAACGCCGATGACAATCACTGAGGCAACGCAGGCCACTAACAACATCTGCAGGGGTGTCAGGGACTTCAACGACAATTTGAAGGCCGTCGCCACCGTTGACCACAACAAGACCGCGGCCAATCCGAACAGCATGGCCTGTTTTTGATGTTTCATTATTCAGGCACCAGCCATTGATCGGTTAGCGTCAATCCCAGGACATCATTGCCCGCCACATCATCCATCATTGCTTGCAATCGCTCCTCAAATCCCCAGGGAGGATTGATCACCATCAGTCCGGAGCCCCACATGCCTCGCGAAGGTCGCGAGGTGAGCGCGGCTTCCTGACACCAGACTTTGCGGATTCCGCTTTCAGCTACCGCCGATTTCAGGCGTTCGTGATTTCCTTCGGGCAGCAATGGATACCAGATGAGGTAAACCCCATGTCGGCAGAGCTTCCATGCTTTGGATAGCGTCTCTGCGACTGCCTGATATTCGGTTTTCACCTCGTAGGAGGGATCCAGCAAGGCCAGCAATCGCGGCTGTTTGGGCGGCAACTGCCCTAAAAGCCCCTTCAAGCCGTCGCCCTGACTTACCCTGATACCGGTCCTGCCCTTGGCCCAATTTACCAGCGACTGTCCCTCTGCCGGATGCAGTTCCCAGGCATAAAACGCGTCGTTTTTGCGCTGCAGATAGCTAAACCATTCCGGCGAACCCGGGTAGACGGTCAGCGAGTCGTTTAAATTATTCAGCTCATTAAGCCGCGCCAGTATCGGCGCCCAATCGTCCGATGTCAGTGTCTGGCGAGCCGCCCAGAATTTGTGAATACCCTGCTCGGCTTCGGCAGTCTTGCGGGCACGATCTCCCATCAGATCATAACGGGCGCTGCCCCCATGGGTATCGAACATCGCAATGGGCGATGCCTTGGCCTGCATCATGCGCAATGCCAACACCAGTGCCGAGTGTTTCTGGACATCCGCAAAATTGCCCGCGTGAAAAGCATGGAGATAACTGAGCATGGGTTCCCCCTGACGGTATGGGCTGCCATTAGGCCATCGGGGGAGACGTCAGGCAAGTGATACCCTACGATGGTCGACACTGCCGGCGGGAACGTACAACCGGCTGTTACTTATCAGAAATGTGCGCCTCGATCATCAGCGCTGTACGGATCAAAAAAGGAATCTGGTGTGACCAAATCTCGCAAAGACGCCACGGAACAGCTTTATAACCTGATTGCCAACGAGGAAGATGCCAGAGCCTGCACGGATATTCCGGAAGAAGCGTGCCGCGAGGTGCCTCGCAACTTCTTTCTGATTCTTGGCAGCAACGTTCTGACCAAACTCGGCGACCTGTTGACCAGCCCTAAAACGGTTCTAGCCTGGCTGCTGAGTGCCGTTGGGGCGCCAGCACTGGTGGCGTGGCTGGTTCCCATTCGCGAATCCGGATCCATGATTCCTCAAATGGTCATAGGCGCCTGGGTTCGCCAGAAGCCTATTCGTAAATGGTTCTGGACGCTGGGGAGCTTTGGCCAGGCCGTCAGCGTGATGGGGATGGCTGCCAGTGTGTGGTTTATGGAGGGGTACGCCGCTGGTATGGGGGTCGTATTGTCGCTGATCGCATTTTCCCTCGCCCGGGGGTTTTGCTCGGTCGCCATGAAAGACGTGCAGGGAAAATGCATACCGAAGAAACGACGGGGACGCCTGTCGGGTCTGGCATCTACCATCGGCGGCACCACTACAGTGATCCTCACCGTGCTTCTGTTCTGGGATCGGGGCGATCCATCGGTCGGTTTCTATGCGCTTTTGTTGTGTCTTGCCGCGGCACTCTGGATTATCGCTGGTTTTCTGTTCGCGTCAGTGGATGAGTATTCCGGCGAAACCGCAGGCGGTGGAAGCGCGTTGACACAGGCCTTTAACAATCTGTCGCTGCTTCGGGACGATCGCCTGTTCAGGAATTTTGTTATCACCCGATCGCTATTACTGTGCTCTGCCCTCGCCTCACCCTACTTCGTCGTCATGGCACAGGATGCGAACAACAGCGGGGTTCTTTTGGGTGTTTTCCTCCTGGCCAGCAGCCTCGCCAGTTCCCTCAGCGCAAGCGTGTGGGGCTGGATGGCCGATGCATCCAGTCGTCTGGTCATGGTGCGGGGCGCGGTCATCGCAAGCGGTGCCTGCCTGGGTGTCGCTCTCATCGCGACGCTTTTCGGCGAGCAGGCCTGGATTGGCTGGTTCTATCCCATTGCCTTTTTCGTGTTGAGTGTGGCCCATGCGGGTGTGAGGCTTGGCAGGAAAACCTATCTGGTCGATATGGCCGGCGGCAACAAACGAACCGACTACACATCTGTCAGCAACACCCTTATCGGACTCATTCTTCTGCTCACCGGCGGGCTGACAGCACTGCTCTCAGTGGTTTCACCAATTGCTGTAATTGCGGTGCTCGGCCTGATGGGCTTTGCCGGCATGATCTGTGCGCACCGACTGCCGGAAGTGACTGACAGCTAGGACAGATTGCTTTGTCAGAATAAAAAAGGGGCCGACTTATCGGCCCCTTTTCCCCCTAGCGACAATTATCGGTTAGGGAACTACATCAGTCTTGCTGGCACACACCGCTGACACATTCACTTCGTTCAGAAGTGACAGCAGTGATGGTGCAAACTCAACCTCCACCCCGTCAAAGCGACGGTCAGTCTGGAATACGAGGAAGGTAGAGTCGGTTCCCCCCAACACTCCGGAAGCACCCAGAAGATCCAGGTCCGCGACACCGTCTCCTGTGCTTTCTTCCTGAACAACGCCGTTTAGAACGGTCCTTACAATCAGAGTGCCTCCAAGCAGATCGGTTTGCAGCGCCTGCGGGCTCTCATCGAAGGCAATGCCAATTGCGTTCGCCGCCGGATAGGCAAAACCGCTTGTGGCTGCCACGCGAAGCTGCACCGTTGATGCGCCCAACAGATCTGTGTTCTGCATCGTCGCGACGTTACTGAGGTCGCCATCGACGACATTCTCTGGAGAAAGAACGTCACAGATCAATCCAATGCCCAGCAGGCAACCTGAGAGGTCTTTGGATGCCTGAGCAAGGATTTCGGTATCGCTCGCCAACATCGGCGTGAATTGCTGGCCACTGATGCCACAGGCATAGTCCGCGTCATTCACAGGGTCGCACGCATCGCCAATGCCATCGCCATCTGTGTCCGCCTGATCGGCATTCGCCACCCGAGGGCAGTTATCCAGCGGCTGACCCAGAAGATCCCCATCATTAATGCCGTCACCGTCCGTGTCAGCATCGCAGACATCCCCTGTACCATCACCATCGAGGTCTTCCTGGCCAGGATTCACATCAGCGGGACAGTTGTCAGTGCCATCTGGTATGCCATCGCCATCTGCGTCTGCTTCACAGGCATCACCAACGCCGTCGGCGTCAGTATCCGTCTGGTCAGCGTTTGCCACGAGCGGGCAGTTATCACCGCCATCGGCTGGTTCCAATGTCGAAAAGGTGCCGTCACCATTATCCGTCTTGTCGGGGACACCATCACCGTCGGCATCCGTGTCGCAAGCGTCACCGGTTTGATCACCATCCAGATCCGACTGACCGTCATTCGCTACCAGTGGGCAATTATCACCCCCGCTGGTGACTAGAATTACCGAGAAGGTGCCGTCACCGTTGTCCGTTTTATCGGGCACGCCGTCGCCATCCGCATCGGTGTCGCAAGCATCACCAAAGAGGTCAGAATCGGCATTGTCCTGGGACGGATTGGCGATCAGCGGGCAATTATCCTCGTTGTTCAGGACACCATCACCGTCTGCATCAGCTGGCCCGCTGACGTCAGAGTCGCACGCATCGTCGATGCCATCTGCATCCGCGTCGACGCCCAGATTCGGAGTCGCCGGGCAGGAATCTTCGTTATCAGGGATACCATCGCCGTCCTGATCCTGGAGACTGGCGGCCGCCGGGGGTGCTTCTGCAGGGGCGGCATCCTCTGAAAAGCTATCGGACCGACAGCCTGCAAAGCTGATGACAAGGAGTAAAAGAACCGAAAGTCGCATCATTGTTGTTGTATTCATGATTGTCTCCTGCCTACTCTGACAGCACGTTGAACTCGACCCGGCGATTACGCTCCCTGCCTTCGGGTGTTTCGTTGCTTTGTATTGGCTTGTCTTCACCATAACCCGTTGCCACCAGTCGACCTGGAGCAATGCCAAGATCAATGAGGTGGTTCCGAACGGCATCTGCGCGTTTCTGGGATAACTGCTGGTTATATTCGGCCGAACCCTGACTGTCGGTGTGGCCGGCAAGTTCGACCCGGAGGTCTTCCTGGCCCTTGAGCGCATCTGCGGTTTTCAGAAGAATGTCCTTGGCATTGGCGGTCAGGCGGTTGGAGTTGAACTCGAAAGTAACACCAGACAGCACCACGCTCTGCGTCTTATCCGTCTCGACACAGCCGACGGCATTCACCTGCAAACCTTCCAGCGTATTTGGACACTGATCAACGCCGTCCACTACGCCATCTTTATCCGAGTCGGCAAGGCCAATCACTTTTTCCTTCTCAATGTACTCGACTCGCTCAATGACCTCCCGACGAGTCGCCCCGATAGGCAGGGTAATACCCGCTGATAAGTGGAAATCCGAAAAACCGTCATCGAAGCTGTCGTAGAGGTAACGCACTTCTGCCCGGAATCGCAGTCCCGACTCCGCGAACGGCGAGGTCAGGAAGCCGACCCCTAGATTTCCGTAGCCACCGAGCTCGGTAGCAGAATTGTTGGACACGTCGTTCCTTGAAACGCCGAGTCCGGCAAGGCCAAAAGGGGTAAAGCTGTCAGGCTTGCTCGAGAATCGATAGGCAAAATCAACTCCCGCGCCCTGGTGGTAATAGTCGATCGTCACGTCCTTCCCGGTTTCAAATACACCGGAAAACAAGGTGGGTTCCAGCCACCAGTGTTTGCCCAACCTCTTCCCATAGGAGACCCGCACCGCAGTGCCATATTCATCCGTTCGGTCGTCGTCCGGCACCAGGTAGCTGCCCATGAGTGACAGGTCGGAATCGTACTGCAGTGATTCCGCCGCAAGCCCGGTCGTGGCCCCCATCAGAAACAGGAGAATTATCGGGCGTAACAGGCGCGGAATTCTGATCATTGTTGTCTCCCAGAACCATCTTATCTGTATAGTTTTTAACCTTTAAAAATATGTATAGCGTGAATGCATGAGAAGGTCCAAGTGCCAATCTGACGCAGCCTTGCCGCACCCAAAGTCAGTCATGGCAGTGCTTTTGGCTCTATTTGACTAATGCCAGTCAGCAGATCAGCAAGGCATTGAAAGCAATTAAAATTTATCTCACATGAATGTTTCTGAACGGAATTGGAAGACAAGACACCCACAACAGGGCGGAAGGGGAAGGTAATATTTTACGGAATATCACAACTGATAAGGATAGCTGGCAGGATAAACCCGGCAAAGCCCCCTACTCGGGCGACCGCCCATCATTGAGAGCAAGGGCTCCCTTTACCACGCGATAAATGACCCAGATCGAAATACCAAGAAGGATCAACCATCCCACCAGGATAAACGTGGTCACCAATCCGATGACGGTCCATAGAAGGCCGATCCAGAAGGTCCGAATCTGCCAGCGGAAGTGAGGCTCGATCCAGGTGTTGGCCGCCTCGTCCAGCTTGACGTAGTTGATGATCACCCCGGCCACAGCCGTAATTCCGCCGACAAAAAAAGACAGGGCCTGAAGGATATAGACCGTCACCGCCAGGTTCCTCATGGGATCTTTCCGGCGCTCTTCCGCATTATCGCTGGCAGCAATGAATTCCTGATCTGACACCATGACCTCCGGGGATAATCAATTCACCCGAGTGATGATAACGGGTTTCAGGCATCGACAGAATGCCTGTCGTCCGGACGATAGCCCAAACGGAACCCGCCCCAATGTTTGCCATTGACGAAGATCGGGACCGACAGATCGTGCATGATCTCGCCGGTGTCCCGCCGATAGGTCTGCAACAACATGGTCTGGGAGTGGCTACCGCATCGAGCGCCCGTGCGATCATTAAACAGGCGCTTGCTACGACTCTTGACCAGATCCACTTCCGGATTGCCAGTCGGTGGATGCGCAAAGTCTTTATTGTGCGTAGGCACATAACCATCAGGAGCTGTGGCAATGGCAAAAACCATTGCCGAATGAAACGTTTTGATGGGTTCCTGGATATCCGGCAGTCTCTGATCTGTAAATACATCGAACGGTGACGAATATTGCTGCGGCTCGGTGTTGGGAATCGGGTTGCGGTTCGTTGAAAACAGTTCAGATTCACGGATGCGGCCATCCTGGATAGCAGATTCAAACATAGCACCAATGGCTGCCGCGCCCTCTGACGCTCGCTCATAGAATTCGCGGTGGTAGCTCTGCGGGCTGTTCAGTGCAAAAGCGGCACTGGTCTTTTCTGCCAGATCCATGAGAGTGGCTGATTGGCGTGCCAGCGACTCCAGCCGGTGCTCACTCTCGCGCATTTCTCCCGACAGCGTTTCTATGGCGGAGAACATGTCCTTGAGCTGCTGGCTGTTGCTCTCATCTTTCTCTGCGATCTCGAGCACCTGTCCGTTCACCTGCTCAGACTGATCCCGGATCTGTTCCAACTGAGCGCCGACGCCTTCAACCGCATTGAGCCCCTGTTCAACCGACTCGGCGAGCTTTCCGATGCGTTCGGCAATGAGCACCGTATCAGATCGCACTTCGGAAACCGTTTTACCCACCTGCTCAGTCGCTTCTGCAGTTCGGGCCGCCAATTGACGAACTTCGTCGGCCACCACCGCGAACCCACGCCCCTGCTCCCCGGCGCGCGCCGCCTCGATGGCCGCGTTCAGTGCCAGCAAATTCGTTTGCTCGGCAATGCCCTGAATGGTGGTGGTCACCCCCTGAATCTGGTTGGACTTATCGTTCAGACTCTGCACCAGCTGAACGTTCTCGGCAGACTGCTGATGAATGGAACGCACGCGCTCAATTGCATTGACCAGTGCTGCACGACCTTCTGCACTGACGCGACTTGCCTCGCTTGCCAGGCGCGCAGCATCTGCAGCCTGAGCAGAGGATTCCTCCACTGTCTCGGTAATGTGTCCCGCATAGTCTGCAATCTGGGCGGCCTCCGCCACCTGCCTGTCGAGCCGGATTTTCAGTTGATCGGCGGCGAAGGATATCTGCGCTGTTGAGACCGCATTCTTGTCCGCAGTATCTGAAAGCGATTCGATCAACACTTTGCCAAGGGTGGCCTGGGAGAGAATGTTTTCGCAGTGAGCCGCCAGCGGATCCGACGCATCCAGCTTGCCCTCATTCAACAGATCGAGGGACCGTTCAAGCGGTATCAGCCCCCTGAACATCATGAAGCCGCCCGCGACCAGAAGCCCAAGGATGGTACCGACGCTGACGGATGGCCAATCAAGGCCAAGGAAATGAAACAGCAAAGCCGCAACCACAACGGTTACGGCTCCGAGCAGTAAAACACCCCTTAATACTGACCGGCTCAGTCCGCCCATGGGAACCCCTTGAAAACTTGCATCACTCAGCAGTTTAGCAGGGGCCCGACAGATTGGAGGCCAATGGCCGTACCTCAGGGCTTCGACTTTGGTTTATGCTCCGATGATGCCACCGTCATCCCGCGTCACAATAACCGTTGCGTCACGGGGCCGGGCTTCTGCTGCGTTTGGCCAGTTACCGTCCGGGTGCTGGATGTTCACGAACATGCTTCGCATGTTTGGAGTTGCTGTCACGCCGGTGACTTCGCATCCCTGCGGGCCCACGAAGAAGCGTTTGATTTCCCGGGTCTCTGGATTCGCCGCCAGCATCATATTGTTGAAATACGGATCGGCATCACTGCCATCGGTCTGTATCCAGAGCCGACCGTTGTAATCGAACCAGAGTCCATCCGGGCTGTTGAACAGATTATCGTCGTCCAGCGACACCACGGCTTCACCATCTACAACAGTTTCTGTTCCCTGAACGCCAGCGAACACAAAGATGTCCCAGTTAAAGCTGGTGGCAGCGTGATCGCCACCCGCTTCCATCCAGCGGATGATGTGCCCGGTGCGGTTCTCCACGATCGGATTCGCCGCATTGACGTCATCGAAACCAGCCTTGCCACGGTTACTGTTGTTGGTGAGCGTGAAATACACTTCACCCGAGTTTGGATCGACTGCGCCCCACTCCGGACGGTCCATGGTGGTGGCGCCAGCAATATCTGCAGCCAGACGCGTGTTCACCAGAACGTCGGCCTGATTGTCAAAACCATCAAAGGCGATATCTCCAATCGTGGTTCCGGTGGCCGCCGCAACAGCTGCCGCAAAGTCCGGATCGTCCAGTGACAGAGAAAGCCACTCACCGCTGCCATCGTCGTTAAAACGGGCGACGTAAAGCGTGCCGGAGTCCAGTAAATAGCCCCCTGCCGTGGCCGCGAAGTAAGGCTGGTCGGACACAAATTTGTAGATGTATTCAAAGCGTGAATCATCACCGGAATAGCACACCACCGGCTCACCTTCTTTGGCCGGCGCAAAGATCACACCTTCGTGACCGAAGCGGCCCAGGGCGGTGCGCTTTTGGGGTTTACTCTCCGGGGTGAAAGGATCAATCTCAACCATGTAGCCATAGGTGTTGGCTTCGTTACGATAGTCATCGGCAGCAGAACCACCCACGGTGGATACGTTGAAACGCACGTACTCATCGGCACCGTTGTCAGCCAGTTCCCAATCGTATCGAGACGTGCTGTCGACACCATGGCGCACGTATTCACGGGGCGGGTTGGCGTCCGATGTCGCGAAGTAACCGTGCCAGTTTTCCTCTGCGGCCAGGTAAGTGCCCCAGGGCGTAGGACCCATTGAGCAATTGTTCAGCGTGCCGCGGGTTTCGGTCGCATCGGTGCTGTACTGGGTGATCAGTTTTTCAAATCCCCGGGCCGGGCCCCGAATATCCATCTCTGTGTTGCCGGTGATCCGACGATTGAACGGGCTGCCAAAGACCACGTCCCAGACTCCGTTTGTGTCCTTTTTGATGTGAATGACGGAGACACCGTGCGCCGCGATTTCCTTACGCACTTCATCCGCCGGGCGCTGGCCGCCAACGGTGGTTGCGCCGCCTGAGTGAAGTGCGTCCTGGTTGATGTATTCGTGATTCATCACCAACAGACCTTCGTCAGAGCTGTTGCCGCCCGCCTTGAGATCGATCGGGAAGAAATGCACGCCGTCGTGATGCATGCCGACCTGCTGCTCCTGATCCGCACCGGTGTTGGTGCCGTCCGGCCGATACGCCGGATAGCTTCCGGTGATGGGAGTGCCCCAGGGCACAAACGTGGTGGTGCTGTAGCCTTCTGGCACAACCACCCGATTCTCGGTAGATACGGCAACCGGCTTGAATCCGAGTTCGGTTCCTGCCTGCGCATTAACCACGTCGTCGTCACTGTCGCTATCGGAACATCCCGCCAGGCCCGCGCCCATCATGCCTGCCAGCGCGGCGCCAACGCTGCCTTTCATCAAAAGCCGCCGGTTCATTCTGGCACCCAATACATCGGCAAATGTCTGGTTACCGGAGTGATTGACTACCGGCTCGTAGTTCGGATCAAGGTAATTGCTATCAAGGTCGTGCTTGGCCATGTCACTGTCTCTCTCAGGGTTCGTGGTCAACGTGTGGAGAACAGTTTCCGGCCTTCAGATGACAGAACGCGGTCAGTTACGGGAAGCTTTTCTTAATGTTTTCTGACAGTCATCCATAAAAAAACCCGGCACAATGGCCGGGTTTCCGGAACAACATCGACCGCTTACTGGGTCGCATCCTCGTAGCCGTCTTCCATGGCGTCGGCACTTTCTTCAGCAGCCTCTTCCATCTCATCGCCGACTTCTTCGGCCGTTTCCTTGGTCTCTTCCCACGCGCTGTCGTTCTGACCGGTGGCATTCTCGTAAGTATCTTCTGCGGCGTCGCCTGCGTCTTCAGCCATGTCCTCGACATTCTCACCCGCCTGTTCCAGATCGACGGCTTCGTCGTCCTGACTGCATGCCGCGAGGCCCAGAGTCATCAACAGTGCGAGAGCGCTTAGAGTCAGCTTAGTCATATTCCGTGTCCTTTCGGTTGATTGGAGAATTGACACGGTGGAGTGTACGGGCCTCAACCCTACCCGCCAATGACCAGCCAATTACGCTTTATTTAGGCGTGCGGAGCCATTCAGGTGGGGTTTGAAATCAGGCGGCCGTCGAGCATCAGTACGTGATCAAGCCCAAGCATCTGTCCCCGGCTTAAGTAGATAAAATCCCGCCCGGCACGACTGAACAGGTCTCGAATGACGTCATGGATGGTCTGGATCTGTCCCGCGTCGTCCCGGTAGACGATTTCCGCCAGCCGGGAAGACGTAAGGTATTCGCGAAGCAGGGTCTGAATCTCGCAAGGCACCGACTGAGCGGCGCCCTCAGGAAATGCTGAGGACATGGCAGGGAACCCACTGGCTGCTGACATGTCCTCAAGTCTGGCCCAGAATTGAAAGCTTCGCCAATTCTAGAACCAGTCTGCTTTCATGGTAAGGCAGGTATCGTCCTGATTTCGCAGCAGGACCAAATCCTGCGCCACCGTCGGCAGTTCCCAGTGGAAGAAGTACTGCGCGGCCTGCAGCTTACCGTGATAGAAGTTCTTCTCATCATCGGTTGCGGCATTGACCAGCTTCTTCTCAGCGGCGTTCGCCTGACGAAGCCACATCCACGACACAATGATGTGTCCGAACAGGTGCAGATAGCACGACGCGTTGGCGAGCACTTTGTCCGGGTCCTCCGACATCAGGGATTTACCGAGGCTCTGCGTTACCTTGACCGCTTGCTGCAGGGTTTCACTCAGTGACAGCGCCCATTGCTGGCAGCGCTCGCCAGAGGCCGCTTCCAGATCGACCTGCATTTCCTGCATCAATAGCTGCAAACCGTGGCTCTGATCCTGCCAGATTTTTCGGCCAAGCAGATCCAGCGCCTGGATGCCATTGGTGCCTTCGTGAATCGGATTCAAACGATTATCGCGCCAGCATTGTTCCACCGGGTATTCCCGCGTGTATCCAGCGCCACCGTATACCTGAATGGCCAGATCGTTGGCTTTCGGACCGTATTCGGACGGCCAGGCCTTGATCACCGGCGTCAGGAGATCCAGTAGCTTACCGGCTCCGACACGCTTCTGCTCGTCTGGATGGGTATGCTGGTCGTCCATCAACCTCGCGCCGTAAAGGCAAAGCGCCAGGCCACCTTCACTGTAGGCTTTCTGTGCCAGCAACATGCGGCGAACGTCGGCGTGCTCGATGATCGGCACCTGCGGCGCTTCCGGATTCTTCTCAGAAGGTTTACGGCCCTGGAGGCGGTCTTTGGCGTATTCCAGGCTGTGCATGTAGCCACGATAGCCAATCACGGCGGCACCGAAACCGACGCCGACCCGGGCTTCGTTCATCATCTGGAACATGTACTTGAGCCCCTGATGAGGCTCACCGACCAGATAACCGTGGCATGGCGCGTCGTCGCCGAAGCTCAGTGCCGTCGAAGTTGTGCCACGATAGCCCAATTTGTGGATCAAACCCGCCAAACTGACGCCATTGCGTTCGGTCGGATTCCCGTCTTCGTCCACGACAAACTTGGGTACGATAAACAGAGAGATCCCTTTGACGCCCGCGGGTGCCCCTTTGATTTTCGCCAGCACCATGTGGACGATGTTTTCAGTGATTGCCTGTTCACCACCGGAGATGTAGATCTTTGCGCCCTTGATCAGGTAATCGCCCTGATCAGTCGGCGTTGCGGACGTGCGGATATCAGCCAGCGAAGAACCCGCATGAGGTTCTGTCAGCGCCATGGTGCCACTGAACCGGCCACTGAGCATGTGCGGCAGGTAGGTGGTCTTCTGCTGTTCGTTGCCGAAGACGCGAATCAGATTGGCGGCCGCCGTGGTTAGAAATGGGTAGCCAGCGGTGCCGGGGTTGGCCGCTGTAAAAAAACCATTACAGGCAGCCATCACCGATTCCGGCAGTTGCATCCCGCCTAGCTCATAATCGTATCGGCCCGCAATAAAACCCGCCTCAGCATAGGCATCAAACGCTTCTTTGACTTGCGGCAGCATCTCAACCTGGCCATCCACGAACTTGGGTTCGTCCTTATCCGCAAGCGCATTGTGGGTGGCAAATTTATCCCGGGCCATTCGATCGGCTGTTTCTATCACTGCATCGAACGTTTCCCGGCTGTGCTCACTGAAGCGCTCCCGTTCTGTCAGGCTCTCAGTATCAAACACATCGTATAGCTGGAACGCCAGATCACGGCGGTCAATCAGAGTGTCGGTCATATCGGCTCTCTCTTGTTTTGAATAGCGTAAGCCTCTCACAGCTCCGCAGTTGGTGAAACCGGCGTATTTGACATATTATTGGTCAAAACTGACACATTTTGTTCCTGGTGGTTTATGCACACGGTCACCATCGTTGGGTTCGACGGCGCCCTCGCCAGCGCAATCACCGGCATCATTGATCTCTTCCGGCTGGCCGGTGTCACCTGGGCCAGAATTAACAACGAATCGCCGGAACCCCGTTTCACCACCCAACTGGTCACCCTCACAGGTCGTCCTATTCGGTGTATCAATGGCATTAACCTGACACCTCACGCATCAATCGAAGCACTCGACGCCGAAAACGCGGATCCTGGGCTGATTATGATCCCGACCATTGGCGGTCCGATCCCGGCGGTTCTCAGTGAAAACAGGGGGTTGATCGATTGGCTGGAAAGCTCCCGACCCTCAGACTCTGGACAGGTCCGAATCGCCAGCAACTGCACCGGCGCCTTTATGCTGGCTGAGGCCGGCCTGCTGAACGGTCGTCGGGCAACGACCCATTGGGGATACAGCCATCAGTTCCAACTGCGTTATCCCGATGTGAACCTGCATCCGGAACAGTTGATTACTGTGGACGGTCACGTGGCATGCGCGGGAGGAGGCATGGCCTGGTGGGACCTTGGAATCTATCTTGTAGAACGGTACGCAGGGACACAAACGGCCCGCGAACTGGCGAAAGCCTTTGTCATTGATGCCGGACGCACCAGTCAGGCGCCCTACTCCGCATTGCAGGCCAGACGCTACCACGGCGATGAGTCTGTCCTGGCGCTGCAGGAATGGATCGATCAACACTTCAACCAGGCAATCACACTGCAACGTCTTGCCGCTTTAAGCGGTTTGACAGAGCGCTCTCTAATCCGTCGATTCAAAGCCGCAACCGGCGACACCCCCACTGCGTACCTCCAGATGACACGAATCGAATCTGCGCGGCAGCAGTTGGAACAAACCCGGCTATCGGTTGACGAGGTAACTCGGGGAGTTGGCTACGAGGATGTGAGTTCGTTCAGCCGACTGTTTCGCAAACACACAGGCCTGGCGCCCGGTGCATACCGATCCAGATTCGGGATCTGAGACGCAATCGACGTGGTGCTGGCCCGGGTTATGCATCAGTTGAAGAGATGGAACGGTTTTTTGCCACAAACCGTCAAACTTTCTGACACACGTAGTCTTAAAGGACAGGTGTACGATGGGAGACAAAACCATGAACACGCCAATGCAGCAAAGTCAGACTGACATCCTGATCCGGCTCTACGACATGAAGCAGCAGCAGATCGCCCGCGCCCTGCAGCAGGGGAACAGCCTGCGTTGTCAGGTGCTCACGGCAGAAGCTGAAGCCATTTCAAACGCACTGAAGTCAGCGCGTTGAGGGACCGACACCGGAATTCGATCCGACTGTTTACAGTACGGACACCGCCAAAATTGATCAAAATGTGACCAATTTTGGCAGCAATTAGCGTCAAAGCGTTGCCGCGACTTCGGTACCCTGACGAATTGCACGCTTTGCATCCAGCTCTTCTGCTACATCCGCGCCCCCAATCAGGTGGGTCTGGACCCCCTGACTGACCAAATCATCATACAGCTCCCGGAATGGCTCCTGTCCGGCGCAGATAACCACGTTGTCGACCGCCAGAACTTTTGATTCGATCTCTTTACCATCTTTATCGGACACCGTGATGTGGAGCCCTTGATCGTCGATTTTGTCGTACCGGCAGCCGCCAAGCATTTCTACATCGCGGTGCTTGAGGCTGTTCCGATGCACCCAGCCGGAGGTTTTGCCCAGTCCGCCGCCGACTTTGCTGGTCTTGCGCTGCATCAGGTAGATCTTTCGTGGCGTGGAGGTTGGTTGACGTTCCGCCAGACCACCCGGCCCGTCGAAATCGGCGGCAACACCCCACTCCGCTTTCCACTCCTCGAAATCCGCTTGCTGCCCTTCCGGGTGATGACTGAAATCGTGGGTAAGGAACTCACTGACGTCGAAACCGATGCCGCCTGCGCCGATGACGGCCACGGACTGGCCGACGGCTTTGTTCTCACGCAGCACATCGAGATAGCCCAGCACCTTTGGATGATCGATACCCTGAATAGGAGGGGTGCGCGGCTTCACGCCGGTTGCAATAACCACATCATCAAAGCCCTGCTGTTTCAGAGTGGCTGCGTCAACCCGGGTGTTTAGCTGTAGGTCAATGTCCAGCAATTCAATCTGGCGCTGGTAATAACGGAGGGTCTCGTAAAACTCTTCTTTTCCCGGGATTCGTTTTGCATAGTTGAACTGCCCACCAATCTTGTCGTCTGCCTCGAACAGGGTGACCCGATGACCCCGCTTGGCCGCCGTCGTTGCGGCTGCAAGACCCGCAGGACCCGCGCCAACCACCGCCACCCGACGACTGACAGGAGCCACAGTCAGAACCAGCTCAGTCTCATGACAGGCACGGGGGTTGACCAGACAGGACGCTCGTTTTAGCTGAAAAACGTGGTCCAGACACGCCTGGTTACAAGCAATGCAGGTATTGATCTCATCACTGCGGTTTTCCTGCGCCTTGCGTACAAACTCGGAGTCCGCCAGTAACGGACGCGCCATGGAAACCATGTCAGCTTTTCCAGACGCCAGAATTTCTTCCCCCTTCTCTGGCGTGTTGATGCGGTTGGTGGTGCAAACCGGAATGTCGACTTCGTTGTAGAACTTGGCTGTGACGTCTGCAAAACCGCCCCGAGGAACGGAGGTCACAATGGTCGGCACCCGCGCCTCGTGCCAGCCGATGCCGGTATTGATGATGGTGGCTCCGGCCTGCTCAATCGCCTTGCCCAGCTTGACCACCTCGTCCCAGGTCTGACCACCCTCAACCAGGTCCAGCATCGACAATCGGTAAATGATGATGAATTCCGGACCCACAGCCTCGCGCATGCGGCGAACAATCTCAACCGGGAGCTGCATGCGGTTTTCAAACGGACCGCCCCATTTATCCTTGCGCTTGTTGGTGCGCTCGCACAGGAACTGGTTGATAAAGTAGCCCTCGGACCCCATTACCTCGACGCCGTCGTAATTGGCCATCTTTGCGAGTTTCGCCGCACTGACGAAGTCGTCGATCTGTTTATCGACCGCTTTGGTCGACAGCGCCTTTGCTTTAAAGGGTGTGATTGGTGCTTTGGTGGCTGAGGCAGACACGCTGAAAGGGTGGTAGCTGTATCGTCCAGCGTGAAGCAACTGCAGGCAAATCTTACCATCGGCCTCGTGAACGGCGCCGGTGACATGGCGATGAAGCAGCGCTGTACCCCGATTGTTCATGGTCGAGGCAAACGGCGACAACTGCCCTACCATGTTCGGTGAAAAACCACCCGTCACCATCAGGCCAACCCCACCTTCTGCCCGCTCAGCGAAGTATCTGGCCAGCTTGTGAATATTCCAGAACCGGTCCTCAAGTCCAGTATGCATGGAACCCATCAAAACGCGGTTTTTAAGCTCGGTGAAGCCGAGATCCAGGGGTTTCAGAAGATTTGGATAGCTTTGCGTCATGGTCTGCTCTCTTTTCATTATCGGGCGACGGGGAATCGCACGGGCATTCTCATCAGGGTGCAACATGGTAGCATAGCGCCTCTCGACACATGTATGACCTGGAACCGACCTCATGAGCGCTAGCGAGTTCGAACGAGTACAGATTCATAAGGAAGACGGCATCGCGATCGTGACGCTGAACCGGCCCGAGAAATACAACGGGCTCGACATGCCGATGTTTCACGCCATCACCAAGGCTGCGAAATCTCTGAAAAAAGATCGCAGCGTGCGCGCCATCATTCTGAACGGAGCGGGCGATGCCTTCTGTTCAGGGCTGGACGTAAAAACCGTTTCGAAGAACCCCATCAACTTCGTGAAGCTGCTGGTGAAACCCGGGCGTACAATCAGCAACCTTGCCCAGGACGTTGGCTACCTCTGGCGCGATGTCCCTGCGCCGGTGATCGCGGTCACGCATGGCTACTGTTTTGGTGGCGGTTTTCAGATCGCACTGGGCGCCGATTTCCGTTTCTCGACCGCCGACTGCGAGTTTTCGATCATGGAGAGCAAGTGGGGACTGATTCCGGACATGAGCCTGGGTGTCACTTTGCGAGAGCTTATCCCCATTGACCTGGCGAAGGAACTTGCCATGACCGCTCGCCGTTTCGATGGCAATGAGGCGCTGTCGATGGGTCTGGTAAGCCGGGTGTGCAAGGACCCGATGGCGGAAGCGAGGGAATTTGCTCATGAACTGGCCAGTCGATCACCGGACGCAGTTGCAGCAACCAAGTTATTACTGAACCGCACGTGGTCGGCGACAGACAAGGTAGCGCTGGATTGGGAAACGCGCTTGCAGAAAAAAATCATCGGGCGTGCGAATCAGCGCATTGCGATTGCGCGTAATTCCGGTGAGCCAGACAAACCGTTCCTGGACAGAAAGGATCTTTGAGCTGTTGCGCTTGACCCGCAGCCCGATTGGGGCTCTCTTGACCTGACCGGACGGCCACGTATCATCGGCTCGATGCGCCTAAATCGCTCATTTCTATCGTGATCGCGGGGCCCGTATCAGGTGACCAATGCCTGAGCGCTTACGCTGAACAATAACTGACAATGAGGTTGCGATGTCGCTACCGCTGGTTGTTTTACTGCCATTCCTGGGTGCCTTTGCAGCGCCTCTGTTCGCTCAAGGGGGACGAACAGCAATTGCAATCGCCTCTTCAGTCCCGGCAATCATCGGGCTTGCGGCACTCTATCCCCACTGGGCGACGCTGGCAGAAGGCGGCATTGTCATCAACTCCTATTCCTGGATGCCAGCGCTTGGGCTGTCGTTCGGATTTCGTCTTGACGGTTTGTCGCTGCTGTTCGCACTGCTCATTCTGATCATTGGCGTGCTGATCATTCTCTACGCCCGGTATTATCTGAAGCCTAACGAGAATGTGGGCAAGTTCTATGCCCTACTGCTCTGCTTTAAAGGTTCCATGCTGGGCATTGTCCTATCGGACAACCTGCTTCTGATGCTCATTTTCTGGGAACTGACGAGCCTAACGTCGTTCCTGCTGATCAGTTTCTGGAGCCATAAGAAAGACGCCCGGCGCGGTGCCCGCATGTCGCTGGCTGTCACCGGTGGCGGTGGACTCGCGCTTCTGGCCGGCATTCTGCTGATTGGCGAAATTGTCGGCAGCTATGAACTGAGCGATGTGCTGGCCGCCGGCGAGCTGATCAAGAATCACAGCATGTACCCTGTTGTTCTGACCCTGGTACTGCTGGGCGCTTTCACCAAATCTGCCCAGTTCCCATTCCACTTCTGGCTGCCCCACGCGATGCAGGCGCCCACCCCCGTTTCCGCGTACCTGCATTCCGCCACCATGGTAAAGGCCGGCATCTTTCTTCTTGCGCGGCTTTATCCGGCGCTGGCCGGCACCGAGCAATGGTTCTATATGGTCAGCTTTACGGGCATGGCCACGCTGCTCATTGGCGCCTACGTCGCCATGTTCAAGCACGACCTTAAAGGCTTGTTGGCGCACTCAACGGTAAGCCACCTGGGTCTTATTACACTGCTGTTCGGCATGGGCACCAAGTTGGCTGCCGTCGCCGCAGTGTTCCACGTTATTAACCACGCAACCTTCAAGGCCTCGTTGTTCATGGCCGCCGGCATTATCGACCACGAGACCGGCACCCGCGATATGCGCCAGATCAACGGGCTCTGGCGTTATATGCCCCATACCGCCACTCTGGCAATGGTTGCAGCAGCGTCAATGGCGGGCATACCGCTGCTCAATGGCTTCCTGAGTAAGGAAATGTTCTTTGCCGAGGCGCTCGAGCTCAATCTTCCCGGTCTCTGGGCATACCTGCCTCCCCTGGTTGCGACGCTCGCAGGTATCTTCGCAGTGGCCTACTCCGCGCGTTTCATTCACGACGTGTTCTTCAATGGACAGCCCAAGAATCTGCCCATCTTTCCGCCGCACGAGCCACCTCGCTACATGAAGATTCCGGTGGAAATTCTCGTGTTTGCCTGCATCATGGTTGGCGTGTTCCCGGCTTTCTCCGTGGGGCCGATTCTCTACTCTGCCGCATCGGCAACGCTCGGTGGCCAGGTACCGGAATACCACCTGACGATTTCCCATGGTCTGAACCTGCCGCTGCTGATGAGCTTCATTGCCTTCATCGGCGGCCTGGTGATGTACAGCCAGAGAAAGCGCTTCTTCGCATTTCACGAGCGTTTCAAGGAGATTGATGAGAAGGCCGTCTTCGAGGCCGTGGTTCACCGGACATCGGACATCGCAGCTGCTCTGACCAAAAAGATTGAAAATGGCTCGCTCCAGCGTTACGCGATGCTGCTTGTGGTCAGTGTGGTGGCTGTGGCGTTCCTGCCAATGGCAGACCTCGGCATTCACATCGGCGAAAACGGCCTGTCCCCGATAGACTATCCCACGCTTCTGGGTGCTGCCCTGCTGGTTGTGTGCGCCTTTGCAACAGCTGCCATGCATCGCAACCGCTTCTACGCGCTGATTCTGCTGAGCGTGGTCGGCCTCGCGGTCTCCCTGGGCTTTGCCCGGTTCTCTGCGCCGGATCTGGCAATGACCCAGTTGTCTGTTGAAGTGGTCACCATTGTCCTGCTCATGCTGGCGCTGTATTACATGCCCTCCTGGACACCCATCGAGTCGTCAGCAGGACGCCGCTTCCGGGACATTTTGATTGCCGGCGCCGCAGGGGTTGGCATGACGCTGGTGACCCTGGCCATGCTGACCCAGCCGTTCAGCTCCATATCGGACTTCTTCCTTGAGAACAGTAAAACCGGTGGTGGCGGGACCAACGTCGTCAACGTGATTCTGGTGGATTTCCGGGGCTTCGATACTCTGGGTGAAATTACCGTGCTTGGCATAGCGGCACTTGGCATTTATGCGATGTTGCGGAACACGGCTTTGACACCGCCACCGGGCGATGGCCTCGGCAACACCTGGTCGCGGGACGCACACCCGCTCATGCTCCAGCAAATTGCCCGACCAATGCTGCCACTGGCCCTGATGGTGTCGGTGTTCATCTTCCTGAGGGGCCACAACATGCCCGGCGGCGGCTTCATCGCCGGCCTGATCACGGCGATTGCTCTTATCCTGCAATACATTGCCAGCGGTATGACCTGGACCCAGGAACGGATCTCTATCAAGTATCACAATGTGATCGGCCTGGGTCTGTTGTTCGCTGTGATTGCTGGCGCCGGCAGCTTCGCGTTCAGCTATCCATTCCTGACGTCAACGTTTGACTACCTTTATTGGCCGGTGGTCGGAAAGTTCGAGGTGGCTTCGGCGCTGATTTTCGATCTTGGGGTCTATCTTGCCGTCATTGGCGCAACGCTACTGGCCATGGTGAGTATTGGTCGGCTGACACCGCATTCCGCCATAAAGATGCGCTCCCACGCTCCCAAATCCCATGAAACGCATATTGTGGATCCGGAGGTCGCTCAGCCCTCCGGAACTCATGCTCAACAGGAGAATCACTGATGGAGCTTGTTTTCGCAGTCGTGATTGGAGCTCTGACCGCGTCAGGCGTTTATCTACTGCTCCGGGCGAGAACCTTTCCGGTAGTCGTGGGCCTGACTCTGCTTTCCTATGGCGTCAATCTGTTCCTGTTTTCCTCGGGTCGACTCGCCACCGGCGGGCAGCCCATTCTCGGCAGCACCGAACAATACTCGGATCCCTTACCTCAGGCGCTGGTTCTGACAGCCATCGTCATTGGCTTTGCCATGACTGCATTCGTGGTCGTGCTTGCCCTGAGGAGTCTTGCGGATCACGAAGATGATCATGTGGACGGAGCCCACTCGCCTCAGACCCCGGAAACAGAAACCCAGGAGGACGTCAGTAAATGAACCATTGGCTGACCGCACCCATTCTGATTCCGTTACTGGGCGGCATTTTGCAGGCTTTTATGGGCTATGCCCCCCTCTCGCTCAGGCGCACGTTGGCAATTGCCACGACCATGCTCACCCTGGCCGCCGCTGTTGTATTGCTGGCACTGGCTGACGATGGCACCTATCGCCTCTATGCATTCGGCAACTGGCAACCGCCATTTGGCATTGTTCTGGTGCTGGACAGGCTGTCGGCCTTGATGCTGGTGCTGACCGCGAGCCTCGGCATTTTTTGTCACTTCTACTCCATTGGCGGTGCCGATGAAGACAACCGTCAATTCCACGCGCTGTTTCTGTTTCAGTTGCTGGGCCTGAATATCGCCTTCCTGACCGGCGATCTGTTTAACCTGTTTGTGGCGTTCGAAGTGCTTCTGATCGCCTCTTACGGTCTGATCATGCACGGCAAAGGCACCCGTCGAACGGTCCCAAGCCTGCACTATGTGGTTCTGAACCTGGTCGGGTCTGCGGTGTTCCTGATCAGCGTTGGCATGATTTACAGCGTCACTGGCACCCTCAACATGGCGGATCTGGCGGTGAAAGTGCCACAGATCAGCGTAGAAAATCTGCCGCTGGTAAAGGCTGGTGGCATGATGCTGCTGGTGGTGTTTGGTCTGAAAGCCGCGATCCTGCCACTGTGCTTCTGGCTGCCTGGCGCCTACGCCAATGCCACCGCTCCAGTGGCCGCTCTGTTTGCGATCATGACCAAGGTGGGTGTATACGCCATCATTCGCGTGTACACGCTGATCTTTGGTGACCAGGCGGGCGCCCTGGCGGGTCTTGGCATGGACTGGCTGTTCCCGCTCGCACTGATCACCCTGATCATGGGCGTGGTCGGCGCCCTTGGAGCGTCCAATTTCCGCAAGCTGTTCGCCTGGCAGGTCATCGTCTCTGTCGGCACGCTTCTGGCGGCGGTGTCTCTGGGCTCAGAAAAAGGCACCTCGGCCTCACTGTTCTATCTCCTGAACACGACCTGGGTGGTCGGCGGACTGTTTTTGCTGGCTGATCTTGTTGCAGGCCAGCGCGGCAGTGCAGAAGATCAAATTGTAACCGCGCCCAAGGTCCGCAACCGTACGTTCCTAAGCACCCTGTACCTTGTCGGTGCAGTGGCCGCCGTGGGCATGCCACCACTGAGTGGCTTTTTCGCAAAACTGCTGATCCTGGACTCTGCAGGCAGCGGTGTAGAACGTATCTGGCTCTGGTCCGTTCTGATTATCGGCAGTTTCTTTATGCTGATTGCGTATAGCCGCGCTGGCAGTATCGTGTTCTGGCGAACCGTCGAGGGGCATCTTTCAGAACCCCGCAAACTCACGCCAAGCATCACGGTTTCCGCCAGCGCGTTGATTGGCTTCAGCGTTTTGATTGTCGTCATGGCTGGCCCCATCAGCACCTATGTCGACGCCACTGCTGCGCAGCTTCATGATGTCAGCGCCTACACCGAAGTGCTGAACACACCCATGGTCGAGGAGGCAAAGTAATGCTGGACCGACTGACCTTCCCTCAACCCTTCCTCAGCCTGATGCTTTTCGTCGTCTGGCAATTTCTCAGTAATGGTGTGTCCGGCGCGAGCGCGGTCATGGGGCTCATCTTGGCCTGGGCGATTCCCCACATTACCAGTGGATTCTGGCCGGAGAGGCCAGCTTTCGTGCGAGCCTGGAAACTGCCCGGGTATTTTTTGATCGTGGTAAAAGACATCTTCGTTGCTAGTGTTGGAGTGGCCAAGCTTATACTTAGCGGCCGCGAACCCCGTTCGGCCTTCGTGTCCTACCCTCTGGAACTCGAACATCCTCTGGCGATCACTATTCTTGCCAGCACCATCTCACTGACACCAGGTACCGTAAGCGCCGATGTCAGCGACGACCGCAAGCTGTTGCTGATCCATGCCCTGGATGCCGGCAGCGATGAAGAGGTGATTGAAGAAATCAGAACCCGGTACGAGCGGCGCCTCAAGGAGATGTTTCAATGATCACCGCAGCTCTCAATATAACTATTGCCATGGTCGTTCTGGCGGCCATTCTGAATGCCATACGGCTGATTAAAGGACCGGATGCTCCGGACCGTGTGTTGGCCCTGGACACGCTGTATATCAACGCCATTGCCCTCATTGTTCTGCTGGGGCTGACCCTGGGCACCCGCCTTTACCTCGAAGCAGCACTGCTGATTGCAGTCATGGGTTTCGTGGGCACGGTTGCATTGGCCAAGTACCTCAAGCGCGGCAGCGTCATCGAATGAGCCGCAACCCTCAGTCGGGAGAGTTTTTACTATGACCGAATTTGTAGAATACCTCGTCGCGGCAATGCTACTGATGGGTGGCTTCTTCACACTCGTCGGCGCCCTGGGGTTACTCAGGCTGCCGGATTTCTACTCGCGCTTACACGGCCCTACCAAGGCGACAACGGTCGGCGTCGGCTCTATTGTGCTTGCGTCAGTGGTGTTCTTCAGCGTCCGGGGAGAGGGAATCGGCATCTCTGAAGTGCTGATCACGGTCTTTCTGTTCATCACCGCACCGGTCAGCGCGAACATCCTCGCGAAAGCCGCCATGCATATGGGCGTCGAGCGCAGTGAAAAGACCCGCGGCAACCCGTGGGACCAGTGAAATTGTCATTGGAAGTCCATCTAATTCCAGTATAGTAGGCGTCCGATTTTCAGGAGCCTGACCCATGCTAAAAGTAAACGAGTACTTTGACGGCAAAGCCAAGTCGATTTCCTTCCAGTCCGCGACTCTCCCGGCAACAGTGGGTGTTATCAGCCCCGGAGAGTACGAATTCGGAACCTCCAAGCGCGAAACCATGACCGTATTGAGTGGCGTTCTGACGGTGCTACTTCCAGGCATGGACAACTGGATGACTTTCGGCGCCGGCGAAGCCTTTGAAATTGCCGCACAGGCCAGCTTCAAGGCCAAAACCGACGTGGATACGGCATATCTCTGCACCTACCACTGATTGAACAATGAACGAGTGGCGTTGATCAGACAGCGCCACTCCTTCGCCTTTCGGGCCATTTTTGAAAGACGCCTGCGCTTCTTTCCCTGCCTCTCCATTTTTTAATCCACAGCGGTTTCAGTGCCACTGAATCTGTGTCAGATTGACCCCTGCTCTCCAATAAAACCAACAATCGAGAAGAGGGACAGTCATGGCGAACACCCGTATTCTTCAACCCGCAGACAATGCCTATCAGTATCCACTGCTGATCAAGCAATTGCTGCTCTCAGGCCCCAGGTACTCGCCTGATCAGGAAATTGTCTACGCGAACAAAAGCAAATACACCTACACCGATCTGGTCGAGCGCATTCATCGTCTCGCCAACGCCCTGACGGATGCGGGGATTGGACCCGGGGACACCGTCGCGGTCATGGACTGGGACACACCCCGCTATCTGGAATGCTTCTTTGCCATTCCCATGATCGGCGCCGTGCTTCACACCATCAACGTGCGTCTGTCGCCGGACCAAATCGTCTACACCATGAATCACGCGGAAGACGACCTGGTGCTCGTCCACGATGACTTTCTGCCGATACTGGAGAGCGTCGAAGGTGACATCAAAACCGTTAAATCCTACATCCAGTTGACGGATGAGTCGGAGGCAAAGACAACGTCTTTGACAACAAACGGTGAATACGAGGCGTTACTCGCCGGGGCCGCCAGCCACTTTGATTTTCCGGATTTTGATGAGAACAGCATAGCGACCACCTTCTACACGACCGGCACTACGGGTAATCCCAAAGGGGTTTTCTTCAGCCATCGTCAATTGGTGTTGCATACGCTCGCCATGGCAGGCTCGCTATCAGCGTTCGATGAAATGCCCATGCTGCGTTCATCATCTGTGTATATGCCGGTGACACCCATGTTTCACGTTCATGCCTGGGGTGTCCCCTACGCCGCCACCATGCTGGGCATCAAACAGGTCTACCCGGGCCGCTACGAGCCCGAACTGCTGGTCGATCTGCTCAAGGAACACAAGGTCAGCTTCTCTCACTGCGTGCCGACGGTGATGCAGATGATGATGGCGACCGAATCCATCAAAACGGCGGATCTCAGCAGCTGGCACGTGTTGATTGGAGGCAGTGCCCTGACCCGGGGTTTGTGCGACGCCGGAGCCAAGCTGGGCATTCGCATGTACACGGGTTACGGCATGTCCGAGACCTGCCCGCTTCTTTCGGCAACACACCTGAAACCGGAAGATCTCGAGCTGCCATTGGAGCAACAAACCGGCATCCGTGTGAAGACCGGCGTTGCCGTTCCCATGGTCCAGTTGGACATTGTCGACCCGGACGGTCATCCAGTGGCCCATGACGGTGAAGCCAAAGGCGAAGTCGTCGCACGCGCGCCCTGGCTGACCCAGAGCTATTTCAAAGAGCCCGAGAAGGGTAAGGAATTATGGCAAGGCGGCTGGCTGCACACCGGCGATGTCGCGTCCATGGAGCCGAACAATACTCTGATCATCAAGGATCGTATCAAGGACGTGATCAAAACCGGAGGTGAGTGGTTGTCCTCTCTGGACCTGGAGAACCTGATCAGTCAGCACCCTGCGGTCTCTGGTGCGGCTGTCGTCGGTGTTCCCGACGAGAAGTGGGGGGAACGTCCCTACGCACTGGTGACTCTTGCTCCGGGCGAGCAGGCAAGCCTGGAAGACCTCCAGTCACACCTGCAACAGTTCGTCGACTCCGGTGAAATTAACAAATGGGCCATTCCGGGCCAGATCGATTTCGTAGACGACATTCCCAAAACCAGTGTGGGCAAGATCAACAAAAAGTTGATCCGGGATCAGATACAGGGTTGATGGCTGCCTAGGAAGGAATCACAGCACTTGAGAGAAGGCGGCCAGCGGGTCGCCTTCTTTCGTTAGAGGCCCGAGAAACTGAATTCCACCTCAGGCCGACCGCCATCGACGATGTCCGCCAGAGCGGCGGCGGACCCAC
>CAZWEP010000018.1:0-51021 GCA_964632565.1 uncultured Marinobacter sp. | reverse complement strand
GGCTGGAGAGGTTCAAACGCCTCATGAATCAGAAAGTCCTTTTTCAAATGTGCACTTAAGTTTCTCAGCGGTTGATGAGAGACTCAAGTCTGTGAACAACTCATTGCGGAATTGATCAATGCCAAGAGCCAGTGAAATCAAGAAAAACTCAGCAGTTGAATACGACGGCGGTGTCTATTTTGTGAAGGACATCGAGCGTTCGGTACCCCAGGGGCGCGCCGGCGGCAGCCTCTACAGGATGCGTCTTTACGATGTGGTCACCGGAAACAAAACGGATCAGACCTTCAAGGATTCAGACATGCTGAATCTGGCGGACCTGGTCCGACGACCTGCCACGTTCTCGTATTCCGATGGCGAAGAATATGTGTTCATGGATTCTGAGGACTACACGCAGTACAGCCTCAACAAAGAGGCGATTGCCGAGGAGCTGCTGTTCATTACCGAAGACACTCAAGGTTTGATGGTAATTCTGGTCAGCGATTCACCGGTTTCCCTGGCCCTGCCGCCGACCGTAGAACTTGAAATTACGGAAACGGACCCCTCCATCAAAGGCGGATCGGCAACGGCCAGGACAAAGCCGGCCACGCTCTCCACCGGCCTGGTTGTTCAGGTCCCGGAGCACATCTCGACCGGCGACCGAATCAAAGTGAACGTTGATGAGCGGAAGTTTCTCAGCCGCGCCTGAGGTTGCCGGTTACCTGAGCACGGGACTAGACTGATAACAGAGGCTGCGAGGAATGACGGACCCGCGCTGCGCCTGGCCGCAGCTAAGGGCGGAGGGTAAAGCAATGCCGAAATTCCTCATCGAAAGAGAGCTGCCGGGCGCGGGCAAACTGTCGGGCGCCGAACTGCATGACATTTCCCAGAAATCCTGTGGTGTGCTGGATGAGCTCGGTCCCAAAATCCAGTGGATGAACAGTTATGTCACTGACGACAAGGTGTACTGTGTTTACATCGCACCCGATGCAGATATGGTGAAGCAGCACGCCGAAATGGGAGGCTTTCCGATCAATAAGGTCTCCCAGGTGCGCACGGAGATTGACCCGACAACGGCTGAGTAACGCTCGTCGTCTGGTAACGGCATCAAAAGCTTACTTCGGGGCGCGGGAAATGCCTGCGCCGCCTCCAACTGCGGGCTGCAAATCCATCGACTTCTGGAGGATGTGAAGTATGCCGGATAGCAAGGTAACGGTTTTTTATGACGGCTCCTGTCCAGCCTGCATAAAGGATCGACGTTGGTATGAAAAGCTTGCCGGCGAGCGCGGATCCGCCGTGGAATGGCTGGACATCACCGGGCGTGATAACGCTCTGCGCGAGGCCGGCATCGACCCGGATAAAGCGCTGCGGGAGCTGCATGTAAAGGATGATCAGGGCATTATTCATCGGGAAATGGATGCCTACATCCTGCTGATGTCCCGGGTAACGCTGCTCAAGCCAGTCGCCTGGCTGATTGGCTTGCCAGGCATTCGTCCTGTCCTCGCGCGTTTGTACCATGCCTGGGTAAGTCGGCGGCTCGACGGGCAGGGCTGAACCCCCCGTTCGGGCAACATCTGATTCGCCCTTACTTCATTCCGTACTACACTCAAAAAAGGAAGGGTGTTCCCCGAAAGGCAGGAGAAGATTTTGGCGCAAGGTTCGTCATTAACCACCGGGGCCCGGCATTACATCCTGATGGTGATTCCGTATCTGCTGCGGGACATTGAAACGCTGGGCTTGCCTCACATCATCAAAACCTCCCCGTTTACCGAACGGGAGGTGACGACTCTCTACTTCGAATTTGTCTCCATCCGGCGGGTTCTGCCTGAAGATCCATCAAACATCGAAGCTGCCATCTGGGAGCATCTTATTTATTGCGTGCAGGTGATGACGGCCATGGTCAACGCCGCGTCCGTTGAGGATCTGATTGAGAGTCGGAAACAAGCGATCCAGAAGTTCCTTCCGCATGCCCGGGAGATTGTGGAAAGCGAATATCAGGATCAGTGCAGTGAAGGCACCGTGGATTTGCGTCTGGCAGGAATGTTACGGCAGGACCCATCGCTCGAACATTCTCGGGACCTCTGCATGGAAGCGCTTCGGCTCGAACGTCAGCAGCGCATGGAGTCTATCGAGCGGATATCATTCGAGTCGTTCGAGGGGCACACCCTTGGGATCCTGCAAGAGGCAAGGGACTTCGTCAGGCGGGCAATCGTCAATCCTCCCGAGAACTTCGGCGTTGTTGACCTGGTCGTCCGGCTGCTGGATCTGCTCAGGGTGGTTATGGAGCTTGAAAGGCAAGCTGACACCAAGTCTTCAATTCCAGACGATTTTTCGGTGGATAACATTGTGCTTGGCATCGGCAACTCGTTGTATCGGCAGGAGCTGGGACTGACCTATTCCGTCGTGAACACACCGAAAGCCTGAACCTGCCCAGGGCAACAACTATCGGTTCTTTTCAGAGCCCCACGTCCTTCACATTTTCCATGACCACATAGGTGCTGGTCTGCTGAACGTAGGGCAGTGAAGAGATCTGTTCCCCCAGAATGTGACGGTATTCGGCCATATTGCGGGTGCGGACCTTGAGCAGATAATCGAAGTTGCCGGCAATCATGTGGCATTGCTCCACCGAGGAAAGCTGATTAACCGCTTCATTGAACGCGGCGAGGGATTGGCTACTGGTGTTGCTCAGCTTGATTTCGGTAAACGCGACGTGGCTTTGTCCCAGTTTGGTTTGATCAATGAGTGCCGTGTATCCGGTGACATAACCGTTCTCTTCCAAACGCCGCATGCGCACCTGACAGGGAGTTTTCGACAGCCCGACTCTGGAGGCAAGATCTGTAATGGTCACTCTGGCGTTTTTCTGAAGTTCCCGGATGATGGCCCGGTCAATACGATCAAGTTCAGCCATGCGGGCCTCCGGTCGTCTGCTGGTGTTCTGATCCTTTCAAAATTTGTTGCGTACGCACTATTACATTCACCTTAAAATTTGCCGTCGCATCTGCAGGAATCCGAGAGGACTACTACGCTTTTAAGTTGGGGAGGCGTGTGTAGGGCGATAGAGCAGCATGCAATTGTCCATTATAAGTCGATTTTCCTGCAATGCCCATTCTCCTCGGGGGATTTTTAAAAAATCTCGCTAAAATTCAGTCAAGTTGATCTGCAGATTCAAAATTTACGGTAAATATGTCTTTGCCGTTCTCGATAAAATGAGGAAAACAGCGACAAGACATAAAACGATAGGGGTAATGCCATGAGACCGCAGCAGACAGTGACGCCCGAACTCTTTGATAGTCGCCAAGCCATTCGCGACTATTATCTTGCCGACGAGCACACCGTCATCAACGAGCTGATTGCGGGTGCTCAGTTGACTCAGGCAGAGCGGAAGGCAATTTCCGCCCGCGCCGCGGAATTGGTGCGCAGTGTTCGTAAGAGCGCCAAGTCCACCATCATGGAGAAGTTTCTTGCGGAATATGGCCTGACGACGAAGGAGGGTGTGGCCCTGATGTGTCTGGCCGAGGCTATGCTGCGAGTCCCCGACAGCATGACCATCAACGACCTGATCGAAGACAAGATCACGTCAGGCAGCTGGGGTTCTCACGTAGGCAAGGCTTCCTCGCCGCTGATTAATACCGCGACCATTGCACTGTTGATGACCAGTAATCTGTTGAAAGATTCTGAGCGACAGTCAGTGGGTGACACACTTCGCAAACTGGTTAAGCGTCTGGGCGAGCCCGTGGTTCGCACCGTAGCCGGTCAGGCGATGAAAGAAATGGGACGTCAGTTCGTTCTCGGTCGTGACATCGAGGAGGCCCAGGAAGAAGCCGAGGATTACATGGCCAAGGGCTACACCTACTCCTACGACATGCTGGGTGAGGCAGCCAGGACGGACGACGACGCCAAGCGCTATTACAAATCCTATTCTGACGCCATCGATAGTATTGCCAAGAACTGCAAAGGCGACGTGCGGATGAACAACGGCATCTCCGTCAAGCTTTCTGCGCTGCTCGCACGATACGAGTTTGGTAACAAAGAACGTGTGATGAACGAGTTGTTGCCCCGTGCCAAAGAGCTCGTCAAGAAGGCCGCCGCCGCTAACATGGGCTTCAACATTGATGCGGAAGAGCAGGAGCGCCTTGATCTGTCACTGGACGTGATCGAAGCAATTCTGTCGGACCCGGAGCTGGCAGGCTGGGATGGTTTCGGCGTGGTGGTCCAGGCCTACGGCAAGCGGGCCTCCTACACGCTGGACTGGCTTTATGGCCTGGCGGAAAAGTATGACCGAAAGATTATGGTCAGGCTTGTGAAGGGTGCCTACTGGGACGCTGAAATCAAACGCGCCCAGGTGATGGGTTTAAGTAACTTCCCCGTGTTCACTCGCAAGGCCTGCAGCGATGTGTCGTTCCTGTCGTGCTCAACCAAGCTGTTGAACATGACGGATCGCATTTACCCGCAGTTTGCGACCCACAATGCGCATTCGGTGTCTGCGATTATCGAGCTGGCGAAATCCCGGGGTGAAACCAACTATGAGTTTCAGCGTCTGCACGGCATGGGTGAGTCCCTCCACAATCAGGTGTTGAAAGAAAGTGGTGTGCCTTGCCGCATTTATGCACCAGTGGGCGCTCATCGCGACCTGTTGGCCTATCTGGTGCGTCGCCTGCTGGAAAACGGCGCGAACAGCTCGTTCGTGAACCAGATTGTGGATAAGCGGATAACGCCGGAAGAGATTGCCAAGGATCCAATCGAAACCGTCAAAGAGATGGGCGGCAAGATTTCCAGCAAGGCTATCGTCCATCCCAGCAAGATCTTTGGTGAGAACCGGCGTAACTCCAAGGGTTGGGACCTGACGGATCCGGTCACGATTGAGGCGATTGAGCAGGGCCGTGGCAAGTATAAGGAGCACCATTGGAAAGGCGGTCCGCTGATTGCGGGACAGGTTTCGGGCACCGAGGTGCAGGTGGTTCGCAACCCGGCAGATCCTGATGATCTGGTCGGCCACGTGACGCAGTCAACGGATGCAGACATCGATACTGCCATCTCTGCAGCCCAGGTAGGTTTCAAGTCCTGGTCGGCAACATCCGCCGAGGAGCGGGCAGAATGCCTCCGCCGGGTAGCCGACCTGTACGAAGAGAACACTTACGAACTCTTTGCGCTGACCTGCCGTGAGGCGGGCAAATCCCTGGCCGATGCGGTCGCGGAAATTCGTGAAGCCGTTGATTTCGCGCACTACTATGCGAACGAGGGCGTTCGCTATGAAAGCAGCGGTGAGGCCCGCGGCCCGATGGTCTGCATTTCGCCCTGGAACTTCCCGTTGGCCATCTTCACAGGCCAGATTCTCGCTAACCTGGCAGCGGGCAACGTGGTGCTGGCAAAACCCGCCGAACAGACGTCGCTGCTGGCAGTGAGAGCCGTGGAGTTGATGCATGAGGCTGGCATTCCGAAAGACGCCATACAGCTGCTGCCGGGTACCGGTGCCACTGTCGGTGCAGGCCTCACCTCTGACAGCCGCATCGCTGGCGTTGTGTTTACGGGTTCTACCGCCACCGCCCAGCGTATTGACAAGGTGATGGCGGAAAACATGGCACCCGATGCGCCACTGGTCGCGGAAACCGGCGGCTTGAATGCGATGATCGTCGATTCGACTGCGCTGCCGGAACAGGTTGTACGTGACGTTCTGGCGTCCTCCTTCCAGAGTGCCGGTCAGCGATGCTCAGCCCTGCGGATGTTGTATGTGCAGAAAGACATCGCGGATGGACTGCTGGAAATGCTCTACGGCGCAATGGACGAGCTCGGCATCGGCGACCCCTGGTTGCTGTCTACAGACGTGGGTCCGGTTATTGACGACGCGGCCCGCAAGAAGATCGTCGATCACTGCAAGAAGTTTGAGAATAAAGGCCAGCTCACCAAGACCCTGCCGATTCCGGACAAAGGCAACTTCGTGTCGCCGGCCGTGATCAAGGTAAATGGCATCGAAGACATGGAAGAGGAAATCTTCGGGCCGGTTCTTCACGTGGCAACATTTGAAGCCAAAAATATCGACAAGGTGGTCGATGCCGTGAATGACAAGGGTTACGGCTTAACCTTCGGCGTTCACAGCCGGGTAGATCGCCGGGTGGAGCGTATAGCTCGTCGCATCAAGGTGGGTAACACCTACGTCAACCGGAACCAGATTGGCGCTATCGTTGGGTCCCAGCCCTTCGGTGGTGAAGGTCTGTCCGGCACCGGCCCGAAAGCTGGCGGCCCGCAGTACGTGCGTCGCTTCATCAAGGGTGAAACCGTCCAGCGCTCCGCCTCATCTGGCGGTAAGGCGGTCGATGCCAAGAAGCTGGAGAGCCTGATTAACAAACTGGAAAAAGCTAATGGATTGGCGCCCAAAGCCCGCATCGAGGCCATGAAGACCGTCTTTGATTCGGTACCAGAGCCGCTGGATGCTCACGGCGAGGACATGCCGGGACCGACCGGTGAAACCAACCGGTTGACCAACCATCCTCGCGGCGTTGTGTTGTGCCTGGGCCCAGACAAGCAGTCTGCGCTTGAACAGGCGACGATGGCCTTGGCTCAGGGCAATAAGGTGGTCCTGATAGCCGAGGGCGGCAGTGACCTGGCCGATCGCGCGGCGAAAGCCGGATTGCCAATTGTGGGTATGGATGGTCATCTACAGGCAGAGGCACTGACCACTGCTAATGGCTACACCGCAGCCGTCAGTTGTGCTGACACGGATACATTGAAGGCATTCCGCCTGGCGTTGGCGAAGCGTGACGGCGCCCTGTTGCCTCTGATCACCGAGCATCAGTTGGATCAGCGGTTCGTAATCGAGCGCCACCTGTGTGTGGATACCACTGCTGCTGGCGGCAACGCGAGCTTGATCGCCGCATCAGAGTAAGGCCTGCCAAAGCCCGATATCACCTTGTGGTATCGGGCAATTTCTCTTTGAGGCGGCGGATGAAAATCATCCGTCTTGCCTCTGCCTCTGCAACATCCATCGGGTAAAAAACCACTTTTGCTCCCGGGGCCCTCTGGGCCAATTGGCCGGCGTCGAGAGCGCTCAACGATCCAATTTTGGGGTAGCCGCCGATGGTCTGTCGGTCCTTCATCAAAACGATTGGTTGGCCGTCTGCGGGAAGCTGAATGGCGCCGAAGGCGATACCTTCCGAAATTATGCCGTCGAGATCACAAGAGATTGCCGGTCCCGTCAGTCGATATCCCATGCGATCGATACTCTGACTGACTTCATACTCGCTGGAAAAAAAGCGGGATCGGGCCGCTAGGGAGAAGTGGTTATGTTGATAGCCTGGAATCACTCCAAGGCACAGAGGCGCCCGGTAATCTGGAATCTCGGAATCAGGAACGTGCAGGTTGCCGATATCCGCCGGTTTGCCAGAGGCAAGACGATCGCCCCTCGTCAGTTTCGAGCCATGGCCGTCGAGGCCGCCCAGATGTTCGCGGGCAACCGTCGCGCTGCTGCCAAGCCTGGGTGGAGCCTGAAAACCGCCGCTGACGGCAAGATAGGCCCGCAGGCCGACTACGGGAGCGTTGAAACTGATCTGGTCACCTACGCGGATGCGGTGGGTTTGCCAGGGCTGGATGCTGCGATCGTTGATGCGCGCGTCCAGGTCGGCTCCCGTGAGAGCAACAACGGAGTCACTCTGCGCTTGCAGAACGAGTCCGCCAAAGGTGATCTCAAGTTGCGCAGCGTGCGCCGGGTTGCCCAGTAGGCGATTGGCCCACAGGAAAGCGTGCTCGTCCATGGGGCCGCCGGTGGTGACACCCACATGCTGGTAGCCGAATCTGCCGGCATCCTGGAGCAGGGTCATCATTCCAGGCTCGAGCACTTCAAACGCCATCCAGACTGCCTCCCAGAGCCAGGAACTCGTCGCGGTCGATGGCGCGAAACCGGACCTGGTCGCCTACCTGCACAAGCGCCAGCGTGTCGCTGTCCCAGTCAATCAACTGGCTGGGAGTGCGCCCGACGATCTGCCAGCCTCCCGGCGTTGCGCTCGGATAAATGGCGGTTTGAGGCCCGGCAATACCGACGCTGCCTGCGGGCACTTTCAGGCGCGGTGTGATTTTTCTGGGAAGGGCAATACGGTGATCTGTCATTCCCAGATAAGCGAATCCAGGACTGAATCCGATGGCATATACCCGGTAGGTCTGCCCGGCATGGATGTCGATGACCTCTTGCTCAGACAGGCCGGAAAACTCACAAACCTCCTCCATGTCCATCGCCACTTCCCGCCCGTAGTAAACGGGTAGCTCAATTGTTCGCGACTGGGTTTGTTCCAGAGGGCCAGCCTGGGGCTGATCCAGAGCCTGACGCAACCGCGATGCAATCCCGAAACGGTCGATTCGTTCCAGATCGTAGCAGACCAGAATGGATGTATAGGAGGGCACGAGGTCGGTGATGACATCCTGCAAATTTTGGCGGATAGAGTCCGTCGCCTGCTTCACCCTTGCGGCGGTTGCATCCGTGATTGCATCGCCAAAATACACGATGCAGGTGCTCTCATTGACCGGCTCAATGTTCATGGAACGGGTCAGACGTTCGCTTGAAGTTCATTCCGCGTCTGGCTCCAGCGTTCATGATTTCGCTGCAATTTCCCGAAACGCCTGGATCAGGGTGTCCGGTTCCTGCGCCCCTGAGATCAGATAGGTGTCATTGATAATGTAGGCAGGTACTGCGGATACGCCAGCTTGCTGATACCTCGCTTCATCCTGTCGGACTTCTTCCGCGTACTGATCTGACTGCAGAATGCTTCCGGCCGAATCGCTATCGAGTCCGATGCTTGCGGCACAGATCTTCAGAACGTCGGCGTCGGAAATGTTTTCAGCGCGTCCAAAGTAGGCCTCGAAGCACGCCATCTTCATCTCCGTCTGTTTTCCCTGTTCGCCCGCCCATTTCACCAGCCGGTGACCGTCAAACGTATTGCGGGTGAATCGCTCCTGAAGCTTCTCGAAATTCAGGCCGAGGTCTCTGGCGATGGTCATCATCTGGCCCTGCGCTTCGCTCATTTCCTGCTCGGTGCGTCCGTATTTTTTCGCCAGGGCCGGCAGGATAGGCTCGGCCTCGGCAGAAGGATCGGGGTTTAGCTCAAACGCGTGCCATTGCACGTCAAAATCCATCTCATCTTTGAGAGCCTCCATGGCCTGTTCAAGCCTCGCATAGCCAATGGCGCACCAGGGGCAGGCAATGTCAGAAACGATGTCCAGTTTTATGGTGGTCATGGTTTACCTCAAGATGGTTTTCCGGTGGTTCCGGTCTGAGTCTTTTCGGCCGGCGCGCCAGCCAGGCGCTCCATAATCCGGCAAGTAAGAAGGTCACCGGTCACGTTAATGGCCGTTCGGCACATGTCCAGGATACGGTCGACGCCCATAATCAGCGCAATACCAGTGGGCGGGATGCCCACAGTCTGCAGGACCATGGCAAGAATTACGATACCCACGCCCGGCGTTGCGGGGGAGCCGATGGAGGCGCCAACCGCCATGGCGACAACCAATGCCATACTGCCCATGGTGAGATCGACGCCGTACACCTGGGCAAGAAATGCGGTTGCAACGGCCTGGTAGAGGGCGGTGCCGTTCATGTTGATGGTGGCCCCCAGCGGAATGACAAACTGAGAAATGGACGGCCGAACCTTGAGCTTGTCCTCTGCCGTGCGTATCGACAGTGGCATGACCGCCGCCGAGCTGGAGGTGGAGAACGCCAGCAACAAAACATCACGGGTATTGCGCAAAAATGCTTTTGGCGAATCGCCAATCAGAAATTTCAGGATAAGCATGTAGACGCCCATCAGCATCAAAAGCCCGACCAGAACTGTGGCCACATAGGAGGCCATTCCCAGCATGGCTTTGAAACCAATCGTCGTGGTTAGCTGTGCCATCAACCCGAAAACCGCGTAGGGCGCCAGTCTCATCGCCCACTTCACGACTGTCATGCAGACCTGCTGGAGCGAGTCCAGCAATTCCAGCATGGGGCGGGACTTTTCAGCAGGCATGCTGACTAACGCAACGCCGACAATAATCGAAAAAATGACCACCTGAAGCATCTGTCCTTCGACCATTGCGTCTAGTGGATTCCCCGGCAGAAGTCCCAGCAAAGCTTGGGGAAAGTCCGTGGCCGAGGGAATGGCGGCGGTCGCTGAAGTATCTGTCGTTCCGGCTGGCGGGGTGAGCCCCCGCATCATCCCGCCCGGATTGATGACTGAGCCAACCCACAAGCCAATACTGGCTGCCAGCGCAGTGGTGACGACGAAAAAGCCGGTAACCCGGAATCCCAGTTTGCGGAGTTGCTCAAGGTTCTCGCTGGCGGCGAGGCCGCGGATCACGGAAGCGATAACCAATGGGATGACGATCATCTGGATGGCCGCGAGAAACAACTGGCCGGGAAACGCCAGCCAATTGCCGATCAACAGACCACGCTCGGGCGCGACAAGGCCGACGGAGGGGCCGAGCAAGGTGCCCACCACCAGACCCAGGAACATGCCAGCCAGAACTTTTAGCCAGAGTCTGCCTTTAACGAGTCCGGAGAGATAAACGCTCAGATGCCTCAGCGGCCGAGGCGATTCAGTGAGTTGTGGGTTGAGCGGGTCAGACATAGATTCAGCCATCCGTGGAACCATCCCGATTAATACAAGAATAGGATAAATCCATCAGGTCAAATAAGCGCTGTCTACTTCTAGCGGCGTCAGCGACCGGTAGTCCCCACAGGAGAGCCCGGAATCGAGTTGAATGTGGCCGATTTGCTCGCGATGCAACGCCACCACCCGGTTGCCAACGGAATGAAACATCCGCTTGATCTGGTGATAACGGCCTTCAAAGATCGTAAGCCTGGCCTGTGTGGGGCTGCTGATGTCCAGAACAGCCGGGGAGGTAAAAAGCTGCTCGTGTGAAAACCAGATGCCCTGGGCAAATCGGTCAGAGGTATCGGGTGAAATGGGATACGCGGTGGTGACCTGATACACCTTTGGTTTCTTCAACGAGGGTTCGGTCAGGGTCCGGGACCATTGGCCATCGTTGGTGAGCAAAATGAGGCCTGTGCTCGCACGGTCGAGTCGGCCAGCGATATGCAGATCCGGGTACTGCTGACTGTCGATGAGATCGATCACCGTGGGGTGGGTGCTGTCCGATGTGGCACTGAGCACGCCCGCCGGTTTGTGCAGCATCAGATAGTGAGCGCGGGAGCCGGGTTGCAGGATCTGTCCGCGGCATGCGACCTCAGAGAACCGGGTGATATCCCGGGATGGCTCCCGACAAATCCTGCCGTCCACATAAACTTCGCCGGCGGCAATCAGGCCGTTGCCCTGCTGGCGGCTGACTCCGTTTTGATTGCTGAGGATCCGGGAAAGTTTCATGGCGGTATGTTAGCCCGCCATGAATCAGGAATCATCGGTATTATTGATCAATGAACTGGGACAGATGCAGTGCAAATGTGCCGTTCTGCTCCGCACTGTACCCGGCGTACAGCCGATTGCCGTCGATGGCGACACTGCCGGTTGTGATCTGAACGCTGCGGCCAACCTCTGATTCGCCGAGGCGATTGCCATTGCGGTCGTATTTGCCATTCTGGCCTCCGCCAACCACAAACAGCTCGTCTTCACTCAGGGCTGCATCCCGCACGATGCCTTTGCTTGATCGCGTATTCCACACAACGCGGCCGGCAGCATCCAGCTTGGCGACGCGGTGGCCGTCGGCATTGGAAGTGGTCATCAGCAAATCGCCGCGGCTGTCCTCAAACACCATTGGCTGGCCCGGCAAACCATAGCTCTGATAAGCCGCCGAGAAATTCCGGCTCCAGAGTTGCTGGCCTTGCGAGTTATAGCGGATCACCTGGGCAGCGCCACGTTCTTCAAGCGCATTGGCGGCGACGAGATCGCCGCTCATGGTAAAAATGGCCTGTCCAAAGGCGGAGCCAGGGTCGGCCTGGGTGCGGGTCCATTGCAGATTGCCGCGGGAATCATAAAGACTGATGGCCGAGCCGCCACCCAGCAGGATGTCACCGTTGAGGTTCACCGCAACGGATTGTGCCCTGTGCCCGGGATGGGAAATGGTCATGAGCGACTGGCCGTTCAGATCGAAAACCCGGGTGCTGACGCCGGACGCATACACTTTGCCGTTGTCGACTGCCAGAGCGGTCAGGGGCTGGCCGTCTCCCAGAGACCGGCGCCAGCGCTCGTTGCCTTGAGCGTCAAAACTGATCAACACCGAGCCTTCAGAGGAAGCCGTTTCGCTCTCACGGCGGAACTGCTGAACCAGGATGTAAGCGTTATCCTGACTGTCCAGAGCCAGCCCGACCGGAGAGTCGTCACTGGTGTAGGCGGGTGTCGACAGATCGACATCCTTTGCCCAGAGCCGTTGGCCAGAAGGCGAATACTTCACCAGGGCGAGGTCGTGTACCCTGGATTCCAGGCTGGCCCGGATTGTCGTTGCGGCAATTACCAAGTTCCCGAAGCTGTCGACTTGCATATCATCGAACCAGGACAGGCGGTCGGGCTCTATATCGGCCTTGTGGTTGTACATGCGAACCCACTCAGGGGCGACGGTCGCGGTACAGGCGGTGATCAGGGCAAAAACAACGAGTAGGGCAGGCCAGTTCAGGCGGGCATTCAAAGTCATCAACAACACTCCTATCCATAGGTTGGTTTCGTGAGTACTTCTGAAAACGGAACCGGTGTTGTTTTTGGCGTTAGTGCTTCCGTGCAATGTGCGAAAGAGTAGTGCCCTTCTTTAGGGAATTCATACTAATTCCCTGAAAATCCAATTATTTTCCGGAATTCTAATTGTGCTGATGCTGAACTGGCCATTGTTATCTGCCTTCATTCCCACGTTTTTCGTGGTGTCGATTACGCCCGGAATGTGTATGACCCTGGCGCTGTCGATGGGCATAACCATTGGTGTCAGGCGGGCGCTGTGGATGATGGCGGGCGAGCTGGTGGGTGTTGCCGTGGTTGCAACAGCGGCGGCAGTGGGTGTTGCGGCGTTCATGTTGAAGTATCCGACGGCATTTTCGGTGTTCAAGATTGCCGGTGGCGTCTATCTCGGGTGGCTGGGGATCCAGATGTGGCGCTCCCGAGGACGCATGGCGATGCCGGAAGAGGCGGACGTTTCAAGCTACGGCGTTTCGCGGATCCAGCTCGCTGTTCAGGGCTTTGTCACGGCCATTGCGAACCCCAAAGGCTGGGCATTCTTTGTCGCTTTGTTGCCGCCGTTTATAGATAACCAGCTACCCATGGGGCCTCAGCTTACCGCTTTGATCCTGATCATTCTGGCGCTGGAATTCCTTTGTCTGCAGATCTACGCCCACGGCGGAAAAGGCTTGAGGCGCGCATTGCAAAGAGGTGGGGGTGTACGCGTCGTGAATCGTGTTGCTGGAAGTTTGATGGTGCTGGTGGGTGTGTGGCTGGCGGTGGGATAGTCTGGCCAAAGAGACTCAGTTCTGAGCATATCGCTCATGAAGAATCCCCACCCGTTTAACGTAGGCTTTGGTCTCCTCGTACGGAGGAATGCCGCCATAACGTCCCACGGCGCCGGGTCCGGCATTGTAGGCAGCGGTGGCAAGAGATATGTCGCCATTGAATTTCTGAAGCATTTTCGACAGGTAAAGAACACCGCCGCGAATGTTTTCGGGCGCCGCCATGGCGTTGCGAACGCCCAGTTCATCAGCAGTGGCAGGCATCAACTGCATCAGCCCCTGAGCTCCAGCGGGTGACAGGGCGGCCGCGTTAAATGCCGATTCCGCATGAATGACGGCGCGCACAAGAGCCGGGTCCACTCCGAATTCACGAGCGGCCACTTCGATCTCGTACCGATAAGGCTCCAGAAACAACGGGGTTTTACGCCAGTCGACGCTGGAGTCGGGATCGCAGGCAAAGCAATGGAAGCGGATGACATCAAACTCAGCGCCGTTGGGTTGCAGGCCAGAGAAGGCGACCACGCCGTTGTCGTCTTTGTACCGGTAAACGACTTCGTCTTTGGTCGAAGCGCGTTTGCGCTCAGAACCGCCTACATTGGTGAACTCGACCGTGCCATCAGGATGCACAATTTTCTGTACGCCACCCGAGTGCGCCTGCATTGGCAGGACCACAACAAGGGACATCATCAGCGCTGTCAGAGAAAGATGGCGTTTCATAGTGAGACATCGTAAAACATCGGAATAATGACCGTCATTATAGGACGTTACTGCAGGCTGCAAACCGTGATGTTTGTCTGAAATTGTTACCCGGTGTACCCGAAAGCGCCAATTGGCCAGAGAGGAACAGAATGAAACCAGACAACGTGGTGCTCATAGGAATGCCTGGAAGCGGCAAAAGCACGATCGGAGTCCTGATGGCAAAGCGGCTGGGGCTGGGATTTATCGATACCGATCTGCTCATTCAGCAGGACGAGGGTCGGACTTTGCAAACCATTGTCGACACCGATGGATACCGCGCATTACGCCATATCGAGGAGCGCGTCCTGATGCAGATTGACGCTCAGGGCCACGTCATATCCACCGGGGGCAGTGCCGTTTACAGCGAGTCTGCCATGCAGCATCTGAAACGGAATTCGGTTGTTGTATTCCTGGATATTCCGTTTAGGGAGGTTCGGCGCCGGATCGGAGATTTCAGTCTCCGCGGCATTTCCCGTCACCCCGAGCAGGCACTGGACGATCTTTTCGAGGAAAGATACAGCCTCTACAAGCGCTACGCCGACCTGACGATTGAAAGCGAGGGAAAAAATCCCGAGCAGGTGTGTGATGAGCTGGAGCTTCTGCTGCGCAATTATTCCGCCGGGGCGCCGGAGCAACCGGATGTCTGATTCGCCTGCGGCGTCGCGCTTTTACTCCATTTTTGTACCTGCATTATTTGTTTGGTTGTGGAGTACCGGTTTCATCGGGGCGAAGTACGGTCTGCCGTTTGCAGAGCCGTTCACGCTGTTGCTTATCCGCATGCTGTTTACCCTGTGTTTGCTGGTCATTCTCGCCAGGGTCTTGAAAACACGTTGGCCGGGATGGAGAGCTGCGGGGCACCTGGCCGTCACCGGATTGCTGGTGCATGGGTGCTATCTGGGGGGCGTTTACTACGCCATTCAGGGGGGCATGCCGTCGGGCATTGTGTCTCTCATTGTGGGTTTGCAGCCGCTGGTCACCTCTGCCGTTGCGATTCTTGTCCTGCGTGAGCAGGTCACCTTCAGGCAGTGGCTCGGGCTAGTGCTTGGTTTGGTTGGCGTCAGCCTGGTGTTACTTGAAAAACTGGGAGGCGGCACATCTGAGGACGGATTTCCGGCATGGACGCTGATCTGGGCCTTTCTTTCCCTGGCCGGTATATCTCTGGGCACCGTGTATCAAAAGCGGCAGGGTACGGGAGCCGATCTGGTCGCCGGAACGTTTATCCAGTACTGCGCGGCAGCTAGCCTGTTTGCTGTTGGCGCGTTCGCTTTCGAGACTCGCAACGTGGAGTGGGCCATGCCACTGATTCTGTCCATGGCGTGGCTGGTGCTGGGAGTGTCAATTGGCGCCATACTGTTGTTGATGTGGTTAATCCGCCGTGGAGCGGCCTCGCAGGTCGCCAGTCTGTTTTATCTGGTGCCTCCAGTCACGGCGCTGGAAGCCTTTATCCTGTTTGACGAGCGCCTTGGCACGCTCGCAATCGCTGGGGGGTGTCTGTCGATTCTGGGGGTTGCGCTGGTAGTCATGCAGGCGTCGCGGGGGAAGAGCGCCTGATCGGCGCTATGAGTCTTCCCCGCGACTGCCAGGGCACTAAAACGTGGTATCCAGTACCTTGCCCATTCTGGTTTTGCCAAACTCCTGATCGAAGTCTGTGCCATCCCAGGCCGGATGTCCGGCAATCATGACCAGCGGGACCACACCATCGGTTCGATTGACCAGCTGTTCGTGCTCAAATTCATCCCGGTATTGGCGCTTCACCGTGTCGTTGTGGTCTAGCTGACGCAACTCGGACGGATCGATCAGGATCAGGTCTGCCTGATCACCGACTTCGATTGTCCCTCCTTTCACGCCGAACACCTTGGCGGGATCGGACGTGAGGCGGCGGACCATGTAAGCAACGTCCGCATCGCCACCATCGGATGCCAGTTTCAGGGCGCGAAGATTGCCGTCATAGAACGCCATGTTGGTAAGGTGAGCGCCGCTGTCATTGAAGCCAGGCAGCAGTTGGCGATCCATCAGCAACTTGCGGACCATGCGTTCGTCGCGATTGGCGGAAATGGTGTACCAGCTCAGGTCGCGGTCGAAAGCGCGCAGCATGGCAAGGACAAAGTCGGCCTCATCTTCTACCGCTGTAAAGAAGTCGTTGATGATCGCCGCCTCGTTCTGGCTCAGTTGCTCCTTTTGACCGGCTTTGGCCTGGCGAACCCGCGCGAACACCTCTTCAAAGGTTTTACCTTCCCAGTCTTTCAGAGGGCACACGTCGATGTGCATGTCGGCGAGAGTCCGGTTGAACGCGTAGTCTTCAAGGCGAAGAAGCCGCTTGATTCGTGCCAGTCCGAAGCCGCGCTTGCCGTGCAGCCACATGTCCTTGAACTGTGCAATGTACTCCGGATCGTCCAGAATTTTTCGCCGGGTTTCACGGTCTTCAAGTTCTGTCTCGTTCAGAATGCGGAGTTCCTCGATTTCCTCCGAAAGAGGTGTCACCGCGCCGTCAGACCAGACCTTGAAAGGGGCAGCCAGGGCCTGCAGGTGAAAATCCCCTTTCAGCCACTTGCTGTTGAGGACCCGAGCCAGCAAACGCGCCAGGCGAACGAGTTTCCGATTGCTCTGTACGTCCAGTGCTGCCACAACCGTTGTCTTCAGCGGGCGACCATGCAGGCGGCCACAACTGAGCAGGAACGTCTTGAGCGTTCCGAGGGCACTGTCCTTGGGCGGGGTTGCCTGCCAAACGCCGCCTTTGCGACGAACGACATTGGTCAGTCGTTTAATCTCGGGGTATTTCGCGAACTGGGTCGGAATGGTCTTGCGGGTGTTCGGCTGGTTAGCCAGATAGTGGAACGGCAGGGCGTCGGTGGAGAAACCGGCATAGCCATCGTCCATCGCCTTCTCCAGCAGGGCTTCCATCTGGGTCAGCTCTTCGTCGGTTGGGTCCCGTGAAATACTGGCCTCGAAACCCATCACTTCTATGCGCAGCATGGAATGGGGCACCAGGGTGACGAGGTTTGGCCCCAAATGCAGTGAGTTCAGGTGCTGCATGTATTCTTTCGGGTTTTGCCAGTCGACCCGGTCTGCCGTTGCACGCAGGACGCTTTTGGGGATGTTTTCCACCCGGGCATAACAGTCGACAATCGGATCCGCGCCATTCTTGCGTTGAGCACCGAAGGCGAGGCCCAGGCTGCAGTTGGCAATGACAACGGTTGTCGTGCCGTGGCGCACGGATTCTGGCAATCCCGGAGCCACTTCCAGTTCCAGGTCGTAGTGGGTGTGGATATCAAAAAGCCCCGGCATGGCCCAGCGTTCGTCAGCATCAATGACTTTGCTGGCTTTCGCAGGGTCCAGGTCCGGTGCACGGGCAGCGATTTTGCCGTCTGCAACCGCGATGTCCTCACGAACCGGAAGACCGCCCAATCCGTCGAATACCTTTGCACCTCGGATCAGGTAATCCCATGTCTTTTCGCTTGCTGCTGAATTGCTCATGACTCGTTCAATGCCTCTTCTGCTGTTCGAAATAGGCTGATAAGAGCTCAGTACCCGTGTTAATCAGATCCTCTCGGGTAATGGCTTCATGCCCTTGAAAAACGTGCCGATGCACGATGCCTTCAGCCATGGAGAACAGGCAGAAGGCGGTAGTTTCAACGTTGTCTCTGACGTAGCGGGCAACGAACTCACGAATCCGCTCCATCAGGACAGCCTCGCCCCTATCCATAAGGCTTGCCAGCTCAGGGTCCACTCTGCGCCGGTATTCCAGTACGTCGTGCAGTCCTGCTTCCTGCTGGTGAAAGTCGTATAGAAAGCCCAGGGCTCGTCGGAAAATTCCGTCGATGTCCTGGTCGTCCCGGTTTCCGGCCTGGGTAAGCGCCAGCTCCGGAACCTGCAGGTGAGTGTGCAGTTCGCCGAACCGCTGCCGGGTGATTTCCAGCAATACGTCATCTTTGTTGTCGAAATATTGGTAAAAGGTCCCGGTCGCGACACCCGCCTGTTCCGCAATGGACTTTGCCGTCGTGGCCTCGAACCCCCGATTGGAGAATTCGTGAAAGGCTGCGGCCAGGAGCGCATTACGCTTTCGAATGGCGCGTTCCTGTTTTGGCGCTGGTTTCATGGTGGTGCTCCTGTCTTGATGGACGGATTAAAACAAATAACCAAACTTGACGTCAAGTTCAGGTTTTCGCATGATTAGCAACCAATAAACAACAATCACAGTCAGGGTGGAGCCTTCCGATGACACCAGAACAATGGAGAGAAAGAGGTCACTTTCATACGATCAATGGACACAAACTGTTTGTTGTCGATGAGGGCGAATCAAATCAGGAAACGATCCTTCTGATTCATGGATTCCCGACGTCGAGCTGGGACTGGTGCCCGATCTGGGATTCATTGCGGGTCCATTATCGGGTGGTTGCGATGGATATGCTCGGCTTCGGATTTTCAGACAAGCCTGCGGCGCATCGGTACTCGATTCATGAGCAGGCGGATCTGGTGGAAGGGCTGGTAAGGGCGCTTGGTCTGGATCGATTCCATGTGCTTGCCCACGACTATGGCGACACCGTCGCTCAGGAATTGCTGGCAAGACAAAATTCAGGGGACGGCGCCGGTCAGTGGTTGTCCGTCTGTTTGCTTAATGGTGGTTTGTTTCCAGAGACCCATAGGGCGCTGCTCACTCAGAAATTACTGCTCAGTCCCCTGGGAGGGCTTTTCAACAAACTGTCCACCAAGAGCAAATTTGATCGGGCGTTTTCCAAGGTGTTTGGACCTGAAACCAAGCCCGGCGCGGAAGAGCTGGACCAGTTCTGGTCGCTGGTGATGTTCAATAATGGCAAGCACATTTTCCATCGCCTCATCACCTACATGAGCGATCGCAAGAAGCATCGGGAGCGCTGGGTGTCGGCGTTGCAGCACTCCGTTGTGCCGATCGGTCTGATCAACGGTTCGGTGGACCCGGTGTCCGGCGCTCACATGATTGCGCGCTATCAGGAACTAAACCTTCCCTGTGCCTGGCTTGATCCGCTGGATAACATCGGGCATTACCCCCAGGTGGAAGCGCCCGATAAGACGGTGCGGTCCTATCTGGGCTTTCTGGAGAAAGTGGCCGGGTAAGAAGCACTGGTGTCGTGTTCCACTGGGCACCAACTCCTGTTAATTTGACCTGCGGTCCATTGTAAATCTGGGGCAGGGGGAAAAATGCCGTCGTCATTGGAACAGGGATTTCAAGCCTGGCTGGATACCGCCGGCTACGCGCTTCTTGCCGTGGTTGTTGCTATCGCACTGTACAAGGTGATCGTCTTCCTTGTGGTGCATTTCTTCGAGCCTGCCTCTGCTACGCGGCTTTTCTTCAACGCCTCAGCGCGAGCCATCTCGGTATCTCTATGCCTGATGGCTCTCAATGGTGTTTTGCATGCAGGACCGGAAGGCCTTCCGCTGCTCCCGGAAATTCAGCAGCTGGTTACGCTTTTGCTTGTGTTGTCACTTACCTGGGCTGCCGTCCGGTGCACGTCGGCAATTGGTGAGGTCATCGTAAAGCTGAATCCGGTGCTGGAGGGCCATTGGAAAAAGGCCCGAAAGGTCGAAACTCAGACTCGCTTCCTGGTGCGTGGCCTGAATGTCGTCATCGTGATGGTTGGCGCCGCAGCAGCTCTGATGACCTTCGACTCGGTGCGTCAGATTGGAACCAGCCTGCTGGCCTCGGCCGGTATTGGTGGCATTATTCTGGGCTTCGCCGCACGACCGGTGCTCAGTAATCTTCTTGCCGGTATGCAGATTGCGCTGACGCAGCCGTTCAGGATTGATGACGTGCTGTTCGTTCAGGGCGAGTGGTGCTGGGTCGAGGAAGTCACCGCAACGTATGTGGTATTGAGGGTATGGGATCTCCGACGGCTGGTGGTTCCGCTGCAATGGTTCATTGAAAATCCATTTCAGAACTGGTCACGTAATAGCGCGGACCTTGTCGGCAGTGCATTGATATGGGTGGACTACGGTATACCCGTTGACCCGCTGCGAGAGGAATTTGCAAGATTGCTGCGCGAATCGACAGACTGGGACGGCGTCACAGAATCTGTGCAAGTTGTTGAAGCCGGTGAAAAATCCATGCAAATTCGTTTTTTGATGAGTGCGGGGGATTCAAGCACACTCTGGAATTTGCGGTGCCGGGTCCGAGAAGGCTTGATCCTCTTTATCCAGACACAGTACCCCGATTATCTGCCGCGGCATCGGGCGGAAATTATGGGCCCTGGCCAACAGGCCATGCAGGAATTGCCGCAACCCTAAGGTCCTTTACTCACCGTTGTAATCAAAGGAAATCGATATGTTTGCAGGAAAGCGACCCAAGAACCTTGGTGTCAAAGACGGCTCTCTGGCGCCCTGCCCAAAGACGCCAAATTGCGTGTCGAGCCAGGCAACGTCGTCTGGCAAGCGGGTCCCGCCTTTGGCTCTGGCTGGCGATCCGAAAGCCGAACTGGGAAGGCTCAAAGACGTTGTGAATAACATGTCCGGAACCACATTAATCGAAGAAGCGGACCACTATCTTTACTTTGAGTGCGCCTCAAAGCTGCTCGGATTCGTGGACGATCTGGAGTTTTATTGCGATCCCGACGCCAAGGTCATTCACGTACGTTCTGCTTCCCGTCTCGGATATTCTGATCTGGGCGTTAATCGAAAGCGGATCGAGGGGATCCGGAGAAAGTTCGAGCTTGCAGCTTGAACTTTAGCGCCAGCCGCCGTGGGGCGCTGGCGCTAATCCCAGGCTTTTTCTTTCAATTGATAGAACTCTTCCACAACCGCGTTCATGGCGCCGGCGTCGTAGTCTCTCAAACCACTCAGAACCAGTTTCTTGGTGACCATTCCAACGGTGTCGCCGTTCGAGACAATGCGATAGTCGAGCGTTACGTTTCCGCGTTTGCCCTCTGGTTGCAGGGACGCTTCTTCGAGTTCCAGTTGTGGCTCGGGCGCATCCAGGCTGTCTAGAGAGAGGCTCATACTCTGGTACATGATCATCGGGCGGTCCGGGTTGAACATCACCCCCTCGCGTTCCATGAGCGGCTTCAGGGTGTGGGGAAAGTTCTTCCCGGACGCTGCCACGTACTGACGAATGAACGGTTCTGTCACGAGTGGGTCGTGAGTGATGTCGCCTTCGCGCTCCACCTCAATGTACACCTTGTCGCGGTCGTCGCAGACACGGATCAGCCCATCGCCATCTTCGCGAAACGTCAGGGGAACGGAGCCGCCAAGCAGGCTCCTGAAATGAAACGTCATTCTTCTCGACAGCCCGAAATGAGACACCAGAAGAGCGAACAGAAGATCTCCTGGCACGCAGAAGCGCCTGGCGTCCGGGTTGTGGATCGGATTGAAATCGCCCGCGATCTCTTTGGCAAAACGACTGCCCTGATTCGCACTGATCAGCAGGCGTCCGTCCTGGATGGTGTGGTAGCGCTCGAGAAACATGACGTCCTTTTTACTCATCGCGGATAGACAATCCTGCATAGTGAGACTAAACGCGCAATGCGACAAGCCTATCCCAAACCAATGTCTAAGAAAGAAACGCAAAAACGTCAGTTTTTTGTGTGGCCGTCCGTGTGACCAAGGGAGCGATCGGGGGAAATTCTGTCCCTCACCAGCTGCTTCAATTCTTTGATATCTGGAAATCGCTGCTGTTTTTTTCGAGACCAGATTTCCTGATCGTTGACGTGAATCTCAAAAATGCCACCGGTTCCAGGCCGCAATGTGAGCTCGTCCAGCTCGTCTTCAAAGGTCGTCAAAAGTTCCTGAGCCATCCAGGCCGACCGGAGCAGCCATTTGCAGCCAGTACAGTAGGTAATAGTGACGTGGTTTTTCATTGCAGATTCAGGCTCCTGCAAAGGATGGATTGGTGAGTTCGACGTTCGGCGCGTACCGCAAGCTACGAATTGTAACGTAAAAGGCAACGCGGACCTTCCCTGATGGTCGTATTGCAAAAACAGTCAAATGAATTAGCTTTTTCTGCCAAGCCAGAAAAACAACACACGCAATACCACGAGGCCCGCCATGCTCAGTTCTTCCGCTTTTTCACTGAACGTCTTTGTTCAGTGGCTTCAACGCCCGTATCTCACGATGTTGCTTGCTCTTACGCTACTGGTGCCGGGTTTGGCGACCGCCAGTGACCGTTTTTACATCTTCACTGAGAATTATCCTCCATACAACGCAACCACCAACGACAAGACTTTCGCTCATGAGCGGGGAGATATCACTGGCATCTGCGCAGAAATGGTGAAAGCCATGATGAGTCGCGTGGATGTTGACTATGTGATGAAGATGCGGGATTGGAGCCTGGCCTATGACTGGGTAAAAGGCCGCGAAAATCATGGTTTGTTCTGCACAGCCAGAACCGATGAGCGTGAGGACGAATTCCAGTGGGTCGGCCCGCTTGCGTCCATCCAGTGGACTCTGTTCGCAGCGCCCGGCTCAGACATTTCGGTGTCTTCCCTGGAGGAGGCCCGAGGGTACACCATCGCTGGCTATAAAGGCGATGTCATGTCCGACTATCTGATCCGCGAGGGCTTTGAAGTGATTGCCAGCGTATCCGGCGACCAGAACCCACGTCGGCTGACGCTGGGACAGGCGGATCTCTGGGTAACAGACGGTGCTGTGGGTCCGCTGGTGGCCGAGGAAGTCCATGGAATTAAAGACCTGACGAAAGTCCTCGTATTTCGTGAGACGCCCATGTACCTCGCTGTCAGTAACCAGACTGACGGCGCCGTTGTCGCCGATCTGCAATCTGCGCTGGACAGTGCGAGGGACGCCGGCGAACTAAAGGCGATTCTCGCGGAATACAATCAGTAATTGCAGGACCGCCGCTTCTTGAGAGTGCGAAATACAGCGCCCTGCTGAATCTCCGACTGATGCGCCAACCGGTGATTCACTGGAAGTAGGGCGCTTCTGCCCGTATGCTCTGGCACCTCTGATTTCTGGAATCTAATGGCAGGGTGTCTGGCAATCCTATGTCTGAATTGGTGTGGTACCAATACGGTCTGATTGGCCTGATCTTTGTCTGGAGTGGCTTTGTTCGCTCCGGGCTGGGTTTTGGCGGTGCTGTTTTGTCTCTGCCGTTTTTATTGCTGGTGGTCGATCAACCGCTGCTTTTCCTACCCCTCATTGCTGTGCACCTCCTGGTGTTCTCTTCATTGACCATCTGGCTGAATAACCGGCGCCAGAAGGGGCAGAAGGGCGCCTCTTCATCCGACACTGGCACGGTCGATTGGCGCTATCTCTGGCGCATTCTGGGCATCATGATTGTGCCCAAGTTAATCGGTGTCTTTGGCCTGATCACGCTGCCATCGGACATCATGAGTCTGATCATTTTTGTCATTGTGGCGGTGTACTCGGTGTCCTACATCATAGATCGGCCTTTTCGCAGCGGTAGCCGCACAGTAGACGTCGTCTTCCTGATGCTGGGAGGTTACGTGAGCGGCACTTCGCTGATCGGCGCTCCCCTGATCATTGCCGTCGTCGCTCAGCATCTGCCCAAAGAAAAGCTGAGGGACACGCTGTTTGCGCTCTGGTTCATTCTCGTGATGATCAAAATGGCCGCGTTCGTGTGGCTCGATGTGGATTTGCAACTGATTCATCATTTGTGGCTGCTGCCATGTGCTGCCGTGGGCCATGTCATCGGACTTTACGCCCATGACCGGATTCTGAGGGCCGAGACGCCGGTGTTCTTCCGTGTGCTGGGATCAGTGCTGCTATTGGTGAGTGGTTTTGGAGTTTTTCAGGTTCTGATGACCACCTGAGTGGTCATCAGCCGAGGGTTGCGTCCAGAAACATCATGATCACGAATCCACCCAGCAGGGAAAAGGTTGCCAGGGTCTTGTGCTGACCCTGATGGGTCTCGGGAATGATCTCGTCGCTGATGATGAATATCATCGCGCCGGCTGCAAAGCCCAGTGTCCACGGCATTAAAGGTTCAGCAAGCCAGACCACAGTACTGCCGAACACACCGCCAATGGGTTCGAGTAACCCGGTCAGCAGGGCGATGGTGAACGCTTTCAGTCGTGAATGCTCGATGGCCAGAAGCGATACCGCAACCGCCAGTCCCTCCGGAATGTTTTGAAGTCCAATGCCGATGGCCAGTGCCGAGCCATTGCCGATGTCACCACCGCCGAATCCAACGCCCACTGCCATGCCTTCCGGAAAGTTGTGCAGAGCAATGGCTATGATGAACAACCAGATCCGTTTGATGCGAACGCTGTCTGGACCTTCGCGCCCGAGCTGGAAGTGCTCGTGGGGTAGCCGTTGGTGAATGGCGAAGAGTAGGCCAGCACCCATCAGCAGCCCCAGAATGACGATGATGGCAGCAGACCAGGTGGCCCCGGTGAGCGCCTCGCCGTATTCGATGCCGGGTAACAGAAGGGAGAAAAACGAAGCCGCGAGCATCACACCTGCGGCGGCGCTGAGCATTCCATCCTGGAGCGCGTCTGTCAGGCGGCGGATCGCGAACACGCCCAGTGCGCCAACCCCGGTTCCCAGACCCGCTAACAGACTTGCGATTGAACCAAGCCAGACGACGTTGGTGCTCTCAAACATTCATACTCCGACGCATAGAAGAAAATCTACCCGTCACTACGTCGTGAATCCGTCCCTGTCTCTTTCGGGATCAGAGACGGGTATTTGTGCTCTCGAAAATCTTGTCGGCAGAGGCGGCGACAAAACCACTGTATAACTTGCCATCCGGTTTTGGGTAGCGAAGTGCAAATTCATAGAAGCAACTTGGGATACTGGCAGACTGATCTCGGAACTGGACTTCAGCACGGTCTGCCATGGTGGATGACTGTTCCAGGAGCTCTTCCGGTGACCCTTTGATTTCACCCCCGGATGTATTGAGGCGGAATCCTGCAGACTTGAGCACTTCATTGACCTCAGTAAGGGTGCGGAACTGGGTCAGGTGATTAACGCTCACGGTGAAGTGATTCGCTCGGTAGCCCCAGGCTGCAAGCCAGGCAGCGTACTCGCTCTCATCCATCAGGTCCTTGTAAGTCGCATAATCGAGTTCCCAGTGGCGTCCCGAATACAGGAAGTTATCGTCTGTGACGATCATGGGATCGACATCTTCGAGGAGCTGGCCGACGAGAGACTGTAGCCGGTCGGAGCACTGTTCCAGCAGAAGCTCAGAAATAAATACCTTGGGTGCTGTCGAGTCCGGGTGTTCAAAGTGCTTGGCGTATAGCTTTTTTGCCTCAAAATGATATTCGCCGCCCTCGGAATACCCCAGATTGAGAAAGTGAGCAGCCAGTTTATCCAGATTGAGTTTGTCGGTATTGAAGGTCCGCAACGCAATGTGATCATTGACGATGGCGCCGCCCTGAGTGTCGTCCAGCAAGCCATGGACCTTCACGGCAGAGGGGGTGACTTTGCAATAGTTTTTCCACAATGCCTCAAACAGTGCGTCTCTGTCAGTGTGCACGTTGATTCTCCTGTGCCGAAAAAGCGGGGACTGAATCGCCCCAACGTTGAGTCTGGTCCTGCGCCTTTCGGGATTCAAGATCGGCGAAGCAAACCCGGTCACCCTCTTCAAGATTCAAGTCTTTCACCAGTGACTCCGGAAGTTCCAGCAATTGATGTGCAGGCAGGAATCTGGCGGACGTTGTCACCGTCGCCCTGAAGTCGGATGTGCGGGTGTTGGCCAGTATCAGCGGTTTGCCCTGGCCACCCTGCTGCCAGGCCTGAACCGAAGTGGAGGATGTCTGAAGGATTCTGAACTGACACGTCGTTGATTGGGCAAACAGTCGCAGTTCCCGAACTCGCGCCTCGACGGTCGGCCCTGCATCGAATGGATCAACAAACCCGCGGAAGCGGAAGCCCTCGCGATTCAACATATGCAGTGCCGGCCTGGTATCTGGATGCACCTTGCCAATGACGTCTCTGGCCGCGGGGTCCATCAGCTGGGTATACAAGGGGTGCTCCGGCATGATGTCTTTAACGAATTGATTGTCCCCGGTGCCGATCATCCGACTCACCGTTTCAAAATCAAGGTCCACAAAGTGAGTCTGCAGCCAGCTCCAGAAAGGTGATCTGCCCTGGTCATCGGACACCCCGCGCATTTCTGCAATCACTTTGTCGGCAAAGCGTTCCGGGTGTTGCGCCATAAACAGAAACCGCACGCGGGATAGCAATTTGCCAGCCCAGGCCCGCCGATACCGGGGACGGAGAAACAGTGTGCAAACTTCACTGCAACCCTGGTACTGGTTGCACAAGGTAAGGGTTTCATGCTGCCGGGACAGTCCCAGATCTTCCGAACGTTTCGTCGTCTGGCCCATCCGGTAGTGGTAAAGCGGACGACGAACGCCAACGCGGGATTCAATGCCCGCCGTTCCCATGACGTCGCCGGTGGATGAGTCGACCAGTACGAAAAGATAGCTTTCCTGCTCCGGTCCTTTCACGTCACGCGCGAAGCTGGCGATGGAGCGTTTAATCCGCTGCACGAGAAAGTCATGGTCATTGACCAGAGAGGTAAAGCCGGGGCCCGATTCCTCGGCGATGGCTTTTAACGCGTTCAGGTCTGCCAGTGAAACAGGGCGAATAATCATAAAGCCACCTCTGAAAACAACACGCCCCGTGGGACGCGGTCGGAATTAGTGGCAGTATGGATGGCGGTAGTGTCAGATTGTAGTCGTAATTATGATGAATTGGGCTAATATGATGTCAAATTGACGAAGGAATATGACATTTTGATCAATTCTCAGGATGAACGATTGCTTCTGGCGTTGCGGCAGAATGCGAGGATCAGTGTTTCGGACCTGGCGAGGCGGCTGGATCTCTCGCGATCCACGGTGCAAAACCGTATCGCACGCCTGGAAGCGTCCGGTGTGATCCAGGGGTATTCGGTTCAGTTGGGGGAGTCGTACAGCGCCGCTCAGGTAGAGGCGCATGTGTCCATCAAGGTCCTGCAGAAGCTGACGGCCAAAACCAATCTTGCTCTGGAGGCCATCAGTCAGGTCGCGCAGCTTTATTCTGTCAGCGGGGAATATGATCTGATCGCGATCGTACAGGCTCAGTCGTTGGAACAACTGAGCGCTGTATTGGATCAGATCGGTAATCTGGAAGGTGTCGAGAGGACGAACTCAGCCGTTGTCCTCGAGACCCGTTTTCGTCGCTGAGTCAGGCGGGTTCAATCGCGAAGCCCTGTCTCGGGAAGTGCACGTGCACATCGCCCACTCGCTTGTGATTGCGTGCAACCACTGCTGAAGCCTCGTTTATGCTAACCAGCGTGCCAATGACGGGGTCTCTTCCGTAATCGTCGGGTGCGACGCTTACCTTCTGGCCGAGTAGTGGATCGTCGCTTGTGGAATCAACCGCCCTCGGCGATGCCGCCTTCGCAATGTCCAGCGCTTCATTGGCCTTCAGCGATCGGTGTTCACCGTGGCCAAAGGCCATCATCCGATCCAGCCAGGCTCTGACCTTCGGGTAGTCCCGAAGCCAGGGCTTTTCTGCAAGCTCACACACAAACCAGGCGCTGTGGTAGGCCGCGAAATCCGCAACGTTAGGCGTATTCCCAAACAGGAAGTCCTCTGTGAGCATGTCTTCCATGCGAGCAAAGTGCTCCAGCACGGCTTGTTTCGCCTTTGGGCCCCTCGCCGCACGGACCCTCGATGATTTGCCCATGGCGATGCGATCTTTGAGGAACAGAAACGCATTCCAGAGTGAGGATTGCTTGATCAGCTTTTTGAGTAGGCGCTTATCGCTGGCAGCAATGACGCACGCGAAAAACGTTTCGAGGTCCGTGGTACGAACAAAATCCAGAACTTCTTTTGGCTGGTTGGCCAGGCTCAGCTCCGGCTTACCTGACATTCGGGCGATTTCATCAGCGATGGATCGGCTGTCGCAGAAAACATCCGCGCCAATCTGGGCGACCGGAATCTTGCGGTAGCCGCCAGCCAGAATATCGACGACTTTGCGTGGCGGCATTTCACGAACGGTAACCGATTGCCAGGACAGACCTGCGTAACCCAGCATCGCGCGCACCTTTTCGGAGAACGGCGACATGGCGTAGTTAAAAAGAATAATTTCCTGCATTGGGGCCTTTCCTCAGAGTCGGTCAATCGAATTCAGGAGGATGAGGGTACCCTGCCTTGGCAACAGGCGGAAGGCCCGGAGTCTGTCCGGGCAGGCCAGTCAGGTGATGAGCAAGCCGGTGTGTGCGCAGTAGAGAAAGGCGATGCCGCCGGCGCAGATAAGGCCCCAGGCCGGGAAGATGAGTGACGAGCGGGTTGTTGTTTTCATTATTTACGTCTCTGTGGATGTCTTGTGGTCGGATAGGGATTTAACGATCAGAAAAGCGTATCCGAGATTCACTGTAGACCATTGACGGTAGGTGCTGCGGTTGCAAATGAGGCCTGGATCACAAATTTTCGAGAATCGGATGGCGTCGATAGAAGCTAAAACGCTTGATGAAGCTGATCAGGCCGCTACTATGCGTTAGATCAGCATGAAAATAATAACCTCCCCGGTGGGGACCGAGTCGTCAAAAGACAAACAATTATAAAAAACGATAAAAAGGAGCCTGCGATGGCCGAAGAGCTGCAGAAACAAACCTCGCTTCACTGTCTGTATTACTGGGCGGATAAAACGCCTGATAAGGTCTATCTGACCCAGCCATTCCCTGATGGTAGCACCGAAGACATCACCTGGCGGGAGGCGTTGGATCAGGTACTGCGGATGGCGGCCTACCTCAAAGAGCAGAATTACCCCAAGGGCAGCAGTGTAGCGATTCTCGGAAAGAACAGCGCCCACTGGATTCTGTCTGATCTTGCCATTTGGGCTGCGGGCCATGTGTCTGTGCCTCTCTATCCGACGCTGAATGGAGACACCGCGGCCTACGTACTGGAGCACAGCGAATCAAAGCTGCTGTTCCTGGGTAAGCTGGATGGTCTGGCCGATGGCTGGAATGACATCAAAAACCACATTCCAGATGATCTGCCGATTGTTTCCCTGCCTATGTCTCCCAGAGACGACACGCCTAAATGGTCGGAGCTTATTACCCAATACGAACCTGCCGATGCGTACAAGCCAAACCAGGACGATCTCGCGACGATCGTCTATACCTCAGGTAGCACAGGCAGGCCAAAAGGCGTGATGCACAGCTTCAGAACCATGATCGCCGCCGCCCATGGCTTGCAGCAGATTTTTCCGGTCAGTGAAGAAGAACGTATGCTCTCCTACCTGCCGCTTGCCCATGTTGCCGAGCGTGCAGCGGTCGAGACTCAGTCACTGTACTACGGGTTTCATCTCTACTTCGCCAATTCCCTGGACACTTTCCAGGAGGATTTGCAGCGTGCGCGGCCAACACTGTTCTTCTCGGTTCCGCGACTGTGGATGAAGTTTTACCTGGCCATCAACAGCAAGCTGCCACCGAAAAAGCAGAAGGTACTTTTTAACCTGCCACTGTTGAACCGGCTTGTGAAAAAGAAAGTTCTGAAACAGCTGGGGCTTGAGCACTGCCGGGCAGCTTTGACGGGCGCCGCTCCTCTGTCTGCGGATATTATTGGTTGGTATCGCAATCTGGGGCTTGAGTTGCTCGAAGTGTACGGAATGTCAGAAAACTTCGGATATTCCCATGCCAACCGTCCTGGTCGTGCAAAGGTTGGCACCGTGGGCGTGACCAACCCTGGTGTTGAACACCGACTGGGTGACGGGGACGAAGTTCAGGTGCGAAGCCCCTCCCAGATGCTCGGATATTTCAAGAACGAAGAAAAAACCCGCGAGGATCTGACCGAGGACGGATTTCTCAAGACCGGCGACATGGGGGAGATCGATTCCGAAGGCTACCTCCGGATCACTGGACGGGTGAAGGACCTTTTCAAAACCTCCAAGGGCAAGTACGTGGTGCCTGTACCCATCGAAAACCGGTTCAATCATCCGAAGGCGGAAGTGGTCTGTGTGGCGGGCGCCAACCAGCCCCAGCCCTGCCTGATGATTCTGTTGTCTGAAGAGGCTCGTGAAGAACTGCAAAGCGGGGCTGACCGGGCCGAACTGGAGCAGGAGTTGTCGGATGAGCTGGATGCCGTGAATGGTGAGTGCGAAGCGCACGAAAAACTGGCTTTTGCAGTGATCGTAAAGGAGCCGTGGACCATGGAGAACGGCATGCTCACGCCGACCATGAAGATCAAACGAAATGTGATTGAAGACTTCTATAATCAGAAAATGGATGATTGGTTCAGTCAGAAATCAAAGATTGTCTGGGACTTTTAGAAAAACCAAAAAAAACGGTGGCCTGGTTGTCCAGTGCCACCGTTTTCGCTTCCAAGCCGCAATTCCGCCAGCTTCAGCCTTGCCAGCCCTGATGAAGATCCGGTGCTGCCGCATTGGCCTTTCTGCGCATTGAGCCGATTTTCCTGCTCACAACCTGAATTACGTGCTGCGCCGCCGCACGAGTGTATTGGCGCCTGACGTCTGTCCCATTGTGGAGGATGCTAGACGGCAGCGGTTGTACGATAGCGTTATGGTGTTTTGTCATAGCGCCTCCTCCTGATCATTTGCAAATGGTTAGCTAACTATGCGTGCACTATACGCATTCGTTTTCGCAGCATGAATACGTTAAAATCCGTACAAACGTTGCAAATATGCAGTTAATTATGGATTGGGATTATTTACGTTACATCCATGCGCTCGCCACGGGTGGAACGCTTGCCAAGGCCGGGGAAATCCTGGGAGTGCACCAGACTACAGTGCTCCGACGCCTGGACCAGATGGAAGAGCAGATGGGCGTTCAGTTCTTTGAAAGAGATCGGGACGGTCTCCATCTGACGCCGATCGGTGAGACGGCTTTTCGCGAGGCTGACCGCTTGTCGGCTGACATGGAGAACCTTGAGCGACAACTGGTGGGGCAGGAGTCCGCACCCGTCGGCAAGGTCAGACTCGCTGCCACCGATACACTGGTGAATGCCCTGATCAGCCCGCTCATTGCAGACCTCTGGCAGGCTTACCCGGATATCGAACTGGAAGTCCTGACGGACAACGACGTAATGAATCTGAGCCACCGCGAAGCTGATTTGACGTTGAGACCCGTCAACAAGCCCCAGGCGACGTTGGAAGGAGAGCGGATCGCGACCATCGAAGCTGCGGTTTACGGGGCGTCCAGGTTTTATGAGCAGGAAACGCTGGATCTTGAGCAGGGCGCGGATCAGCACCCGTGGATTCTGCCAGACGAAAGTTTCAGCTACCTGGCGACCGGACGCTGGTACCGCAAGACCCTGAAGCACGCCCCTTACACTATGCGTTGCAACAGCCTGCAGGCTATGTACTCACTGGCAAAGTCGGGTGCCGGGCTGGCGGTTCTGCCCTGTTTCATCGGCGACGACTGCCGACACCTCAAGCGTTTGACGCCACCGCTGGAAGGGGAGGGTGTCGACCTGTGGCTGCTGGTGAATCAGGATACTCAGCCCATGGCGCGCGTGAGGATCGTCATGGCGTTTCTGGCCGAACGTTTGGCCCAGCTTGCTCCGAGGCTGAATGGTTCAGGGTGAGTCTTTTGGACGTGCGTCACGTCCATTGACATTGTCGGTTCACCATTCGCCGCAAAAAGGCCAGAACTGGTAAAACCGCCAGCACTGAAATTCCTCTTCGCAGCTGTTTAATTGATTGTCATAGCGGAAAGCCCGCGAGCGCACTCGATTTGCCAGCGCCAGAATGTCCGGTTTTTTCTGGTGGACCTGTCGGCGATAGCCGGTCCTGCCCTCGTGGTAAGCCAGATAGAGTTCTCTCGGGCTGGTCAGGGGAATGCCTACTTCACGATGTGACAGCCGGTTGTACCAGCCCACGAAATCCAGGGCGTATTTCATGTTGGTGCGGACCGTGAACAGCCCGCCATCATTTGCCGCCAGGTATTCCTCCCACGCAGGGTCAAGCGCCTGGGCATAGCCATAGGCGGAAGTAGGGCGAACCCAGGGGATGAAGCCGAGCAGTGTTGTTCTCGGTGGCTTGGCGTGACTTCTGAAAGACGACTCGTAATAAACAAACGCCATCTGGGTCGCAATAGGAGTTCCCCAGCGGTCTTTCGAATCCTTCGCATAGTCGTACCAGACCGGATGCTCCCTGAAAATCTCGCAGAGGTTATCGGGGCTGGCCGGTGGGTCCGGTTCCAACAGACTGAAACGCAATGTGGCGACCACAGCCATGAACAGGCCGAACGCGGGTAGTCCATACCATTTGAGTCGCGATATCCAAACGGAGAATCGTGAACGAGTTTTCATGACGCTGTGTCTTGCTTAGCCTTTCTCCTCATGGCATAACGGATGCCTATTTGTTCCAAGGATACTAAGTTCATGTCGGTTCTAGCCCAAGTTAAACCCGTTTTAGTTTTACTTTTGCTGGCTTGTGGTCAGGCCGTGGCCAGTCCGCTTGCCAAGTCCACTCTGGAGGCTTCTCCGGTAGACGATATCATCGCTCAGTATCCTGCCATGATGAGCGAAGGCGTCCGTCAGGGCATGGAGCACAGCGGTCAGGTTGACCCAATGGTTGTCAGTACGGTTGCGGCCGTTGTTGGCAACGCTTTTCGGGTGGCTGATATGGAAAAGCGATTGGTCAACGATCTTTCTTCGTCATTGACGGACGAACAACTGGGCAACGTAAGGGATTGGTATCAGACGCCGCTGGCGCAAAAAGTGTCCCGCGCCGAGATTCATGCCTCTGGACCCGAAGCCTGGAAGACCATGGAAGAGGGTGCCCCGGAGCTCCAGGCCAAGTACCGCGGTAGTGAGCGAGCCAAGCTTTTCACCCGTTTTGACAAGGCCGCTCGTGCGACCGAGAGTGCCGTAGATGCAACATTGGCTGTTCAGATGGGCCTCTTCACTGCGATGTCCGCATTTCAGGGAGATAAGGGCGCCGGATTCCAGCAGATAAAGCAAATGCTCGAAGGGCAACGTGGCCAGGTGGAGGCAGTGGTTTCTCAGCAGGTGTACGACACTTACCTCTACACCTATCAAGACTTGTCCGTGGAGGAATTGAAAGAGTACATCTCATTTCTGGAGACGGATTCCGGTGCTCGTTTTACCCGGGTGGTGACAGCCAGTATCCAGGAAGCGATTACCGCGCCTATCCAGGCCGTTGGCAAGCAGCTCGCGCGTTTTCTTCAGGGCAGCTAAGCCGAAAAGTTGATTGAAATGATCTGACAATGGGTCCAGTCTGCTGACAGTACACCGCGTATTGGAGGAGTCGGGCCCATGGATTTCAATACCTACCAGAAAGTCCTGTCCGGCCATTTCAGTGGCCAGGAATGCGCTTTCAGCCCGCAGGAATATGCGGTCCGTATTGCGTCTGTCCGGCAGCGGATGGAGGCCCGAAACCTTGGTTCGTTGCTCGTCACAGATCCCTCTGATGTGTTTTACCTGACCGGTTACAGTACCTTTGAAGTGTCAGTGCACATTGCTCTGGTGGTGTCCCCCTCCTCGCTGACGTTACAGGTGCCCTCTATTGAAACCGGGCCGGCGACCATCACAACGAGAGTCACGGACATACTGGGTTACCGTTGGGAAAGCCTGAACGCGGTGTTGGATCCGCTTGCTGATGTTTTGAGGCGCGAAGCACCGAGAGTGGGCGTCGATGCCTGGCATGGGTCGCTTCGCAAGGGTGTAATTGAGGGTCTGCAATCCACGCTGCCGGACGTTGAGTTTGAGGACTGCTCCGACATACTCAAATCCGTGCGCATCGTGAAATCTGACGCCGAGCTGGAGAACCTGCGAGCGAGCGCTCGCATCACGGGGCAGGGCATCGCGGCAGCCGCCGGTGCAGTCAAAGCGGGTGTTTCGGATAATGATATTGCGGCCATTGGAGCGCAGGCACTGATCGCTGCCGGCAGTGAATTTATGAGTATGCAGCCCATTGTCACAACCGGTGCGAGAAGCAGTGTCATTCACACCAATCACAAGCGGGTGACGGTGGCCAGCGGCGAGCCGGTTTTTCTCGAGTTTGGCGCCTCGTTTAATCGCTACACTGCGCCCATGATGCGCACCCTTGTGGCGGGTACTCCCTCCGCCCACATGCGTCGCGTCTTTGACGGCTGTCAGCGAATTGTTGATGAGCTCTGCCGTGCCATGAAGCCGGGGAACTCCTTCGATGCAGCCGCTCAGGCGGGTGAGAAAGCGCTGGCTCCGCTGGTAGACGATGTATTTTTCTCGGGCGTGTTCGGGTATACCGTTGGCGCCCAGTTTCCGCCTTCCTGGGTCGAGGGGTCCGGGTATATTGCGCGCGGGGAAACCAGGGTGTTTGAGCCCAATATGGTGTTCCACCTTCCTATTTGCCTTCGCGTGCCCGGGCATTGGGGTATCGGCAGCAGCGAAACAGTCATGGTAACAGCAGACGGCGCAGAGCCGCTGACTGAGAACCCATGGCGGCTTGACTAGGGAGACTCCAGCGCGGCGTGCGGGCGGGTATCAAAATAGGTGTCGTAGCGGCCATTTTCCCGGAACATGCTCAGGCGGCGGTTGAATGCCGCCAGCAGTTTGGGCGTTTCCGGGTCATCCCTGGTAAATAGCAGAAAGCTCTCGTTCTCGAGTATTGACTTGGGGTGGTGGGTGATGCGCCTGGCCTCGCCGGTACCGGTTTCTCGACGCAGTATGTAATAACCAACGTTTATCTCTTCAGGAAAGGCATCGATGCGCCCGTACATCAGCTTTCGGAAATTCAGCTCCGTCGAGGATGCGCGTTCAACAGAAAGAACGCCTGCTTCCAGGGCCTCATCAAATTTGGGGCCATAACTGTAACCAATGCTGGCACCGAGCCTGAGGCTCCCAAGGTCTTTCAGATTGTCCCACTCGACGACCCTGTCCTTGAGATGAAACAGAACAAAGCGTTCCTGCATCACGGGCGCGCTGTAAACGAAATCTTCTTCCCGTTCTTCCGCGTGCATCCAGATCGCGGTCGCATCGTAATGACCAACAGCGGCCTCACGGTAGGCGCGTTTCCAGGGCAGGAAATGAAAGTCCACGTCGTATCCTTCCTCGGCAAAGATGTCTCGCACCAGGCGGGCAACGTTTCCCTGCCCGGGCTCTTCTTCGACAAAAAAAGGCGGCCAGTCACCGACGCTGATTGTCAGTGACTTGAGAGATTCTGCCGAAAGAGGGCTGGCCCAAACCAATAAGGTGACGGCTAGCGCCGCAGCGCTGGATGAAAACAACATCTGGTGAGTTTAGCGGAAAGGCCTCGGGCCGTCATTGCGGGTTGGCAAGCTCGAGGTTTAACAGGCAGAGTTGGCGCCGATCCGGCAGTTGGGTTGTGAAGACCAGTAGCCGTCGAATGTCGTCCATGTCCATGGATCGGTCGGAGGGCGCGTTTGCAACGTCCTCGAGCGGTATGCGAAGTTCGGTCCGCCCCGGTGCCAGGGTGAAGCGCCGGTTAAAACGGTCTGAATAGGCGCCAGCGTGTTTTTCGTGCTGCCAATCGTTGATTCGGATGGTGATGGTCAGTTTGCTCTCCTCTGGATTCCAGAATGCGAGATGAACTTCGGAGTAGCCTTGCCAGTTCTGTGGCAGGTTGTGCAGGGATGCGCCGGAATACTGTTTCGTTGATAGACGAATCAGCAGCGCGTTTTTGCCATCAGGGCCGCAGGTCTCAACCGTTCCGGACGCAAGATTGCCATCCCAAAAGCGTCCAGGGTAGGGGTGCTCAAAATCGTAAAGCTGAGGTGGTAGTTGGCTCACGTGCCATTGCTGGATCGCGACCTTCCCGACGGTCCCGAATTCAAACAGGAAGAAGCTGAGCGCGGCCAGACGAAGTGGCCAGGTGACCCCTTTCTGGCGACTATCCAGACCAGCGTTGGGTGCGAATGCCAGAACAACCCAGAGACCCACCAGGTTGCGTAATGCGTCTGCAGGGTCCACGTCCCGGCCATGAAAAGACTGCAGCCACTCGATGAGTAGCCCAACCAATCCAATGGTCAGTGTGGCAGCCGCCCAAAGTTTCCAGCCTGTTAACAAACGCCACGGCCGGATTACAAATGTCAGTAACCCGAAAAAAAGAATGTGGCCCAGGTTCCAGGACGCTTTGTAGAGTTCGCCATCACTCCAGCCGGGGCCACCAACGAAGAACAGCGGTGAAACCAGAACAAGGACTGCAATGGCCAGCCATTGCAGTAGAGGGCGGCCATTGCTCTGGAAAGCACTAGACATCGTGAAGTTGGGCCTTAACTCCGGCTGGTGACTTCCAGAAGGTGGTAACCAAATTGGGTTTGGACCGGGCCGAGCACTTTGTTGATCTCACCACTGAAGACCACTTTGTCGAACTCCGGAACCATCTGACCAGGGCCGAAAGATCCAAGATCACCACCGTTGCGGCCCGAAGGGCATGAAGAGTGCTGCTTGGCCACTTCAGCGAAATCCTGTCCACCTTCAATGGCTTTTTTGAGCTCTTCGCATTTTGCTTCGCTGTCTACCAGGATGTGGCGAGCGGTTGCCTGTGCCATGGTGTTTTCCTCTTTCTGTAGTGGTGTTACGTCGCGGGCTCTGAACCCGCCCGAGAGGGAATGCTGCCCGCCCCGGCGCCCTGAGGCAAGTGGTTTTTTAGCCTTTTAGCCATGGGCCTGCATTCGGTCCAGCAATTGCAGAATGGCCTGGGAGAACTGTACTGGCGAATCTTCCTGCAGGAAGTGACCGCCAGTGAGTGTCACGTGGGGCTGGCCATCAGCACCGGGGACGCGGCTCTGGACATATTTGTCGCCGCCCCGAGTGATTGGGTCGCCGTTGCTGAAGGTGGTCAGAAACGGCTTGTCCCATTTCTCCAGAACCTCCCAGGCGGCGCGGTTGGCTTCGGATGCCGGATCATTCGGGGTCACGGGAACAAGTTTTGGAAATGCCCGGGCTCCAGCTTTGTAGACCTTGCTGGGGAAGGGCGCGTCGTACGCCCGCTTCTCGTCCGGACCGAGTTTGCGGAAGCTTCCAGTATCGATGATTCGGGATATGGGAAACCAGGGGCTGTACAGGGCGAAGTTTTTCCAGAGCTTGAATGCCTTCGGAACGGGCTGGTCACCGGTTGGCAACATGCCGTTTCCCAGCACGATGGCACGAAAACGATCCGGGTTTTCAGCCGCAAGACGCAGGCCCAGAAGCGAGCCCCAGTCCTGACAGACCAGCGTGATATCCGTCAGGCCTGTTTGATCCAGAAAGCTTTGCATCCAGTCCATGTGCGTTTGGTAGCTGTAGTCCTGGATGCTGGCGGGCTTGTCGGATTTACCGAAACCAATCAGGTCCGGTGCCACCACGCGGTGTCCTGCAGCGGCGCAGATGGGGATCATGTGTCGATAAAGGTAGGACCAGGAGGGTTCGCCATGCATCATCAGAATCGGCTTGGCGGTTTTCGGTCCCTCGTCAACGTAATGCATTCGCAGGCCATCGATGTCCAGATAGTTCGGTTCAAACGGATAGTCCAGCAAACGTTCAAACTGATCATCCGGGGTTCGTAGGGCATCCATGTTTTTCTCCGGTCGGTGACGGAATTATTGTAGGCTTGTTAAAAGTATCATGACTTTGCACGTTTTGGCGTTAACCCCCTCCTTTAATTCCTCGTTTATCGGAGCCTTCTGTGTCAGCACATAATCTGGATTCAGCCGCTGTGGAACGGGCAACGCGTCGCTGGGTGGCGGATGTTGTCGTCGGTTTGAATCTCTGCCCGTTCGCAAGAAAAGAAATGGTGCAGGATCGAATTCGTTTCAGAATCTCCGACGCAATGGGCGAAGAACATCTGCTGGAACACTTGTGTGAAGAGTTGCGTTGGCTGGAGGAGTTCCCGGATACCGAAACCACTCTACTGATTCATCCTCGGGTTTTGGCGGATTTTCAGGAATACAACGCATTTCTAGAGGTGGTCGAGGGTTTGATCGTGGACCTCAAACTGGAGGGCGTTTTCCAGGTGGCCAGTTTTCACCCCGATTATCAGTTTGCGGGTACGGCGCCGGGTGACCCTGAAAATTTCACCAACCGCTCGCCCTACCCAATGCTCCACCTGTTGCGAGAGGCCAGCGTGGAGAGGGCCGTTGATGCCTATCCCGATACAGACTCCATTCCCGAACGAAACATCCGTTTAATGAATGAGATGGGATCACCACGGTTGTCAGAGCAGTTGGCCGCCTGCATCAAAGGCTCTCACTGATCCATTCCCCCAGGGTCTGGATCGCTTTTACGCGTTCCGGACTCCATCCCTGGGCAAAATTGACCCGAAAGCAGTTTCGGTATTGCCCGGATGCCGAGAAGATTTCGCCCGGCGCGATGGTCAGATTCTGTGCCCGGCCCCGGTGATACAGATCCGTCGCATTTACCGATTCGGGAACTTCCACCCAGGCAACCAGCCCTCCCTTTGGCCGGGACATGCGGGTGCCGTCCGGGAAGTGCTGGCTGACCAGATCCACCAGGTGCTGGCTTCGCCTCTTGTAGGTTTCCCGGGCCTGGCGCAGATGGCGATCGTAGGCGCCCTGAGCCATGATTTCTGCGGTCACCATCTGCGGCAGTGTGGAGCCTGATACCTGGTGAATGAACTTCTGATGAGTGATCTGATCCAGATAACGTCCCGGCATGATCCAACCAACTCGTAATTGAGGGTCGACCGTCTTCGACACCGACGAACACAGCATAATCCGGCCATCGCGATCAAAGGCTTTAACCGAGCGTGGACGTCTCTCGCCAAAGTAGAGCTCGCCGTAGATGTCGTCCTCGATCATCGGCACGTCGTATTTCACCAGCAGGTCCACCAGTTCCCGTTTGCGGTCATCGGGGATGATTGAACCCAGGGGATTGGAGAAGGTAGCGACCGACACCAACGCCTTGATCGGCCATTTTTCCAGTGCCAGCTTGAACGCTTCGATACCGATGCCGGTGTCGTGATGTGCGGGAATCTCGATGACTTTCAAACCGAAGGCTTCCGCCATCTGTATCAGTCCGTAGTAGCAAGGCGACTCCACCGCAATGATGTCGCCAGGACGGGTCAGCACCCGAAGCCCAAGTGCCATGGCATTCTGGCATCCGGCGGTACTGACAATTTCATCCGGCGACACGTGGACTCCTGCGTCGACAGCACGGCGAGCAATTTGCTGGCGAAGTTCCGGCAATCCTTCCGGTGCGTCATAACCCACACCCAGGTACTTACCTGTTCGAGAAAGGCGGGTAAAGGCACGTCGAACATTCCCGACAATGGGGAAGTCCAGGGCGGGAATGGCCGCCGACATGCTGACCCCTTTCTGCCTCGCGGAATCCCGCTGCACTTCCATGACCAGTTCCGATGTAGTTGCTGCTCTGGGTCTGGGGCGCAAGTGCACCTGTGTAGGAATGGCCAGCTTGTCATCCTGGCGCTGCGCAACGTAGTAGCCGGACTTAGGTCGTGCTTCTACCCAGCCCCTCTGTTCCAGGATGCTGTAAGCCGTTGTCACGGTCGAAATACTCACTTCTTCCCGGTTTGCGAGATGGCGTACCGACGGAAGTTTATCTCCTGTTTTAAAAAGGCCTCCACGGATCTGTTCCGTCAGAGAATCAGCCAGTTGCGAGTACAGATTTGTTTCCATGGTTTCTTTAACCAGTACAGATTGATAAAAAAATCACCGTGACAGACGGCATTTTCCGGGATCTGTCATGGTCAAAATAACAAAATTTTGAATCTGTATCCATTGCAATCGGCCGGGTAGCATTAACAGGCTCATGAATAGACAGAAGGAGATTGACCATGACATTGACTGATTCAGCCCGCTTGAACGCTTCTCGGATTGCCAGCGCAGCAGACACCGAGGTGAAGGCCATGGGTATTGTCATGGTCATCAAACAGCTGCCGGTAAGGCTCTGGCGAACGATTCGTGTGATGGACCGCAACCGTCGGAGCCGGCTTCAGCTGGCAGCCTTAACCGACCACCTGCTGCAGGACATCGGGCTCACGCCGGAAGAGCGTGATGCTGAAGTTCGTAAGCCATTCTGGCAGGACTAGGGGAGAGTGATGGATATGGAAATATTACTGAGCGTTTTACTGTTTGCGCTGGTTTCAACCATCACCCCGGGGCCCAATAACATCATGGTGATGACGTCCGGCATGAACTTTGGGGTGTGGCGAACCTTGCCCCATTTCTTTGGCATTTGTGTGGGATTTCCAGCCATGGTTGTGGCAATCAGCCTCGGCCTTGGTCAGGCATTTGAAGCCGTACCGGCGCTGCATCAGGTCATTAAGGTACTGGGGATTACCTACCTGATGTACCTGGCCTGGAGAATTGCGACAACCCAGACGGAAGTGGACGGAAAGGAGACTCGGCGCCCTCTTTCTTTCTGGCAGGCAGCGGCGTTTCAGTGGGTGAACCCCAAAGCCTGGGTAATGGCCATTGGCGCTCTTGCCACTTTCACGACGGTCAGTGGAGCCGTGCTGGAACAAGCGTTGTGGATTGGTCTGGCGTTCGCGCTGGTGGCTGTGCCGTGTGTTGGAAGCTGGATGGTAGGCGGCGCCGGCCTGCGCCGTCTGTTGGCAAAGCCGATCTACCGACGCATTTTTAATGGCACCATGGGCCTGCTATTGGCGCTTTCAGTCATCCCCATGGTGTCTGAAGAACTGTCTGTGCTCTGATTCCAGAGCACAGACCGATTCACTTACTGAACGCGGGTCAGGGTCACGTCAATGTTGCCCCGGGTCGCGTTCGAGTATGGGCAGACTTTGTGGGCTTCGTCGATCAGCTGCTTGGCCTGACTGTCCTCCATACCTGGCAGCGATACCTTGAGTTCCACTTCAATGCCAAAGCCGCCCGGAATCTGGCCGATGCCGACTTCGCCCTCAATTGACGCGTCTTCCGGCATGGGCAGTTTGTCGCGGCCGGCGACGAACTTCATGGCTCCAATGAAGCAGGCGGAGTAACCCGCAGCGAACAACTGCTCCGGGTTTGTGCCCTTACCGCCGGCACCGCCCATTGCCTGTGGTGTTGCCAGTTCAACGTCCAGAATGCCGTCTGATGAGATGGCGCGCCCATCACGGCCGCCAGTTGCTTCTGCTGATGCGCGATACAAAACTTCTTCGATGGCCATCCTGATTGCTCCTCAATGTCTTTGCTGTGTGTTTTACGATCTCCAATAAACTAACGCACTAAAGTTTAGTGCGCAAGATAAAATTGGATGAACAAACGTTAAGGGCATTCAGCACAGCTGTTAACTATTCATTTTCAGTGTGTTGCGCAGCTGAATCAGCTGCTGCTTGAGTGCCATCAGATCGGAAACTGACTGACCGCTCGCGTTGACGATACACCCCGGAATGTTTCGTGCGTCGTTCTGCAGCGACCGGCCTTTTTCGGTGAGGTGGAGTTCAACCACACGCTCGTCCTGTTCCCGGCGACGCCGGTTTAACAAGCCATCAGCCTCCAGTCGTTTGAGCAGGGGCGTCAAAGAGCCCGGGTCGGTAAGCAGGCGTTTGCTGAGGTGGCCCACGGTCGCACCGTCTTCTTCCCAGAGGACCAGCATGGCGAGATACTGAGGATAAGTCAGGTTCAATGACTTCAGCAGCGGCTTGTAGGTTTTTGTCAGCATCAACGAAGTGGAATACAGGGCGAAACAGAACTGGTTGTCCAGTAGTAATTCAGAGCAGGTATTGTCTTCCGCCATCGTTGTACTCCATCCCGTGAAAAGTTCGTTTGCCCGACAACAGTCGCCGCGCAAAGTAGTTACCGAGTTTACGGTCTGAATACGCTTCTTTTCCAGTCAGACAGTTGGCAGTGAACCTTCTCCACCCTAAAGTAGAGAAGCTATCAGATTGGGAGCGCCATGACAGGTCATCGAAATCCAACTGCGAGAGCAGTGCCTCCGGGGCGTGGTGCCGGGGAAAGTCTCGTTGCTCACTCGGCTGAGCAGGCAGCGGAACAGCTTGCCTCGTTTATTCGTCGGTATCCCCGATTGATGATTCTGACCGGCGCGGGCGTGAGCACGGATTCCGGCATTCCGGATTACCGCGACGGCGAAGGCGCCTGGAAGCGCAAACAGCCGGTACAACATGGTGAATTCATGGATAGTCGGCGAGCGCGGCAACGCTACTGGGGTCGCAGCCTGATCGGCTGGCCGGTGATCAGAAATGCCCGGCCGAACCCATCGCACCAATTCATCGCGGAACTCGAGCGTCGCGGTCACAGCGAACTTCTGGTCACCCAGAATGTCGATCGGCTGCACCAGAAGGCGGGCATGGAATCAGTGATTGACCTGCATGGGCGGGCGGATGAAGTGATTTGCATGGATTGTGGCCGGCGCTCTACCCGGGACGAAGTGCATTCGCGATGCGCCGATTTGAACCCCGGTTTTGAAGGTCGGTCGGCGGCCGCTGCGCCAGACGGTGATGCGGATCTCGACATTGATTTTTCAAAATTCAAGGTCGCTGACTGTGAAGTGTGCGGGGGTATCCTGAAACCTGACGTGGTCTTCTTTGGTGATTTCGTTCCAAAGACACGGGTCCAGACGGCACTGGATACCCTCCACAATTCAGACGCATTGCTGGTGATTGGCTCTTCGCTGATGGTGTACTCGGGTTTTCGCTTTTGCCGGTACGCGAACCAATGGTCGCGGCCCATGGCGACGCTTAACCTGGGGCGGACCCGAGCCGATGAACTCGTCGATCTGAAGCTGAACGCACGTATCGGAGAGACCCTGGCCCTGACTCTGGACGCGCTTTGAGCAAAACCTGTCTTCGGAATTTACCTATTCGCTCCGCGCCGAAGAGCCAGTAGCTTTCCTTGATGCTGGAATCCAAGCCTTCCTATCAACTCAGCGGACCAAAGGTCCGTTCTGAATTCGTCCGTCTTCTTCCCATTTCATTGTTCGTAGTGGCGTTTGGTGCTGCCTTTGGACTCGCGTCCGTTCAACAGGGACTGGCCCCTCTGGAATCGCTGCTCATGAGTGCGGCGGTGTTCGCAGGGGCGTCTCAGTTTGCCGCCGTGGATATGTGGGGGAGCGAGGTGTCGGTGCTTCCGCTCATAGCGGTGGTCTTTGCCATCAATTCTCGCCACCTGCTGATGGGCGCTTCGCTTTATCCAATGCTTCAACACCTGCCTGCCGGGAAGCGCTACGGCATCCTGCTTTTCCTGACCGACGCCAACTGGGCGGTAGCAGCTCAGGAGTACCAGAGTGGCAGGCGAAATCTGGAGGTGATTCTTGGCGGCGGGCTGGCGCTCTGGATGGCCTGGCTAGTAGGGACATGGCTGGGCGTCTACTTTGGTGGCTTATTGCAGAATCCCAAAGCGTTGGGTTTGGACATGGTCCTCGGTTGTTTTCTGTTGGCCATGGCACTCGGCGGTAAAAAATCGCCTCGCATCCTGGTGGCCTGGAGTGTTGCGGGCATCGCCTCGTTGCTGGCCTGGTGGTTACTTCCGCCGAATACTCACGTTGTGGTTGGCGCACTGGCTGGCGGTGTTATCGGGTTATTCTGGCTGGATGATTCCCGGTTCCAGAAGGAGGCTACATGAACATTGCAACCTCCGACCTTGGCGTCCTCGCGCTGATCGCGATCATGACACTGGTGACGCTCATTACCCGGTTTGGTGGTGTGTTTGCCATGTCCTTCGTGCGAATCAGTCCGCGTGTGGAAAGCTTTATCAACACCATGGCCAGCTCAGTGTTGATTGCCATTATCGTGCCCATGGCGGTGAGCGGCGATGCCGGTGCATTGGCAGCTTTGCTGGCAACCGCGGCAACCATGCTCGTCGTTGCGAAGCCATTGCCGGCTATTGCTGTGGGCATTGTGGTCGCAGGAATGGTGCGCTGGCTGGTTTAAAGTCACTCCTCGGCAATCGGATTCGGATTACGAAATCCCAGGTCACCAACGCCCGGCAGCTTGATTCCAAGGGCCATCGGGCTGATTCCAAGTGACAGACCGAGAATGTTCACTTCCAGACCTTCTTTTACACCGGCCATCAATCCCAGGTATCCCCCAAGCGAAAGCTGGTAACCGGCCCCACCCGGCACCTCAGCAACCAGTGAATCTCCCAGGTAATCCTTGCCGATGGCATTGGCAGGCAGTGCCACATTCATCCCCTCGACATTGCGAATCACCCAGGACACAAAGGTGTTGCTGTTAGGGCCAGGCCAGGCTTTGTATTCTTCCACGTAGGGGTAGGCGTCGACCGCCTCGTAGATGCGGGGGATCAGGATTTCTGCTTCTTCTCCACGAATGTCGGCGTAGAGTTCGGGGCGGGCGCCGTACCAGTGCCTGTCGGGTTCGCCGGCACGGGAACTCACGACGTAATTGCGCCAGCCAATCACCTCATGCACCCGATATTCTGAAGCCCCCGCCTCCTTGGTGGATATCCAGGTGTGAACGGCGAAATAGCCCCTCCAGCTCCAGGCCGAGGCTCCGTAAACCTGAATCACAGCGCCGGAATAGTCTTCGGGTCGTGGTGCGATGTCCGCACTTTCACGAGTGGCGGTTCGCCAGCTTTCAGCGCCCTCCAGTTGGCCACTGGTAGCCATGAATAACGGACCGCCAAACAGCAGGACAAGAGCGCCCAGGAACCAGGCTGTCAGAGAGAAGAAACGCTTCATGGTCATTGGCTATCCGAAGTGTCTGGGGGCGACGGATCACCCTGGCGGTAGGGGAGGCAGCTGTGTGCTTCAGCAAAGTACGCCTGAACCTGTGCGGCTTCCTGTTCGGTAAAATCCGCAATGGCATCGCGGAATCCAGGGTGTGCAATGCCATGCCACGAGTGCATGAGCACCGGTTCGAAACCTCTCACCAGTTTGTGCTCGCCCTGGGCGCCAGCGTCGAACCGGTTGAGTCCCCGTTCAATGGCCAGCTCGATTCCCTGGTAATAGCAGGTCTCGAAATGCAGATGATTAAATTCGTCCAGGCAGCCCCAGTAACGCCCATAGAGTGTGTCCTCGCCAGTCATGAACAGCGCACCTGCAATCATTCGGCCGTCGTGATGCGCCATGATGATGGACAGGTGTTCGGGTAAGCGCTCTCGGATTTGCTCAAAAAAAGCCTTGTTGAGATAGGGCCGCTGGCCACGCTTGAGATAGGTCGCTTGATAGAATACGTAAAAAGCGTTGAGCACCTGATCGGAAACGTCGAGACCATGATGGGTGCTGAACGTGATGCTCTGCTCGGCAACCTGTCGTCGCTCCTTACGAATAGATTTTCGCTTGCGAGAGGTGAGAGCGCCGAGAAAATCGTCGAAGTCAGCGTAGGAACGATTGTGCCAATGGAACTGACAGCCCAGTCGGTGCAATTCATTCTCCTGGCGCAGCAGTGCCTGATCAGACTGATCCGGGAAAAGGAGGTGCCAGGAAGAAGCGCCCAGTTCTGTTACCAGTTCATCCAATTGGTCTGGAATTTGACCAGGCGACAGATCGCGCTTCACCGAGGGCTCAATTATCAATCTTGGTCCACGAGATGGAGTGAACGGCACGGCAATAAGCAGCTTGGGGTAATACCTGACGCCGTAACGCTGATAAGCATCGGCCCAGGCCCAGTCAAAGACGTACTCTCCCATGGAGTGACGTTTCAGGTAGGCTGGGGCCACTCCGACAATCTCGTTGTCTAAACGAATCAACAGGTGGCTTGGTTGCCACCCCGTTTCTGCCGTCGTGCAGCCAGACGATTCCAGCGCTTCGAAAAATTCGTAGCGTAGGAAAGGATTTGCGGTGCCGGCAAACCGGGTCCACTGGTCTTGGCCAATGTCCTTGATCGAGTCACAGGTTGTCAGCTGAAGAGAGGGGCGGCTGGCTGCCGGCATCTGGGAAAACTCCTGTCGAATTCCCATTAACATACGCCAGAACTTGCCAGATGATCACCCCACTGCGCCAGTGAACTCGTGTAAATGTTTTGCAAAACGGGCACTACCACAGTGGCTCGACAAGTCGTCGTGATAGACTTTTGCCATGTTGAACGGAGGAATGCCATGCAAAACAGGGTTCTGCTGGTAGAAGATGACGAAGAGTTGCGCTCGTTGCTGTCCCGCTATTTGTCGAATCAGGGTTTCACGGTTCGGGAAGCGGCGAATGGAAACGATGGACTGTCACTGGCGATGGGGCAGGATTGCGACATTGTTGTTCTGGACATCATGTTGCCGGACATTAGCGGACTTGAGGTGCTGAGGCAGCTGCGTGCGAAAACCCACCTTCCCGTTGTCCTACTGACCGCCCGGGGTGACGAAACGGATCGTATCGTCGGTTTTGAGGTAGGTGCCGATGACTACATCCCCAAGCCTTGCAATCCGAGGGAACTGATCGCGCGCCTGCAGGCGTTGCTCCGCCGGGTTGCGTGGGATCAGGAAGTCGGAGTGGATGAGGCGCGGCTTTACGGTGACCTGAAAGTCGAACCGGTGCAGCGGCGAATTTATCAGAATGAACAAGCCCTGGATCTCACGGCAACGGAATACGAAGTATTGCAGGTACTGCTTGCGCATGCGGGAAGCGTGGTTCGCAAAACCGACCTCATGCAGTGGGCACTGGGCCGTCGGCTTGAGGCCTACGATCGCACGCTGGATATGCACATCAGCAACCTCCGGAAAAAACTCGGCAATGACGACCCGCCCAGAATTGAAACTGTGAGAGGCCTTGGATACAGCTATCGGGTGCCAGCATGAAGCGTGGTATCCGACTGACACTGTTCTGGCGCGTTTTCCTGCTGATCTGGCTGGCGATGGCTGTCACGGTCGTTGCGGGGCAGAGCGTGACCCACCTGTTGCAGGACCGGGAACGCCAGTCCATCGAGCGCCAGTCGGGGTTGCGGGAGGTGGCGGTTCAAGCGGCCGCCCTGAGGGAAGGTCCAGATAAAGGCCGCTTCTGGCGATTTCTGAGGCAAGAGGGAGAGCGACTCGATCTCCATCTTAGAATGGTCGAGGCTTCCAATGATGAAGACCTTCCCCAGGTCATTCGAGAGAGGCTGGAGTCCAGCGGCTGGTATCACCTCAAGCCTGCTGTGATTTCGGTGAGTGATGGTTATCAGCTTGTGGCCTGGCCCCGCAAAGGGGCGGAGGGTTGGATTGATGACAGGGTCTATCGATGGTTAGAGCTTGCTCTCGCGTTTGTCATCATCACATTGGCCTGCTGGTGGGTTGCGCGGCTGGTATCACGACCTTTGAAACACATGGAGTCGACCGCCAAAGACATCGCGGGCGGCCAGACAGACCTGCGAGTGAGTGATCAGATTGCTTCCCGAGAGGATGAAATTGGCGCGCTGGCGACGGCTTTTAACGCCATGACGGAGCGCTTGTGTCATTTGCTTGAGCGACAGTCCCACCTGCTGCGAGACATCTCTCACGACTTGCGAACGCCGCTGGCCCGTCAGCGCGTGGCCATTGAATTGGCGACAGACAGTGCGCTGGATGAAGAGCTGATGTCTTCCATACTCCGGCAGAACGAACGGCTGGAGGCCATGACGTCGCAAATTCTGATGCTGTACAGCGTTTCAGGACAGGGCGACGACATTGAACGAGAACCGGTGTCTGTTTCCGAAGTGCTTAACCAGGTTCTGACCGACGCTGCAGATTACGCAGAGCATCAGCGTGTCGATTGCAAATTGACGATGGCATCTGGCACTGAAAAGGCCCAGGTGCTGGGTGATATGCATCTGCTTCAGCGCGCCCTGGATAATGTGTTGCAAAATGCGCTCGACCATACACCGCCTGAACACCCGGTGGTGGTCAGTGTGAACTCTGAGTCCGATCGCCTGGTGGTCGATATTGCAGACGAAGGAACCGGCGTATCCGACGAGGTACTCGCGCACCTGTTTGAGCCTTTCTATCGGGCTGATAAGTCCCGGGGAGGCAAGGGATGGGGGCTGGGCCTGGCCATCGCCCGTGACATACTGGAGCTTCACGATGGCAGCATTCGGGCCTTCAACGCCGAGCAAGGTGGGCTTGTGGTGCGAATGACGCTGCCCGTATTCGCTAAGGGGTAATGTCGGAAGACTGGGTGTCCCCGGGCTTGTCCTCGTTATCGTCGTCAGGCTTGAGAGCGGCGGCCCTGGAAAAATCGATGCCCTCGCGCAGTTCATCCTCGCTGTAGCGGACGCCGCAACCGGCCTTCTCAATTTTAGCGGGGCGGGCAGTGCCTTTAGTTGCTGAGTCAGATTCATCAGACATCATTCATCCTCCCAATCAAACCGGACGAGCCTGAATACAGTATGTCCATTGAGTATCCCATACCGGCGGGGTTTCTTGAACGGGAAACCGAGGTCCGCAAAAGCCGCTTTATTGCGAGAGTCGCCCCCGTGGCTTCGCGGGATGAAGTAAAGGCCTGGGTCGCCTCTGCCCACGCAGATCATCCTGACGCCAGGCATGTTTGCTGGGCCTATCAGATCGGTTCGCCAGGAGCTGCCGCAGAGGCCGGCATGAACGACGATGGTGAGCCCTCGGGTACCGCGGGCAAGCCCATTCTTGGTGTTATTCAGCACAAGGATATGGGCGATGTGCTGGTCATGGTGATCCGCTATTTCGGCGGCATCAAGTTGGGAGCCGGCGGTTTAGTGCGAGCCTACGCCGGTGCTGCAGAGAGCGTTCTGTCAGAGGTAGAACGCGTCACTCACAGAGCACGAACTCGGGTGTCGATCATTATGGATTTTGCGCTGGAGCAGCCATTGAGACACTGGTGTGAACAGCAGGATGCGACCATCGAGAGCATCGAATACGGCGCGAACGTATCAGCGACGGTTTCAGTCGTTCAGGACAGCGTTGATGAACTCGCTGAATTTTGCGAGGCCCGGGGCCTGGATTACCATCTGGAAACCTGAACTTTTTCAATGAAACGCTCGTCATAGTGAGGCGTATACTAGGCAAAACTCACTCAGAAGAGGTGAAGCATGATCAGAACTCTGGCGATCACAGTGATGCTGTCGATTATGACCGGGTGCGCGAGCAATGTAGTCACGGACTACGACTCTACGGCTACGTTCGGTAGCTATGGGTCTTGGAACTTTGCACCATCTGGTGAAAGCGGAAATGACTATGTCTCATTGGACGGTGCGCGAGTTGTTCAGGCAATCGAGCGGGAAATGAAGCGCGAGGCGATGCGCAAGGTCGAGGCAGAAGAGGCCGATTTGCTGGTGGCCTGGCGGATCGAGTCGGAGGAGCGTCTCGAAAGACAGGGCGCGACTTTCGGCTTTGGCTTCGGAAGCGGCAACTTCGGTTGGGGTCTCTCTGCACCGCCGCCCGTAGAAAAGATTGAAGAAGGCAAACTGGTCCTTGAATTTGTGGATTCGGACAGCAAACGCGTGGTCTGGCGGGCAGCCAGCAAACGGTACCTGAACGAGGATCAGTCTACCGAAACTCGCCGCGAGCTGATCGATAGCATCGTTGCCGATATGTTCGAGAGCTACCCTCCCGGTGTCTAATCACCGGGAATGCCACACATCCCATTGATGGAGATCACATGAAAAAGGGATCCAGCGGCGGGCTGGTGTTTTCGACCGAACAGGGACGTATGTGCCCGGACTGTCGACAGCCCGTCGATAAGTGTGTCTGTGGCCAGTCTGAAGTTCCTGCTGGCGACGGTATCGTCCGCGTCAGCAGGGAAACCAAAGGTCGCAAGGGCAAAGGCGTGACCCTGATAACCGGAATCCCGCTGGCCGAGAAAGAATTAAAATCCTACGCTAAACAGTTAAAAGCCCGTTGTGGAACGGGCGGCACTGTGAAAGACGGTGTCGTTGAAATTCAGGGTGATCAGCGCGATATTCTCGTGCCTCTGCTCAAGGAAAAAGGCTGGACGGTCAAGCGGTCCGGCGGCTGATCGGGAGAACGACATGCACATCATGGTGCTCGGAGCCGGCGTCGTGGGTGTTACCAGCGCCTGGTATCTTCGCCAGAGGGGATTTGAGGTCACAGTCGTCGAGCGACATGGCCGAGCCGCAACGGAAACGAGTTATGCCAATGGCGGGCAGGTGTCCGTGTCTCACGCCGAACCCTGGGCGAATCCTTCCGCACCGTTAAAAGTACTCAAGTGGCTGACAAAGCCAGACGCCCCGCTTCTGTTTCGCCCCAGGCTGGACCCGGCACAATGGCGTTGGGCGCTGTCGTTCCTGAGAGAGTGCACGTCGGCTCGCGCAGCCCATAATATCCGCCAGATGGTGAACCTCGGAACCTACAGTCGCGGTTGCCTGCAGTCGCTGCGCCAGGAAACGGGGATTGAGTACGACCATCTCACGAAAGGCATCTTGCACTTCTACACCAATCCTCAGGAATTTGCGGGGGCGCTCGAACCAGCCAGGCTGATGCGAGAACTTGGCTGTGATCGGCAGGTCATCAACGCGGAGGAGGCGGTGGAACTTGAACCCGCGTTGGCTCCCATCAAAGACCGTATCGCAGGTGCGACCTATACCAGCGAGGACGAATCCGGTGATGCCAGGAAATTCACCCAATCGCTGGCGGAGAAGGCCGAAGCGTCGGGCGTAAATTTTCTGTATGACACTGAGATTGTCGGTTTTGAGAACGGCCGTGATCGGTTGTTCGGGGTCAATGTGATTCGGGATGGGCAACATCAGACGCTGCGGGCAGATAACTACGTGCTCTGTCTTGGAAGTTACAGCGCGATCCTGGCGCGCCGGTTAGGGCTGTTCCTGAACATCTACCCGGCTAAAGGATATTCCATCACCGTACCGGTCAAGAACGAGGAAGCGGCCTACAGCGTGAGCCTGACCGACGATGAATACAAACTGGTATTCTCGCGTCTTGGAGACCGGATTCGCGTGGCCGGCACGGCGGAACTGAACGGGTACGATCGTTCACTGAATCTGACACGCTGCCGGGCGATTGTGCGGCGCACCGCGGAAATCATGCCGGATGCAGCCTACTGGGATGAAGCAGAGTTCTGGACCGGACTTCGGCCAACCACACCCTCCAACGTGCCTTATATTGGAAAAAGTCGGTACAGCAATCTGTTTCTCAATACCGGTCACGGCACTCTCGGTTGGACTCATTCCTGTGGGTCCGCCGCCGCTCTGGCGGACATCGTCGATGGCGGTCGGCCTGAGGTGGA
>CAZWEP010000017.1:0-52359 GCA_964632565.1 uncultured Marinobacter sp. | reverse complement strand
CCACCGTTTTCCAGCGACCTGGCCCAGAGCATCATCGAATCCTCCCTGGGCGCTCCCGTTGATGAGTTGTTTGCCGAATTCTCCCGCGAACCGATGGCTTCAGCGTCCGTTGCGCAGGTGCATGCAGCCACAACGCTGGACCGCCGTCGGGTTGTGGTGAAAGTCATTCGTCCGGGCATCGAGCGGGTGATCAATCAGGACCTGTCATTGCTTTACCTGATGGCAAACCTGCTGGAGCGCTACTGGTCCGAAGGCCCGCGTCTGCATCCCACCGAAGTGGTGGAGGATTACGACGCCACCATTCACGACGAACTGAACCTCCAACGTGAAGCGGCGAACGCCAGCCAACTGCGCCGCAACTTCGAGCAGTCGTCGCTGATCTACATTCCAGACATCGACTGGGACCACACCCACAAGAACGTGCTGGTGATGGAGCGGATTCAGGGCATACCCATCGCCGACATCCCCGCCCTGAAAGAGGCCGGCGTCGATCTGAAAGTGCTCGCCGAGAAAGGCGTGGAGATCTTCTTTACCCAGGTATTCCGGGACAGCTTCTTCCACGCTGATATGCACCCGGGCAACATTTTTGTGGACGCCACCAACCCGGCAGACCCCAAGTACATTGCCATCGACTTTGGCATTGTCGGCACCCTCGCGCCGGAGGATCAGAGCTACCTTGCCCGCAACCTGCTGGCCTTCTTCCGCCGGGACTATCGCCAGGTGGCTGAACTGCACATCCAGTCCGGCTGGGTACCACCGGATACCCGGGTGAATGAGTTTGAAGCCGCTATCCGCACCGTTTGCGAGCCCATCTTTGAAAAACCATTGAAAGACATTTCCTTCGGCCATTTCCTGCTGGGGCTGTTCCAGACGGCGCGGCGATTTAATATGGAAGTTCAGCCGCAACTGGTCCTGCTTCAGAAGACCCTGCTGAATGTGGAAGGCCTGGGCCGCCAGCTTTATCCCGAACTCGACTTGTGGACCACGGCACAGCCCTACCTTGAAAAGTGGATGCGGCAACGCATCGGCCCGAAAGGCCTGATAAAATCCTTGCAGGCGCATCTCCCCGACTGGCTGGAACAGTCACCGGAGATGCCACAACTGATTCACGATGCCCTGCTGCAGTTGCGACACTCCGGGCCGACGGATGTGTCCAGTCGCCAGGCGATTGAGCTGTTACGGGAACAGAAAGCGCGCTCGGACCGCCGCTGGCGCCGGGGCATTGCCGCCGCCGTGCTGGGCGGACTCGCCTGGCTGAGCATGGAGCACGACCTGCTGGAGATGGCACAGACTCTGCCCGCCCACGGTTGGGCGATGCTGGCCGGCGCAGCCTGGTTGATTGCCGGGCTGGGTCGCAAACACTGATTGGACGTCACACAAATGCAAGACACAAACGCTAAAGTCGCTGCCGGTTGGTTGAACGACATTCGCTGGAACCAGGACGGGCTCGTACCGGCCATCGCCCAGGACGCCACTACCGGCGACATTCTGATGATGGCCTGGATGAATGCTGAATCTCTGCGCCTGACGGCCGAAGAAGGCCAGGCGGTTTACTGGTCGCGCTCCAGGGGAAAACTCTGGCGCAAAGGGGAAACCTCCGGGCATCAGCAGGTGGTCTCCGAAATCCGGCTGGATTGCGATGAGGACGTGATTCTTCTAAAAGTGGAACAGAAAGGTGGCATGGCCTGTCACACTGGCCGGCGCAGCTGCTTCTATCGTGTGCTGCAGGATGGGCAGTGGAAGGCGGTGGATCCGGTCCTGAAAGATCCCGACGACATTTACGGCAAATCACACAGCGGTTCAGGTGGAAAAAACAATGAGTGATGAGGTACTGCAGAAACTGGCACAGGTTCTCGAGGCTCGTAAAGAGGCCGATCCGAGCACGTCCTATGTGGCCAGTCTTCATCAGAAAGGCCTGAACAAGATTCTTGAGAAGGTCGGAGAAGAGTGCACAGAAACTCTGCTCGCAGCGAAAGACGCCGAGCACTCCGGGCAAACCCGTGACCTGGTGAACGAGACTGCGGACCTCTGGTTTCACAGCATGGTGATGCTGTCCCGGCTTGGGCTGGGCCCTGAAGACGTGCTCAAGGAACTGGCCAACCGTTTTGATCTTTCCGGGCTGGAGGAGAAAGCGGCCCGGAAGTAACGTACAATCCTGTGTAATAGAAACGTAACCATGAGGATCCCGACATGGGTATCAGTATCTGGCAACTGTTAATCGTTCTTGGCATCGTTATTCTTTTGTTCGGAACCAAGAAACTCCGCAACATCGGTGGCGACCTGGGTGGCGCGATTCGTGGCTTCAAGAAGTCCATGAACGAGGACGATTCCAAGGAAAAGAAATCTGACGCGATTGAGGAAGACGCCGAGAAACCGGCTCAGACCTCCGAAGCGAAGGAAACGTCCCAGGACAAGACCCACAGCTGAGACGAGCTGAATGTTTGATATCGGCTTTGTCGAACTGCTGATTTGCGGTGTGATCGCACTGATCGTACTCGGCCCGGAACGCCTGCCCACCGCAGCGCGCGCCGCCGGCCGCTGGATTGGTGCGGCTCGCCGAATGGTCAGCCAGTTTTCCTCCGAACTGGACAGCCAGCTCAAGGCGGAGGAATTGCGGGAGGAGCTGCGAAAGGCCGGCGATGTTGGCCTGGACGATGTCCGTAATTCGGTAAAGGGCGCTCTGGACGAAGCCAAGAAGTACGAGCATATGGTGCTGCCAGACGACGAGACACCAAAGTACCGCTCGGCGCCCGCGACCCGACGTCAGAACTCTCCGAACCCGGAGGCCGAAGAAGCCGACTATCCATTGACCGATCCGCAGACACCGGCGGATGAGGTACTCGAGCCAGACGAAGACCCGAGCTCCGCAAACAACTCCGGTCACAACTCCATGGATGACGACACAGAGAAAACCTCCTCGGAAAACCGTTCATGACCAGTCAGACTGACGACCAACAGTCACAGGCAAACACCAGAAGCCAGGAAATGCCGCTGATCGAGCATTTGCTGGAGTTGCGCAATCGACTGCTGAAAATGGTTCTGGCTGTGCTGGTGTGTTTTGCGGCGATTTATCCGTTTGCCAATGAACTCTACCTACTGGTTTCTCAACCGCTGCGTGATCTGCTGCCTGTTGGGCAGACCATGATTGCCACGGACGTCACCTCGACCTTTTTTGCACCGCTCAAACTGGCGCTGGTACTGGCCGTCTTCGTCGCCATTCCAATCATTCTGTATCAGCTGTGGAGCTTTATTGCGCCCGGGCTCTATGCCCATGAAAAGCGCCTGGCGTTTCCGCTGCTGTTTACCTCCATCATCCTGTTTTATCTGGGCGCGGCCTTCGCGTACTTCGTGGTGTTCCCGTTGGTGTTCGGGTTCTTCACTGCCATTGGTCCAGAGGGCATCGTCGAACTGCCAGACATCAGCAGCTACCTCAATTTTGTGCTGAAAATGTTCTTCGCCTTCGGAATCGCTTTCGAGATCCCCATTGCCACGATTCTGCTGATCCTGACCGGGGCCACAACACCCAAGGACCTGGCCGCCAAGCGCCCGTACATTGTGGTCGGCTGCTTCGTGATTGGCATGCTGCTGACACCTCCGGACATCATTTCCCAGACCCTGCTTGCGGTTCCCATGTGGCTACTGTTCGAAATGGGCATCCTGTTTGGCCGCCTGGCCCAGCGTGAAAAGTCCGACCCGGCGTCCGAAGACGATCCGGCCTGACCCGCCATGAATCTGGCACTGCTGTTCCCTGACGACTTTATTGAAGAAGGCCGTGTTCGCCTGAGCGGACGACGCCGCACACACCTGGACGCGGTGCTGAACGCGGCAGAGGGTGATGTGATTCCAGTAGGCGTGCTCGACGGTGGCATTGGGGATGGAAAAATCGTTCGCCTGTCGCCTGATGAAGCAGAACTGGACATCCAGATTCACAGCGAAGCGCCGACCGCTCTGCCGCTGACACTGGTGATGGCCATGCCCCGCCCCAAGATGTTTCGGCGCATTTTGCAGACCGCCACCACCCTGGGTGTGAAGGACATCTGGCTGATCAATTCCTGGAAGGTGGAGAAAAGTTTCTGGCAAACGCCCTGGCTGTCTGAAGCGGCGTTACTGGAGAACATGACACTGGGATTGGAACAGGCGCGGGATACCCGGCTACCGCAGGTGCACATTCGCAAGCTGTTCAAGCCGTTTGTAGAGGACGAGTTGCCGGCGCTTGTCCGGGATCGCCACGCACTGGTTGCTCATCCCGGCACCCAAACGCCCTGCCCCCAGAATCTCAACGAACCCACCCTGCTTTGCGTGGGCCCGGAAGGTGGCTTTACCGATTACGAGGTCGGCAAACTGGCGGACGCCGGTTGCGAGCCTGTGAATCTGGGCCCGCGCATTCTGCGGATGGAAACGGCGGTGCCCGCCCTGATCGCCCGGCTGTTCGACGCCTGCTACTGAGCCTCAGCTTCCTTGCGGGAAGACCAGACTTTCATCAGCGGTGTGATGACCGCCACCAGAATCGCACCGGCGATAAGACCAACCAGTCCATTCAGCACCGTGGGCAGAATGAGTTCGCCCAGACCGCCCGCGCCTTCAGCAACGTTCAGAATCGCGTCGTTCACCGGCGGAACACCGTGGGTCAGAATGCCGCCGCCCACCAGGAACATCGCAATGGTGCCGAGAATCGACAAGCCCTTCATCAAGTACGGCGCTGCCCAGACGATGCCATTACCAAGCTTCTGGGCAAACGCGTTGGCCTGCTGACTCAGGTAAAGGCCTGCGTCGTCCAGCTTCACGATGCCCGCTACCAGGCCGTATACAAACACCGTAATCAGAATGGCAATCACCGTCAGCACGGCCGCCTGCATGCCAATGCTCTGATCCGCCACCGTTCCCAATGTGATGGCAATGATCTCGGCGGACAGAATGAAATCGGTGCGAATCGCACCCTTTATCTTATCCTTTTCAACCGCCCTTAAATCTTTCTTGGGATCCTTCAAGGCGTTACGCAATTCCGCCTTATGCCGCTCGTCTTCCGCCTTGTGCAGGAACTTGTGGACCAGCTTCTCTGCGCCCTCAAAGCACAGAAAAGCACCACCCAACATCAGCAGCGGCGTTACCAGCCAGGGGATGAAAAAACTGATGGCCAGGGCCGCAGGCACCAGCAACGCCTTGTTGATCATGGACCCTTTCGCCACCGCCCAGACCACCGGCAACTCACGGGCCGGTTTCACGCCAGTCACCTGTTGAGCGTTCAGTGCCAGATCGTCTCCGAGCACCCCGGCGGTTTTTTTCGTGGCTGTTTTGGTCATCAGCGCCACGTCGTCCAGAACGGTCGCGATGTCGTCAATCAGTATCAGCAGACTGCTTCCTGCCATAGTGCTTGGTCCTCTATCCCTGTTTGGTCATTCTCATTGGTTCAGCCCCATCGCCTGAGCGGCGATGCGATGCTTGATCGGCCCCAGTCGGTCGAGCCATTTCATGCCAGTGTTGCGCAACCAGCGCACCGGTAATTCGTCGCTGGCGAACAGGTGCTTGAAGCCTTCCATCGCCGCCATCATCGACAGGTTTTCCCCTTTGCGTCGCCGCTGATACCGCGCCAGCATCACCGGATCGTTGGGTGCAAGCCCCGAAGACCGGGCACGGCCCAGCTCTTCCAGCAACACCCGCGCGTCCGAAAACCCAAGGTTGGCGCCCTGCCCCGCCAGGGGGTGAATGGTGTGGGCCGCATCGCCCACCAGCACAAGGTCGGTCGCCACGTAACTTTTGGCGTGACGTTGACGAAGCGGGACAGCAATACGCTTGGATACCTGCTCGACGGCGCCCAGCTCACGCTCGATGGCCTGCGCCAGCACCTCGGTAAATTGCGCATCGTCCAGCGCCATCAATCTGTTTGCCTCCACTGTGTCCTGAGACCAGACAATGGAACAGAAGTGATCGTCTTTCTGCTCGTTCAGCAAAGGCAAGAAAGCCAGAGGCCCCGTTGGCGAAAATCGTTGCCACGCCGTATACCGGTGACTCTGGGTAGTGCGAACCGTACAGACAATGGCCTGCTGGTCGTAATCCCACTCACGGGTTGCCAACCCCGCCCATTGTCGAAGCCGGGACTGGGCACCGTCAGACGCCACAACCAGCGACGCTTCAAGAATGCGGCCATCTTCCAACTCCACACGACGCAATCCCGGCTCTGAGCGCAGCGCTGTTACGCTGGCACCGTCAAACCAGTGAACGTCGCTTGCCCGCACCGCCTCACACAGAGCGCGGACAACGGATCGATTTTCCACGATGGTGCCCAGAGAGCGTGCGTGCAGCTCTGCTGCCTCAAACTGTATACGACCGGTGCCATCACCGTCCCACACCGCCATGGTCTGATATGCACAATGCCGGTTGGCGGCGATTGATGGCCAGACGCCCAGGGTTTCCAGCAGTGCCTGACTTGATAGAGACAAGGCACTCACCCGCGGCTCGAAGTCTGATACTTTCTCGGCGGCCGCCATTGGTGCCAGCGCCTGTGCACGGGGCTGCCCGTCTACGAGACCCACCTGCCAGCCCTGATTGGCAAGGCCCAGCGCTGTTGCAGCGCCAATCATGCCGCCCCCGACCACCAGAATATCGAAGCGCTGCGGTTGGCTCATGATTCCACTCCCGAGCGTCGACCGCCCAGCCCCATGGCCTTGCGGGCAAACCACCGTTTGGCGCCGGGCATCAGATCCAGACCGACGAGCCCGGCGTCACGCACGGCCGCTACGCCAGAAAAGGAATTACCGAAAATATCGATCAGCGATTCTGAAAATTGCACCGTCTGCTGCCAGTCGCGACGATGCTGTTCCTGATAGGCCTTGAGCACACTCAGACAACCCAATGGTTTTTCTTGCTCACGTGCTCGCCGCCATTGTTCTACCAATGCCATCAGTCCGCGAAGCGCCAGGTTAAAACCCTGACCCGCCACCGGATGCAGGGTGTGAGCAGCATTGCCGACCAGCACAGCACCGGGACGCACGGACTCGTCCACAGTTTGCAGCGTCAACGGGTAATGACTGCATTCACCAATGTGGGTGAATCGACCCAGCCGCCAGCCAAACCGCTGCTGGAGGCGAGCACATCGTTGCTTGTCATCCAGCGAGAGCAGCTCTTCCAGGGTTTCCTCGGTCATGGTCCAGACCAGCGATGATGAATGACCGGCAGCGTCGGCTGCGCCGCGAGGCAACAGCGCCATGGGCCCAGCATCGGTGAAGCGCTCGAAGGCGGTGAACCCGTGGGGGTCAGCGGTCGAAACGTTGGCGATCAGGGCGTGTTGGTTATGGCGCTGTTCGCGCACCTGAAATCCGAGTGACTCCCGCAGGTCCGATCGGCCGCCGTCGGCCACGACCAGGCACTGTGACGTCAACTGCTGTTGATCACCATCGATGTCCAGAGTCACCCGAGCACCGGATTCCATCGGCTCCATCCCGACGACTTTGGCGGGGGCTTTCCAGGCCACGTCGGACCCCAGCAATTCCCGCATCAGGCATAGTCCCATCCAACGGTTGTCGACGACGTAACCCAGCGCCTCCTGCTGGTGGTCTTCCGCGTTTAATCGGGTTGCACCAAACCGGCCGCGATCAGAGACGTGAATGTGGCGGATTGGCGCGGCATGCTCTGATAATCGCGACCAGAGCCCCAGGGATTCATAAATCAGACGAGAGCCCCAGGACAGCGCCGTCGATCGTGAGTCATAGCTAGGCTGGTAAGACGAAGGCAGCGCCTCCGGAGAAAGCGGAAAAGACTCAACCACCGTCACCCGGACATCGGGAACCGCGCGGGTCAGAGCCAGCGCCAGGGTGGCACCGGCCAAGCCCCCGCCAGCAATGACAATGTCGGTATCGAGTTCGCTCAATGTCAGCCCGCCATCAATTGTTCAATGTCTTCAATGGTTTTGGGAACGGCATCGGTGAGCACCCGGCAGCCTTCTTTGGTCACCACCACATCGTCCTCAATGCGGATACCAATGCCGCGCCATTTCTCGTCCACGTCGGTATTGTCCGGGGCGATGTAGAGGCCGGGTTCCACCGTCATGGCCATGCCGGGCTCCAGCAGACGCCAGGCATCTCCCACCTTGTAATCGCCAACATCGTGCACGTCCATGCCCAGCCAGTGGCCGGTTCGGTGCATGAAGAAGGGTTTGTATGCCTGCGCTTCAATTGCCTCTTCCAGCGTACCGGACAGCAATCCGAGATCAATCAGGCCCTGAGTCAGCACTTTGAGCGCCGCCTGATGAGGATGGTCCCAATGGTTGCCGGGACGCACTTCATCGATGGCCGCGTACTGGGCCGCCAGCACCACTTCATACAGGGCTTTCTGTTCCGGGCTGAATTTTCCGCTGACCGGGAAGGTGCGGGTAATGTCCGAGGCATAGCACTCGTATTCGCATCCGGCGTCGATCAGCACCAGATCGCCTTCTTTCAAAGGTGCGTTGTTTTCGATGTAGTGAAGAATGCAGCCATTGGCACCACTGCCGACAATCGATGGATACGCAGTCGAGCGCGCGCCGTTTTCCATAAAGGTGTGGATCAGCTCCGCTTCCAACTGGTATTCAAAGCCGCCCTGCCGTGCACGTTTCATGGCGCGCTTGTGGGCATCGCAACTGATCTGACCGGCTTTCGCCATCACCTTGATCTCGGCGGAGCTTTTGAACAACCTCAGCTCATGCAGCGAATGCTCCAGGGCGATGAACTCGCCGGGGGGGTGGGCTCCGGAGCGGACCTTGCTGCGGATCAGCTTTACCCAGTCCATGACCCGCTTGTCGAAGCTGTTGTCCTTGCCCAGCGGGTAGTAGACGCGGCTGCGCCCCTCGATCATGCCGGGGAGGATGTCATCGATGTCCGAAATGGGAAACGCATCATCGAAGCCGTACTGTTCGATGGCGCCTTCCGGCCCCGCGAGAAAACCGTCCCACAGTTCTTTCTCGGGGTTTCGCTCCTTGCAGAAAAGCACCGATTCACCGTGCTCCCTACCTGGAATCAGAACCAGCACCGCCTCAGGCTCACCAAAGCCACTGAGGTAATGAAAATCGCTGTCCTGGCGGAAGGGATGCAATACGTCCCGGTTCCTCACACGTTCAGGCGCCGCAGGCAGAATCGCAATGCTCTCGGGCGCCATCAGCTCCATCAGCCGGCGCCGGCGATCGGCGAATTCTTTAGCGGGAATCATTGAGCCCATGAGTTCATCTCCTGCTTACCAACGTCAGTGGAGTGTTGGGGTTTTCTGCCCGGGCTGTTCGGGCGGATTGAATTCTGTGAATACGGAAAGCGCTCCGAGGCGGACATACTCGACGATTTCCATCAACTGCTGCTCGCTTTCGTCTGCAGGCTCCTCGTCGTCGGACAACTGACTGATCGCCACCAGGTCCTCAATCAGTTCACGAATTTCGTCGGGTGCCTGGCCAAGGGCCTCGCCAGCGGATACCGCCATACCTTCCAGGAAACCGCGAACCCAGGAGGCAAGCGCCTCGAGCCGCTGCTCGATGGCGTAGTCATCATCCGGCAGTAACGGTCGGAAGCTCATGTCCGCTGCTTTCAACGTTTCGAGTGTATCGGTGTAGGCCTCTGTCATGAATGACTTCAGCTCCGCTGAATCATCCGGCGCAGACTCCGGCAATCCCATGTGCTCACACACCATAAACAGCCAGTCTTTTTCCTCAATACGTGAACCGGCCGCCAATCGCCCACACAGGGCTCCGTGAAGTTCGGACGGATGACTGAAAGCCTTGTGGGCTGTGAATACATTGGCCCACTGCTCAAAGGCGGCAGCTTGCAAACTGGATTCGGTTTCCGACATGAAACGGATGGTTCCTGTATCGATGAATGATCGCCTATCCTAGCATCCAGCCGGGTGCAAGACACTTGCCTCTTGCGTCATAACGGACGATCGTTTATTAATGTTATAACATATCAATGAAGGCTCATTTTTCATGAACGTCGCTAATTCGTTATCTGCTCCCTGGCATCGCCGCCATCCCCTCACTGCTTTAACTCTCGGCTTCTGCCTTTGGAGTCCGCTGGCACTTTCCGCAGAAAACCCGGGCGCTCATCAACACGGCCAGGCCCGGATGCAGATCGCCTATGAGTCGGACCGGATGGACCTCATTCTGACCTCACCGGCCTACAATCTGGCTGGGTTTGAACACGCTGCTCGCTCCCAGGAAGAGAAGCAGGTACTGGCGGATATCAGGAGCTGGATGGAGACTAATCCCCTCATCCAATCTGCAAGCGGCGCCTGCCGTATCGAGGCGTCAGAGGTGGATCTGGGAGGTTCCGTGGGGCATGGCGATGAGCACGGCCACGAAGACGAACATGCCCATGAAGATGAGCACGACCATGGTGCGGACACCCACCGGGACCACGAGATTGCACAAACCCTCATTTGTGACAATGACATCAGCGAGGCAACGTTCAACTCACCCTTGATTGCCCGCTTCCCCGGGATGGAAAAACTCGTCATCGAGTGGGTCGGCGAGACCGGCCAGGGCAGCACGGTCATCCGGTCTTCGGACGATCAATTCCGGTTAGGCGGCCAGTAACAGTCGGTGCAGTGAAAGCCCTACTGCTCGTAGGGCTTCACATTGTTTGCCACGAGAGAATAGGAAGAAGACGCCACGTCATTCTCTGTGCGTTCGATTCTCAGGGTTCCCTCAATCCACACGGGATCGTAAAGTGCCTCAAGCTTGAAGCCTTCTTCGTACTTCACATGGATAATCTGATTCGGTGGTGGTGGCGGCACGTGGATACAGGCCCCATAGTATGGAACCAGGAAAAATTCGAGGATGCGCATGTCATCGGTGGTTTTAAGCGGAACGACAAACCCCGGTATACGGCCGGACTGCCCTTCCATTTCGGGCACGGTGCGGCCGGTCATGATTTCATCTGGTAATAACGGTGCGCCCTCGCCGTCGTGGTTAACCTCGGGCATATTTTCCAGGAGGTGAACGTCCTCTGCGGGCATGAGTTCGAGCCAGTCGATTTCGCGTAGTTCTTCCGCCGATACCGAAACGGGCGCGAGAAAGACAAAGATAAGTAGCAACACAGAGAAGGGTTGGACAACCGCTTTACAACGAATGTTCATGTGCAACATAAAAGGGACCGCTCCTTTAACCAGCGCCACATCATACATCGGATCTTGAAGCCTGACATGACCAAAAAGACAGAGCCAATGCCCAACAGTTCCCAACCGGACGCAGAAACCCTCAAAACATCCGATCTTTCGTTTCAGTGGAACCGCCAGCAAAAGCCCATCTCTTATCCAGACATCAGGCTTTCACGCGGGCATCACCTTTTCCTGGAGGGTGCCAGCGGAACCGGCAAAAGCACTCTGATGAGCCTGATGTGTGGCCTGATCACGCCCACTGCGGGCACACTCTCAATTCTGGGCACAGAACTATCCGGTCTGAACGGCGGACAACGAGACCGTTTTCGCGCCAACCACATCGGCGTCATTTTTCAGCAGTTCAACCTGGTGCCCTACCTCAATCCTCTGGACAACGTAAAACTCCCGTGTCGACTGTCAAAGGAACGCCGGGACCGGACCCAGGATGGCCCAACGGCAGAAGCCACCTTCCTGCTCGACGCACTTGGCATTCCCGCCAAGCAGTGGCAAAGCCCGATTGGTGAACTCAGTGTGGGCCAGCAGCAACGGGTGGCGGCGGCACGGGCGCTTATCGGCGGACCTAAAATCATCCTGGCCGATGAACCCACGTCGGCATTGGACGCCAACAATCGGGACCGCTTCGTCGGGTTGCTGCTGGACCTGGCCGCAAAGCAGCAATCCTCCGTGGTGTTCGTCAGCCACGACCACAGCCTGGCGGACCGGTTCGATGCCCATCTGACCCTGGAGGCAATTGCATGAATCTGAAACTTGCCTTCTCCCTGGCCGCATCGAGTCTCTGGCACCGGCGAAACGTTCTCGCCCTGGTGACACTGACACTCACTCTCAGCATCACGCTGTTGCTGGGCATCCAGTATCTTCGCACCGAGGTGAAGCAATCTTTCACCAGCACCATTTCCGGCACCGACCTGATCGTGGGCGCCCGAAGCGGTCAGCTCAACCTGCTGTTGTACTCGGTTTTCCACATCGGCAACCCGACCAACAACATCCGCTGGGACACCTTCGAGAACCTGAAAAAAGATGGTCGTATCGAGTGGCTGGTGCCTATCTCACTGGGGGACAGCTATCGCGGCCGCCGGGTAGTAGGCACCACGGCTGAATTCGAGACCCATTTCCAATACGGCGCTGGCGAGTCACTGCGAATGGCTGACGGCAAGTGGTTTAAAGACGTTTTTGATGTGGTGCTTGGCGCCGGCGTGGCTGCCGAGCACCAGCATGCGGTGGGGGATGACATTGTTCTCTCCCATGGCGGCGGACGGACCAGCTTTTCCAATCATGAAGCCACACCCTTTACCGTGACCGGCATCCTGGCGCCTACGGGGACGCCCGTCGACCAGGCGGTGTATGTAAGCCTCGAGGGCTTGGAAGCGATCCATATTGGCTGGGAATCGGGCGTCGCCATTCCCGGCCGAACGGTCACACCGGAGCAGGCAAAACAGCGGAATCTCCAGCCGGAAGCCATCACTGCCGTGTTTCTGGGGGTTGAGCGCAAGATCCTCACTTTTCAGGTTCAGCGCGACCTGAACCAATTCGGTGGCGAACCGCTCTCCGCTATCCTGCCCGGCGTTGCCCTCAGCGAGCTCTGGCGCATCATGGGCCAATTTGAAAATGCCCTGCTGGGCATTACTGTGTTTGTGGTGATCACCAGCCTGATCGGCCTCGCAGCAGTGCTGCTGACCCTCCAGGTCCAGCGACACCAGGAAGTCACCATCTTGCGTGCAACCGGTGCATCTCCATTGCTGATCGGAATGCTACACATCATCGAGTGTTTGATGCTGTCTCTGGTGGCGTGCGTGCTGGCCCTTACCATCGGCGCCGTGAGCATACAGTCATTGGCCCCATGGTTACTGGATGCATACGGTATCAAGATCTCGCTCAGACCCTTGAGCGCAACTGAATGGGTGATTGTCAGCTCGGTGCCCGCAGCAGCCGTGCTCGTGAGCCTGATACCCGCGACCCGGGCATGGCTGGACAGCCGCAATAAAGGCCTTGGTCACGTGGAACAAGGCTGAGCCGGTGAGACCCTCGCCTGCAATGACAACCCTGTAAATTGACCAACTTGCGGTCCACACTTATAGTTAGTTCAACCATTTGACACAGGCGCTGGTCGACCATGGAACAGTCCGAACTAAAAGCATTGGCGGACAAGCTGGACAGGCTTATCGAACACTGCAGCAAACTTGAGCGGGACAATACCCTTCTTCGTGAACTGCAGGACGACTGGAATCGCGAGCGCGCCCAGCTAATGCACAAGAACGATCTTGCTAAAAACAAGATTGAAGCCATGATCGGCCGTCTACGGGCATTGGAGCATCACTGATGGCAGACAAGCCTAAAACCGTCGAAGTGAAAATTCTCGATAAGGAATACCTGGTCGCCTGCCCGGACGAGGAGCAGGATGCCTTGCTGCAATCTGCCCGCCACCTGGACAACAAGATGCGTGAGATCCGTGCCAGCGGCAAAGTGTTTGGCACTGAGCGCATTGCCGTGATGGCGGCGCTGAACATCACACACGAAATGCTGGAACAGGACACCATGTCCGACGCAGCCAGTTCTATCCTCAGCGCCATGGACGAAAAACTCGACGTCGCGCTGGGTGACAATTCCAATCAGTAATCCTACATTCCAGTAACCGAAGTGGTGTTGCAATCGGCCCCGGCACTGCCCGTATAATGAAGTGACTTCCTGGGTTGTTCGCTGGTCGGATACGTCCTCGAGCCGATGCGCACTACCCAGGTGGCTACTTCAGGGCATTGTGAGCACGTCCCCGACAGGGGAAAGCCTAATATGTCACAGCGGCCACCGACCTTGAACTTTGGGTTCAAGGGCCACATCCGATAACGGCAGCCCGGGAAGCTTTATTTGATGCCTGCTCTCTCGCCCACAGCATCGACGGATATCTCATCCTCCAGAAACACCCTCAGGCAAACGCTTCGTCAGCGTCGTCGTGCCCTCGATGCGCGTGAACAGGTGCAAGCCTCTGAAGCGCTGGCTCGGAACCTGCTGCTGCACCCCGATCTCCGTCGCGCTCGCCACCTGGCGGTTTACCTGCCAAACGACGGTGAAATTGATCCTTACACCTTTGTCCGCTTCGGTCAGCGCCGCGGCATGATGTTCTATCTGCCGGTGCTACACCCGATCTACCCCGGACGTCTGGTGTTCGCAAGCTTTGACGACTCAACCCCGCTGATCAAAAACCGGTTTGGCATACCCGAACCCGAATTTGGACGCTGCAAGACTCGCCCCGCGTGGGCTATGGATGCGGTACTTTTTCCTCTGGTGGGATTCGACGAACAGGGAGGCCGGCTAGGCATGGGGGGTGGTTTCTATGATCGGACGTTTGAATTCACGCGTCACCGGCCCAGACCGGCCCCCAAAATGATTGGCCTGGCTCATGAATGCCAGAAGTCGGATGCTATCCCGATGCAATCGTGGGACATACCATTGCACAGCGTGGTGACGGACCAGCGCATTTACCGCAAGCTTTAGAGTTTACGATCGCGACGTAATGTTCGGGAGGGATCAGTCCCTGTAGGACTGCGTGTTGGAGCGCTCGCTGAATTCACTGTACTCGCTGACCAATGTGCCAGAAGCCGGTGTAAAGCCTTTTTCCTGGGGCTGCAAAGACGTAAACCCGGTGATAACGAGTCCAACGGCGAATATGACAACGATCGCACGTATGATGTCGGGTTTGCGGTTCATTAACGTCTTCTCCGGGGCCCTTCGCTTTCTTGATCTGGCAAATCAGCGGTAAATCAGTGAGATGTTGGAGATTCCAACAATCAACAGTAAGACTATCACGCAAATAGTGTTTTACAATTTTTGACAGGTTAATTATTGGTAAGGTTCAAGACTTTGTCACAAACGCGGATGTAAGAAGGCCCGCCCGAGTCGGACAGGCCTGACTCTGCTCAGCCCCCTGCTCGGGAGTTTCCCGCACCGAGGAACAGCTGATAGGCCTCGTTGTTGGTCATGTTTTCGTAGCGGAAACCGATCTTTTCCAGCATCGCCTCGAACTCACCCACCTCGTGATCGTCTACCTGTGCGCCCAGCAACACCCGACTGTAGGCTGCACCATGATTACGGTAGTGGAACATGGAAATGTTCCAGCGCGTGCCCATGGACATCAGGAATTTGAGCAGAGCACCGGGGCGCTCGGGGAACTCAAACTGGAACACCTTCTCGTTGGTGATTGTTGGCGCATGGCCACCCACCATATGGCGAATGTGCTGCTTGGCCAGGTCGCTGTCGGTCAGGTCGACGACACCATAGCCACTCTCTCGCAGATCCTGAACGAGTTCGTCGCGGCCCAATCCGCCGGCCTGAATCTGGATACCGACAAAGATGGTGGCTTCCGAGGCATCGGCGTAACGGTAGTTAAACTCGGTGATGCTGCGCTTGTGCAGCGCATTGATAAACGCCTTAAACGCACCGGGCCTTTCCGGAATCGTCACGGCAAGAATCGCTTCGCGCTTCTCACCCACTTCCGTCCGCTCTGAGATGTAACGCAGACGGTCGAAGTTCATGTTCGCGCCGCTGAGCGTGACCGCCAGGTTTTCGCCCTCGATTTTTTCACGCTCGATGTATTTCTTGGCGCCAGCCACCCCAAGGGCACCGGCAGGTTCCGCGATGGAACGCGTGTCTTCGAACACATCCTTGATGGCAGCGCAGATCTCGTCGGTGGAGACAGTGATCACCTCATCCACGCAATCCTTGCAGATTTCCCAGGGGTGTGCCCCGATCTGTTTCACCGCTACACCGTCGGCAAAGATGCCCACTTCCGGCAAAATCACACGCTCGCCCGCCGCCATGGCTGCCTGCAGACAGTTGGAATCCTCCGGCTCGACACCGATCACCTTCACTTCGGGGCGCAGGTACTTGATGTAGGCCGCCATGCCGGCAATCAGGCCACCACCACCGACGCAAATGAACACCGCGTGCAGAGGTTTGGAAAACTGCCACATCAGTTCCATGGCCACGGTGCCCTGCCCCGCAATCACATCGGGATCATCGTAAGGCGGAATGTAGGTGTAACCGTGCTTCTCGATCAGTTCCTGAGCGTGCGCGGCTGCTTCATCGAAAGCATCACCTTTCAGCACCACCTTGGCGCCGTGATCACGAACCGAACGCACTTTGATTTCAGGCGTCGTCTGCGGCATCACGATCACTGCTTTGATGCCCAGCTTCTTGGCACCCAAGGCTACTCCCTGCGCATGATTTCCCGCAGAAGCGCAGATGACACCCTTGGACTTCTGCTCCTCAGACAGGTGCGCAATGCGGTTGTACGCGCCACGAATCTTGAAAGAAAACACCGGCTGAAGGTCTTCCCGCTTAAGCAGAATGGTGTTCCCGAAGCGCTTTGACAGACTTACGGCTTCGGTCAGCGGTGTCTCGACGGCCACGTCGTAGACGCGGGCGTCGAGGATTTTCTTGATGTAGCGTTGTGGCATCGGAGTATCCAGATTCGCGGATTCGTTGGAAAAACCCACAGTGTAGAAACTTTGGTCGGGTGCCGTCTATAAGCGGAAGGCCCGGAACGGGTATAATCCGGTGCCAAGTCTTCATTTCCCGAAAAAACCGGAGCCCCGTTCCATGAATCAGGACGAACTGAAACAAGCCGTTGCCCAGGCTGCACTGGATCACATCAAACCCCACCTGGACAGCGACAGTGTGATTGGCGTGGGCACTGGCAGCACGGCCAACTGTTTTATCGACCTGCTGGCGGGCATTCGTCAGGATTTTGATGGTGCGGTGGCAAGTTCTGAAGCCACTGCCGAACGCCTGAAAAAACACGGCATCCCGGTGTACGACCTGAACAGCGCCGGCGAGCTGGAGTTTTACATCGACGGCGCGGACGAAACCAACGAACACCTGGAACTGATCAAAGGGGGTGGCGGCGCCCTGACTCGCGAGAAAATCGTTGCGGCAGTAGCCAAAACCTTTATCTGCATTGCCGACGAGTCCAAGAAAGTGGACATCCTCGGCACCTTCCCGCTGCCAGTGGAAGTGCTGCCCATGGCCCGAAGCTACGTCGGCCGTGAGATCGTTAAACTCGGGGGCGACCCGGTCTATCGGGAAGGATTTGTGACCGACAACGGCAACATCATCCTGGACATCCACAATATGGATCTGTCCCGCGCAATCGTCATGGAAGAGCGGCTGAACAACATTGTGGGCGTTGTCACCAATGGCTTGTTTGCGGCCAGACCCGCAGACCTTTTGCTGCTGGGCACCTCGGCAGGCGTGAACAGCATTTCCCGCAACACAGAGTGACCCTTCTGGACTAAACCAAGCGCTTGCTTGGTGATTGGTTTTCAGCGAGACTGACTCCCTGATCTTCGTTCATCAGGGAGTGTTTTTGTGTCCGACTATTTCAACGAAACCCACGAGCAGGTCCGCCAGAGCGCGCGAAAATTCATCTCGACCCATGTCCTGCCCTACATCGACGAGTGGGAAGAAGCTGGCGAATTTCCCCGCGACCTCTATCGCAAGGCCGGCGAGGCCGGATTGCTGGCCGTCGGATTTCCGGAAGCCCTCGGTGGCGTCGGAGAGGGCGACGTCTTTATGAAAGTCGCTGTTTCCGAAGAAATGATGCGGTCCACGTCCGGCGGCCTGGTGGCCGGCTTGGGGTCCCTGGATATCGGCCTTCCTCCGGTGGCCAAGTGGGCCAAACCGGAGGTGAAAGAAGCCATCGTGCCCCCAGTCCTTCGCGGCGAGAAAATTGCAGCGCTCGCCATCACCGAACCCGGTGGCGGCTCTGATGTGGCCAATCTGAAAACCCGTGCGGTGAAAGATGGCGACCACTACATCGTGAACGGCGCCAAAACCTACATCACCAGCGGCATGCGGGCCGATCATTTCACGGTGGCGGTGCGCACGGGTGGTGAAGGCCACGGCGGTATCAGCCTGTTGCTGATTGATCGGGACATGCCGGGCTTTTCAAATGGCAAAAAGCTGAAAAAGATGGGCTGGTGGGCGAGCGACACCGCGGAGCTGTTTTTCGAAGACTGCCGGGTACCTGCGAACCGCCTGATCGGCGCGGAAAACGCCGGTTTCATCGCCATCATGAGCAACTTTCTGTTCGAGCGACTCTTCCTTTCCATCATGGCCTACATGACAGCGCAACTGGCTTACGAAGCCGCAAGGGACTGGGCGCAGCAGCGCGAGGCTTTTGGCCGCCCTATCCAGGGGTTTCAGGTGACGCGCCACAAGCTGGTCGAAATGGCGACAAAGATCGACGTGGCACGGGAATACACCTATCGCTGCGCCGCACTGATGCAAGCGGGTAAAAGTCCGGTCCAGCAAGTCGCCATGGCGAAGAATTTTTCAGTAGAAGTATGCGAAGCCGTCACCCGGGAGGCCGTTCAGATTTTCGGTGGCATGGGGTACATGCGGGAGTCGGTCGTTGAACGACTGTTCCGCGACGGCAAGATCCTTTCCATCGGCGGCGGCACCGACGAGATTATGAAGGAACTGATTGCGAAGCAGTTAAAGCTCTGAAAGGCGACCAAGGACGAGTTTCGGTCTGCAGGTTTGTGCCGTATAATTGCGCCCACTTTTTGAACGCTGTTACACACACTGCAGAAAGGAATTCCACATGAACTTTGACAATATCCCGGCTGGCAAGAACCCACCGGAAGACATCTATGTCGCTATCGAAATCCCGGCCAATAGCTCACCCGTGAAATACGAGCTCGATAAGGACATGGGCGCCCTGCTGGTGGATCGCTTTATGGCGACCCCCATGTTCTATCCGGCGAACTACGGTTTCATTCCTCACACGCTGGCCGACGACGGCGACCCCCTGGACGTTCTGGTGGTCACCCCCTATCCGGTTCAGGCAGGCTCGGTCATTCGCTGCCGTCCGGTTGGCATCCTGAACATGGAAGACGAAGCCGGTGGCGATGCCAAACTGGTTGCAGTGCCTCACGACAAGCTGACCAAAACCTACACCGACGTTAAAGACATCGACGACCTGCCAGAACTGCTCCGCGAGCAGATTCAGCACTTCTTCGAGAACTACAAAACTCTGGAGTCTGGCAAGTGGGTCAAGGTTCAGGGCTGGGCAGACGCAGCTGCGGCCATGAAAGCGGTCGAAGAATCGGTAAAAGCCTACAAGGGCTGATCTGATTGACCCATAAAAAAACCGGGCAATACGCCCGGTTTTTTTTATGCCTGACTGAATGCCATCAGCCCCGGGACAACAGATCCCGCATATCACTGATCGCGGCACTGGCTCTGGACAGATAGGCCGCCATGGTCAGGGAGTGGTTTGCCAGAACGCCGAATCCGCTGCCGTTGAGAACGACCGGACTCCACATTTCGCCCTGCGCACCTTCCAGCTCGATAATGATCTGTTTGACGCTGGCCAGGGCATTCTTGTCGTTGAGCACTTTACGGAAATCCACTTCAATGGCCCGGAAAATGTGCAACAGCGCCCAGGAGCTGCCCCGCGCCTCGTAGAATACGTCGTCAATCTTGGTCCAGTCCGTTTTGACCTGCTCGCCATTGATGTCCTCGGCGAGAGGGTCTTCCTGATTGATATTGGATACCGCATCAGAGACCGATGCCTTGCCGACACTCTCCCCCAGCGTACGAGACAAACTACCCAGACGTGTTTCGAGATCCGCCAGCCAGTTGGCCAGGTTGTCCGCGCGCGCGAAAAACTGAGCACTAGGCTGCTCTGGCCGGGAGAGACGGTCCAGGTAACTATAAAGCGCGTTGATGCCGCGACGATACTCCGCCTCTGTGGAGGGAATCGCCCAGCTCTCGCTGTCGAAGTGGAACTGCGGCTCGGCAATGGTCAGGTCCGAATCTTCAGCCGACTGGCTCTGGGACCGGCTGATGTCCTTACGCATTGCCCGTGAAAGGTCGCGCAACTGGACCAGGGCGCCGTATTCCCAGTTGGGCATGTTGTCCAGCCAGAGCCCCGGCGGGAAAATATCGTTCGAGATGTATCCACCGGGCTTATCCAGCAGGGTTTCCGCCAGCCGAATCATGGTAACTGTCGTTGCAAAACCGGTCACAGGCTCCCGATTCATGTCTTCTGCAACCGAGCGGGTGTGCTCACGCACAGAAAACACGTCGGGCTCGCTGCTCCAGATCATACCGAGAACCAGAGTCACCAGCAGATAAATGATGAGCACGGCCAGAATGATTTTCCCAACTCCACCGCCAGAGTAATCCTGAACGTCCTCTTTGCGATCCCTGAAATACTGTCTGATTCTTCCCGGCATTGGTCTTCTCTTCTCCTGTCTGACTCGGCTTAAGTCCTGAAGCACATGCTAGCTCCACCATGCAGCAATGGAGGTCCAGATGCAATTTGGCCCTAATTCTACTCACTTACTTTGAACGGGCGCGCCAGGTGATAGCCCATCATGCCATCAACCCCGATACGCGATAGGACGTCATACTCGGCCGCTGTCTCGACGCCGGTGGCAAAGACTTTTACCCCGGTGCTGTGTGCAATCGACATGACCGATTCGATAAAGAAACGATTATCCACGTGGCTATCGATATCGTGCACGAAACTATGCTCAATACGCAGCGCTTGAAACCTCAGATTTCTCAGATAACTGAACGGAACACCGCCAACACCGAATCGGTCGACCATAACCGGGACTCGCAGACGGTTTAGCTCAGACACCAGTTCGATGACCTCGGCCCGATGCACCTTGAGGGTGTGTTCCGAAATGGCCATAAACAACCTTTCCCGGAGCTGACCGGCGGACTCCAACATCGCGACGACTTGCCCACGGAACGCTGAGTCTGCCACCGATGATTTGCCCAGAGTCATGGACAGGCGATCACCGGTGCGGCGCTGGAGAAACTCAATGGCTTTCGTCACGACCTGGCGGTCAATGTCCGGAATCAGGCCCAGACGTTCAGCCACTGGTACGAAGATACCCGCATGAATGTCCCCGCCCGACCATTCGATCCTGGAAAATACCTGGTAGAAAAGCGGTGTCGTCGAATCCGGCTTCTGGACCGGCTGCATCCAGAGCGCCAGTCGATTCTGAGAAACCGCATCGTGGATCAGGGTTCGCCATTCTTCACCGTTTCGATGATCGACCCGGCCGAGGTCCGACAGATGGCAGGCCGATCCCGGTTCCGCCTGGGCCTGACGCAGTGCCTCGTCTGCGGCGGCCCACAAATCTCTCACCTGATGACTCTCTTCCGCCTCAGCAATTCCCGCGTGCACCTTTGCCCAGGGTTCGTCGCCAGAGCGCTGGGCATAAACGCCACTGAGCTTTTCAATCAGTGCCTGCCCCCATATCAAGCCGTCTGCGCGGGAAACACCGGGCAAGAACACCGCCATTTCCGCACCGCTTCGACGCCCGACAAAGGCATCGCCGTGCTCGGCGGCAAAGTCTGCGAGAATCTCCGCCAACGCCACCAACAGCTCATCTGCCTCTTCGCGACCGTATTGCTCGTTGAACTGGGTAAATCCGGCAAACTGAATCAGCATGAGCAATCCGGGAGCGGCTTTCTCCTCGGTTTCCACCTCAACTTTGAGGCGTCGCTCAAATGCTGAGCGACTGGCCAGCCCGGTCAGTTCGTCTTCGTTGTTGCTTTTTCTCAGGAATTGGATGAGCTTTGCCTGGCCCTCGAACAAGCGACTGAGATCTTCAGCCATCTGATTCAGGGCGCGCGTCACCTGATTCAATTCTCGAGTGGAACGGATGTTGACTCGCTGCCTGAAATCCCGTCGCCCCATGGCACGTGCCTGGGCCTCTACCGCCCTCAGCGGCTTGAGAGCGCGTACCAGTATCCAGAACAGCAGAAACAGCCCGAGCAGAGCAACGACAAGCATGCCGCCACCCATCTGTAACGTGGTTCCCCATAAATCTTCGTAAGCCCGCCCCGGATGACTGACCACTTCGACGGTGCCCAGCCTCGACCAGCCCCGCACCACTTCGGCTTCGCCAACGCTGCGAGGAAGCTCGACCATGGAGACAAACCACTTGGGCACATTCATGTCGGATAGCGACGCCTTGCGACTGGCAATGACTGCCCCCTCTGTGTCGCGATAGCTCACTGACAGGTAGCGACCGCTATCAAACACCGCATCCACGATGGAAGCAGATGCCACCGGGTCACGCCCATCAATGGCATTGGAAAGCGACAGCCCGAGCGCCGTGGCGCCATCCTGGGCATGCCCTCTCTGCTGCTCTAGGACGTAGTCACGGAAGTGATTGAAACTAACGCTGATGGCTGCCAGCACCACAAGCACCATCAGGACACTGGTGAAAAGAAGCAGGAGCGCCCGGAGAGTCATTACTCCACGCTGACGGTTCTCACTGGATCGATGCATCCTTGGCATCTTTGGCAGCCCCACAATGGTCCGACAGGAACAGGGATTGGTTGCTATGCTCTTCTGATTGTTGACAAAGATTTACACAGAGTCACCTACGCCCACAACACTAAACACTATAGACTCTCCAAAGAGACTAATGTGGAATCTGGTCTTCGGAACCGGAACCCGACGACAAATAACGAGAAAAACCAGGCCCGAGCACGATGAACGACGAAAGCCAGAAAGAAAAACTCCGTCAGCACTTTGCGCGTCGCGTTACGACGCAGGCGCGCGTGGTTCTTGACACATGGCAGAAGATTCACGAGCACCCGGATCAGGCAAGCGCCTTTCGTGACGACTTTTCCAAAGCAACAGACAAGCTGGTTCGTTACGCCCAACGCTTTGAAATGGACAGTCATACCCAGGCCGGCCTTAAAGTCTTTGAGCTCCTAGAGAGCTGGCCAGCCGGTGAAGGACTACCGGATGAACTGAATAAACAGATTCAGGACGCCATAGAGCAGCTTTCCCGCAGCACTCTGCGTCGTACGGACACGATTGATTCCGAAGCCCCCCAGCAGTATCGCCGGACACCGGTTTACATTGCACTGGCCAACCAGGAGATGGCTGGCCGACTGATTCGCCAGTTGGAATTCTTCGGATTCCGCGCTTCCTCTTTCAGCAACGCAGCAGAGCTTATCGAGGCGTGCAGCCTGCACAAACCTGAAACTATCCTGATGGACGTCTCCTTTGGCGACGGCCATCTCAGCGGCATCGCGACCATCGAAAAGCTGCAGGAACAGCACGACACACCCATTCCCATCATCTTCATGAGCGATGAAGATGGCACCATCGAAACCCGTCTGCGCGCTTCTCGCTGTGGTGGTGAGGAGTTTTTCTATCCTGCGGTCGACCCGGGACAACTGATCGAAAAAATCGAAACCTACACTCACGGCAATACAGTCGAGCCCTATAAAGTGCTGGTTCTTGATGACTCCCGGGCTCAGGCAAAGTACATGGAGACAGTGCTGAAAAAAGCGGGCATGAACGCCCACATCATTACCGACCCGATGCAGATCATCACGGCTCTGGAGTCGTTCTTACCCGAGATCATCATCCTTGATATGTACATGCCGGGCTGCACGGGCATGGAGATTGCCAGAGTTATCCGCCAGCAAGACCGTTTTCACAGCGTGCCCATCATCTACCTGTCAGCGGAAGACGATGTATCCAAGCAGCTGCACGCCATGAGCCTGGGCGGCGACGACTTTCTGACCAAGCCGATCGACCCGAAGCATCTGACGTCCACCATCCACAATCGCGGACGCCGAGCCCGCTCTCTGTTGGCCCTGATGATTCGAGACAGCCTGACCGGCCTGTTCAATCACACTCATACGCTTTATCTGCTTGACCAGGAAATTGTTCGCGCCGAGAAGAAGAAAGAACCTCTGTGCTTTGCCATGATCGACATTGATTACTTCAAGAAGGTCAACGACACCTTTGGGCACCCCATCGGTGATCGTGTGCTTCGCAGTTTGTCGATGTTCCTGAAACAGCGCTTGCGCAAGACTGACCACATTGGCCGATACGGTGGTGAGGAATTTGCCATCATTCTTCCAGAGACTCGTGAAAGCGACGCCCGCAACGTGCTGAACGAAATTCGGGAACGATTCTCGGAACTGCTTCAGCCCGCCGGCGACCGGGAGTTTAACGTCACCTTCAGCTGCGGCGTCGCCACTCTTAAGGCAGGTGAAACGTCTCAGGCGCTGTGCGAAAGGGCCGATCGAGCTCTTTACCGTTCCAAGGAACACGGCCGCAACTGCGTTACCGCATACAGCGACTGATCTCACGATAAGACCGGATCAACAGATGGCGCTGCCAGACGCCATTTGCCGGCCTTACTCCGCTAACATGAAACCAACGTCTTATAGAACTCCTCGCCGCCCTTAATGACAATGACCGTGTACTGACGAACATGACATCGGCGGCGAGATACTTTTCGACACAATCCGGAATGTTAAAAAGTGTTGATCTGAGCCTCTAGAGGCCGCACTATTGTTAAAAATGCCGCTATTTTCGGCGATCATGCAAGAAAGTCAGCAAAACAGAGAAGCTCATGTCAACGATATTGGTTCTTCACGGCCCCAACCTGAACATGCTCGGCACCCGCGAGCCGGAAGTGTACGGTCACGAGACCCTGGCCGATATCAACGAGCGCTTGCATAACCAGGCCGCGCAGGCTGGCCACCACCTGCTACATTTACAGTCAAATGCCGAATACGAATTGATTGAGCGGATACACGATGCTCGCACGGAGGGGGTGGATTTCATTCTGATCAACCCGGCAGCGTTTACTCACACCAGCGTCGCACTTCGCGACGCCCTGCTCGCCTCTGGCATCCCGTTCATCGAAGTTCATCTTTCAAACGTGCATGCCAGGGAAAGCTTTCGGCATCACTCGTACTTTTCGGATATCGCCGATGGCGTTATCTGCGGGCTGGGCAGCCTCGGCTACGATCTCGCGCTGACAGCGGCCCTGCAACGAATTCATCGCTAGAACAAACACACAGAATCGGACTGATTATGGACATTCGAAAAATCAAAAAGCTGATTGAGCTGCTGGAAGAATCCGACGTCGAAGAGCTGGAAATTCACGAGGGAGACGACTCGGTCAGGATCTCCCGTCGTCGCGAACAAGCTGCCGCGCCCCAGTATATGGCCCAGTATCCGGCACCGGCACCCCAGAGCGACTCCTCTGCTGCTCCGAGTTCGGCTCCGACCGAACCTCCCAAGCCGGCCGAGCCAGAGGGACACTCAGTGAAATCGCCGATGGTGGGCACTTTCTACCGCTCGCCATCCCCCACATCCAAGGCCTTTGTTGAAGTCGGCCAGACGGTGAAAGCTGGGGATGTCGTGTGCATTGTGGAAGCCATGAAGATGATGAACCAGATCGAAGCCGATAAAAGCGGTACGGTTGCCGAGATCCTGGTGGAGAACGGGCAGCCGGTCGAGTTCGATCAGCCGCTGATCATCATTTCCTGAAATCGGTGACCCACTCATGGCTATGCTAGAAAAAGTTCTTATCGCAAATCGCGGTGAAATCGCGCTTCGCATCCTGCGCGCCTGCAAAGAGTTGGGCATCAAGACGGTGGCCGTCCACTCCCAGATCGACCGCGACCTCATGCACGTCCGTCTGGCAGATGAATCTGTTTGCATCGGACCCAACAGCGCGACCGACAGTTACCTGAACATTCCCACCATCATCAGTGCTGCGGAAGTCACAGATTCGGTCGGCATCCACCCGGGCTACGGCTTTCTGGCGGAAAATGCCGATTTTGCCGAGCAGGTTGAAAAAAGCGGCTTCCGCTTCATCGGGCCGCGGGCGGATACCATTCGCCTGATGGGCAACAAGGTGTCCGCCATCAATGCCATGATCAAAGCGGGCGTGCCAACGGTGCCCGGCTCTGACGGACCGATCACCGATGACGACGAGCGCACACTGACCATTGCCCGGCGCATTGGGTATCCGGTGATCATCAAAGCCGCTTCCGGTGGCGGTGGCCGTGGCATGCAGGTGGTGCATTCCGAAGCGGCCCTGCTGAAAAGCATTCAGATTACCCAGAGCGAAGCCAGCAACACCTTTGGTGACGCCACTGTGTACCTCGAAAAATATCTGGAACGGCCACGGCACGTGGAAGTCCAGGTACTGGCCGACACCCATGGCAACGTCATCCATCTGGGCGATCGTGACTGTTCTATGCAACGGCGGCACCAGAAGGTCATCGAGGAAGCGCCTGCCCCCAACATCGATCAGGCGGCCCGCGAGAAAACCCTGAAAGCCTGTGTCGATGCCTGTAAAGAAATCGGTTACGTGGGCGCTGGCACCTTCGAATTCCTGTATCAGGACGGAGCCTTCTATTTCATCGAAATGAACACCCGCGTGCAGGTTGAGCACCCGGTGTCGGAGATGGTCACCGGCGTGGATATCGTCCGCGAACAACTGCGCATTGCCAGCGGCCTGCCCCTGAAATACACCCAGGACGACATCAAAATCTCTGGTCACGCCATGGAATGCCGCATTAATGCGGAGGATCCGAAAACCTTCGTACCCAGCCCCGGCAAGGTGAAGCACTATCACGCGCCTGGCGGCAACGGCATTCGCGTGGATTCTCACTTGTACAGCGGCTATACGGTGCCCCCGTACTACGACTCCATGGTGGCCAAATTGATCACCTGGGGCGACGACCGTGAGATTGCCAGGCGCCGCATGAAAAACGCGCTGGACGAACTGGTGGTCGAAGGCATCAAGACCAACCAACCTCTGCACAGGAAACTGGTACGCGACGGCGGCTTTAAACAGGTAGAATTCACCATTCACTACCTGGAAAAACTGATACGGGACTAAGCATGCCCTGGATACAACTACAGATCCCAGCTGATCCGGACAACGCCGATCAGCTGGAAGATCTGCTCATGGAAATTGGCGCCGAAGCCGTTTCCATGGAGGATGCAGCCGACCAGCCCTTGTACGAACCCGACCCCGGCACCACCCCTCTCTGGCATCAGACCAGCGTCACCGGACTGTTTGATTCGCAGCGCGACATTGACCAGCTCTGCGCCGCTGTCAAAGACGCGTGGCACCAGCAGACCCAGCAGGCACTGGCTGACATCGAGGTTACACTGGTGGAAGACAAGGACTGGGAACGGGAGTGGATGGACGACTTCAAGCCGCTGCAGTTTGGCGAGCGTTTGTGGATTGTCCCCAGCTGGCATGAGGCGCCCGATCCGGACGCCGCCAATCTGTCCCTGGACCCTGGCCTTGCCTTTGGCACGGGGACCCATCCTACAACCGCGCTCTGCCTCGAATGGCTCGACGGGCAGGACGTGACCGGTCAGCAAATCATCGATTATGGCTGCGGTTCCGGTATCCTTGGCTTAGCGGCACTGCTGCTGGGTGCGGAACACGTCGTTGGGGTCGACACCGATCCCCAGGCCCTGGAAGCCAGTCGGGAGAACGCGCGGCGCAATCAGGTTGCTGATGATCGTCTTGACCTGTATCTGCCCGAAGCAGAGCCCAAGGTCATGGCCGACCTGATGCTGGCAAATATTCTCGCACAGCCACTGATGGGACTGGCCGGCCACCTTGCAAGCCGGGTCAAACCCGGCGGCCAGATCGTTCTTTCAGGCATTCTGTCCAATCAGGCACGAGACGTCATGGCAGCTTATGAACCCTGGTTTGTCATGGACGAGCCCGAACAGCGTGAGGAATGGACTCGCCTCACAGGACGACGCCACAACGGATGACGAACTCAGCCGAAACTACTAAACTCCGACACTCAGAGCCCACCGCTGACAGGAAAACAGCATGAGCGAAAGCAGCTTGCAGACACAGTGCCCGAAATGCGAGACCCGGTTCCGGGTGAACGACGCGCAGTTGAGCGTGGCGAAGGGTAAGGTGCGCTGTGGAAGTTGCATGTCCGTTTTTAATGCTGTTGAAAACCGGGTGGAAGAGAAGACCTCGTCAAAGCCGGATAAAGCAGACGCGAAGGATCAGGCGAGCGAAGAAGAGGATTTACTGTTCGCCGATAACCCGGATGAGGATGCCAGCGAAGGCCGTTACGCCGGCACCAAAATGACCTTTTCCGATGACGAGTTGAGCGACAGCTTTCGTTCCGTGGATGAAGGCGGCAAAAACGTTGGATTTGAAGCTGACGACGACCTCGAAGAAGAGTCCGTTGATGAAAGCTGGGCGGAAGCCATGCTCTCGGACGATCCGAAGGCGGCGCCAAATTCGGAGCCAGAGAAAAAGCAGGCACCGCCCCAACCGGCAAAACCTGCAGACCCAACACCAACGCCTCCGCCTCCCAGGGCTCCAGACCCTGAGCCTGCTCCCGAGCCGGAACCCATGCCGTTTGCGGCATCAACTCCGCCAACTGAACCGTCAACGCCACCACCGTCAGCACCACCTCCAGAGCACAGCATTGCTCCGGAAAAAGACGAATACGATGGATTTTTCATTGATGAGCAGGAACCTGTGGCTGCCGATCCGGGCTTCGAACCGGAGACTGATTCACTCAAGGCAACGCCCTACAGCAATCTGCGCCACGAACCCATTGCCCTCAAACGCAGTGGCAGCGGCCGCTTCCGAAAATTCCTCTGGTTCCTACTGATTCTGGCATTGCTCGGCGGTCTGGTTGCGCAGGTTGTTTACTATCAGTTTGACCGGCTTTCAGCCATTCCCGAACTCAGACCCCTGTACGAGAAGGGCTGTGAACTGGCCGGATGCGAACTGAAACCACTGATCGATGTCGAGTCTATCCAGAGTCGGAAGTTGGTGGTGAAAACCGATCCCGAAAACCGTAACCAATTGGTGGTGGATGCGGTCATTATCAATCGTGCATCGTTCGAGCAACCTTTTCCGGCCATTGCGCTGACCTTCTCGAATCTGAACAACGACGTGGTTGCACAGAGCGTATTTACGCCCGATGAGTACCTGGCTGGTGAGGGCAAAACCCTGGATTCCATGCCCACTGACACGCCGGTTCGGATCCTCATCAATATTCGCGATCCCGGCAAGGACGCCGTGAATTACAACCTGGTATTCCGCGCTCATTCACCCTGATTTCGGTCAGGGTGTCCGAAACCCCCTCTCTTTCTGGATCGACCAAAAGTCAACCAGAAAGAACGAAAAATAATCAATTTTTTCAGGCCTTAGCCTCTTCAATAGCGTCGTTTCCGACGGTATCATTACCGCCCTTCGGATATAAATCGATCACTTATTGAGCAATCGTTTTATCCGACTTTGCTGAACCGGCTTTTAACCACGGACTCAGATCATGCTGCCAACGGCAAAAATCGGGCCGTACACCCTGCCAAATTCGTTGATTGTTGCCCCCATGGCCGGGGTCACCGATCGCCCTTTCCGTCTGCTCTGCCGACGCATGGGTGCGGGTCTGGCAGTGTCTGAGATGGTGATCGCTGACAGCAAACTCTGGCATACCCGCAAGTCCCGTACGCGGATGAATCATGAGGGAGAGCCGGAACCCAGATCGGTCCAGATTGCCGGTGGCGACCCCGACATGCTGGCAAACGCTGCCCGCCTCAATGCCGAATCGGGCGCACAGATCATCGACATAAACATGGGCTGCCCCGCGAAAAAAGTCTGCAACAAGGCTGCCGGATCAGCGTTGATGAAAGACGAGGCGCTGGTCCGCGATATCCTGAACGCAGTCGTGGCTGCCGTTGATATTCCGGTGACGCTGAAAATGCGTACCGGCTGGGACAGAGACCATCGTAATGCGCCTGTGATTGCCCGCATGGCGGAAGATGCAGGCATTCAGGCCCTGGCCATTCATGGTCGTACCCGCGCTGACGCCTACAAGGGCGAGGCGGAATACGACACGATTGCGAGGGTCAAGGAGCAGGTTGGCATTCCGGTCTTTGCCAACGGCGACATTTGCACTCCGCAACAGGCAAGGGATGTTCTCCGCCACACCGGGGCTGACGGATTACTAATTGGGCGGGGCGCACAGGGACGGCCTTGGATTTTCCGTGAGATTCGGCATTTCCTGGAAACCGGCCGCGAGTTGCCGGAACCCCCGATTGATGAAGTGGAACAGGTACTCACCGAACACCTGGCACAGCTTCACGAATTCTACGGCGACGTCATGGGCGTTCGCATCGCCCGGAAGCACGTTGGCTGGTATCTCCAGACCCAGGATCCGGACAAGCAGTTCAGAAGAATTTTCAACGCCATCGACGATGCGTTGGAGCAGAAAGAAAGCATACACCAGTACTTTGCAAGCATTCGAAATGGAGAGGTATTCGCAGCATGACCGCTGACACTTTGGCCAAAGATACGACAAACCAGACCGCCAACGACGATGTTCATCAGTTGCAGACGGTGAACACCAGCGGAAACGCTGTCACCCTTCGTGACAGCGTCGAAGTTGCCCTGAAAAACTACCTGGCTCAGCTTGATGGCGCGCCCGTCACTGAAGTTTACCAGTTGGTCCTTTCTGAAGTGGAAGCACCGCTGCTGGAGCAGGTTATGAAGTACACGCGCAACAATCAGACTCGGGCCTCCAACATGCTGGGCCTGAATCGCGGGACCCTGCGTAAGAAGCTCAAGCAGTACGGTTTGCTATAATTCAGCAACCCATTATCAGGAGGGCCTCCCGGACATCATTCGCGAGGCCTTCATTCGTTCATACCCGGTAGAAAATGTGAATCATGGCAAATCAGGCTAACACCCCCGTTCGTCGCGCACTGATCAGCGTATCCGATAAAACCGGCATTGTTGATTTCGGGCGTGCACTCACGGACCGCGGCGTCGAGCTGCTTTCCACTGGCGGCACCTTCCGCTTGCTTCAGGAAAACAACATTCCCGTCACCGAAGTGAGCGACCATACCGGCTTTCCGGAAATGATGGATGGCCGCGTCAAAACCCTGCACCCCAAAATCCACGGCGGCATCCTGGGCCGTCGAGGTACTGACGATGCAGTGATGGCAGAGCATGACATTCAGCCCATCGATATGGTGGTAGTGAATCTTTACCCGTTCGAAGCCACCGTTGCCAACCCGGATTGCGACCTGGAAACTGCCATTGAAAACATCGACATTGGCGGTCCCACCATGGTCCGTGCCGCCGCCAAGAACCACAACGATGTCGCCATCGTGGTAAACGCTTCGGATTACGGCCGGGTTCTGAACGAGCTTGCCGATAACGACGGAGAGCTGACTCACAGCACTCGTTTTGATCTGGCTGTAAAAGCCTTTGAACACACCGCCGGTTATGACGGTGCCATTGCCAACTACCTCGGTGGACGGACGCCTGACAACGACAATCCGGACTTTCCCCGCACCTTCAACACACAGTACGTGAAGGTCCAGGACATGCGTTACGGCGAGAACCCTCACCAACGCGCAGCGTTCTACGCCGAACGCGAGCCAAAAGAAGCGTCCGTCGCTACTGCCAAACAGCTTCAGGGCAAAGAACTGTCTTTCAACAACGTAGCGGATACTGACGCTGCCCTTGAGTGCGTGAAGCCCTTTGCGGATCCCGCCTGCGTCATCGTTAAACACGCCAACCCCTGCGGTGTGGCGATTGGTGCCGACATCGGCCAGGCCTATGACCTTGCCTTTGCTACCGACCCAACCTCAGCGTTTGGCGGCATTATCGCGTTCAACCGCGAGCTTGATGCAGCCACCGCCAAGGCCATCATCGACCGCCAGTTCGTTGAAGTCATCATCGCGCCCACTGTGTCTGACGAAGCCGTGGAACTGGTCGCTGCCAAGAAGAACGTGAGGCTGTTGGCCTGCGGTGAGTTTGATGGCGATCGCGCCAAAGCCATGGATTTCAAGCGCGTCACCGGCGGCCTGCTGGTTCAGGACCGTGACCTTGGCATGGTTGCTATGGAAGACGTCAAGGTCGTCACCGAGCGTCAACCCAGCGAGCAGGAACTGAACGACCTGCTGTTCGCCTGGGAAGTGGCGAAGTATGTGAAATCCAACGCGATTGTTTACGCCCGGGCAGGCCGGACCATCGGCGTGGGTGCCGGACAGATGAGTCGCGTATACAGCGCCAAGATTGCCGGCATCAAGGCCGCCGACGAGAACCTGGAAGTAAAGGGATCGGTGATGGCGTCCGACGCTTTCTTCCCATTCCGGGACGGTATTGACGCGGCAGCGGAAGCTGGCATCACAGCCGTCATTCAGCCGGGCGGCTCTATGCGCGACCAGGAAGTGATCGACGCAGCCAACGAACATGGCATCGCCATGGTCTTCACCGGCATGCGCCATTTCAGGCACTAAGATCAGCGGGAGAATAAATATGAATATTCTTGTTGTGGGCTCCGGCGGTCGCGAACATGCCCTTGCCTGGAAAGCGGCCCAGTCGCCCAGTGCAGACCGGGTCTTTGTGGCACCGGGGAATGCGGGTACTGCCGTTGAACCTGGCCTGGAAAACGTCAACATCGATGTGCTCGATCTCAATGGCCTTGCGGATTTTGCCGCCGCCAACAACGTTGGCCTGACCATCGTGGGGCCAGAAGCTCCGCTGGTCGAAGGCATCGTTGATCTGTTTGAAGAGCGCGGACTTCGTGTGTTCGGCCCCTCCGCCGGGGCAGCCCAGCTGGAGGGTTCGAAAGCCTTTACCAAGGACTTCCTTGACCGTCAGAAGATCCCAACGGCGGGCTATGGCAACTTCACCGATGTAGATAAAGCGCTCGCTTACGTCCGACAGCAAGGCGCGCCTATCGTCATCAAGGCCGACGGGTTGGCCGCCGGCAAAGGCGTCATTGTTGCCATGAGCCTCGAGGAGGCGGAAGACGCCGTCAAAGACATGCTGGCAGGAAATGCCTTTGGCGAAGCAGGCAGCCGTGTGGTTGTGGAAGAATTTCTGGAAGGCGAGGAAGCCAGCTTCATTGTCATGGTCGACGGCAAGAACGTGCTCCCGATGGCCACCTCCCAGGATCACAAGCGCGTGGGCGACGGTGATACCGGGCCCAACACCGGCGGCATGGGTGCATACTCTCCGGCACCCGTTGTTACGGCCGACGTGCACAAGCGCATCATGGACGAGGTCATCTATCCCACGGTGGAAGGCATGGCCGCCGAGGGCCACCCTTACAAAGGCTTCCTGTATGCAGGGTTGATGATTGATCCTGACGGCGCGCCCAAGGTGATCGAATTCAATTGCCGCTTTGGCGATCCGGAAACCCAGCCGATCATGCTGCGGATGCAGTCGGACCTGGTGGAACTGTGCAACGCCGCCGTGGACGGACAGCTCGACCGCTGCGAATCCAACTGGGACGATCGTGCCTCGGTTGGCATCGTGCTGGCTGCCGGTGGTTATCCGGGGAGCTACAACAAGGGTGACGCAATCTCTGGCCTGCCCAAGACAGAAACCGAAGGCGAGAAGGTGTTTCACGCCGGCACCAAGCTCAATGGCGAGCAGGTTGTGACCAACGGAGGCCGGGTACTCTGTGCCACCGCTCTGGGCAAGACTGTCACCGAGGCCCAGCAACGCGCCTATGCCCTGGCCAGTCAGATCCAGTGGGACGGCGTGTTTTGTCGCAAAGACATCGCGTTCAGGGCCATTGCACGAGAGAACGGCTAAAACGTCCGTTGATCGAAATGACGCCTTGAACAGCCGACCCGGTCCTTGACCGGGTCTTTTTTTGCCGTACTGTTATCGCTTCCCGATCAAACATTCATGCCTCACCAAGGAGCCAGGTTTCATGTCTTCAAGATCTGCAATGTCCGCCTTTCTGGTAGTGACCGCTGCACTCGTTCTCAGCGCCTGTTCTAAACAGACTCTCTTTGACAAGGCCATCAGTTGGGAACGTTCCAGCGCCGGATTGGAACCGGCACAGATGAACGTCGACGGCCTGGACATCGCCTATCTGAAAAACGAGGAGCCGGTGACTGGCGACACCATCGTGATGATCCATGGCTTCGGCGCCAACAAAGACAACTGGACCCGTCTCGCCAAAGAACTGACCGACGAGTTCAATGTGTACGCCATTGATCTACCCGGCCACGGCGACAGCAGTAAGCCTCTGGACATCGGTTACCATTTTACTGAGCAAACAGTTCGTCTGGAAAAAATCCTGTCCTCGCTCAACCTCGGCAACTTCCACATGATGGGTAATTCCATGGGTGGCGCCATCACGGCCCTGTACGCAGCAAACTACCCTGAGCAAATCCGGTCCGCCGTGCTCTTCGACCCGGCAGGCATCTGGGAGTACGAGTCAGACCTTGCGGATCAGGTCATCGCTGGTGATAACCCACTGATCCCGACAAAAGAAGGCGACTTCGAACGATTGATTGACTTCGCGCTGGAAAAGAAACCGTTTGCGCCCTGGCCGATCTACGACGTGATGGAAGACAGAGCCATCGCAAATCAGGAAGTGAACAAGGTCATCTTTGAGGACATCCGTGACAGCACCATGGCGGCTCAGTTTCGCGAGAGCATCACCGCTATCCAAGCCCCGGTTCTGGTGCTCTGGGGCAAGCAGGACCGGATCACCGACCCCGGTAATGCAGACGTGTTTGTGCAGCAGATTCCCGACGCACGAAAAGTGCTGCTGGACGGCGTTGGGCACGCTCCGATGATCGAAGTTCCGGAAGAATCGGCTCGTCTGTTCCGTGAGTTTCTGGCCGAGTCCGTAAAAACGCGCTAGCCTTGGCGGAGTCCCAGCCACTAACCTAGCGCCACCCATGTCCGAAGCCGTCTGGATTACATTTGCCTTTGGTCTTGGCCTCATGGTCAAGGCCGCCGGCCTCCCCCCTCTGGTTGGCTATCTCGCGGCAGGCTTTATGCTCAGCGGCCTTGCCGCGGTCACCAGCCTTGAAGTTGGCAGCACCGCTGTCCTTGAGCACATCGCTCATCTGGGCGTTTTGCTTTTGCTGTTCTCAGTCGGTCTGAAGCTTAAACTCCGGTCGGTGCTCAGCCCCGAAGTCATCGGCGGAAGCCTGCTGCACTTCCTGATCACCTGTGCCGTGTTCACGCCCGGACTCCACCTGCTGATGGGCCTGGACTGGCAAACCTCGCTGTTGCTGGCCATCGCGCTTTCCTTCTCCAGCACCGTGCTTGCGGCCAAGGTCCTTGAGGCCAAACGGGAGCTTCGAGCCTTCCATGGACGGGTCGCCATCGGCATTCTCATTATGCAGGACCTGATTGCGCTCGTGGTCATGAGTCTCGCCTCCGGTAAAAATCCGTCGGAATGGGCGCTGGTGGTGTTTGGTTTACCCCTGCTTCGCCCTGCACTTTTCCGGCTTCTGGACGCCAGTGGTCACGACGAACTGCTGGTGCTTTTGGGGCTGGTGCTGGCACTTGTTCTGGGCGGTGCCGGCTTTGAAGCCGTCGGCCTGAGTTCGGAACTCGGGGCACTGGTGTTTGGTGCCATGCTGGCCGATCACCCTCGCGCCCAGGAACTCACCAAGTCTCTCTGGAGCGTCAAAGAGATGTTCCTTGTAGGCTTTTTCCTGCAGATCGGCATGGGCGGCCTGCCAAACGGTGACGCACTGATGTTTGCGCTCATCGCCACGCTGATTTTGCCGCTCAAAGGCGTACTGTTTTTCTTCCTTTTACTGGCGTTCCGGTTGCGAGCTCGCAGCAGTTTTCTCAGTACGCTGTCGCTCACCAACTACAGCGAATTCGGCCTGATTGTGGCCAGTGTCGCCTTACCCCAATGGCTGGTGCCGCTGGCCCTGACCGTGGCGCTGTCGTTCATCATTTCGGCGCCTATCAATCGCTTCACCCATGTGCTGTTTGAGCGCTTTGCTCATCGACTGACGCCTTTCGAAAGCCGTCGCCGCCACCCCGACGAGCAGCCCATTTCACTGGGGGACACCCGCATTCTGATCATGGGCATGGGGCGTACGGGCACGGCTGCCTATGATCAGCTTGCCGCAGATGAACCTAGAATCATGGGGCTCGATTCCGACCCCGCGAAAACCCATCAACTGCAGAAGGCAGGACGTCACGTGGTATTTGGCGACGCGGAAGACACCTCTTTCTGGCAGGGACTGCACATGCCGGCGGTGGAATCGGTGATTCTCACCATGGGGGACATTGAAGGAAAGCTGATTGCGGCAAAGAATCTGCGCAAAAACGGCTTTCAGGGATTTATCGCGGCTCACACACTCTATGAAGATGAGGCTGCGCGTATTCGCGAAGCGGGGGCCGACGAGGCGTACCTGACCATGAGCGAGACCGGCGTGGCTCTGGCCAGCCAGGTGTTGCAACGTCGCCAGTCAAAACAAGAGATCCAGGCGCCGGCCTGACCTACTGGTCAGGATTTCAGAAACCACCCTATGCGTCTTAACTCTTCGGCTACCGAATCCGACGCCAGGCGCTCAGCTCGGCGATGGTGTGCTGGAATTTTCTGCGCGTTTCGCGAATCACAAACGGCACGTCCTGAGGCGGCTGAAGCGCCTCGAAATGCTGAGAAAGAACGTCTGCCATTCCCATCAGAACCGTTTGCGGCTGACCATTGCGTTCAAAGCCCCCGATCCAGTTGGCCCGCGGAGTAAATTCTTCCAGCAGTGTGTAGGGCGAGCTGATGACCAGCGTCCCTCCCTGGTTGAGACGCCTGTGAATGTCCGCCAGAAACGCTGCCGGATCGTTTAAGCGGTCAATCAGGTTACCCGCAAAGATCAGGTCGTAGCCCTGATGATCGTCAGACAGATTGCAGGCATCGCCGGTCGTAAAACGCACTTTGTCGGCGACCCTGGCCAGGTCCATCGATTCCAGGCTGACCGTGACTCGCTCTCCAAGGTCACCCTCGTCCCGACGGAAGTAATCAATCGCACCGTCTTTCTTCAATGTCGTGGCGGCTTCGACAAACCGGTTGGAAAGATCCACGCCAACGACTTCATCAAACACCCGCGCCAGTTCGAACGATGTACGGCCCACCGCACAGCCAAGATCCAGCGCCTTAACCTTGGGCGCACCGGCCATCAACTCCTGGCAGATTTGCGCGCACCGAGCCGGGTAATTGCTAACGCCAAAATAGGAGTCTCCAAAATGAAAACCCAGGTACTGGCTCAGCAGCTCGTCTGTTTCGTACACGTTCATGGTTGTTCCTAAATATCAGGTGTCAGGCGTCGGACAGTGCGCAGGTGCGAAAGCCCGTGAATACATCGTTACGTTGCGCCAGGTAAGCCTGCCGATAGGTGCCCCGGATCAGATTCGGGGATGTCGCACAACCACCGCCACGGCTCACCTTGTGATCGCCAAACTGCAGCGTGGACATGAAGGGGTACATATCAATTTTGAACCCGTCGTAGGGGAAGAACTGATCCGACGTCCATTCCCACACGCTCCCGATCATCTGTCTGCAGCCGAAGGGCGACTCACCGTCCGGATAATCCCAGACCGGATTTTGCGCCATCGAGCGCGCGCCCAGATCGGCGAGTTCGGGCCGCACTGGGTCGTTGCCCCAGGGGAACCGGCGAAACGGCTGACCGGGGCGATTACCCAGCGCGGCTACTTCCCACTCATATTCCGAAGGTAACCGACGGCCAGCCCAGCGGCACCAGGCCTCTGCCTCCCAGAAGGTAATGTGCACAATCGGCGCATCCAGGTTGACCGGTTGCCAGCGGTCAAACAAACGCTCTTGCCACTGATTGTCCTTCCAACGCCAGTAGATGGGGTGTTTGGGGGTCCTCATGCGCGTCCCGGACTCGCCCTGCGCCAGCGCAATGTCGACTTCAGTCGTCAGCCACTTTCGACCGCCAAACGACCACAGCTCTGGACGCTCATAGCCCCCGTCTTCCACAAAGGCCATAAACTCGCGGTTGCTCACTGGCAGACGGGAAATGGAGAAGGCCGGCAGCTCTATCTCAAAACGCGGTTTTTCGTTATCAAAAGCAAAATCAGCTCCGGCATATTCCTCTGACTCTCCCAGCATGCCGATTACCCATCGGCCGGCCGGAATGTGGGCTTCGGCCTGTTCGGAGCTGATAGGTTCACCGGGAGCAGGCCTGTCCGCCTTGAAATCAGGGACAGCCGGATAGCCCACCGTTTGCCGACACCAGATGATCGACTCGATGTGCATGTTCTGATGAAAAATCGAGTAACGGTACAGGTACAGATCTTTGTCCGTCAGCGGCTTTTCACGGATACGGGCCTCGACCCGGTCATAGATCGTCTCGAAATACGCCAGGGTGGCGTCGCGGCCGGGAAACAGATCGCGACGCCAGCGATCGGTGTGCTCGATGTGAAACGAGTCCCACAGATCGTCCATCGACGGATCGTAGCTTGGCAATCCATCCAGTAGATTGAACACAAACACCTCGTAGAAAAACGCGGCGTGGCCCATTTCCCACAAGGGTGGGTTGACCCCCGGATGGTATGGCACATCCAGTTTTTCCTCGGGCAGTGACGTGATCAGATCACGGGTGCGCTGACGGGTCACCGCCAGTTCTTCCAGCAAGGATTCCGTGGTCCAGGTCTTGGCCATGTTTAACGTCATATCGCCCATTGCAATTCGCTCTACCCTATTTGACTGTTTTCAGCATATCAGAACGACGCACTTTCGCGCTGATACGGCATTATTAGAGGCGTTGCGTTTGTACGCTCGGGATCGCCAACGGATTCCGTCCGGCGGCCAAATCCTGCGGCGATCGGCAAGGTTTGTGACCGAACTGATTGGATTTGTTCACAAAACTGCACAATAAGAGTCACCGAACTCACAATCACCTCATGAATTTCTGTTAATGTCATTAAAGGTGCCTTCATGGACTTGTCGGCGCAAGGCCGACGGATAGACCACACCTTCACAAGGACTTTTAAAAGGGACTGAACATGTCAACGGAGCAATATCAGATTGTGTTTTCTGGTGAGGTACTCGAAGGTTTCGAGCCCGCCGACGTCAAAGCAAACCTCCAAACCCTCTTTCAACTTTCTGACGATCAGGCCGAGAAGCTCTTTGGCCCCAATCCGGTGGTGATTAAATCCGGCCTTAGTGCAGAGCGTGCAGAACAGTATGTCGAGCGCCTCAGCAGCGCAGGCGCCGATGTGCAAATGAAAGCGGAGTCCAACTCAGCGGTGGCTCCCGAGCCCGAGAGTGTCCCGGTGGAAGCCAGCGTTGAACCAACCGTTGAGCCAATGCAGGCAGAAGCGGCACCGAGTCCCGCGGAGCCCGAGAGGAAGCCGGTAGAGAACGACGATATTCGTGAAGCCGGTTTTCAGTTTACGGGCAGTGGCAAAGAGTATTTCGGCATCTGGATTGTCAATATCCTGCTAACAATCGTCACTTTCGGCATTTACTCAGCCTGGGCGACCGTTCGAAACAATCAGTATTTCTATGGCAACACGCAAGTTGATGGCTCCAGTTTCCAGTACCTGGCCAAGCCACTGACCATTCTCAAAGGCCGACTCATTGCCCTCGCGGTATTTGCCGTTTATGTCATCCTTTCCGAGATGTTCGTGGAGGCAGCGCTGTTCTTTGCGGTGCTGTTTATTCCAGTCGTGCCCTGGATCATGATCAAGTCACTGCGCTTCCGTGCCGTGAATTCATCCTTCCGGAACGTGCGGTTTGATTTTGAAGGTCGTTACGGCCAGGCCTTCATGGTGACCTTCGTCTGGCCACTGCTGAATCTGTTTACGCTGCTTCTGTTGACGCCCTTCGTCATCAGGAAGACCCACGAGTTTGTCGCCAGCGGAAGCCGTTATGGCACGTCAGAATTCAGCTTTAATGCCACTGTGGGCGAATACTATCGATTCTTCGGAATTGCCCTGGCCATTCTGCTGGGCGGCGTTCTTGGCGCTTATCTCGGCAAGATGACCGGTGTACCCGCGCTCGGTGTCATTATCGGCGCCGTCGCGTATCTGGCTCTGATTGGTTACTTCCTGGCGGGTATGGCCAACCTGTTTATCAATGCCATCCAGCTTCAAGACCACGGCTTCAGTTCTGACCTTCAGCCCGGGCGCATGCTGTGGATCTACCTGTCCAACAGCGTTGTGGTTGCCCTGACCCTGGGCCTTGCCACACCGTGGGCGAAATGTCGTCTGGCCCGCTACCGCGCAGAATGCACGTCCATGCTGATTGCTGGCAATCTCGACCAGTTCGTGGCGGCAGAAGAAAACCGCACCAGCGCGCTGGGACAGGAATTGGGAGATGCCTTCGATGTCGGCTTCGCAGGCATCTGAACCCACAATCAGTATTCAGGGTTTTTACTATTCCGGGGAAAGCTCCCATCGTCAGAGCGCCACGCTGCGCTCTCACGATGGCGGCGATACCGTCTGGCTTGAATGCGATCAACCGGACGATTGCCGTCAGTTGCCACTTGCGGACATCGAGTTCTCTCCCCGGATAGGCAACACCAATCGTTACCTTCACCTGCCCGACGATGGCGTCTTCGAAACCGTTGATAACGACGGTGTCGATGAGCTCCAGAAAGACAGCGGTCAGCGCAGTTCGCGTTGGATCCATGTGCTGGAAAACCATCTCGGGCTGATTCTGATTGCTGTTGTGGTCACGGCCGCCACGGTCGGAGCCAGTTTCGTCTACGGTGTGCCCTGGGCATCCCAGGCGATTGCTGACGCCCTGCCCGAATCCGTGGCGGAGCAGGTCGGTGATTCCACCTTGCGCTCGCTGGATGAGCTCTGGCTGGAACCGAGCACTCTGTCCGAGGAGCGCCAGCAGGCGCTTCAGGACCGGTTTGCACCGTTCCTCGAGCCGGTTGGCGGACAAGACCTGGAAGTGGTGTTCCGGTCATCCGACGCCATTGGTGCCAACGCCATGGCGCTGCCCAACGGCACGCTCATCTTCACCGACGATCTGGTGAACCTTGCCGAGGACGACAATGAACTGGTCGCGATCCTCGCCCATGAAATCGGGCATGTTGCCCACCGCCACGGCATGAAAGGAGTTGTGCAATCATCGCTGACCACCTGGCTCATCGTCATGATGACCGGTGACATATCTGCCTTCTCCGATACGACGGTCGCCGTGCCCGCTATCCTGATGAGCCTGGCGTATTCCCGGGATCTGGAACGAGAGGCGGATGTCTACGCGCTTGAAACCCTGCAAAATCATCAGATCCCAACAGACCATTTCGCGAACATCATGAGTCGACTGGTCAGCAGTCACCAGACCGATAGCAGCGAATCCGATGAGGATAGCCGATGGAAGGCCATCGGGGACCTGCTCTCCAGCCATCCGGGTGCGGAAGAACGCATCGAGCAGTTCCGGTCCGATTCGTCCGACAGCCAGTAAAGGCGGGCACCGCCCGCCCCGCGTCAGACCCCGTGCTATATTGAAAACAACAGCAACGGAGACTGCGCAGGAACAGGCGTTCACATGGAACTCCCGTCGCATGATATCGCCGTATTTCAGACCCGGGATCTGACCAAGATCTACCATCAGGGTGAAATTGAGATCGCCGCACTACGAGGTGTCAATCTGAGCCTCTATGAAGGTGAGCTGGTCGTCATGCTGGGTGCGTCCGGATCGGGAAAGTCGACGTTACTGAACATCCTTGGCGGACTCGACGTGCCCTCCTCCGGCGAAGCCCGTTATCTGGACATGGACCTCAGTCACGCCGGCGATCGAGAGCTTACGCGTTATCGGCGGGACTTTGTCGGTTTTGTTTTTCAATTCTATAACCTGATTCCCAGCCTGACCGCGCGCGAGAACGTCATTGCCGTGACCGAAATCGCCCGTGATCCGATGAGTCCGGAGGCTGCCCTTGCCATGGTGGGACTCGACAATCGCATGGATCATTTCCCGGCCCAACTGTCCGGCGGGGAACAACAACGGGTGGCCATCGCCCGGGCTATCGCCAAGCGTCCTAAGGTGCTGCTCTGTGACGAGCCAACCGGTGCGCTGGATTCCACAACGGGGGTATTGGTGCTTGCGGCCCTGGAGAAGGCCAACCGGGAGACCGGTACGACCACGGTCATCATTACCCATAACGCGTCAATCGCAAAGATGGCCGACCGCGTTATCACACTTTCCGACGGCACCGTCAGCGGTGAACACCGCAACGACCAGCGCCGGGACCCACTGAGCCTGAGCTGGTAACGCCATGACACTCGCCGGCCCCCGCATCCTGCAAACCAAGCTTCGCCGGGAACTCTGGCAAATGCGCGGACAGGTCATTGCCATAGCCCTGGTCATTGCCGGAGGCGTTGCAGTGTGTCTGCTATCACTGGTGAATTACGCGTCGCTGACTGCCACCCGCGATCTCTACTATCAGGAATACCGGTTTGCCGATGCGTTTGTCACCCTCAAGCGAGCACCTCTGCATTTGCTGGAACAGGTGGCAGACCTCCCCGGCGTGGATCGCTTCAGTGCCCGCATCGAAGGTACCGCGAGGCTTCGGCTGGAAGGATTCACCGAGCCGGTATCGGCAAGGCTGGTGTCACTTCCGCCGAGCGGCCAGCCGCTGGTAAACAGACTCTATCTGAGACAGGGGCGACTGCCCTCGGCTCTGCGGGATGATGAAACCGCAATCATCGGCAGTTTTGCCGAGGCTCATGGCCTGGTGCCCGGCGATTCACTCGACACCATCGTTAACGGCCGCCGTCAGTCTCTTCGCGTCGTTGGCATTGTTGAGTCGCCCGAGTTCATCTATGTCATTCCTCCTGGTGGCATGCTCCCGGATTTCCAGCGCTACGGTGTGCTGTGGATGGCAGAGGAGGCTCTGGCCGCAGCCATGGATCTGACCGGGGCATTTAACAGCCTGGTTCTGGAAGCCTCTGGTCCGGTGCCAGTTGAAGATGTCATTTACCAGCTCGATCAACTTTTCGAAGACTATGGCGGCGTGGGCGCTTATGCTCGAAAGGACCAGTTCTCACACCGCTTTCTGAGCGACGAGCTGAACCAACTCAAAACCATGGCCTCCATTTTCCCCGCCATTTTTCTGGGTGTGGCCATGTTTCTGCTGAATGTGGTCATCACTCGGCTGGTCAGCACGCAAAGGGACATCATTGCCATACTCAAAGCGTTCGGGTATTCGAACCGGCAAATTGGCTGGCACTACAGCCAAATGGTGTTACTGATAGCGCTGACCGGGTTTGCAATAGGCTGTGCCGTCGGCCTCTGGCTTGGTCGAGCCCTCGGTGCACTGTACATGGACTATTATCGCTTCCCTGATCTGTTGTTTCGCATCAGTCCCTGGTGGCTTCTGGCACTGGCGGCAATCACTCTTTGCGTTGCCTGGTTTGGAAGCTGGAAAGCCATTGCACAGGCAACTCGCCTGCCTCCGGCAGAAGCCATGCGGCCGGAAGGCCCGGGGCGCTTCCGGGTGTCCCTGCCGGAAAAGCTGCTCTCTGTCGTTCGACTGAGTCAGACCTCCAGAATGATTGTCCGTCAGTTGTCCCACCGGCCGGGTCGAACGTCACTCTCGGTGCTCGGCGTGGCCATGGCGACAGCCGTGGTTATGATAGGCAACTTCCAGCTCAGCTCCGTTTCACTCATGGTGCACACCCAGTTTTCCCGAGCACAGCAGCAAGACCTGAGTGCCTCGCTGACCGAACCAGTCAACCAGCGGGAATTGCACTCCCTGAAACAACAGCCCGGTATCCGTTATGTCGAGGGAAGCCGCGTGGTGCCGGTAGAACTGGTCCACGGGCACCGGCGCCAGCGCACTGCTCTGACCGGCCTGCCCGAAAACGCGCGCCTCCAGTTTGTGGTCGATGAACATCTCAACAACGTTCGCCTTCCCCCAGCCGGATTGCTGCTCACAGACTTTCTGGCCAGCAGCCTCAGGATTCAAACGGGAGACCGGGTGACGGTCAGAGTGCTGGTGGATCATCGCCCCACCCTGACGCTGCCGGTGGCTGGGGTCACCAGCGAGTTTCTTGGCGTAGGGACCTATATGAATCTGTCCGCCATGAATCGTGCGCTGGGCGAAGGCGCGGTCGTCAATCAACTGCTGATGACCGTCGACCCGACGGTCATCGACCAGGTTTACGACTACCTGAGGGATACACCCGGAGTGATGGCGGTTAATCTGCGTCAGGCGATGCTGGACAGTTTTTACGACACCCTGGCAAAAACCTTTCTGACCTACACTTTCATTATCAGTCTTCTCGGCGGAATCATTGCCTTCGGCGTGATCTATAACACGGTGCGAATTTCCCTGTCAGAGCGGGGGCGCGACCTTGCCAGCCTGCGTGTACTGGGGTACAGCCACAACGACGTGTCCCACGTCGTGCTTGGCGAACTTGGATTCCTGCTGTTACTGGGCATTCCGCTTGGCTGGGGAATCGGCCATGGCATTGCCCTGTTGATTGTCACTGCAATGCAAACCGAGCTTTACCGGGTGCCACTGGTGATTACCGATCACACACTGGCGTTGTCAGCTAACGTGGTGGTCCTGTCGGCTCTGGCATCCGGAATCATCAGTTGGTGGAGAATTCGAAAACTGGATCTCGTCGCGGTCTTGAAAACCCGCGAATGACAGACTGGCGCAGGGAAAGGTGAAACATGGCGGATAACAAAAGATCCACAGGTAAATGGCTTTTCTGGTCCGTTCTCGCAGTGCTGGCAATCGCTGTCTTTGCGGCAGTCCTTCGCCCCGATCCGCTCTGGGTCGACGTTGCGAAAGCAAAGCGGGCCCCGTTTGAAGTGACCATTACCGAGCAGGGCACGACCCGGGTCAAAGACCGATACATCGTTTCCTCTCCCGTGACCGGCGTGTTGCATCGCCTTGAACTGGACGTGGGCGACCTGGTCATTCCCGGTGAGCTGCTGTCGTATGTAAATCCGATGCCTGCCGAGATGTTGGACGCCCGCAGTCGCGCAGAAGCGCAGGCCCGGGTCGATGTCGCCCGTTCGGCGTTGCAGTCAATCCGCCAGAAAGTGCGAGCCGCTCAAGCGGACGCGGAATTTGCGACCCAGGAATACCAACGTCTGCGACAGCTTGGAGACGCAAGCTTTGTCTCTCAGGAGCGTCTGGACGAGCTTAAAACCGCCATGACCCGGGCCAACGCCATCCTGAAATCTGCCCTGTTCGAGGAAGAGGTCGCCGCTCATGAACTGGCCGGAGCCCAGACGCGCCTGGACATCTCCGCGGCCCGGGCCAACGGGGAAAAACCGGAGGAGCGGGTTGCCGTCCGCTCGCCTGTGAGTGGGGCAGTTCTCCAGATGATGCGGCAGAGCGAGGGTGTTATCCGGGCTGGCGAGGCCATTCTGGAGCTGGGGGATCCGGGCGCGCTTGAAGTCGTGGTCGACGTCCTGAGTTTCGATGCGGTCAAACTGCAACCCGGTATGCCGACCCGCCTCATCGGCTGGGGCGGAACGGCATTGGATGCAGTCGTCCATCGGGTCGAACCCGTGGGCTTCGAGGAAGTCTCAGCGCTGGGCGTGAAAGAGCAAAGAGTAAGGGCCATCCTGCAACTGACAAGCCCACGGGAGCAATGGCAATCCCTGGGGGATGGGTACGCGGTTGATGCAGAGTTTATCCTGTGGTCTTCCGACGACAGCCTGCAGATACCCGCCTCATCGGTGTTCCATGAAAACGGTCAAGCCTTCGTCTTTGCCATTGAAGACGAACGGGCTGTCGCCCGCTCCGTCATTATTGGCCAGACCAATGGACTGATGACCGTCATTCTTGAGGGTCTTGAAGTAGGTGATGCTGTGGTGCGTCACCCGAGCCGGGAACTTGAGAGTGGCGATCGTATTGAGACACGTCCTGGCCGGTAAAGCCGGATTGGCCCTACGCGCTCAATCCTGGTGTCGATTCTGGTAAGCTACGGTTTTTCCCGAGTAAACCGCAAGGACAGACACCATGACGACAACCACGCGCCCGGTCAGTGCATCGGCCATCGAGGGACACGTCTACAAAGTGTTCCCCAATGACCTGAACTCCCACCAGACCGTGTTCGGCGGGATGATCATGTCCAAATGCGATCGTCTGGCCCTGGTGGTTGCCGAGCGCCACTCGGGATGTGTTTGCGTCACGGCCGCAGTGGATTCCATCCATTTCCGTGCGCCGGCCAAGGGTAACGATACCTTGTTATTCAGCCTGGCGCTGAATCGCAGCTGGGGTTCCTCCATGGAAATCGGCGCCCGGGTTGAAGCAGAGAACAGCTACACAGGCGAACGTCGCCACATTCTGTCCGCGTTTTTTACCTTCGTTGCGCTGGATGCAAATGATCGCCCCGTCGACGTACCGGCCGTCGAGCCTGAAACCGAAGACCAGACGCGTCGTTTTAACAACGCAGAAATCCGTCGGCAAAGTCGTCTCGAAACACGCAGCAAATTGACTGAGCGCAAGCAATAATCACCGATTACGGCTAACCTGACAGTGGGTCTATCTTGGCAGGATAATTCATATGTCACAGTATCGGCTTTGGATGCTGAGCCTGATTTGGCTGACTTTCAGTGCCGCCTACGTCGGCAGTGCCCGCGCTTCGGAAAACCTGCAGGTTCTGGTCATCCACAGCTACGGGCCGCAATCTGTTTGGGTAAAAGGTATTCAGAAAGGACTGTCCGCGACCGTCCCGGAGGACATCACCCTTCACCATGTGTATCTGGATACCAAGCACCTTCCGACAGCCCACCATGCCGAATCGGCGGAATCCGGTTGGAATACTTTCCTGGAACTCTCTCCCCAACTGGTGGTGATTTGCGATGACAATGCCATGCGGCTTCTCGGAGAGAAAATTTCTCGTGAGGTCCCCACGGTATTCTGTGGCATTAACAGCAATATTCGCGCTGAATATCCCTGGGTGATCGATGGCCGTCAGATCACTGGAGTGATGGAACGGCCACTGATCCGACGAGCCGCGTTCATGATCGACAAAGTGGTCGATTTCAACGCCAATCGAGCGCTCATACTCCTGGGATCCAGTACCACTGCCAACGCCATTTTCAAACACGATCTCGGTGGCCAACGGGAAAGCCTGATCTGGGGCGAATTGCAGGCAGAAGTCCGGGTGACGGACAACTTTGAGAGTCTGAAAGCGGAAGTGCGCCAGAGCCTGAACGAAAACTTCGATTTCATGGTCATTGCCGGTCATCAGGCTATGCGCGACCAGAGTGGCAGAGCTGTGGCGCTGGAAGAGGTCAATCGGTGGATTTCCGCTAACGCGCCTATCCCCCCCTTCACCATTCACTCGAACTCCATTGGCGCAGGTAAGCTGATAGGCGGCCTGATTCTGCTTGGAGAAACCATGGGCCGGGAAACCGGACAATTAGTGGCAAACGTCATTGAGTCTGGGCTCAGCACCCGGGATCACCCCGTCGTGTCCTACGATCATGGCCGCATCGTCCTCAGTAAAGCAGAAGTGGCTCGCTGGGGCATCGGTGTGAGGGACGAGTTCGTCGGGCAGGTCCATTTCGTGGAATAGAAACCCATCCTGTCGGTTCCATTTACACCCAGTTATCTATCCGGGATTACGCTTCTTACTAAGTTTCTGAATCCTCGCAAAGAGCCTTAACTGGCATGCAATCTGAATGTTTCCAGGCCGTAGTATTAACCTGTTTCCCCCCCAAGCCGTTTGCGGTCACAGGGCAGTGATCGGATCGAGCAGTTCCGGTAATACCAACAGTCACTGAACATCTAGCCGTTCATTCTTCAGGCATATACGACAGGAGAGTCGCCATGAAGGAGAAACGACCGCTCGTTTGGTTGTCGACGGTACATCCGGTTTGTGCTTTGACCGAGCCCGAACTCAGAGGCTGGCAGCTCAATTACATCTCAATAGCGGGTCAGCAGTGTCTCAAGTCAGGAGCCAGAGTCGACCCGGCAACACGAGTTGGCGTGCTCAGTCTCAACACACTGACCAACACCCAACTGGCCAAGTTGCCTGACTGGTTGAACTCGTTACCGGTGCAGCAATGGGTTGCCATTCTGGAACCTCATCAGCTTCAAGACCCCGATGTCTGCTGCCTGATCACTGGCTATTGCCGGGATTATCACACCCGCCCCGTCAGCGCAGACAGACTCAACGCCACCCTTGGTCATCTCTGGGGCATGTCGCAGTTGCACTCCCGAACACGATGCGACAGACCCGTGAGTTACCACGATTTTGCGATGGATGGTGAGTCGCAGGCTATTCGGCAGGTCAGGGATCTGCTGCTTAAATTCGCGTGCACGGAAGAGCCAATCATCATTTACGGCGAGAGCGGCACAGGTAAGGAATCAGCAGCCAGGTTCGTGCACGATCACTCGCCCCGGAAAAACCAACCGTTGGTCGTTGTGAATTGTGCGGCTTTGCCCCGCTCCCTGACTCAAAACGAGCTCTTCGGTCATGAAAAAGGTGCTTTCACCGACGCGATGAGTACGCAGAAAGGCAGAATTGAAGCCGCGAATGGCGGCACCCTGTTGCTGATCGGCATCGACGAACTCTCCCAGGAGCAACAATCAACCATCCTGCGCTTTCTTCAGGAGGGGGTCATTGAGCGTCTCGGGGCCCATAAAGCCATCAATGTGGATGTCAGGTTTATTGCCACCAGCTCACGCCCCCTGGAAGAGCTTTTGCACGCGGGCATCTTTCGCAGCGATGTGTTCTATCGGCTCGGTGGTCTGAAAGTCGTCCTGCCACCACTCAGGGATCGGCGCGAAGACATTCCGACGCTGGCAAACAGCATTCTATCGAGCAGGACACGCAAACCCGGCTCACAGCCGCTGAGCGAGCATGCTTTGACCTGTCTTGCCAAACAGCCATGGCCCGGCAACCTGCGGGAGTTGCAGAACCGGCTACGTCAGGCATTGGCGCTCCATGAGGGGAGCCAGATTACAGCGGAAGATCTGGGGTTCGACACCACTACTTGCACCAGCGAAGACACAATTAATGAACTGTCGCTCGACGCCTACCGTTCCCAGGCAGACCGTCAGGCCATCTCAGTGAGCCTCGCCCTCGCAAATAACAATGTGTCCGCCGCTGCCAGACTGCTGAAAATTTCACGGGTGTCGCTTTATCGGTTAATGGAAAAGCACCAGTTTGCCGATGGCGCTCACGGCCGCGGACTCAAGAACAGCTGAAGGAGATACTCGATGACACAAAAAAGCGCAATCTGGATTGTCTTTATGCTCTACCTGGCCAGTGTATCGCCGGCCGAGGCCAGTCAGGCTGACAGGGAGAGCGAAGCCACGTCCGTCGGCATCGCCTCCGGCGACAGCCACGACCCGGCAACCGACATTGCCTCAATCACTGCGGACCGAGGCATCGTGACCCGTCCGGGGCAACTCACAATCGAACCGTCATTTTCCCATGCCCACAGCAACGCCACACGTGTGGCGGTCGAGGGTTACACCGTAATTCCAGCGCTTTTGGTGGGTCTGATCAATATTTCCGAAATCCAGCGGGACATCTTCATCGGCGCGGTGTCACTCAAATACGGATTCACCAGTCGGCTCGAAGGTGCCGTCCGCGTCCCTTATTTGAGCATCAATGAAGATCTCAGAGAACGAGAAGCCTTCGAGGGAACACCGGTCGATACCCTTCGCGAATCGTCCGGCGAAGGCCTTGGCGATATCGAGCTTTCTGTTCGATACCAGCTCAATGCCGGACTGGATGGCTGGCCCTACGTGATCGGGGTGCTCCGGGTGAAGCCACCCACCGGAGAGGGGCCCTACGACGTTGATAAAAAGGTGATTGAGGACAGTGAAGGCAATCCTATCGGAGTGGAATTGAGCGAAAGACCGACCGGCTCCGGTTTCTGGTCTTTCGAACCCGGCTTTTCTTTCATCTATCCGTCTGATCCTGCTGTTCTGTTCGCCAACCTCAGTTACGCATGGACGCTCAAGGAGGAGCAGGGTTTTGAGAATGGCGGTACGGTGGACCCGGGAGACGTGGTGCGTTTCGGGTTCGGTATGGGCTTCGCGTTCAATGAGCGCACGTCTTTCAGTTTGGGATATGACCATTCGGTCATTCGCAAAACCACATTCGAGCGCAACATTGATGTGTTTGGCGCTACTTTCGACCGGACTCAGGTAGGCTCCCTGTCATTCGGGCTGTCACAGAAGTTGTCGCCCAACAAAACCTTGAATGTGACCGTGACGGTGGGTGTCACAGAGAACGCGCCAAACAGCGAAATTACTCTGAAGCTCCCCATAACACTTTGATCGCCCGGGTTTTGATATAGAGCCGCACGGCTAACGACCGATGAATGGGATGGCTGGAGCACTGAATTCCCGTGGAACCCGATAGGCAGAACCGAGATTGTTCAGTTCAATGTTTAGCTGCCGGATATTCTGGATGGCGATGTCGTTGAGATTGTTCTGGATAACAGTGGCCCAGTTTCCAGCGCTGACCGTCGAGTAAATGACAGCCTGACCACCACCCAAATCACGGTCGTGAGTAGTCAGGATCCTGTCAAAGCTGTACGCAAGTCCCCGGCCAGTGATCCGTTGGTTGAGGTTTGGAACCGACAGACGGTTGACGACCAGCGTTGTCCCATCGACAGACACTACCTGTTCCAGGCCGATGGCAATTTCCATCTGGTCGAAGGTGAAACCACCCCGGCGTTCCGCGAGCTCCAGGTCGGTCATCGGATCAACGGCCCAGAGCGCCGCTTCTGAAGCGAATGCAGAGCCACTCACGATGAGCATCGCAAACGTCAGTGACAGCCTAGTTCGAAAGAACTTCATGCTACCACTCCCCTGAAGTTGGCCAGTGTGGGAGAACATGGGCCAGTGGCGGCCCTTCGCTGACGCCAGACACCGGAGCTCTTGCAAGTTCGGGCCAGCGAGCTTCGGGCAGAAATTGGTCACGCCCCTTTGCCAGGTGGCTGCGAATAACAAAAGCCGTTCCGTCCCAATAGGTCTCAAAACGCTCGCGGGAGTAGACCTTCAAACCCCGGGCAGGATCACCCACCAGAACGTCGTCTTCGCTGATACCTTTGATCACAACGAAGTGACGAAAATCATCCAGCGTCATCAAAACAATGACCGGCAATCGGACTTTTTCCCGCAGCCCATCAAGGGGCATTCGGAAGCCGTCGGCCTGGTATCCCCTGGCCTCAAGGTAGCGCTTCATATCCAACATGGAGAAGCCTTCCCGGCTTACCTTTTCCCGATCAGCGGCGGCAAACATGTCGGCAAAAACCTGCTGTTCGGTGACGGCATCGCCGTAATGGTATGTCAGCAAGGAAGCCAAGGCGGCTGAGCCGCAGCTGTAATCAAATTGCTGACGAAACACCGAACCGAACTTTCTTTCCTGAAAGCTGCTGACGCTGACTGCCAATTCACCACCGAGCCCAGGCACCATGACCGTTCCCGAAAATGCAGTGGGCCAGACCAGGACCAAACCGGCAACCAACGCCCCAATTCTGACATTTGGCATGGCCCACCTCCTTTCAGTGATTGATGAGTATATTGATCTGGGTACTGTCCTGAATGACCACCTGATTGCCGGTATTCTGGATGACCGTTGCAATGCCACTCATGTTCTCGAATGCCCGATCAGAGATACTGTTGTCACCGGTAATGACCGATCCATCCAACACATTGCCGCTGACCAGCGCATTCTGCTCGGCGTCGTTAAGCAGCCACTGGGTTGGAATTCCCTGTCGCCCGCTCGCGTCATCCAGCTGTTCGGCATTCATTGGCGTAAGGTTCATCCATTCCTCTGCACAGAGACCGCTGGTGAATCCCAGAGCCACCAGCAAACAGGCCACCTTCCGTGTTGTTCTGATGACATTCTCCATACCATCTCTCCCGGCCTGAGACAGGCTGCACCCTTTGAGGTGCAGCCCCTGAGCCTCAGTTGTCTGCAGCAGCGTTCAGGTTCGACATGACGCTCACATTGGCCTGAGTCACACTGCCGGCTCCGGCATTCTGAGCGAATGCGCCAACGCCAGTGAAATTGGCTGATCCACCGGAGATTTCGTTGGAGTTTCGAACCTCTGTGTAACTGCCTCCGCCAATTGCATCGCCGTAGGTTGTGGTGACCCCGGACACTGAACCGTCGAGGTCAGCGTTATTGAGGTAAACATCAAGCTCCAGGGCAACCGAGTTATCAGAGCTGTCGTTGCCACTGTCAGTGACCGTGGTATTTCCACTGTCGGCGATGTTGGTGGAATTGTCCGAACTGTCATTTCCACTGTCGGCAACGTTGGTGGAGTTGTCGGAGCTGTTGTTTCCGCTGTCCGCCACATTGATGGAATTATCGGAATTATCGTTTCCGCTGTCCGCTACGTTGGTGGAGTTGTCCGAGTTGTCATTGCCACTGTCGGAAACCTTGAACGAATCGGTCACAGCGGTGCTGTTGTCGGAGTTATCCGAATTGTCCGAATTGTCATTTCCACTATCCGCGACGTTGGTGGAGTTGTCCGAGTTGTCATTACCGCTGTCGGCAACCTTGAACGAATCGGTCACAGCGGTGCTGTTGTCCGAGTTATCCGAATTATCAGAGTTATCCGAATTGTCCGAATTATCCGAGTTGTCTGACGAATCATTTCCGCTGTCGGCGATCTTGAACGAGTCGTTCACGGCCGTGCTGTTGTCAGAGCTGTCGGAATTATCGGAGT
>CAZWEP010000016.1:9793-53043 GCA_964632565.1 uncultured Marinobacter sp. | reverse complement strand
CATCATGGGCTGCATCCACATGACCATCCAGACCGCCGTGCTGATCGAGACGCTGATCGAGCTGGGCGCCAACGTGCGCTGGTCATCGTGCAACATCTTTTCTACCCAGGACCAGGCTGCGGCGGCCATCGCCGAGCGCGGTATTCCGGTATTCGCCTGGAAAGGCGAAACCGACGAAGAATATGACTGGTGCCTAGAGCGCACCGTCGGCGCCGACGTTGAAGGCTGGGAACCCAACATGATCCTGGACGACGGCGGCGATCTGACCGCGCTGTTGCACGAGAAGTATCCGGAAATCCTGCGCAACTGCCACGGTGTCACCGAAGAGACCACCACCGGTGTTCACCGCCTGCAGGAAATGATGCGCGAAGGCACTTTGAAAATTCCGGCCATCAACGTGAACGACGCAGTGACCAAGTCCAAGAACGACAACAAGTACGGTTGTCGTCACAGCCTGAACGACGCCATCAAGCGTGCCACCGACCACCTGATGTCCGGCAAGAAGGCGCTTGTCATCGGCTACGGCGACGTGGGCAAAGGCTCTGCAGCGTCTCTGCGTCAGGAAGGCATGATCGTGAAGGTCACCGAGTCTGATCCGATCTGCGCCATGCAGGCCTGCATGGACGGTTTCGAGGTTGTGTCTCCGTATATCGACGGCGTGAACACCGGAACCGAAGCCGGCATCAACAAAGAGCTACTGCAGAACACCGACCTGCTGGTGACCACCACGGGCAACATGAACGTGTGTGACGCCAACATGCTGAAGGCGGTCAAGAGCGGCGCGATCGTGTGCAACATCGGCCACTTCGACAACGAGATTGACACCGCCTATATGCGCAAGCACTGGGAATGGGACGAGGTGAAGCCACAGGTTCACATTGTGTACCGCGACAAGGCCACCAACGACCACCTGTTGCTGCTGTCCGAAGGCCGTCTGGTGAATCTGGGCAACGCCACCGGTCACCCGTCACGCATCATGGACGGCTCGTTTGCCAACCAGGTGCTGGCGCAGATGTATCTGTTCGAGCGCAAATTTGCGGACCTGCCGGAAGACGCCCGTGAAAAAGGCATTTACGTGCAGGTTCTGCCGAAGCATCTGGACGAGGAAGTCGCCCGTGCCATGGTGGAAGGTTTTGGTGGCGTGATCACCAAGATGACCCCGGAGCAGGCGAAGTACATTGGTGTACCGGTCGAAGGCCCGTACAAGCCGGAAAGTTACAAGTACTGATTGGGCATCTCCATGGAAACCCAAAAGCAATTCAAGCGCCGCTTCAGTTTCGAGTTTTTCCCGCCCAAGACCGACGCGGGCAAGGAAAAACTCCAGACGGTGCGCGGTAAGCTGGCCGAGGTGAATCCGGATTTTTTCTCGGTCACCTTCGGTGCGGGCGGTTCCACCCGGGACCGCACCATTGAAACGGTGCTCAGCCTGCACAAGCAGGGCATTTCCACAGCGCCTCACCTGTCCTGCGTCGGGGGTACCCGCGAGGAAATTGGGGAGCTGCTGGATCTGTACAAAGAGAATGGCGTCAACCGGATCGTCGCCCTGCGGGGCGACCTGCCATCGGGCATGGGGGCCGCTGGCGAGCTTCGCTACGCCAACGAACTGGTGAGCTTCATTCGGGAACACAGTGGCGATACGTTCAATCTGGAAGTGGCCGCCTACCCGGAGTTTCATCCGCAGGCCAAATCCGCTGAAGAAGATCTGAAAAACTTTGCCCGCAAGGTCGAAGCTGGCGCGAACAGTGCTATCACCCAGTACTTCTTCAACCCGGACAGCTACTTCTATTTCATTGATCGGCTGGAAAAAATGGGCGTCACCATTCCCGTGGTTCCGGGCATCATGCCGATCGTAAATTTCACCAACCTGACCCGCTTCTCCGAAATGTGCGGCGCGGAAATCCCTCGCTGGATCCGCAAGCAGCTGGAAGCTTACGGCGACGACAGCGATAGCATCCGAAAGTTCGGTGAAGAAGTGGTGACCCAGATGTGCGAGAAACTGCTGGCCGCCGGCGCGCCGGGCCTGCATTTCTACACCCTGAACCAGGCGGAACCCAGCCTGAACATCTGGAACAACCTGGGGTTGGCGGATCGGGAAAAGATTGCTTTTTAAGCGTTTACTCTCGCGTCCAAACAAAAATGCCTCCGTTCCGGAGGCATTTTTTTTCGATCAGCTCAAAGCCAACGGCTAGCTAGCTTCCAATCACCACAGACCCCGACCCTATTGTCACGCCGCCACAGGACACCGCGCTGCCGGTAATGGCCGCTGGTTTACCATCAATCATCACCGTCGAAGATCCCGCTGCAATCGTACGGGGATGAGGGGGATGTTTGGGCTTGGAATGCGGCGCCAGAGGGTCGCCCAAACGCGCGACGGGCTTTCCGTCAACGAGAACAGTGGGTGAGCCTGCAATGACAGGCGTTGGTGGGAAACCCTGGTGTTCGGTACCCAGGTCTCCGAGAAGTACTATCGACTTGCTCATATCGCGTCCTTTGCGTTGATTGTCTTCCCTGAACAGTCAGCGGGCGAATCCTACAGCAAGGCCTGGGTCACCCGATACTCATTCTCAATTTTCTGATACGAGTCTTCCGCCAGAAAGCGAGCGATCTTTTTGCCCAGCAGAGGCACGTCGCAGCGCACATCCAGGGTCACGAAGTTGATACAGGCCTGATCCGTTCCCTGCAACCGCATGACGCCCCTGATCTTGGCGGGAACACCGTCAATCCTGACGCGAAATTCACAATGCCACTCGCCGTCATCCTTTCGAAACCAATGCTCTTCCTGGCGCACCGAGTTCCACTCCCGGTGAAAACTGGAGAGTATTCCCGGAACCTCGGTTGATGCGGTCATTTCCCGCTCGACGACCAGTTTTGCAGACAGGTCATCACGAGTCAGCGTGGGCACCTTCAGGTTGCGGTTGCCCAGCTTCTCATTTCTCTGCTGAATGTGCTCTTCGCTCAAAAAGGCGCCCAGCACCTGTTCAAGGCCAGCGTTGTATGCGTGTCTCAGTTCTAATTCCATAACGGCCTCCCACTTCAATCATGCCATTCTGGAATTGACTGTCCACCGCTACATTGGCTTTTTGAGCAGCGTGTCTCGGCAAACTGGTCAGACGATACCTAATCGACTGGCGAGACCCCTGCCGGGACCAGTATCATAGGCGCCCATCGACTCGCAGACCCTGATTTGGTCAGACAGGAGACTTTTAATGAGAAATGCCGATCTCATCACACGAGACATCAAATCCGTCTGGCATCCGTGCACTCAAATGAAAGACTACGAGACCCTGGGACCTGTGCCTGTTAAACGCGGCAGAGGCGTCTGGCTCGAGGATTTTGATGGCAACCGCTACATTGACGCAGTGAGCTCATGGTGGGTCAATCTGTTCGGCCACGCCAACCCCCGCATCAATGACGCCATCCAAAAACAGATTGGCGAACTGGAACACGTCATCATGGCCGGCTTCACCCATGAACCGGTAGTCAGTCTGTCCGAGCGACTGATTGAAGTGACGCCGCCCGGTCTCAGTAAATGCTTTTACGCCGACAACGGTTCTTCAGCGGTCGAAGCCGCTCTGAAGATGAGCTATCACTACTGGAAGAACCACGGCAAGCCAGCCAAGAAAAACTTCGTTAACCTCAGCAACAGTTACCACGGCGAGACTCTGGGCGCCCTGGCGGTTGGTGATGTACCTCTTTATAAGGACACCTATGCACCGCTTTTGATGGAGGTGATCACCGCACCCTCACCGGATGCCTATAACAAGGAAGCGGGTGAAACCGACGAAGCCTATGCTTTGCGCCAGTTTGAAGCCATGGAAAAGATCCTGGCAGAGAAGCACGATGAAATCTGCGCCGTTGTGGTGGAGCCGCTGATTCAGTGCGCCGGTGGCATGCGCATGCACCACCCGATCTACCACACCAAGCTACGGGAAGCCTGTGACCGCTACGGCGTTCACCTGATTGCCGACGAAATCGCCGTCGGATTCGGGCGGACCGGCACCCTGTTCGCGCTGGAGCAGTCCAACGTCAGCCCGGATTTCATGTGCCTTTCCAAGGGGCTCACTGCCGGTTATCTGCCCCTGTCCGTCGTTGTGACGACGGATGACGTTTATGACGCCTTCTACGACGACTACGAAACCCTGAAAGCGTTCCTGCATTCCCACAGCTATACCGGCAACCCGATCGGCTGCGCCGTGGCCCTGGCAACGCTGGATATCTTCCGGGACGACAACGTCATTGAGAACAACAAACGGCTGAGCCAAGTTATGGGCGAATCCGTGGCTCACCTGGCCGACCACCCGAATGTGGGCGATGTGCGCCAGTGCGGCATGACGCTGGCAATCGAAATGGTAAAAGACAAAGCCACCAAAGAGCCTTTCCCGTTTGCAGAACGCCGGGGCATGAGGGTGTTCAAACACGCGCTGACTCGCGAAGCCCTGCTCCGGCCCCTGGGCAACGTGAGTTACTTCATGCCGCCCTATGTGATTACCGAGGAACAGATTCGCCACCTCGGGCAGGTGGTGACCGAAGGTATCGACATCGCCGTGAAAGACTGAGGCAAGCAGCATGCGTATCCCACGCATTTTCACAGATTCGGCCCTCTCACCGGGCGCCCGATGCGAACTGGATGACAATGCAGCCCAGCACGTGGGGCGCGTATTGCGCATGCAAACCGGTCAATCGCTGCTGCTGTTCAACGGCGACGGCCAGGATTACACGGCGACCATCACAGAAGCAGGCAAAAAGCGCGTAGAAGTGGAAGTCGCAGACAGCCAGGTAAATCCGACCGAATCCAATCTCCAAATTGTCCTGGCCCAGACCCTGTCCAAAGGCGATCGCATGGATTACGCAGTTCAGAAAGCCGTGGAAATGGGCGTGACCCGCATAGTCCCCCTAACAACTGAACGGTGCGACGTGAAACTCAAAGGCGACCGTGAAGAAAAGCGGCTGCGGCATTGGCAGATGGTCGCCATCAGTGCCGCCGAACAATGCGGGCGAGCGCGGGTGCCAGAGATTACGCCGGTCATGCAACTCGGCGAGTGGCTGTCGGACGCCAGTCGATGCGACCTGAAACTTGTGCTGCACCATCGCACGGAACAGTCGCTGGGGTCGCTGACGAAACCCGCCAGCGTTGCTCTGATGATCGGACCGGAAGGCGGGCTGACCGACGAAGAAATCGCTACAGCGGAGCACGCCGGCTTCCTGCCGGTGGCTCTCGGACCCCGCGTTCTGCGCACCGAGACCGCGCCAGTGGCGGCTCTTGCCCTGTGCCAATGGCTCTGGGGTGATATCGGAAATTGATCACAACGGACCTGTGCGCTAACCCTAACGCCGTCCAGATGCGGCACAGCAGTCATTGACACCCACGCTGACTGCCAACATTATCGCTGTCTGGTATACGCCCGGGCTCGGCAGAAGGCCCGGATTTGAAGGACAATAACGCGAGTAGCGGATGACAAGCCTGTTTACCGACCCACAATTCTGGCAGTACCTCAGCATTCCGGTGATTGCAGCTTTGATAGGCTGGACCACCAACTGGCTGGCCATCAAGATGACCTTTTACCCGCTGGAGTTCGTCGGCAAACCACCGCTGTTAGGATGGCAGGGCATTATTCCGTCCAAGGCCCGAAAAATGGCGGCCATCAGCGTTGATGCGACCATTTCCAAAATTGGTACCGTCCAGGAAATCTTCGAACAGATCGATCCCAAGGTTCTCGCAGCCCACATCATAAGCACCGTGGAACCCCGCACCGAAGAATACGTGGACGAGCTTATGGTGCGTGAATACCCGACGTTCTGGGAAAATCTACCGTCATCTGCCCGCAAGATGGTTTATGACCGTGTCCGCAAGACGACCCCACATCTGGTCGACAATCTGGTGGATGATATTTCGGACAACATCGAGGACCTGCTGGACATAAAAGGCATGGTCATCGAACGGCTGGCGAAGGACAAACGATTGCTCAACCGGATATTTCTGGAATGCGGCGAAGTGGAATTCCGCTTCATTATCAATTCCGGTTTTTATTTCGGTTTCTTGTTTGGCCTGATCCAGATGACCGTCTGGTACTTCTACCAGAGCTGGTGGGTCCTGCCCTTCTTTGGCCTGCTGGTGGGTTATGCCACGAACTGGATCGCACTCAACGTCATTTTCCGTCCGTTACACGAAAAGAAGCTGGGACCTGTTCGACTTCAGGGGCTGTTCTTGAAGCGCCAAAACGAGGTGGCCGAATCTTTCTGTCACATCGTTACCCACGAGATACTGACTGTTGGCAACATCATCAATGCCATCCTGGAAGGCCCCAAGGGTGATCGCGCCACGAACATGGTCAAGAAGCACATCAAGCCGCTGGTTGACGAGACCGCGGGCATGGGTAAAGCACTGACACAAGTCGCCTTCGGACCCACCGGTTTCGCCGTTCTGAAAAATTCAGTGGGCGAAAAAGCGCTGGAAGTGTCCCGCACATCCTTCGACAACCCGGTCTTTGAAACGGATCGCGCCAGGGCTGTGGAGGCCATCATGGTCGAACGCATGGTCGCCCTGTCATCTGAGGAGTTTCAAGACCTTCTGCGGCCCTGCTTTCAAGAAGACGAGATCAAACTCATTCTGGTGGGTGCCTTTCTCGGCTTCGCGGCCGGTGTCGGGCAGTTGGTGTTTGTCTTCGGCGGCAGCATTCTCTAACAGAATCCCGGAGACAATTTGAAAGCTGAACGTGGCAACCTTTCAGTCACGTTCTATACTCTTTAGTTCATGGAGGATGCTTTTCCACGCCACTCTTACATACCCGGAGGCAACGGATGCCAGGCTTTTATTCCTGGGTTTCAGGGCTGTTTTCACCGAAAAGACCTGCGTTCAGCGATGCAGACTCACAACGACTGAATCCTGCAAAACCCACGGAGCAGACACAGTCCACGCCAAACGTACCCACCCGACCACTCGAACAGCACCTATTCTGCTGGCTGTTGAACACCAATCCACGCCATCTGGAACAGCCATTGGATGGTCCAGAGCTCAAACTGGCCAACATGCTGGAACAACGGATCCAGGGGAAATCATTGGATGAACTGCCGCGACAGCCGATGACGTTGCCAATGCTGATGCGTGCATTGTCGGATGAACAGGCGGATCGTAAAAAACTGACGGACATCATACTCAGCGATCCGGCGCTCACCGATCAGTTGCTGCATGTGGCGAACAGCCCAATGTTCCACAGCTCGGACAAACCCATTGAGTCCGTCAGTCAGGCCGTGTTCATGCTCGGTATTGATGGCATCAGAAATGTGGTTTCTGCAGCCGTGATGCGCCCAATGATGGCAGCGCGCAATAGTCGCGAAGCGCTGTTTGCTCAACGGGTGTGGCGGTGGGGACTGACCTGCGCCCAGAGCGCAGAGATAGTCTCCCGACTCAAGGAGCCCAGCGGCAGCGTTGCTTTCATGACCGCATTGTTGCCAGCCTTGTCTTACATTACGCTACGCCGGGAATTGGTACGGATGTGCCGCGCAGGTGCGCAGCCCTCCGAGCCGCCGCCAAACCTCATCTACCAGGCGCTGACTCGCTTTCAATGGACTACGTCCCAGGTTCTGGCCAATGAATGGAATCTGCCGCCTCACTATCACGCCAAGCTGCTGGCAGCCGAGCGCCCATCACCGCGACAGACCTTTGCTCCACTCAACGACGGCATGGTGATTGGCACCCGGGAAATTCTTCGCCACGCCCATCAACGCAACCTCGGAGAGCAGACAGTGCTGAAAATGTTGCACATTACCGCCGAGGAATACACCCGAGTGCGCACAGCCATTCTGGACTCAATCGAAGCGGGCTCCCGCTTTCGCGCCTGACCAGCGCGGATCACTCGATTCCCGGATGCTCAGTATTTTCCCCTTTGACCAGTTCTGCGAAGGTGACAGATTCGTCTTCTGGCGTACGAGCGAGGAGATTCCGCGGCACGGTGTACGGAAGCCTGTCCACCACCCTGTCCTCGTCCGCCCTGATGGCCTTGAGCACCCGACCAATGGTGATGTTTTCCAGCGAACAGCCAGGCACAAGCCGGTCGCCGCTGGTACCCGCCAGAGAAAGTAATCCGGCACGGATGAGCTTGTCACTGAGTTGACGGGTAACTTCGCCCGGTACTCGCAACTGTTGCTCCACTGCCTCCTGCTGAGGCGCACCCAGACCGTCGTGAAACGGCTTGGCGACCAGCCACATCAAGGCCAGGCCAGTTTTTTCCTGCAGCTCTGGCGAGAGTCTTACCCGGTGTCGCTTTGCGACCGAGCTGGGATGTTGAAGGTAAAAGGCAATACTGGAACCCAGCAGAAGGATCATCCAGTTCAGATACACCCAGATCAGCAAGATGACGCCAATGGCAAAACTGGAGTAGATGGCAGCGTATTTGGCCGAACCAGCGACAAACGACGCAAACAGCATCCCGCCCGCCTGCCATGAAATACCGGCAACGACACCGCCGATGAACGCGTACCTGACCTTCACGCGGGTGTTCGGGATAAACACGTAAACGAAGGTGAAGGCGCAGACCACCAACAAAAACGGCGTAAACCGACTCAGGAACAGGAATACGGAGCCAAACGGCTCAATCTCCATCAGCGTCTGAACCACTGAGGACGAGAAGATGGTGGCTGACACGCCAATTGCCGACACCATCAACAAGGGCCCGACCATAATCACGCTCAGGTAGTTGCTGAATCGCTGGGCCATGGATCGCATATCTGGCACCCGCCAGATCATGTTAAAGGAGCGCTCTACCTTCTGGACCAGTGAAATCACCGTGTACACCAGCAACGCCAGCCCCACCGACCCCAGGACGCCCACCTTCATGTTGTCGACGAACCCGAGGATTTGCTCTGCCAGATCGATACCCTGGGGGCCCATGGGTTCAAAAAGGCTGAACAGCATCGGCTCCATACGCTGATGAACCCCCATGGCCTTAAGCACGGAGAAGCTCAGGGCTAGCAGGGGCACGATGCTGAGCAGGGTGGTATACACCAAGCTCATGGCATGGAGGGTCAGGTGCCCGATGACCACGTCACGGCCGAGCGCATAGGCAGTACGCCCGGTTTTGTAGAGCCATGTCCACGGCCAGTGCTGAGGCGGATTGGGGTTGGCCAGAATCCAGGTTTCGGCGGCCCGGAGCCGGTCTTTAAATTGAGTAGAAGACACGCTAGGTCCTGATTCGATTATTTTGTACAGAAATTCAGTAAATTAAGCCTGCTTACGTTCAGTATGGACGATTGTCTTTATTTCGCACAGAACCTGACTACACATCAGCCAGATTTTGCGCGGTGATATTGACGATCCGCTGTCGGGCCTCCTGACTGGCCCAGGCAGAATGCGGCGTCACGATGAGGTTGGGGATGTCGTCCGCCAGCAGTGGATTCCCGTTTCGTGGCGGTTCCTCCGTCAGCACATCAAAACCGGCTCCGGCAATGACACCCTCCCTGAGCGCATCGGCCAGAGCCTGTTCGTCCACCAGTCCCCCGCGACTGGTGTTGATTAACAATGCCGAGGATTTCATGGCCGCCAGTTCTTTCCTGCCAATCATGTGACGGGTTTGATCGGTCAGAAGACAGTGCAATGACAGCACATCGGCGCGGGCAAGCAGCTCTTCCAGCGTCACCACCGGAATCCCGTCGCGTTCCCCTGTTGGCTGACCTGGTCTCGCACCCAGAAGAATGTTCATACCGAACGCCTTGGCACGCTGCACCACGCCCTGCCCCAGATCACCGTATCCGACAACCCCCAGGGTGCGCCCCTCAAGCTCCATAATAGGGTGGTCCATGAGACAAAACATATTGCTGCTTGCCCATTTGCCAGAACGCACGTCTCTATCGTAATCAAGCAACCGGGTCGCCAGGGCGAGAATGAGGGCCATGGTGTGTTGCGCGACTGTCGAACGGCCATAGTGCGTCACATTCAACACCTGGATGCCGTACTCCTTCGCCGCAACCTGATCGATGTTATTTAGCCCGGTAGCCACCACTGCGATGGTTTTAAGCTCCGGACACGCCTCAAAATGTGACCTCTCCAGAACAACCTTATTCACCAATACCGTATCAAAGCCACGAATCCGTTCGAGCACCTCTTTGGGAGAAGTGGACGGGTGCTGCACCAAGGCGCCTGTGACCTCTTCAATCGGCGACAGATCGACATCGTTTCCAAGAGTGTCAGCGTCAAGAAAAACGGCTTTCATTGGTCATCTCCCCGTCCGAAGATTTTCGGTCTGACGGTTTGTAAATTTGCTGTCGAAACACAAGACTAAGGGAGAGTACTGAAAACCGCCAATCGAACCGGGAGAACGTCATGGATCATCAATTCTGGCACGAACGCTGGGCGCGACAAGAAATCGGTTTCCATGAAGGTTCTGTCAACGAATACCTCCATAGCCATTGGGCCGAATTGGCCGGCGACCGCAAGAGCAAAGTCCTCGTTCCTTTGTGTGGCAAGGCCCATGATCTCTGGTGGCTGCACGACCGGGGACACCCCGTCATGGGTGTGGAGTGGAGCGACATCGCCTGCAAGGACTTTTTTGAGGAAGCCGGCGAGAAAGCGATGGTCCACCCGGGTGAGCCATTCAATGTTTTTCGCCACGAAGATCTTGAACTTTGGAACGGCGACTTTTTTCAGTTAACACCGGCTGATGTCCGGGATGTCAGACTGGTTTACGACCGTGCTGCATTAATTGCACTTCCACCCCATCTTCGTATGGATTATGTAGAGCACCTGACGGCGATTCTTCCGGAAGGCGTGCGAATTCTTTTGATTACTCTGGATTATGAAGGCGACCCGCAAGCGCCGCCGTTTAACGTCAGTGAAGAGGAGGTTTTCGACCTCTACTCAACGGATTACGAGGTGGATCACATTCGCACAAATTACCTTGCCAATGATCATCCGTTTGTAAAGCGCAAAGGCCTGACAGCAGCATCAGAGGGGGTTTTCAGGCTGAACCGGCGATAACATAAATTAATGAACCTTTACCTGACTGGGCCTGTCCAAGCATCCGAGCTTGGGCTAAGCTCAAGTTAATCGGGGATGGACATTCAGCGCAGTTGAGTTCCGCCCTCCACTTCCAGAAATTTCACTCATAACCATAATGACCGCCGGCAGGGGCGGCACCGACAGCCAACGGGGAAATAGCGTGAACCAAAAGCTGCCAATTTGAGGCAGAGACAGCAAGCGAGGCGCCATCTATGAGCATCATGCAGCATTTCAAAGACCGGTATGAAGCAACTCAAGAGGAAGAGTACACCCTTGAGGAATACCTGGAGATCTGCAAAAAGGACCCAACGGCTTACGCCACGGCAGCAGAGCGAATGTTGCTTGCCATCGGCGAGCCAGAACTGATTGACACGTCTCGTGACTCCCGACTGTCACGCATCTTTTCCAATAAAGTCATCAAACGCTATCCAGAATTTTCTGAGTTCTACGGCATGGAAGACGCCGTGGAAAACATCGTGTCGTTTTTCCGACACGCGGCTCAGGGGCTCGAAGAAAAGAAGCAGATTCTCTATTTACTGGGCCCGGTTGGCGGCGGCAAATCGTCGCTGGCTGAAAAGCTGAAGCAACTCATGCAGAAGGTGCCCTTTTATGCCATCAAGGGATCACCGGTCAATGAATCGCCTCTGGGGTTATTCGACCCGGCCGAGGACGCCAGCATTCTCGAAGACGAATACGGCATCCCACCCCGCTACCTGAAGTCCATCATGTCACCCTGGGCCGTTAAACGACTCCATGAATACGGCGGCGACATCAGCCAGTTTCGGGTAGTGAAGATGTACCCGTCGGTCCTGGATCAGATCGGCGTGTCCAAAACAGAGCCTGGCGATGACAACAACCAGGACATATCTGCGCTGGTGGGCAAGGTCAACATCCGCATGCTCGAGGACTTCTCGCAGGACGATCCGGACGCCTACAGCTTCAGTGGCGGCCTGTGCAAAGCCAATCAGGGCCTGATGGAATTTGTGGAAATGTTCAAAGCGCCGATCAAGGTGCTTCATCCTCTGCTGACGGCCACACAGGAAGGCAATTACAACACCACCGAAGGCATGGGCTCAGTCCCGTTTGACGGCGTCATCCTTGCGCACTCCAACGAATCCGAGTGGCAGACCTTCCGCAACAACAAACACAACGAGGCCTTCCTCGATCGTGTGTATATTGTGAAAGTTCCGTATTGCTTGAGAGTTACTGAAGAAATCGACATCTATAAGAAGCTGCTCAGGGACAGTTCTCTGTCGGGTGCTCCCTGTGCACCGGACACTCTGGATATGCTGGCGCAATTCTCCATCCTGTCGCGCCTCAAGGAACCGGAAAACTCGAGCGTGTTCTCGAAGATGCGGGTCTACGACGGCCAGAACATCAAGGATACCGATCCCAAGGCCAAATCCATCCAGGAATATCGGGACTCGGCAGGTGTCAATGAAGGCATGGAGGGGCTATCAACCCGCTTCGCGTTCAAGATCCTTTCGAAAGTCTTCAACTTTGACACCACCGAAGTGGCGGCCAACCCGGTTCACTTGCTCTACGTGCTGGAAAAACAGATTGAGCAAGAGCAGTTCCAGACTGAAACCCAGGACCGCTACCTGCGCTACATCAAGGAGTTCCTGGCCCCCCACTACGTGGACTTTATTGGCAAGGAAATCCAGACCGCGTATCTCGAGAGCTACAGCGAGTATGGACAGAACCTGTTTGACCGCTACGTCACCTATGCTGACTTCTGGATACAGGATCAGGAATACCGGGATCCAGAGACTGGCGAGATTCTGGACCGGGCCTCCATCAACGATGAGCTCGAGAAAATCGAGAAACCGGCCGGCATCAGCAATCCGAAGGACTTTCGGAATGAAGTTGTCAATTTTGTGCTGCGCGCCCGGGCCAATAACCAGGGCCGCAATCCTTCATGGCTCAGCTATGAAAAGCTGCGCAGCGTGATCGAGAAGAAGATGTTCTCCAATACTGAGGACCTGCTGCCAGTTATTTCCTTCAATCCCAAAGCCAGTCAGGAAGATCAAAACAAACACAAGCAGTTCGTCGAACGCATGGTCGACCGAGGCTACACCGAGAAACAGGTTCGCCTGTTGGCAGAATGGTATCTGCGGGTACGTAAGTCTCATTAAGTCAGCCGATCAGCGCTGACCTGGAGTGACAGAATGGGTATGACTCATATCGTCGACCGGCGATTGAACGGTAAGAACAAGAGCGCAGTGAACCGGGAACGGTTCCTGCGCCGCTACCGGCATCACATAAAAAAAGCGGTCTCTGAGGCGGTGCACCGTCGATCGATTACCGACATAGACCGTGGCGAAAAAGTCAGCATCCCTTCCCGGGATACTGACGAGCCGATTTTTCATCATGGCCAGGGTGGCGTCCGCGAGGTCGTGCATCCTGGTAACCGCGAGTTTGTCGCCGGAGACACGGTGCCGAAGCCCGAGGGCGGTGGCGGTCAGGGCCAGGGTTCAGGCCAGGCCAGTCCTGACGGCGAAGGCATGGATGAATTCGCCTTTCAGATCACTCAGGACGAATTCCTGGAATTTCTCTTTGACGATCTGGAGCTACCGAACCTTGCCCGAAAAAAACTGAAGGATACCGAAGCGTTCAGCTACGTGCGCCAGGGTTTCACCACCCAGGGCGTGCCAGCCAAACTGGATGTGATCCGCTCGTTGCGCGGCGCACACGCTCGTCGCCTCGGCCTCGGCGGCGCCCGCCGTAAGAAGATCCGGCAGATGGAGCGAGAACTCGAGGCGCTGAAGAGTGCGCCGCCAGAGCTGGATGCCGCTTTTAGTCACGAAGAGCAGATCAAAGCGCTGGAGGATGAGATTGCCGAGCTCAAGGCAAACGTTCGGAAGATTCCGTTTATCGACGAGATCGACCTGCGCTACCGCCAGCACCTGAAGCAGCCCAAGCCGGCAACCAGTGCCGTGATGTTCTGCCTGATGGATGTGTCCGGCTCCATGACCCAGATGCACAAAGACATCGCCAAGCGTTTCTTTATTCTGCTCTATCTGTTCCTCAAGAAGAGCTACAAGAAAATCGACGTTGTCTTTATCCGGCACCACACCAGCGCGAAGGAAGTGGACGAAGAGGAGTTTTTCTATTCCCGCGAAACCGGCGGCACCATTGTTTCGAGCGCGCTTAAACTGATGAATAAAATCATTGAGTCCCGGTATTCCCCGGATGAATGGAATATCTACGCGGCTCAGGCCTCGGACGGTGATAACTGGAACGACGATTCCCCGATTTGCGGCAAGCTGCTCGCAGATTCCATCCTGCCGCTTGTGCAGTATTACGCCTATGTGGAAATAACGCCTCAGGATCATCAAATGCTCTGGTACGAGTACGAGAAAATCCAGGAGCGTTTCCCACAGAGTTTTGCCCTGCAGCAAATCGCTGATCCGGGCGAAATTTATCCGGTCTTCCGACAGTTGTTTGAGAGGAAAGCCGCATGACCGACACCATGGACCGTTCTCTTCAGGACCATCCGGGCGGAGAGGACAGACCCAACGAGCCGAAGCAGCAGCCCATTTCCACCTCGTCGGAATGGACATTCGAGCTGATTCAGGAATACGACGACGAAATCGCAAAGTGCGCCAAAGAGTTTGGCCTGGACACCTACCCCAATCAGGTGGAAGTGATCAGCGCCGAACAGATGATGGACGCCTACAGTTCCGTGGGCATGCCCGTGGGCTATCACCATTGGTCCTTTGGCAAGCAATTCCTGTCGACATCCAAGGGTTACCAGCGGGGTCAGATGGGGCTGGCGTACGAAATCGTCATCAACTCCAATCCCTGCATCGCTTACCTGATGGAAGAAAACACTCTGCCCATGCAGGCTCTGGTCATCGCCCACGCGTCCTACGGCCATAACTCGTTCTTCAAGGGCAACTACCTGTTCCGAACCTGGACAGATGCCAGTGCGATCATCGACTACCTGGTGTTTGCCCGGGATTACGTGGCCGAGTGCGAGGAACGCTACGGCCTGGACGCCGTGGAAGAAATTCTGGATTCCTGCCATGCACTCATGAATTACGGTGTGGATCGATACAAACGACCCTCGCCGATCTCAGCGGTGGAAGAAGCCCGCCGGCAGAAAGAACGTGAGGAGTATCAGCAGCGTCGTATCAATGATTTGTGGCGGACCATTCCGAAAATGGGCGAGGACGACGACCCCGTTCACAAGAAACAACGTTTCCCGGAAGAACCCCAGGAAAACATTCTCTACTTTATTGAGAAAAACGCGCCACTGCTGGAAACCTGGCAACGGGAAATTATACGCATCGTTCGAAAACTGGCGCAGTACTTTTATCCCCAGCGCCAGACCCAGGTGATGAACGAAGGCTGGGCCACCTTCTGGCACTATACCCTGCTCCACCGGATGTACGAGAAAGGTTTGGTAAACGACGGCTTCATGCTGGAGTTTCTTCAGAGTCACACCGCGGTGGTGTACCAGCCACCGTTCGACAGCCCCTGGTACTCGGGCATTAACCCTTACACTCTGGGTTTCTCGATTTTTACCGATCTGCGTCGGATCTGTGAAAATCCAACGGACGAGGACCGCGAGTGGTTTCCTGACATCGCCGGTTCGGACTGGTTGGAGACGCTGCACTTTGCCATGCGCAACTTCAAGGACGAGAGCTTCATCCAGCAGTTCCTGTCACCCAAGGTGATGCGGGATCTGAAGCTGTTTGCGATCCAGAATGATGACCAGGAAGAGGTGTATCGCATCACCGCGATTCACGACGATCCGGGCTATCGCTCGCTGAGGGAAAAACTGGCCCGCCAGTACAACCTCAGCTACCGGGAGCCCAACATCCAGGTGTGGAATGTGGATATACGGGGCGATCGGTCACTGACGCTTCGGCACATACCGGTGGATCGCGTACCGCTGGGCGGAGCGACGGAAGAAGTCATGCGGCACGTGCATCGTCTCTGGGGCTTCGACGTTCACCTGGAAAGCGTTGAGGATGGCAATGTGGTTCAGGAAGCACATTGTCCGGCGCCAGAAGAAACGGCGACAGACTAGAGACCGATCAGATCCACCAGCCATGGCACAACCAGCGCGGTCGCGAAGGCCGACAGTGCCATGGCGAGGCCGGAAAACGCCCCCATCTGATTGCTCACCTGAAACGCTCGTGCGGTCCCGATTCCGTGGGCCGCGACACCGATGGCGATACCCTTGACGCTGTCGTCAGAGATCCGCATCCATTCGAACAGCTTGGTACCCAGCACGGCACCGGTGATACCCGTCACCACGACCAACACCGCCGTCAGGGACGGTATACCGCCAATCGTCTCGGAAATACCCATAGCTACCGGCGCTGTGGCCGATTTCGGCGCCAGTGACATCTGGATTTCCGGCGATCCGCCTAACAGCCACGCCAGGCCGATGGAGCTGCCTGCGGCAATCACCACGCCGGCAATCAGTGAAATGGTGACCGGTAACCAGATTGCGCGCAGCCGGGACAGTTGATCATAAAGCGGCACCGCCAGTGCCACGGTTGCTGGCCCTAACAGGAAGTGCACAAACTGGCCACCTTCAAAATACTCGTCGTAGGTTGTGCCAGTGGCGACCAGCAGCAGGATCAACATCAGTACCGACGTCACCACCGGATTCGCCAGCGGGTTGGAGTTGGTTTTCAGGTAGAAACGATACGCCAGCCCATAAGCCACCATGGTGACCGTCAGTCCCAGCAGCGGTGACGCCGACAGGTAGACCCAGATGTCGCGAATGCCGGTCTCATTCATTGATCCGACTCTCCCCTTTCGCTGCCCTTTTGCCCCATCCATTTCATCATGACGTGCATGATGCCTGCCGTCGCCACCATGGTGATGATGGTGCTCAGCAACAACGCCAGGGTGATGGGCACCCACTCTTCGGCGATTCGATCGAAGTGCACCATCATGCCGACGCCCGCAGGCACAAATAAAAGGGATAGGTGGCTAAGCAGAGCACTCGAAGCAGTATCGAGGGAGTCGGGTGTTCGCCCGCGAATCAATAGCGTAACGAATAACATCACCATGCCCAGCACCGGTCCGGGAATCGGCACACCCAACAACCTGACCGTGACTTCCCCCGCCAGTTGATACACCAGCAACAGGGTGATCCCGGTGAGGAAATTCACGACGCCGGCGCCGACTTGGTTGCGGGGATGACTTTACGGCCATACGCGGCCAGCAAAAAGCCGATGGGAAACATCAACACGCCGTAAACCGCGGCCGGGATGGACATGGTGCTGGATTCAAGCAAAGTCAGTGTCACCAGAAGCGCAATGGTACTGTTCTTGATGCCAAGTTCCACGGCGACTGCCATGGACTCCCGTTGTGACAACCCGGCGGCGCGGCCTGCCAGAAGCCCGACCGACACACCCGCCAGATTCAGCAGGATCGTTGCCGGCCCGGCCTGCGCCAGGAGGGAACCAAGCTGCCCCTTCGCCCCCCACATCAGTCCTACGACCAGCGCGGCCAACACAATGCCGCCAAACAGGCTCACCACACTCTCGGCCCGTTGCGCCAGGTGCGGCGCCCGAGAGCGCACAATCATTCCAATGGCCACAGGAAAAAGCACGATGCCAATCAACATTCCCACCGTCCGCCCAACCGGCAGATTGATGGCCTCCGACTCTCCGACATAATGCTGCAGCGCCAGATTGGTGAACAGCGGCAACGTGAGAATCGTAATGAGGCTGGCGCTGACCGTAAGAACAATCGACAACGCAATATTGCCCCGGGACAGAAGCACAAATAGATTGGAGGTCGTTCCTCCCGGACACGCCGCAATAATGACCAATCCGACGGCAATCGCAGGTGACAGTCCGAGCATGGAGGCCAGTGCAAAAGCGATCAGTGGCATCAGCAGAATCTGGGCGAACGTCCCGATGATGAGGCCCTTTGGATAAACCGCGACTAGCCGGAAGTCCCGAAGCGTGAGGGTCATTCCGATGCCGATCATGATAATAAACAGCGCGACTGGTAAACCGGCTGATATGAGTGGACTGGACTCCACGACGCCTCCGTAAATTTTTTGTTTTTTTAGCTGAGCACGCTAAAAAGTAGCACAGTCGGCTCTGATGACGTGAAAGATTCTTTTCTGAACATGTAATTACAAAACATCAATAGTCGCTATATTCCAATCATTTATCTGGTAATCTCACCCGTTCATTCGCGCTACATGTGAAAAGCGTGTCCAGGAAACTAATTGGAAGGATTACCCATGAAAAAGAGATTCCATTGGGGTTTTGTTGTCGCAGCGCTTATTCCTGCGGCTGTTTCCGCAGAGAGCTTGAGCTACAACTATGTTGAAGGCGGCCTCGCACTCTATCCGGACTTTGATTCGCAATCCTTCATTGGTGTCGATACCCGTGCTTCAGCGGCAATCAATGAGAACGTCTTTGCGTTCGGTGGATTGAAGTATCTGTCTGACGACGTTGACCTGACCGCACTTCACGTGGGCGGTGGTTATCGGCACGGATTGGATGCCAAAACGGATCTCTGGGGCGGCGTAACCATTGAACATCAGGATCTGGATTATCCGGACAACAACGGTTTTGGTCCCGACAGCGCAGACGACACGGCGCTTGGCTTGCGCGGTGGTTTGCGTCATCAGGTTGATGAAAAACTGGAAGTCGGCGGCAGCGCCCGAATCGTGACTGGCGACTTCGATTACCTGGGACTGACCGGTACCGCGCGCTACGCAGTTCAGCGTGACCTGAAGCTGTTTGGTGAAGTGGATCTTTACGACGGCGAGCTCGGCCTGATCGGTGGTGTTTCTCTGGACTTCTGATCCCGGTTTGCCCTCGAAGAGCGAATTGGCTCACCGGCTCCGCAGATTCTTCTGCGGAGCCGGTTTCTCACATAAACAAGTACCTCTGCCCCCACTCCGCAAATCCTCACGACTTTTTGCCAAAAAAAGCGAACCCTTCCCACCTTCTGTTCGTGTGTAAGTTCTGTGCGTTACGTATAATGACGCGCTATAACTAATAGAACGACGGGGCCCTGGAAGGCTCGACGTTCAAGAGACACCTGGACAGAGGACAATCAATGAAACGCCTGGGAACATTGGACGCATCCTGGCTCGCTGTGGAGTCTGAAGACACTCCGATGCATGTGGGAAACCTGCAGATTTTTTCACTTCCGGACAACGCGCCGGAAACTTTTTTGCGGGACATGCTGGCGAAAATGAAAGCAGATGGAGATATTGCACCGCCCTGGTGTTATAAGCTTGCGTTTCCCGGCTATCTTGGACGCGTACTGGCACCGTCCTGGAAAGTCGACAAGAAAATCGATCTGGATTATCACGTTCGTCACTCAGCTTTGCCAAAGCCTGGCAGCGAGAGAGAGCTGGGCATCCTGGTGTCCCGCCTGCATTCCAACCCGCTCGATTTCAGCCGACCACTCTGGGAATGCCACATCATTGAGGGGCTGGAGAACAATCGTTTTGCGCTCTACACCAAGATGCACCATTCCCTGATTGACGGAATCAGTGGCGTGCGTCTGCTTCAGCGTGTACTGAGTAAAGACCCGAACGAAATGAACATGTTGCCGCCCTGGGCCGTTCGCCCCGAGCGTACCCGTGCCAGCAAGTCAGACAAAGAAGCCAGCATGACGGCGGCACTGGCCCAGGCCAAAGAGGCGCTGAAGTTACAGGCAGATATCGCCCCCCGCATGGTCAACGCCATGACGCGCCTGGTGAACTCGGTTCGTCACCCGGAGGATGGTTTGACCGCCCCGTTTGCCGGCCCCGTTTCGATACTGAATCACCGCGTGACACCTCAACGCCGCTTTGCGACCCAGCACTATCAGCTCGACCGAATCAAAACTTTGGCGCACGCCGCCGAGGGTTCGTTGAACGACATCGTGCTCTATCTCTGTGGTACCGCCCTTCGGCGCTTCCTGATGGAAAGCGACAACGTACCGGATTCTCCTCTGACCGCAGGCATCCCGGTGAATATTCGTCCCGCAGACGACCAGGGAACCGGCACCCAGATCAGCTTTATGATTGCGTCCCTGGCAACGGACCAGGCAGACCCGATTGTTCGCCTGCAGCACATCAAGGAATCCACCCGACGAGCAAAAGAACACCTTCAAAAGCTGCCACGCAAGGCCCTGACCCAGTACACCATGCTGCTGATGTCACCTTACATCCTGCAGCTGATGTCAGGCCTCGGCGGCCGCATGCGGCCGGTCTTCAACGTCACCATTTCCAACGTTCCGGGCCCCACAGAAACCCTGTACTACCAGGGCGCTAAACTCGAAGCTATGTACCCGGTATCTCTGATTGCTCATGGTGGCGCACTGAACATCACCTGTCTGAGTTATTCCGGCTCTTTGAACTTTGGCTATACCGGCTGTCGCGATACCCTGCCAAGCATGCAGAAACTGGCGGTCTACACCGGAGAGGCGCTGGACGAGCTGGAAGAGCTGATGCTGCCACCGGCCCAGCGTGCATCGGCCAAGACCTCGAACCCGCAGCCCAGTGCTGAAAAGCCAGCCGGTTCCGGGAAAGCTCCAGCGAAAAAAGCGGTGAATGGCAAAGCGGCGAAAAAGACAACGCCGACCAGAAAAGCCCCCGCAAAGAAAGCATCGGTAACGAAAGCGGCGCCAAAACCTTCTGCTGCCAAGCGCAAAAGCGGCTCTGCTCCCAAGGCGGCAGCCAGCAAAAAAGCCAGTCCGGGCGCCTGACCGCACGCGCCCGATTCAGGCTCCCATTCGGTCAATGTTGGACAGGTATTGCTGGAGCCGAACCGGACTGTTCAGAGTGATCCTGCCGTAACCCAACTGAATCAGGCCTTCTCTTTCGAAGGCCTTGATCCAGCGATGGACTCCCTGGCGAGTCATTCCCATCATGTTGGCCATGTGCTCTCGGGTGATCCATATAACCACTGGGTCAGCCCCTGCCTCGCCGTCTCCCTGCATCTGTGCAAGAAACAACAGACGCCGCCCAATACGACTGGGGATGTCTCTCAACGCATCGTCTTCAATGATCGACATCGCAGCCCACAAACGGCGGCTGACCAGGTCCAGGACCACGGGATAACTCCGGGGGTATTTCTCCATCAATTGGCGGAAACCCTCACCCGGCAACTCCACAAGTGTCACCGGCTCGTGAGCCGTAGCCCCATAGACCCGTGGCGTTCCCGGTGAAAAAACCGCATCGCCAAACCACGCACCTGCGCTAAACATGATCAGGGTTGCTTCTCGCCCCATCTGGTTAATCGAACTGATGCGAACGATGCCCTCTGCAATGACACAAAGTGTCGTATTCATCACGCCCTGTTCGTAGATCTGTTCGCCGGTTCCAAAATGTCGCAACCGACCGATCGAGGCGAGATCATCAAAAGCCTCGGACGGAAATCCAGCCAGCAGTGGACAACCTGAAAGAATGGTATTTATCTTTGTCATTCAGCAAGTGTAAACCAATTGACATTCCTCGCCGATCGCCCCCGCCTAAACTTGTCTATATTGAGGTGACCGCACGCTGGCACTCATCAACAACAATACACTGAATTCGAGGTGCACTATGTCGAGTCTACTTTCCATTCCATCGAAAAAAGGCGAAGTCAGCCAGGAAGAGTGGCAGCTTCGCGTTGACCTTGCTGCCGCTTATCGTCTGGTAGCGCTCTATGGCTGGGACGACCTCGTGTTTACCCACATCTCGGCACGGATTCCCGGCGACGAGCACCAGTTTCTGATCAACCCCTACGGCATGATGTTCGAGGAAATCACCGCTTCGAGCCTGGTGCGCGTTGACCAGCAGGGCAACAAAATCGACCCGGATGATTTCGACGTCAATCCGGCAGGCTTCACTATTCACAGCGCCATCCATGCGGTCCGAGACGACGCCACCTGCGTGATGCACCTGCACACCACCGACGGCATTGCCGTGTCTGCGCAGAAGGAGGGCCTGCTCCCTCTGTCCCAACAAAGCCTGTTCGCGTTATCCAGCATGTCCTACCACGACTACGAGGGCGTGGCCCTGAGGGAAGACGAAAAGGCGCGCCTACAGAAAGATCTTGGCGACGCCAACTTCATGATTCTGCGCAACCATGGTTTGCTGACGACCGGCAAGAGTATTGCCGATGCCTTCCTGGGCATGTTCATCCTGCAGCGTTCCTGTGAAATCCAGGTGCGGGCACTGGCCGGCAATCAGCCACTGACTCCGGTACCTGCCGGCATTGTGGAAACCATGCAGCAACAGGCAGAGCAGGTCACTAAAGGTCTGGGCGGACACCTGGCCTGGCCGGGCTTGCTGCGCAAGCTTGACCGCATCGACAACAGTTTCCGGGATTGAGGAGGCCAGACATGAGCCAAGCTACAGCTGAACATGCCACATTCACTCATATGAAAGATGGCAGCAGAGAAGACTGGCAGATCATTGCCAAGAATTTTGGTGAGTTTGCCCGGGAACTGCCGGATCGCATCATGGATCACCTGATGCTGTTGAAGGGAGACTTTGGAGGCTTCCCGGTGGACCGCCTGACTCACTGCCTGCAAACCGCAACTCTCGCGCACCGCGACGGCAAAGACGAAGAATACGTGGTCTGCGCCCTGCTTCACGACATCGGCGACACTCTCGGTTCCTATAACCACGCCGACGTTGCCGCTGTGCTGCTGGAGCCGTTTGTCAGTGAGGCGAATCACTGGATGGTGAAGCATCACGCCATCTTCCAGGGCTACTATTTCTTCCATTACCTGGGCATGGACCGGGACATGAGGAATCAATACAAAGAGCACCCTCACTTCATGCGCACCATCGAATTCGTGAGCAAGTACGACTCGCCAGCCTTCGATCCCGAGGGAGAGACGCTGCCGCTGTCCTATTTCGAACCCATGATTCGCAAAGTGTTTGCCAAACCGGTGCGTTCGCTTTACAAGGAGGCAGAGGGGGTCGCCTGACCCCCACGTCTTTCCCTTACCCTGCAACCACGCAGGTAATGCCTTAACCCCAAAAACAATACAACTGGATACGATTTATGCTCGCAAATCTTGGCCTGCTGGCAGGGCTGGTATTACTGATAGTCATGGCCTTGCGAGGCGTGAACATTCTGGTGGCATCGCTGGCTGCGAGCCTGGTGGTGGCCGTTACGAATGGAATGGGCATTTCCTCAGCGCTGCTGGAGCACTTCCCTTTTGGCCCCCTGGGGGCCTTCAGCTTTGCCGGCAAATTCTTTGTCCTTTTCCTGACCGGAGCCATCTTCGGAAAAATGATGGCCTCGAGTGGAGCGGCTGGTTCAATAGCCAGTGCCATTACCCGAAGCCTGGGTGCAAAGCGGACCATTCTGGTGACCATGTTGGTGTGTGCCCTACTCACCTATGGCGGCGTTGTTGTGTTTGTGGTGATCTTCACCATGTACCCACTGGGTGTCGCGCTGATGCGCGAGGCCAACCTCCCCAAGCGCCTGTTCTGTGGCGCGACCGCTCTCGGTGCCGGCACTTTCACGATGACGGCCCTGCCTGGAACACCGTCCATCCATAACGTTATTGCCGCCAGCGCTCTGGGCACGGACTTGTTTGCCGGCGCCCTGATTGGCCTGAGCGCTGCCGCCGTGATGTTCGTTCTGGGCATGGTGTACCTGGAAAAACAGTGGGTGAAAGCCCGGGCCAGTGGCGAGGGGTATCAGGTAAACGAACAGGACAGGGCCATGGAAAATCTCGCCCCGGAACTCCAACACGGGCCGCCCTGGCAACACAGTATTGTGCCGCTGGTGATTGTGCTCGGCACAATTATTCTTCCACGCCTGCTCACCGCCATTGGCGCGGCAGACGCACAAACGCCTGCCATTGGAGGCTTGATTGGATTTGCGGCCGAGGAACCTATCCTCTGGCCCAGTTTTGCGCTGATGCTCGGGGCTGCCGGCTGCGTGGGTCTGTTTCCGACCTTCCGAAAAAACGCCATGGAAAGCCTGGGGGCCGGTGCGAACGACGCCATCATGCCATTGCTGAATACCGCTGCGGTGATCGGATTTGGCAGCGTGGTCACCCAGACCGATGGCTTCAACAGTTTTGCACAGTGGGTCCTGGACCTGCCGCTGCCTCCCTTGTTGTCGGTTTTTGCTTCTGTCAGCGTTGTATCGGCGATTGTCGGGTCTGGGTCCGGTGGACTGCAGATTTTCATGCAGACCTTTGCGGAACAGTACCTGTCGCTGGGCGTAGAACCCGAAACACTCCATCGCATCGCGACACTGGGCTCCGGCGGCATTGATTCACTGCCTCATTGCGGGGCGGTGATTGCCATGCTGACCATCATGGGGCTGAAACACAAAGAGGCGTACAAGGATATTTTCGTGGTGACGGTTGCCATCCCGGTGGTAGCGACCCTGCTGGCCATTGGCCTGGTCAGCATTTTGTAGCGGGACTCAGGATTCGCGGTGCCAGTTTGCAGCGCCAACGAAGATGAGCTGAAGAAAACGCGCGGTGCGGTTCCTGACCTGTTCAACCTGGTAGTCGTCGTCCGGTGCGATACCCAGAATGTCAGTAAGACTGAACGCGACGCTGCGAACCACCAGGTCACAGGTCATTTCAAGATCGGCGTCGCTCAGATGGTCGACCACTTTCAGCCGACGGAGGTCATTTGCCAGCTCGCTGGCGAAATACCGCATTTCACTGCGAATACCTTCCTGAACCGCGCGACTCTCTCCCGCCAGCCCCTGGGCCATGAACATAAAGAAACTGCGGTGATTCTGAGCGTGGGTAATAAAGATGCCGACAGACTCTTCAATCAGCTTATCGGCCTGAAGGACGTTTGAGCGGGCATCCCGCATCATGCGACGCAATACCAGCCCAAGTTCATCCACCAACTGAAGCCCGAGATCGTCCATGTTGCGGAAGTGGCGATAAAAGGACGTCGGCACCACACCCGCCTGCCGGGTCACTTCCCGAATACCGAGGCTGGCGAAATGGCGGCCTTTCCCCACCAGGGCCAGGGCGGCCTCCATCAGTTTTTCGCGGGTTTCCCCTGGCTTCCGCCTCGGTCTGTCAGACATGGGTCACTGAGTTTCCGGATTCACAAAAACACGAGTGTACACAAACCCTCTGAGAAAATAACCACTTCTTGTCATTTTGGGACAATGAATCGCGCATGATTGCCCTGTCATAAAGCCATGTGTACAGTCGTACACAGATGTGAACACTTGTACACAAGAGCAAAGGAGACCATCATGCTTGCTCAATTTGACGCTTCAACCGCCCTGCACTGGCTCGGACGCCAGCTTTTTAATCGCGACGATCCGGCGGCGTATTTTGACCCATTACTGGAGCGCATCAGCCCTCTGTTGGCCCAACAATCCATTCGGGCGCAGGTCATTGCCGTGCTGCCCGAAACCCACGATACCGCGACGTTCGTGCTCAAACCTGCGAAACGTTGGCAAGGATTCACGGCTGGCCAGCACATTGCGCTGACCGTCGGTATGAATGGCGTGAACCGCACCCGCACCTTTAGCTTGTCCAGCACTCCCCAGCAATGGCAAGAGCGTGGAACGATTTCCGTGACCATCAAGCGGTTGCCCGGCGGTCGCGTGACCAACTGGATGCACGATCACCTGCGGGCCGGCGCCACTGTCGGACTCAGTGAGGCATTCGGAGAATTCGATCTGCCCAACGCCGCTGAACCCGCTTTGTACATTGCCGGCGGCAGTGGCATTACCCCGGTGCTCAGCCATCTGGAAACCCTGGCCAATAGCGATTACCGGGCGCCGGTCAGCCTGCTCTATTACGTGCGTACAGAGCGGGACATCATTGCAGCCGACCGGCTCCGCGAACTGTCCGATCGTTGGCCCGCACTGACCGTAACAATCTTCAAAACCGAAGAAGGCAGCAAGGATCAGTATTTCGGTGACCACCATCTGGAGCAGGTTCCCGGCGTGAATGCCCGGCAGTGCTACCTGTGCGGCCCAAAAGGTCTCATGGATGCAGCGAATGACCTGCTACACAGCAGGAACATTCCAAGCGACCGCATTCAATGCACCTTCTTCTCAGCGCCCTCGGCCGATCTGGGCAGCGACGCCCTTGGCGGAGCAGTCCACTTTGAAAACAGCGCCCTGAAGACAGAATCCACCGGTGATGCCTCTCTGCTGGACATTGCGGAGGCGTCCGGCCTTTCACCCAAACACGGTTGCCGTATGGGTATTTGTCATCAGTGCAGTTGCCGCAAAACCAGCGGCACGGTCATCAACCGCGTCACCGGCGAAACATCCAGCCCGGGTGACGAGACCATTCAACTTTGCGTTTCAGTGCCCAAAGGCGCTGTCACTCTCGATCTATAGGAGGCTTTATGAAACATTTGACTGAAAGCCAGCTTAATGAACTTCAACAGGACCTTGACCAGATTCGCGATGACGTCATCGCAGATCTGGGCGAGCGCGATGCACAGTACATTCGTCGCGTAATCCGCCTGCACCGCGGTCTAGAAATCGGTGGCCGGGTACTCATGCCCTTCGGATTCATTCCACCGGTTTTCGTGGCTGCGACCGCGGCTCTGGGCCTGTCGAAAATCATCGAAAACATGGAAATTGGCCACAACGTTATGCACGGCCAGTACGACTGGATGAACGATCCGTCGCTGCACTCGCAAACCTATGAGTGGGACACGGTGTGCACTGGCGACTCGTGGAGACGTACCCATAACTATGAGCACCACACCTATACCAACATCATCGGTAAAGACCGCGATTACGGCTATGCGCTGCTTCGTCTGAGTGATGATTCCCGGTGGCGGCCCGCTCACCTGTTCCAGTTCATCAACTACGTCTTGCTGAGCGTGTTCTTCCAGTGGGGCGTGGGCCTGCACGAACTGGAAGCCGAGCGTTTGCGCCAGCGTGAAGTCTCACTGAAAGAGAAACGCCCTTTCCTGAAAGACTTTTTGCGTAAAGGCGGGCGTCAGGCGTTTAAGGACTATCTGTTCTTCCCGCTGATCACCTTCCCGGTTGCACCGATCGTGCTGGCTGGCAACGTCAGCGCGAACCTGATTCGTAACTTGTGGTCATCCACGGTGATCTTCTGCGGTCATTTTACTCAGGATGCGGAGACCTTCACCGAGGAAGAGTGCGAAGGGGAAAGCAAAGGCCACTGGTATCTACGCCAACTGACCGGGTCGAGCAATTTCACCGGCGGTCGCCTGGTACACCTGCTGAGCGGGCACCTGAGCTATCAGATTGAACACCATGTGTTTCCGGATCTGCCGGCTCACCGGTACCCTGAAATCTCAGAAAAGGTTCAGGCAGTCTGCAAAAAACACGGCATTCACTACAACACTGGAAGTTTTGCGCGCCAATACGGCACCGTACTCAAGCGTATCGCAGGCTTCTCAATGCCGGATCGGCTACGTCAGCGCCTGTTGCCGGAATTCAATACCCCGACTCAGGCTTGAGGCTCACGCCGGTCTGACGCAGGGCGGGCGAGGAATTCAGCGGACACCACGCGATTTCGACCGCCCTGCTTTGCGTCGTACAAGGCTTTATCTGCAACGCCAATCATGTCGTCTGCCGTGACGCGCCCTCCGGGCGCCACGGTGGCGACGCCGACACTGACGGTGACATCCACGGTTTTCCCTTCCCAACTGAAATTGAGATGATCCTGGATATTCTGTCGAATAAGTTCAGCCCGGTTTACGCCACCCTCGAGATCCGTGTCGGGCAGAATGACCGCAAACTCCTCACCACCATAACGAGCCACAACGTCCGCCCTTCGTGATACCCCATCAGCGATAAAGTTGGCCACCCGGCGCAAGCAGGCATCGCCCGCGAGATGGCCGAGCTTGTCGTTCAGCGGCTTGAACAGGTCCACGTCGATCATGAGAAGCGATAACGGGCCATTGCGGCTGCTTCTGCCGACTTCCAGATCCAGGCGCTCGTCGAAAAAACGACGATTGTGGAGACCGGTCAGGCCATCGGTGGAGCTGAGCGCAGCGAGCTTTTCATTCGCCACCTCCAGTTCGGACGTGCGCTCAGAAACGCGATGTTCCAGCCGCAAGGTCATTTCTTCCTGAATCTTCTGATTCTCCAGCATTAACATGCGCAATCTCGCTGCCATGGCGAGCGACAGTAAAATGACCTCAAACGCCGAGCCAATCTGGATCCCGTACTCAGTGAGGAAGTTGGCGGGTAAATAGCCAAACGTTTTGAACGTATACAACATCATGCCTGCCAGCAAAGCAGACCAGGCGATCATAAAATAACGGGCAGGCTGAAATCCCCGAATCAGGGTCAGAACACCGCCGGCGAGGATGAACAAAACCGAGACGGAAGCGACAAAGGTGGTGATTCGGATGACTGGCCCATAGGCGGGATAGACAAGGGCCGCCAGCGCCATGAACGGAAAGAATGCCATCACAATCACCACGATCCTATTCAGCAAGGGGACGTTTTCCCGAAGCTGAAGAAACGACCGTGAAAAGCCAAGGATACTGAACATGCCCATGGCAATGAAAAACGAGATTGCCCGATTGTTCCACCAGGCGCTTTCAGACCACAGGTGTTCGAAGGCCAGTCCATTCAGGGTGAACTGCAGCAGGCCGTAAAAGACGATGTAGGAGACATACCAGAGATAGTTTGAATCCCGTATAGCCAGGAAAATCAACAGGTTGAAGATCGCCATGCAGAGCAACAACCCGTAATAGAGACCGAACACAAAGCGTTCCTGATGGTCTGCCTCGGTAAATGCCTCGTTGGACCATAGCAACATGGGCATCTGAACCGCGCCCGAGGTCTGCACCCTGAAATAGGCATCCACCGATTCGCCGGCTGCTAGCTCAAATCGAAAGTTGATGTTGTGATGGTTGCGACCGCGGCTGGCAAACACCACCGCATCGCCAGCCCGATATCGCTCGATCTTACCGTCTTCGCGGACCAGGAAGAGGTCCATTTGATCGATGATGGGATAGAGCCCCTCCAGTACCCAATCAGTATTGGGGCTGGCCCTGTTTGAGATTCGGGTGTAAAACCAGTAGGCAGAATCAGTAAACCCGAAGTTGTGGGACTCATCAGGTTTGTCGTAAGTCGCGATTGTCGGCCACTCGCGAATCACGCGCTCAATGTCGTATGCGGCGGAAGCGTCCTTGAAATAGGACAGATTCCGGGAAATATCGACGCGCTCGCTGGACTCCTCCAGCACGATGCCTGGCCTGTCCAACTCTGGACTGCTGGCCTGGGCGACGCCACCGAACGTGAGGAGGCTCAGGGCCAGAAAAACAAAAAGACGAATCAACGAAAGACTCTTTTATTGGATTATTTTGATCGCTCGTTCACTGACGCTTAAGTCTAACTGAAGAGGAACTGGGACGCCTAGAAATGGCGTCCTGAAATGGATTAAAAGACCGTAAATGTGAGGCAGGTTCGGAAATTCAGGCGATCTTGAGCAATCGTAGTAATTGGGCCCGGTGAGCATCGGGAATCGTGTCTTCCAGCGTGTACTGGTCCAGTACCGACAGGAAGGCCTCCATCGCCTCGCCGAACATATTCTTCAAATTGCATACAGGTGTAATCCGGCAAGAGCCACCTGCATTGAGACATTCAACCACGTTCAGTTCTTGCTCGGTTTCCCGAATCAGCACCCCTACATTAATGTCTCTGGCGGGCATCTTTAATTTCATTCCACCATGCTTGCCCCGCACCGTTTCGATATAACCCTTACGGTTCAGTTGGTGGACCACTTTCATTAGGTGGTTTTTAGAGATGTTGTAGGCGTCGGCTATCTGCTGGATAGTCGACAATTTGCCGTCCTGAGTGGCAAGGTAAATCAGAACGCGCAGCGAATAGTCAGTGTAGCGGGTAATATGCATGGTTAATTCCTGAAAACCTGGCGCGCGCTCGTATGAATTAGATCTCTGGCCATGTCAGACCAGCGAATCCGAAAGCAGCCAACCGCGTATACATTTATGGTCAGCTAAGATGTACGGAGGGTCGATCTTTCTGGTTCTCTTGTATTGGAAACTCTTCTAGGATTAAGACTTAGGTATAAGCGAGAACCTTCGGATTATTGATACGAATCTGCGATACTCAAACTGAACCTGCGACGTTTTGCAGTCAGGGGCACGTGATTATTATGAGTCAAAAACCACTGAAGGATCGTTTCGGCCGTACTGTTAATTACGTTCGGTTGTCTGTCACCGACAGATGCGATTTTCGATGCGTCTACTGCATGGCGGAAGACATGACCTTCCTGCCGCGAGCGAAGATTCTGTCTCTGGAAGAAATCGCGCGGGTGGCCCGTACCTTTGTGGATCTTGGCACTGAAAAGATCCGGCTGACCGGCGGCGAACCTCTCGTACGAAAGGGCATTGTGGACCTGGTGGGTGAGATCGGCTCGTTCGGATTGCGTGACTTCGCGATGACCACAAACGGTAGCCAGCTGCCCACAATGGCCGAACCCCTCCGCAAAGCCGGACTCAAACGACTCAACATCAGCCTGGATTCCCTGGACGCCGATCGATTTCATCGAATCACCCGGACAGGGCAACTGTCTCAGGTTATGGACGGCATCGATGCCGCCCTGGACGCCGGCTTCGAAGGTATCAAGATCAACAGCGTCATCATGAAAGGTGGCAACGACGACGAAGTGGCTTCACTGGTCGAGTTTGCGAGAAGCAAAGGCATAGATATTACCTTCATTGAGGAAATGCCTCTGGGTGAGATCACCGAGCATCACCGCGGTGAAGCGTTGTGTACCAGCGACGAAGTGCGAGCGTTAATTCAGAAACATCACCGGTTGGAACCCACCAGCGAAGACTCAGGCGGTCCAGCCCGCTATTATCGCATGCAAGACAGCCCAAGCCGGGTAGGTTTCATCTCGCCCCACTCACACAACTTCTGCTCGACCTGTAACCGCGTGAGGGTAACAGTGGAAGGCCGATTGCTCCTATGCCTCGGCAACGAGCACTCAGTATCCCTGATGCCATCGCTGAGAGACTATCCGACGGACGACAGCACTCTGCGCGACACCATCGTCAAGGCAATGGATCTCAAGCCAGAGCGACACCACTTCTCCTCAGACGGCGACGTTCAGATTCTACGATTCATGAGCATGACGGGCGGCTGACGCCGACTGTCCTGAAACATCCGTTCAATGTTCCCGGTTCTGAACCGCCACCGCCCGGGTGGCGTACATGCTGAAGTGTAACCTTGCCCGCCCGTAACCCACAGGAGCAGCGGACCGTCCATGGCCAATCTGATTCTTATCCTCGGCGACCAGTTAACTCCCGACATCAGCGCTTTGAAAGGCGCCTCGAAGGAGCAGGACCGCATTGTCATGGCGGAAGTCGCAGCGGAAGCCACCTACACCAACCATCATAAAAAGAAGCTGGTCCTGTTGTTCAGTGGCATGCGGCACTTTGCACAAGAATTGGAAAAGGACGGCTGGCAGGTCCACTACCATCGCTACGACCCGGAGGCCAACGAACAGTCCATCGAAGCTGTGCTGGCTGAGCAACTGTCAGGCGATGCGTTCGAACGCGTGATCACCACCGAGTGCGGCGAATGGCGATTGCATGAGCAGGTTCAGCGTTGGCACGAAACGCTTGGCGTTCCCGTCGAGATACGCACCGACGACCGTTTTTTTGCCAGTAAAGACGAATTCATGGCCTGGGCAGAAGGCCGAAAACAGCTGCGAATGGAGTTTTTCTATCGCGAGATGCGCAAGAAAACCGGCCTGCTCATGACACCAGAGGGTCAGCCGGAAGGTGGCGAGTGGAACTACGATGCCGATAACCGCAGGAAATGGACAGGCAAACCCGCGGCGCCCGCGCCCTTTCGAGTCGAGCCTGACAATACCACCCGCGACGTCATCAACCTGGTCGACACCCACTTCAAGGACCACTTTGGAACGACCGACGACTTCCATTTTGCGGTGACGGCTCAGGAGGCAGAACAGGCGCTCGAACACTTTATTGACTTTGCACTGCCCTGCTTCGGGGATTTTCAGGATGCCATGTCGGATGACGAAGACTGGCTCTTCCACTCCATACTGTCGCCCTACATCAATTGCGGCCTGCTGGATCCCCTGTCTGTCTGCGAGGCTGCCGTGAATGCCTGGTATGCGGGCCAGGCACCCATTAATGCGGTCGAAGGCTTTGTCCGCCAGATCCTGGGCTGGAGAGAGTTCGTGCGCGGCATCTACTGGATGACCATGCCGGACTATGCTCAGGAGAATCGTCTCGGAAACAAACGAGCGCTGCCTTGGTTCTACTGGACGGGCGAGACCAAAATGCGGTGTATGCACCGGGCGATTGATGCCACCCGCCGGAATGCCTATGCCCATCATATCCAGCGCCTGATGGTCACCGGGAATTTTGCCCTGCTGGCCGGGGTGAAACCCGAAGAAATCTGCGACTGGTATCTGGCGGTCTATGCAGACGCTTATGACTGGGTGGAACTTCCGAACGTCCTGGGTATGGTGATGCACGCAGACGGCGGATACCTGGGTTCGAAACCCTACGCCGCCAGCGGAAAATACATCCAGCGCATGTCGGACCATTGCAGCAACTGCGAGTACAAGGTCAACAAATCCACCGAAGACGATGCCTGCCCCTTTAATGCCCTGTACTGGCACTTTATTAACCGTCACCGCGATGATTTCGCCAACAACCCCCGCATGGGCATGATGTACAGGAATTGGGACAAGCAGAAACCGGAGCGCCGTGAAGCACTGCTCAAGCGGGCGGAATGGTTGCTCGACAACGTCGAAGAACTTTAACCTTCAGGGACATCTATTCTGCCGCTCAATTGCAGACTAAACTGAAGTCTTCTGGACTTTATTCTGGCGGCAGAAATCATGTTCAAGGCAGGGATTGCGTTGTGCGTCATGTTGACTCTTTTCGCGGCGGAAGTATCAGCTGGCGGAGAAGTTATTCAGTTTTACAGCTTCAGTGAACCCCCCTACCTCATTATCGAAGACGACCCTATCCTGGGGAAAACAGTCAAAGGGCTGACGTTCGAAACCGTGACTTGTGCAGCGGCAGCAGCTGGGGCTCGCGCAAAAGTCGACGTCGTCCCACAACCCCGCGCGCTTCTATACCTTGCCAAGGGCGAGATTGATGGCTACTTTGCTGTCGACCCGTCCACGACTCTCGACAGAGTGGCTATCCCCACCGACCCCATTTCGCTGGAAAAGTGGCACATCGTCACTCGTACAGATGAGCCGGAACCCGCAAACCCCCGGCTGGGTGCTGTCAGTGGCAGCAACGAGGAGGCCTGGCTGAGATCACAAGGCCGGCAAATTTATCTGGCCGTTCGCTCACCGGAACAATTGATCGAGTTGCTGCATCGCAGGCGCATCGACCAGGTGCTGATGGATAACCGCGTTCTCCAATCCCTCCCGGGGACCGAAGGCCTGGCCAGTCGTTTTGTTAAATATGTGCCGCTCTATGCCTACATGAGCCGTCGGTTTGTAGAGAAAAATCCCGATTTCATCCGAGCGTTTAATCGGATGATCCCAAACTGCATTGATCACAACTTTGATTTGGATCCTTTGGAGACTGTTCAGATCCGGGAACTTGCCTACGACCTGCTGAATGAACTTGAAAGCAAGATTTCCATGGTTGACGCTATTCGGAACGGCATCAACATCCGGAATCTGTCTGAAATACTGAACCTAGACAATCAGTGGCGAGCACTTTCCCCGACCAGCCATTCTGCACTGGCCAAGCAAGTGGCCGCCTCTCCGACATCCTCAGCATTTGCAGCCTGGACGAAAGAAAAACGAGGGCTGGTGACCGAAATCATGCTGACCAACAATCTGGGAACACTGGTGGCAATGAGCAGGCTCACGTCTGACTTCTGGCAAGGAGACGAAGCCAAATTCGAACAACACATCCGCAGTGACGCGCGAGACCTGTACGTCTCGCCCATTCACTACGATGCCTCAACCTCGAGATTCCAGGTCACCGTGAGCTTGCCAATACTCGACGAGGATCGCTGGCTGCCTGCGGGCGTCCTGATCATGGGACTGGACGTCGAAAAAGCGCTCTTGTCAGAGGACCATCTTATTTACCTGCACGGTGCGCTCCCGACTCAATAAGAACAACGTGGCTTGGTGGCTCAGAATTCAAGGCGGGCCTTCCTCGCATGCCAGCACCAGGGCCCAGAATTCCGAGAAATCGTTGACCACCACATCTGGCTTGTCGGGATGTTTGTGGGTGCCGGGGAAGATCCGGTTGAGCCACGGCAGGTCCCACTGCGCTCCGTTGAAAAACACTGCGGTCATGCCAGCCTTCTTGGCAGCGATCACGTCCGTAGTGCTGTCGCCCACATACCAGACACTGGGGTCAGCCGGATACCCGAGCTCATGTGCGGCCAGCAGGAGCTGGTCAGGGTGCGGTTTGCGCAAGGGCACGTCATCCCCGCAGACTTTCACTTCAAACAGGTGGCTCCAGCCGGTACCTTCGACCGCGTCCAGCTCGTGTTCAAAAAATTCCCGATCGCGATTGGTGATGACTCCGACCTGAATACCCAGACGCACCAGCCCCTCGAGCACCTCGCGGACCTTCGGCTCGAACGCATCCACGTGGCCATAATGATTGCGATAGTGCCGATTAAACGCCTGATGGGCGACCTGCTTGGCCTCTTGATCATCGCCGAACAGCACCTCAAAAATGTCGGTGCGGGAGATTTTCCTGTCCGCCTTCACTTTCGGGTGCAGGCGGGCAAATTCACGCACATAGGCGACGAGCCTGGCGTCCTCTGGAGTCTTGCTGTCTTCGGGCGCCAGCATCCGATCTATGAGACCCAGTGATTCGAACTCCGGAAACATATCGTCGACGGCGTGATACATCGCGTCCAAGGTGTCCACCAGCGTCGCGTGCCAATCAAATAGCACGACCGAGGGGCGAATGAGGTTGACCACAGCGGGATGCCAGTCCGCTTCAATCCTCGGAGCCGGCGGTTCAGGCTTTGGAAATGGCCGGGGGCGGACCTCTGCCGGGGCGGTTTTGAACGCGTCGGGGTGTTCCCGTTCAAGCAGTGCCAGCAGATCGATCAGTTCTTCAAAGCTTTCAAGAATGGCGGCCGGGGCATCCCGCTTGCTGAACCAGCTCTGAATGCGATCTGTTTCCCACGCAGCGCCGTTGTAAAAGACCCCCGAAATACCGGCCTTGTTAGCAGTCAGCATGTCCACGTAACTGTCACCCACGTACCAGGCCGTGGCGTCAGCCGGCAAATTCAGCTTTTCCAGCGCCCGATGGATCACTTCCGGGTCCGGTTTGTATTCGGTGACATCATCCGCACAGACCGTGGCGTCGAACAGATGCTTCCATCGCCCCCCATCGACGCGTTCAAGCTCCTTATCCAGAAACTCCCGGTTCCGATTCGTCGAAACGGCCAGTTGAATCCCCATGGCTTTGATGGCCATTAGGTATTCATAGGCACCCTGCTGAAAGGGCTTTACCTGGCCGAAATATTTTCGGTAGCAATGATTGTAGGCTTCGTGCGCGATCAACCTTGCGTCACGGTCGTCGCCGAAAATGGCGTTGAAAATGTCCGTTCGGGAAACCCGCCGCTCCGCCAGAATACGCGGATGCAGACGTCGGAATATCCGGATATAACGCACCAGACGGGCATCGTCTGACGTTCGGCATTTATGCTCGGGCAGCAGCCGCTCCACCAACCCCAGCTCCTCCAACTGGGGCAGCATGTCTTCCATCGCACTGAACATCGCATCGTGAGTGTCCACCAGTGTGCCATGCCAATCGAACAGCAGGACGGAGGGCGGCGGCAGGTCATCACGGAATCGGGCCATGGAAATTCCTCCAGAATCTGTGTCGGGTGCCTCTCAGAATCTCAGAACTTGCACTACTTGTTATAGCACTGAGAAACCGCTCTGCGCTGTCTTGGCACTGTAAAGAGACGTTCGCACCAAACGCGAGCGCTGAACCATCGTTCAAAATTTGCACTATTTTTGGCGCCGCAAATTCATTACACCAATTAAAACAAACGCTTTCACCCGCCTTCATCGTTTCTGGCACAGCGAGTGCAACACCTACACCACGGGTCATGACTTGTTAGTACAAGTGAACTTAACGTGAAGGACAAAGACGATGAGAGATTCAAGAACCCTGACAGCGATAGCGCTCTGCGGGTCGTTGGCACTCGGTGCCAACGCGGTTTCTGCAGAGACCATACGAATTGGTATCGGACACCAAAGCATGTGTACCGACACTTACACCGCGGGCATCATTCTTAAAGAACTCAAACTGATCCAGAAATACCTGCCACGTGACGGCAAGTACGCCGATGCGGAATACGACTTCCAGTGGAAGGACTACACCTCCGGCCCCCCCATCACCAATATGATGATGGCCAATAAGCTGGATTTCGGCGTCATGGGCGACTACCCGCTGATTGTTAACGGCGCGAAATTCCAGCAAACCGAAGACATGCGTTCACTCTATGTGGCCGGAACCGGCTACAACGTTCACGGTTCAGGCAATGCCATCGTGGTTCCTGCTGACTCCGACGTTTACAGCTTTGCTGATCTGAAAGGCAAGGAAATCTCCGTGCCGGTTGGCAGTGCCGCCTGGGGAATGGTTTTGAAAGCCTCACAGGATCACGGCATGTCGTCGGATGACATTACGATCAAGAACCAGTCTCCACCCGTGGGTGCAGCCAATATCGCCAAGGGCCGCATCGACGCACACGCCGATTTCTGCCCCTGGTCCGAGATCATGGAGTTCCGTGGTACCGGTCGCAAGATCTATGACGGAAGCGAAACCGGCGTGCCATACCTGCACGGTGTTGTGGTGCGCCAGGATTACGCCGAGAAATATCCGGAAATCGTTGTCGCCATGGCCAAGGCCATCGTTGAAGCCGGTGACTGGGTTCGAGAGGACCCGATCCGCGCTGCAGAAAGCCTTGAAAAGTGGACCGGCGTGGAAAAGGAAGTCCAGTACCTGTATTTCAGCAACGGTGGTCACCTGACGCTGGATCCAACCATCAAGGACAAGTGGATCGAAGCACTCGCTTACGACCACAGCGTTCTTGAGAAAGAAAAGTCCATTCCGCCTCTGGACGTGGACGCCTGGATCGACGACAGCTATGTGAAGCAAGCCTATAAGGAGTTGGGGCTGGACTACGCCAAAGAAGTGGCAACCATCAACGATCCCAAGGTAAGCAATCCTGAGCGGCCCGCTGCAGAGCTCTGGCATGCAGCGAAAGGCGTCGAGAAATTCGACTCTATCAAAGACATGTTCAAAGCCATGGCGGAATACAGCGAGACCGGTCAGAAGATCAATGCCACCTACGTGTATGACAACGTGACGGCACTGAAGCTCTTCGGTGATGTGGCTTTCTATGTCGAAGGCGACGACGGGCAGATGACCGCCTTTATGCGCCAGCCTGATGCCGACAAATTTGCCGGCGAAGGCGGCAGCGTCATGAAGTACGACGCAGCGCTGGCCAAGGCAGCAACCGAGGACGACATGGAAGTGGCGTCCAACTAAGGCCCTTGCGGGGACGGCTGCAAGGCACCGTCCCCGCACTATTCCAACTCTCTGATGATAGACACCCGGAGTAGTAGCATGCTCGTTAAACCGGAACAGCTCACAACAACGTCGCCGGACGCCGACGAGGCAAGCCAGGAGGCGGCCTCACAGGCCAAGGAGACCGCGCAGGTAGCCACTGAAAAGCCTGCAGCGAACAGCAAGCCGGCAACACCAAAATGGCCGACTGTTTTCCTGCGACACGCCAGGGAAAACGGCACCAGCTGGGCCATTCGCACGTTTGCAGTCTTATTCGCGCTCGCCCTATGGCACCTGGCCTCAACCCAGGGCTGGGACTGGCTACTCAGTTTTTCCATGGTACCGCCGCCCGCTGTGGTAGGCGCCGAATTCCTGGTTCAACTGCAGAACGTCGAATTTTTCAAACACATCGGCGTTAGCCTCCAACGCATTCTGATCAGCTACAGCATCGCTGTGGTACTGGGCATCACCATTGGCACCCTGATGGGGCGTTTTCGCCTGGTGGCTGACTTCTTTGCCCCGCACATTGAAATCCTCCGCCCGATCCCGGCGGTGGCGTGGATTCCTCTGGCGATCCTGATTATGCCAACCGAAGAATCCAGCATCATTTTCATCACGTTCCTGGGCGCGTTTTTCCCAATCGTCCTGAACACGGTTCACGGTGTGGAACAGACCCCACCGGTGCTCGTGCGGGCGGCACGTTCGCTCGGCGCCAGCAACGCAGCCATTCTGCGTCACGTCGTGTTGCCAGGCGCACTGCCGAGCATCGTTGCCGGCCTGGCCATTGGCATGGGCGTGTCCTGGTTCTCGCTGCTGGCGGGCGAAATCATCAGCGGCCAGTACGGCATCGGCTATTTCACCTGGACGGCCTACACCCTGGTGGAATACCCCAAGATCATCATTGGCATGCTGGTCATCGGTGCACTGGGAACGCTTTCAACGATTGCGATCCGCCAAATCACCAAACCGCTTCTGCGCTGGCAGAAGGCCGGAGCGCGAGCCTGAGCCATGACCGCCCTGATTCGAGCCATCCGTCGTCACCCCTGGGCCTTTGTGGTCACTTTCCTGGGGTTCCTGCTGGGATACCACGCCCTTATGGCGCTGACGGTCATCCTGCGGTTTGACGGCCTGCCCAACTACTTCACCCATTACGACGTGGTGCAGAACCTGGGGCTGATCATGGAAGGCACCGGCAACTGGAGCGACCGCCTGAATCTGTTTTACGAGGAGCCCTGGCTGGAGTTTGGCTATGCCAACCCGGACTACTACGGGATCGCAGAATGGAGCTACATGATTATGCCTTTGCGCCTGATCCTGGTGTCTCTCACTGCGCTGGCCCTCGGTCTTTCTGTGGCGCTCTGGCGCGATGCCCGCAATCGCACTGGCAACCGGTGTCTGGCAGTCAGCGGCGGGGGCGCCCTGATGTTGGGGCTCGGAACCGCTTCCATGACGTGGATCGTGTGTTGCGCGACCCCGTCCTGGGTAGTGCTGCTGGCCATGTTGGGACTGGGCGTAAATCTGGCTCTGGCCCTCGAACCCCTGGGTTCCGCGCTGGTGCTCGCAGGCCTGGTTTTACAAATTCTTGTGGTGGTTTACCTGGCCCGTCTGGCGGGCGGTTCGAAATCACCTACTTCGTTATCCGAATCTGTTTCATTGAGGTGAGCCATGACTGAAGCTGCTCAAAAAGACGCTGCACAAGCGCCGGAGAAAACACCAAAGCTGGTGTTTTCGAGGCACGAAACCATGTTGGCGGAAGCGCGCCAGAGAAAAGGCCGCGGCCGGATCCAGGTCGAGGACGTCAGTATTGTTTTTGGCTCCGGAGCCGAACGCAATGTGGCCGTAGATGACGCGCAACTGACCATTGAACCGGGCGAATTCGTGTGCCTGCTGGGGCCATCTGGCTGTGGTAAGTCCACCCTTCTGAACTCGGTTGCCGGATTTGTTGCACCCAGTGACGGGCAAATCACCCTGGATGGGAAGAAGGTGACCAGCCCTTCCCCGGAACGCGGCATGGTATTCCAGCAGCACTCTCTGTTTCCGTGGAAAACGGTACGTGAAAACGTCGCTTTCGGGCCTTTGATGGCCGGTGCAAGCGAAAAGGAAGCCAGCAGCACTGCGCGGACATTTCTAGAAATCGTCGGGCTCGCGGCTTACGGCAACCATTTTCCCGCCATGCTGTCCGGCGGCATGCAACAGCGCGTCGGAATTGCACGAGCATTGGCAAATTACCCGTCTGTTCTGCTGATGGACGAGCCGTTCGGCGCGCTCGATGCCCAGACCCGCAGCATGATGCAGGAGAACCTGCTGGATCTGTGGGAAGAATTTGGCACCACCGTCCTGTTTGTTACCCACGACATCGATGAAGCCGTTTATCTGGCAGATCGCGTGGTGGTGATGAGTGCCAGCCCCGGACGCCTGATTGCGGACATTCCGGTGACCCTGCCTCGTCCAAGACCGGTCGACATTGTGACCGAGCCGGAATTCATGTCCATCAAGAAACGCTGCCTGGAGCTGATCCGGCAGGAAACCTTGCGCGCCTTCGAAGGGCAAAACAGTCATGCCGATCACTAAGCGAACGCGACAAAGTCTTGCCTGGCTCGGCCTGCTGATGGTGCTTCTCGCACCCTTTGCTGTGGCCAGCGAACTGGCAACTGCGGCTGACAATGACGAGCTCGATGCCTACCGCATTGAGCCGCTCGACGTTCCGCCGTTCGAGCTGCAGGACCATACTGGAGCCCGCTTCGACCAGCAGCGACTCGAAGGGCGTTGGCAGATGATGATGTTCGGTTTCACAAACTGCCCGGACATCTGTCCGCTGCACCTCACATTTCTCAACCAGGCCTGGAAGAAGCTGAAAGCCGCAGGCTATGGCGATGGGGCGATGCCGGAAGTGGTGATGGTCAGCGTCGATCCCGACCGTGACTCACGGCAGCATCTGGCCGACTACGTCACTTTCTTCAACAAAGCCTTCGTTGGCGTGTCGGGCGAGCCCGATCAGATTGCCGTACTGGAATCCGCATTGAATACGGGTCATCGCATGTTCTCACCGGACGTTGACGGCAATTACGAGGTGATGCACGGCAGTTCAGTCTTTTTAATCGACCCCCGTGGTCGTGCCGTCGCGCGTTTCCAGCCGCCACTCAAGTCCATGCAGATCGCAGCGGCTTACCACCGATTCAGCGAGGGAGGCGCGCTATGACGTTGCGTTCCGCGGGGGTCCGGTTGTCGCTGATGACGGGCGTGCTGTTCAGCCTGAACGTGAATGGCGACGTGATCGACACCAGCAGTCAGGAGCCATGGGAGCGGTGCGCCTACTGCCACGGTATCGATGGCATTGGTAACAGCCCGCGGTTCCCGCATCTGGCAGGACAGTCCCAGGACTACCTGCGCAAGCAACTGCGCGATTTCCGCGACGGCCGACGCACCAATGACGACGGCATTATGGCCACCCAGGCCGCAGACCTGAAGCGTGAAGAGATTCGGGTTCTGGCGCGCTATTTCTCGCAACAGACTCCGCCGGTTCCGGCGAAAGCCGAGGCCAGTGAGGAAGGCAAGCGCCTTTATGAAAAAGGCGATCCAGATCAGAGCCTGCCGGCCTGTATTGCCTGTCATGGGCATGGCGGTCACGGCGTTCCAAAACTGGATGGCCAGCGTGCTGAATACCTTGAAAAGCAATTAGACGACTTTGCGGCAGATCGGCGCTCCAACGCCCCTGCCGGCACGATGGATGCCATTGCCCGGAAACTGACCGAGCAACAGCGGCATCAGTTGGCTGCTTACATAGCCAGCCTTGGAGGAGGATCCCACTAAATGAAGACCCACACAGCACCTACAACAAATGAAGTTGTTATGACGTGTTATATGAAGTGGATTCTCGGGAGGGTCGCATGATGAACCTGACCCGATCCGAGCAACACTCACCACTGCCCCTGTACGTGCAGATTCGAGACACCCTCAGGCGTCAGATTCTGGACGGTAGTTACGAGGTGCACGAAAGACTGCCCTCGGAGAACGAGATGATGAACACCTTTGGTGTCAGCCGGATCACCATTCGGCAGGCGCTGAGAGATCTTCATAACGAGGGTCTGGTGTTCAGCGCCCAGGGCAAAGGCACGTTCGTGAGCAAACCCAAGGCCGTGCAGAACGTCCAGCGCCTGGAGGGCTTCGGCGAAGCCATGGCTGCGCAGGGCTATGAGGCGTCTGCACGTGTTCTCAGCATCCAGCAATTGAAGGCTCCAAAAGCCGTCTCTGCGGCGCTGGACCTTGATGGCGGCGACGATGTTGTCGAAGTGAAACGGGTTCGGTACCTGAATCGGGCACCGGTGTGTATCGACCACAGCTACTTCCCCATGGACATTGGCCGACGCATGTTCAGCCTGGATCTGTCCGGCGACATCTTCCCCCTGCTGGAAAACTATTTCGGCATCCCACTTGGCGGCGCCGATATCGGACTGGACGCCATCCTCGCCGACGAGGAGGCCCAGCAATATCTCAACCTGAAAAGTGGCGAAGCCATCCTGCGGGTCGAACGCCTGACCCACAACCAGGAAGGCCGACCCATCGACTTCGAATACCTCTGCTACCGCGGTGATTCATTCAAATATCAGTTCCGGATTGACCGGAAATAGGAGCGCATCATGAAAATTAACGACATTCCTGTGATCGAGACCGACGTCCTGGTAATCGGTGGTGGCACCGCAGGTCCCATGGCTGCCGTCACAGCCAAGGAACAGGACCCGAGCCTGAACGTCATGCTGTTGGAAAAGGCCAACGTCAAGCGTTCCGGTGCCATCTCAATGGGCATGGACGGTCTGAACAACGCCGTTGTGCCGGGCCATGCGACACCTGAACAGTACGTCAAGGAAATCACCATCGCCAACGACGGTGTTGTGCATCAGCCTGCCCTGATGGCCTATGCCACCCGCTCGTTCCCAATGATCGAGAAGCTGGATTCCTGGGGGGTGCACTTCCAGAAAGATGAAACCGGCGATTACGACATGAAAAAGGTGCACCACCTGGGCACCTATGTCTTGCCCATGCCGGAAGGCCACAACGTCAAAAAGATTCTGTATCGCCGCCTTCGCCGTAATCGGGTCCAGATCGAGAACCGCTTCACCGCGACTCGTCTTCTGAAAGACCCCGACGGCAAGATCGCGGGCATGATCGGCGTCAATACCCGAACCGCCGAGCCGATCATCATCCGCGCCAAAGCCGTAATCATGGCCACTGGCGCAGCCGGCCGCCTCGGCCTGCCAACCTCCGGTTACTTGTTCGGCACCTACGAGAACCCCGCCAACAACGGTGATGGCCATGCCATGGCCTATCACGCCGGCGCGGACCTCGCGAACCTCGAATGCTTCCAGGTCAATCCGCTTCTGAAAGACTACAACGGCCCTGCCTGCGCCTACGTCACCGGCCCACTGGGTGGCTTCACGTCGAACGCCTTTGGTGAGCGCTTCATCGAATGTGACTACTGGTCCGGCCAGATGATGCTGGAGTTTTTCAAGGAGCTGGAGTCTGGTACCGGTCCGGTGTTCCTGAAACTGGACCACCTCGCCGAGGAAACCATTCAGGAAATCGAGACGGTTCTGCACACCAACGAGCGCCCTTCACGCGGTCGCTTCCACGAAGGCCGCGAGGTGAACTATCGCCAGCGCATGGTGGAAATGCACATCTCTGAAGTCGGTTTCTGTTCCGGCCACTCCGCCTCTGGCGTGTGGACCGACGAAACCGGCGCCACTACCGTTCCCGGCCTTTACTGCGCCGGCGACATGGCCAGCGTTGCCCACAACTACATGTTGGGCGCCTTCG
>CAZWEP010000016.1:0-9693 GCA_964632565.1 uncultured Marinobacter sp. | reverse complement strand
TACTGCGCCGGCGACATGGCCAGCGTTGCCCACAACTACATGTTGGGCGCCTTCGTCTACGGCCAGATCTGTGGCGAGAGTGCCGTGGAATTCATCAAGGACCGCGGCGAGCCCAAGCTCGACGAGGACTTTATTGCCAAGGAGCTGGAGCGCATCCAGGCACCGATGAAGCGTGCAGACGGCATTCCTCCCGAGCAGATGGAATACAAGGTTCGCCGCCTGGTGAATGACTACCTGCAGCCACCCAAGGTCACCAAGAAAATGGAAATCGGACTGGAGCGTATTCTGGCCGTCCGTGAAGACGTGCCCCAGCTCTGTGCCCGCGATCCGCACGAACTGCTGCGGGCCATGGAGGTGCAATCGATCATCGACTGCGCAGAAATGGCCGCCCGAGCGTCGCTGTTCCGCAAGGAATCCCGTTGGGGGCTTTACCACTACCGGGTCGACTTCCCGGAGCAGGACGACAGCGAATGGTTCTACCACAGCCGACTTTACAAAGATGACAACGGACAGATGGCGAGCGGCAAGCGCCCGATTGCGGACTACATCGTGCCGCTGGGCGAGGAAAAAGATGCTTATCGCACCCTGCGCGTCGACAAAAAAGCGGCAAACGCCTGAATTCACTGAGCGGAGACACCCCAAGGGTGCTCCGCAACGCACGACTTTAAATGAGAGAGGATCTGACTAATGCCTATCGCCAATCATCATTCGAGCGTTCCCGTCATCGTTGACGAGGACAAGTGCATTGCCGACAAGGGCTGCACGGTTTGTATCGACGTGTGTCCACTGGACGTGCTGTGGATCAACGAGGAAACCGGTAAGGCCCACATGAAATACGACGAGTGCTGGTACTGCATGCCGTGTGAAGCGGACTGCCCCACCGACGCCGTCACTGTGAACATTCCCTACCTGCTGCGCTGAGGTGAACCATGAAAACCTATGACGATCCCGAATTACAGGCCATCGCCGTCAAACTGACGTCCGAGGATCCCGGCATTCGCCGGGTCGCCGTTATGGATCTTGTGGATTCCGGCGAACCGGAAGCGGTTGAGCTGGTCATCCAGGCTCTGAACGATCCTGACACCGACGTACGCCAGGAAGCGGCCAAGGTGGTGGACGAGTTCGAAGCCGCCGACATGGCTGACGCACTGATTGCTGCGCTGAGCGACACCAACGAAATCGTCCGCAACAGCGCCGCTCACGCCCTGGCCGATCTCAAAGATGCGGCCGCGGCTGAACCGCTGCTCAAGGCGCTCGAGAACAGCACCGACGGTTTTGTGGTGTCTGGCATCCTGCGGGCGCTCAAGCCGCTGCGCATAAAGGCTGCGCAGAGCCCGGCACTGAAACGCCTGGGCGATGAAGACGCCCGTGTTCGTCGCGAGGCCGTCGCGGTGATTGGCTGGCTGAAACAGCCGGAAAATATCCCGGCGCTGGTGGAAACCGCACAGCATGACAAAGAGCCGGAAGTTCGCCGCGCTGCCACTGGCGCGCTCGTTTACGCCAGTGGTCAACAGGTTGGCCAGGCGCTGATCGGACTGCTGCAGGACGAACACTGGCAGGTGCGCTGCGAAGCCGCCATCAGCATCGGCAAGCTCGGCCATCAACCGGCGGTTCCGGCCTTGATTGAGTCCACCAAAGATCAGTTGTGGCAGGTACGTGAGAAAGCCGTCGACGCCCTCGGATCTTTGAAGGCGACTGACGCCATTCCGGTACTCGGCGAATGTTCCAAGGACCCGATGAGCAACCTGCGGAAGGCCGCCATCGGCGCCCTCGGCGGCATTGCCCACAGCGAAGGACGCCCCTTCGTGGAAACGGCACTGGACGATCCGGATCCGGACGTCCGCAAGCTCGCCCGCTGGGCCATGTCAAAACTGGATGCTGCGGCGTGATCTGTCAGCCGGCCCGCCGCACCGGGCCGGCTGACCATCACCAAACATTGGAAAGGAGAAACCCATGACCTTTGTTGTTACTGAAAACTGCATTCGTTGCAAATACACCGACTGCGTCGATGTCTGTCCAACGGACTGCTTTCACGAGGGCCCCAATTTTCTGGTGATCAATCCGGAAAACTGCATCGATTGCAGCCTGTGCGTGACCGAGTGCCCGGCCGATGCGATTTTTGATGAAAACGATCTCCCGGAGGATCAACGGCATTTTATTGAGCTGAACGCCGACCTCTCCCAGGTCTGGCCAGTCATTGACGCCACCTCGGCCCCGCTGCCTGAGGCTGAAGACTGGGTGGACAAGCCCGACAAGATGCAATTCCTGGAGCGCTGAATTGTGCCTCAACTTGTCATAACGAGTTGAGCCCTATTCGACGTCACCGGTGATCGAATACCCGATGAGAGGAGAAGATCGTGCCTGAACATAAACTGGTCGAACCACCCACAGAGGTTCGCCTCAAACGGAAACTCAATGAACTCGAACTGAGCTGGCCAGATGGTCTCACGTCCCGCCTGAGTTGCCTGATGCTGAGAAAGTCCTGTGGCTGCTCACACTGCACTCATGCGCAGCGCTCGGGGCGCCTGAGCCTGATCGATGCCGACATCCGGGTTGAACGCGTGGAACTTTCCGGCGTGAGTGGTCTTCAGTTTTTCTTTAGCGACGGCCACTACCGGGGGCTGTATCCCTGGGCTTTTCTTCGCGAGCTGAGTGAGCAAGTGTCATGAATCAGACGATCCGTGCCCTCGACACTCATTGGTGGGCGCCAGCCCGGGTTCGCTATCCCGGTACTGCCTTGTGCGTTGTGCTGGCACTGGCCGGAAGTTTTCTGGCTGAGCATTATGGCGCACCAGCGCTGGTCCTGGTGCTGTTATTGGGATTCGGCTTTGCGAATCAGGCCGCTGACACCCGTCTACAGCCCGGAGTTGCCTTCTGCAGCCGTCAGGTTTTGCGCATCGGGATTGCGCTGCTGGGCGCGAAGATCGGTGTTGAACAACTCATGGTTGTCGGCAGCCTGCCGCTGTTTATGGTGCTGACCTGTGTGCCGATCACCATCGGCTCGGCCCTGCTGCTCGGACGCTGGCTGGGACTGCCCCATTTGCAAAGCCTGGTGGCCGGGGTGGCCGTTGCAATCTGCGGCGTGTCCGCTGCTGTCGCTGTGGCGGCAGTGATTCCCCAGGGGAAGCTGGAAGACCGCAGACTGTTGGGCGTGGTCGTTGGTGTGACTGCGCTGGGCACGATCAGCATGCTGGCGTTACCGCCACTGTTCAGCTTTCTCGGGTACAGCGATACCCAATCGGGTCTTCTGTTGGGTGCAAGTATTCACGATGTGGCACAGGCCGCAGGCGCAGGCTACCTGGTATCCGATTCTGCAGGAGACATTTCTACTCTGACCAAGTTGCTGAGAGTCGCCCTGCTGGCACCGCTGGTGCTGCTGATCGGCGCCTTACTGAATCGCAGTCACCAGGGCAAAACCGAATATCCCTGGTTCCTGTTGGGCTTTGTCGTGCTGTTCGGCATGAACAGCCTTGGATGGATACCGGAATCGATACGCGAATCGCTGGCGACTGCATCGTCCGCCTGCATTCTGATCACCATGGCCGCACTGGGCATGCGCACCAGCCTGTCGTCGATCATCGCTCAGGGGTGGCGGCCTTTTGCACTACTCGCGGCGCTGAGCTCGCTTCTGATCATCACGGCCATGACATCCCTGGCCCTGTTTTCACTGTAATTTTCTGACCTCAAGACACACAAGGAGAACCAACCATGGCAGCTTTAGGAACTGAAAACGTTATCAGCGTTCATCACTGGAACGACACATTGTTCAGCTTCAGAACCACGCGCGACCAGAGTCTGCGTTTTGAAAACGGCCACTTTGTGATGATCGGCCTTCCCGTCGATGGCAAACCGCTGTTGCGCGCCTACAGCATCGTTAGCGCCAACCATGAGGAATACCTGGAGTTTCTGAGCATCAAGGTGCCAGACGGCCCGCTGACTTCTCGCCTGCAGCACCTTCAGGAGGGTGATTCGCTGTACATTGGCCGCAAGCCTGTAGGCACATTGGTGATGGCTGACCTGAACCCGGGTCGAAACCTGTACCTGTTCGGAACGGGCACCGGCCTGGCGCCGTTCATGAGCATCATCCGCGATCCTGAGGCCTACGAGCTGTACGAGAAAGTCGTGCTGGTGCACTGCGTCCGTGAAGTCAGCGAACTGGCTTACCACGACTACCTGACCAAGCAGTTGCCGGAGCATGAGTTCCTGTCGGAAATCATCGGCGACAAGCTGATTTACTACCCGACGGTCACACGTGAGCCCTTCCGTAATGAGGGTCGCATTACCACCCTGATCGAGACGGGTCAGCTTGGCCGCGATATCGGCCTGCCCGACCTGAACCCCGAGACCGACCGGGTCATGCTTTGCGGCAGCCCGTCCATGCTCAAGGACCTGACCGCCATGCTGGATGAACGCGGCTTTGAGGCGTCACCTCAGCAAGGGGTGCGGGGTGACTATGTCATCGAACGCGCCTTTGTCGAGCAATAAACGGAGGAGTCATCATGACCAGCAACGTTGCTCAATTTCCGGGACAGCAGGGCCAGCAACCGCCCGAACCAAAATCGGTTCCCGGAGTTAAGAAGCTCATCGCAGTGGCGTCCGGTAAAGGCGGTGTCGGGAAGTCCACGACCACGACCAATCTGGCGCTCGCCCTTGCCAAGGAAGGGCACAGAGTGGGCGTTCTGGACGCCGACCTCTACGGACCCAGCCAACCACGCATGCTTGGACTGAAGGGCCTGCCCGACAGCCCCGACGGCAAGATATTGGAACCCATGATGGGCCACGGCATTCAGACCATGTCCATCGGCTTCCTGGTGGACGAGGAGTCGCCCATCATCTGGCGGGGCCCGATGATCACCCAGGCCCTGACGCGATTGGTCTATCAGACCCAATGGGACAACCTGGACTACCTGATTGTGGACATGCCACCGGGCACCGGTGACATCCATCTGACCATGGCCCAGAAGATGCCGGTTTCCGGTGCGGTGATCGTAACGACGCCCCAGGACATCGCGCTCCTTGATGCACAGAAAGGCCTGAAGATGTTCGAGAAAGTGAACATCCCTGTGCTAGGTATCGTCGAAAACATGAGCACCCATCTGTGTTCTGCCTGCGGCCACGAAGAGCATATTTTCGGTGAGGGCGGCGCCCGTCGGATGGCGGAGGAAGCGGGTACCCAGCTATTGGGTGAACTTCCGCTGGATATCCGTATTCGCACCGGATCCGATTCCGGCCAGCCGGTCATTGCAACGGATCCGGACTCCACGCTGGCAGGCGCCTATCGGACCATTGCTGGCAATATGATCCGGGAATTGTCCGCCCTCGAGGATTCACGTTCGGACAAAGCCGGCAAAGGCTCCATGCCGGACATCATCATGGACTGACACGCGATGGATCCGGGGAGGGCCGCAGGAAGTCCGTCGGACTCTGCTCAACGTAGAGATTCAGACATTCTCAATGGGTCTTCCCGGATCAAACACATCGCCATGCGCAAGAAATCAGACCTGCCTCAAAAAATCTGTCCGGTCTGCCAGCGCCCTTTCACCTGGCGCAAGAAATGGGCGCGGGACTGGGATAACGTCGTTTACTGCAGCGAACGCTGTCGCCGGTCCAAGGGGCAGACAACATGACGACGGTTGTCTGGTTCAAGCGAGATCTTCGCACCCACGATCATGCCCCCCTGCAGGCAGCGGCGGAATTGGGCGAGCCGATCATTGCGCTATATGTGATTGAAGACGACTACTGGCGGTTGCCTGACACCAGCGAGCGCCAGTGGGGTTTTATCCGCGAATCGCTTCAGGATCTTGACCAGCAGTTACGCAAGGCTGGCAACAGTCTGCTCGTGCTTAGGGGTAACGTTGTCGATGTGCTGGAGCGACTGCGCAATGAGATAGGGATCGAGCGGCTATTCTGCCATCAGGAGACCGGTGGCGACTGGACGTTTCGGCGAGATCAGGCTGTCCTCAAATGGTGTGAGACCCAACAGGTCGAGCTGGCCGAGTGGCGGCAATTCGGGGTGGTGCGTCGGCTGAACAGCCGGGACGAATGGGATCATGCCTGGACCCGACTGATGCGTCTGCCAACCCTGGAAACGCCCACAACGCTGCCCCCTGCGCCAGGGGCCCTGAAAAAAGCCGGTGTCGAAAGCCTTGATCCGGCCAGCGTCTCGGTAACATCATCCGCTCCCTGTACAGACAGACAATCCGGCGGCAGCCAGCGCGGGGAAGCCCTGCTGTCGTCTTTCCTCGATCGACGCTGTATCGGATATCAGTACAACATCTCCAGCCCGAACAGCGCTGTGAAAGCCTGCTCTCGTCTAAGCCCACACATCGCCTACGGCACCGTGAGTCTCCGGCACATCTATCAGCAGGCCAAGGGAACCGGTAACCACCGAAATACGCTGCCCCGAAAGAAGAAGAGCCTGACCAGCTTTCGTTCCCGACTGCACTGGCACTGTCATTTTATTCAGAAACTCGAGGACGAGCCGGAGATGGAATTCCGCGCCATTCATCGGGAGATGGAACGGATGAAGACGGCCCCCAACGACTCAGAAAGGCTTCAGCGCTGGCAGGAAGGGCAGACTGGCTGGCCTCTGGTAGATGCTTGCATGCGCTCGCTTCAGCACACCGGTTGGATCAACTTCCGAATGCGCGCCATGATGATGGCCACCGCCAGTTACCAACTGTGGCTTCACTGGCGCGACCCCGCCCTTCACCTGGCTCGACAGTTCACCGACTTCGAACCCGGCATTCATTACCCGCAAGTGCAGATGCAATCGGGCCTGACCGGCATCAATGCGTTGCGCATGTACAACCCGGTGCTACAAAGCCAGAAATTGGATGCCGAAGGCGAGTTTATTCGTCGGTGGGTTCCGGAACTGGCTGGCGTTCCATCAGATCTGATTCACACGCCCTGGCTAATGACGCCAGCGCAACTGGATCGATACGGTGGAAACACTTACATCAGTCCCGTCTGTGACCACGAGCAGGCCGCAAGGGTCGCGCGCAAAGCGGTCAGCGATTTCCGTAAGCGTCATGTGACTGAAGAAGAAACAGCACGGGTCCTTGAGCGCCACGGCAGCCGGAAAGGTCCGGTGCAGCAGCGCCCCAAGGTTTCCTCCTCAGATCAGTCAGACCAACTGTCGTTGTTTGACTGACAATCCGCTGGCACCTGATAGTGCCTAGCGGTTGGGCCCCATCATTTGCTGATGCTGGAGCATCTGCTCCATCATCAACTGCATCTGGTCGAGGCGGTCTTCCATCATGTGCATGCGCTGGTCGGTGGTCATTCCCGGCATCTTCGTGTCGCCACCGTTCTTTTGCTTACCCTGTCCCTGACCATTCATCATGCCCTGACCCATCATTCCCTGCCCCATCATGCCGGGGCCCATCATCCAGGGTCCGCGCATCATGTTCATGTGCTCCTGCATGTACTCCATGTGTTGCTGTTGCATCCTCTGAAACTCTTCTTGCGAGCTCACGTCCGGCATCCTCTGCATCATATCCTGCATCCGGGACATGTTTTCTTCCATCTGCTGGAACTGCTCTTCAGACATCATGCCGCGATGAGGCATCTCCTGGTTATTACCATGGGCGAATGCCACAAGGGGGCTCACTGAAAGGATGGAACAAGCTGCGAAATAGCTGATTTTATTCATGGTGCTCTCCCTTCTTTCCGCCGGTGACGAAACCGTCAACCAGCATCCTTGTTTCTATTACGCATTATGATTTGTAGGCACTAAAATAAAGTAAAGCAGATAAAGCTTTTATCGACCAGAACCTGAAAACACGTTGAAAAAACTCCGTTCAGTCCAATACAGAGTTTAGTAGATGGTCAAAAAACACGCTTAATTTTGTCACAGCAAAAGGGAGTCTGTTTCCATGAGCGATCAAGATCAGAAATGGTATGACCTTTACGAGCGTTACACGGAAAAAACCCGTGAATTCTTCAACGAATCGAAGGAAGCAACGCTGCACGCACTCGACGAAGCACTGGACAAAGCGAGGGCCTCGCTGGAGAAAACCGGAGAATTGACGCAAGAGGAAAGCCGTGAGTTTAAAGCCTACCTTCAGCGCGACCTGGAGCAGACAGGCAAGGATTTCAATCGATGGAGCGAATGGGTGAAAACCCACTCCTCACCCAACCGTGTCCAGTCCGGCTTTATGGAAATCACGGCCAGCATTGCCGAGAGCGGTAGTGACCTGCTGGAGCGTATCTCAGAGTGGGCCAATCACACAGGTGTCTACCACACCGGTGAAATGGCGGTGCCTGGGGCCTTCAAATGCAGAGCCTGTGACGAGGAAATTCACTTCAAATCGGCTGGAAAATTGCCGCCTTGTCCCCGCTGCAGGAAAACCGAATTCCGGCGGGTTGGCTAGTACGGAATCCGTCAGGGCGGGTTCAACAAAAAAGGCGCCTGACGGCGCCTTTTCCCCTGTGGCTATCAGAACATCACCCTTGCCCCAACCACCGCGAACCAGTCTTCTGTGCTCCCTCCGGAAGCCTCTGCCAGATCCGCCGTGTCTCCGTATTTACGCTCATGGGCGACGCCCACATACGGTGCGAAGGAACGACCGATCAGATCGTAGCTCAGGCGCAAACCCAGTTCGGTCGAACTCAGCCCCTTCCCGACTCCGATCTCCTTATCTTCCGAGAAGGCCAACAGGGTTTCGAAAGTGGCCGACATGATCCAGTAGTTGGTGATCAGCAACTCGTACTCGGCTTCAAAATCCGCCGACGCGTCGCCCTCTTCGCTGACGTACAGATTGGTGTCCACCTCGAACCACTGTGGCGCCAAACCGGTGAATCCCAGAACACCGTAGGTGCGATCCGGCCCTTCGGGAGTGTCGAACCGGACCCCTGCCTTGGCGTCCCAGAAATCGCTGACGGGAATCTGCCCCACAAACTGGTTTTCCAGCGTCTCCCAGGCGTTTTCTTCCTCTTCCCATTCGCCGGTGAACAACCAGACGGCTTTCAACTCATCGGTTCCGTAAAAGGCATCGCCTTCGATGACGGCGAGTTCCTCGTCATCATCGCTGTAGCGGTATTCCAGCTTTTCCGCAGACACCCCCCAGAAACGCTTGGCCGATTGGGTGTCTCCGGCAGAACCCTGCTGGGCGAGCAGCGGCGCGGAAATCAGGGCAGCAACCAGGACAAAGCCAACCTGTGTCGTTCGTCCGATCATGTTTCGTCCCCCGCCTGATTGGTCGCCTCAGCATCAGCCACGGTGCTGTCAGGGCCGCCTTCCACAACGATCTTGCGGAACATGCCAGAGGCTGCGTGGTAGGAAAGGTGACAGTGGAATGCCCACTGGCCGGGCGCATCCACTTCCGTTTCCATGTACACGGTTGTGGCCGGTGACACGCTGATCACATGCTTGACCGGGTTCCACTGGCCCTCTCCCACGTCAAGGATCGACCACATGCCGTGAAGGTGCATTGGGTGGGTCATCATTGTCTCGTTCACAAACTTGAACCGCACCCGCTCGCCGTATTGCAGAACCACAGGATCAGCGTCCTCGAATTTAACGCCGTTTATGCTCCATTCGTAGCGCTCCATGTTGCCGGTAAGGCGCATTTCGATTTCACGGGTCGCCTCACGATCCTCGTATAGCGGCTTCTGCGCTTTCAGGTCTGCGTAAGACAGGAATTTGCCGCCGTTGTACGCCGTCGGGGCAAGCCCACTGCCAGCTGCATA
>CAZWEP010000015.1:0-54956 GCA_964632565.1 uncultured Marinobacter sp. | reverse complement strand
TTGATCCTGACGAACCCCATATCGTCAAAGCTGCAATCGCAAACCCGGACCGTGCAGCAATGCTGGCCAACCGTCTGAAAAAGAATCTGAAAACCATTGGTCAATGGGCACGAAAGAATGACATTGGTTGCTATCGCTTGTACGACGCGGATATGCCTGAATTCGCCCTGGCAATCGATATTTACGAGGGACGAGTGCACGTGCAGGAATATGCCGCGCCGAAATCTGTTGATGAGCGTTCAGCCAACGAGCGTCTCGCCGAAGCGTTGTCCGTGATCCCGGAAGCATTAGGTATTGCCCCGGATGATCTGGTCTGTAAACAGCGCCAACGGCAGTCGGGGAAAGGGCAGTACGAAAAGCAGTCTCAGACCAATGAGTTTTTCACGGTGCACGAGCACAATTGCGCACTCCGGGTGAATCTGCGGGACTACCTGGATACAGGACTGTTCCTGGACCATCGTCCTGTCCGGTTTTGGATTCAGAAAAATGCGCCTGGAAAGCGGTTTCTGAATCTCTTCTGCTACACCGGAGCGGCAACTGTTCACGCGGCTGTGGGTGGTGCCAGCCGCTCGCTCAGCCTGGACATGTCGAACACCTACGTTCAGTGGGCACAGGAGAATCTGTCGATCAATAACCAGAATCTTTCGAAGCACCGTGTAGAGCAGGCTGATTGTCTGAAATGGTTGAAGGCGGCACCGGGCCGAGAGGATATGTTCGACCTGATATTCATGGACCCGCCGACGTTTTCGAATTCTGCTCGGATGGCAGGTGTGCTCGATATTCAAAAAGATCACGGCTGGCTCATCGAAGCTGCAATGAAACGCCTTTCTCCGGATGGACTGCTGATCTTTTCCAACAATTTCAGGCGCTTCAAGTTAGACGATGAGATTCAGTCCGCTTACGAGACAAAAGAGGTCACGGAGTCGACTCTGGACAGGGATTTCCAGCGAAACAGTAAGATTCACAGGTGCTGGCACATCCAGCACCGGGGGCAATGATCTTCTGTCAGAACTCGTACTTCAAGCCGACGGAGTATTGGAAGGTGTTGGCGTTGGTTTCGGTATCCTCAAAAAGTTTGCCGCCTTCAAGAAACAGGAAACCATCGTCAATAACTTCGAAATCCAGGCCGGCAAGCCAGCTCGCGCTGAATGAGCTGCCGGGATACTTCATCGCGGCCGTTTTTTCATAAGTTGGACCTTTTAACTCGTCCGGGAGATCGTCCTGTGGCGTGTTTGCACGGTATCTTCCGAATGGTGTCAGCGCCGACTCACCTTTCAGGTGTGTGAAACCGAACTGCCCATAAACATTGGCGTAGCTGGTGATCGGATAGTGTCCGCCAATGTACCAGCTGGCGTAATAATCAATGTCCACCCGGACCTGGTCGTCAACAACCCCAGATGCCGTGCCAGCGCCAGCCCTGACTTCAACATGCCAGTGCTCGGAAATGTGTGTGCCAAGGACCAATGCCGCAGCGCTGGACCAACCCTCTCCGTTTAACACATCGTCAAATGAGCGGTGGTTCAGGCGTGTGTGAAGCAACCCGACATAGGTTTTACCTTCACGCATCTCTTCCTGTGCGTGTGCCGGTGCCATCAAAACAGTGGGTAAGAGCGCGACCGCAAGGGCCACCCGCAGCAAGACTTTCATGAATTCGAGTTTCCTGACAGGAGGTTTCGACAGATTCTGCCTTCTGTAACTGTTTGTTACGTCGACACAAGTCACAGTTCCTTGGGCCTGTTCAGATGTTTAGCGAAAGAATCCTTCCTCACGGGCGATCAGAAGCATCGCATAAACACCGTTTTCAGGTAATTGAGGTTCGAGTCCCTCGTCTGCAAGGATCTGACGCCGGCGGTCATCAAGCTCTTCTCGTGACAGCGACGTGATCAATGATTCGATGCCGGCGATTTCAAACGGAGGCTCGGACGCGACGGCACTGAAGAGCCGGTCAATGAGTATTTCATCCGGGTCCAGGCCGTCAACGTAAACTGTCTGGTCCGGCAGGTCCTGATGGAGTTCCTGAACGATTTCGATCAGCGGTACGCCTTGTTCTTCAAGATAGCGGAGGTCCACATCGCCAAGATCACCATCTTCTGGTAACCACTCATCATCCGGCGCAATCACCACCGTTTTCATCTGGCCCTGCTCGACGGACCAGGCCATGGCAATCGGAAACAGACTGTCTTCGGTTTGGCAGTATTCAATGTCGAGAAAACGCGGCTCTGGCAAGGTACACTCTCCGGTTAGCCAGACTGCAATGCAGTCGTCAGTGACGGATAGGACGTAAACCGACATCATGCCATACTGGCGTCGCGAAAATCAGCGAATTAGGGACCCCATGCAACACTCAGAATTTAACCAACAGCTCCTCGAGTTTCTGAATGCTTCTCCAACTCCGTGGCATGCCGTGGCCAATATGGCAGAGCGGTTGGAGCAGTCTGGTTTCCGCCGTCTGGATGAGCGTGACGACTGGGAACTGGAGTCGGGGCAAGGCTACTATGTCGTTCGAAACGGTTCGTCCATAGTTGCGTTCAGGTCGGGCAGGCGTCCGGTCGACATCTCAGGCATACGTATGGTCGGAGCGCACACGGACAGTCCCTGTCTGAAAGTGAAGCCCAACCCGGAGATCCGTCGGAAAGGCTACGTCCAACTTGGGGTAGAGGTGTACGGTGGTGTTCTGTTGAATCCCTGGTTCGATCGGGATCTCTCGCTGGCGGGTCGCGTGACTTATCTCGATGAGTCAGGAGCTGTCAAAGATGGCCTGATTGATTTCCGCCGCGCCATCGCCAGTATTCCCAGCCTCGCTATCCATCTGGACAGGGAAGCAAACAGCAATCGGACGGTGAACCCCCAAACCGATTTACCACCCATACTGATGCAGGCTCCCGAGTCACAGAACGTCAGTTTTGAAGAGATCCTTAAAACTCAGTTCGCCAAAGAGCAGCCGGAACAACGCGTAAAGCGAGTACTGGGTTATGAACTCAGCTTTTACGATGCTCAGCCAGCGGGCCTTGTGGGGCTCAATGAGGACTTCATCGCATCCGCACGGCTCGACAATCTTCTGAGCTGCTTCATTGGTCTGAGAGCGCTACTGGACGCTTCCGATGAAGAACCAGCGTTGTTGGTATGCAATGATCACGAAGAAGTTGGAAGCATGTCCGCAGAGGGTGCTCAGGGCCCGTTTCTGAGTGCGGTGCTCGATCGGTGGTGTGGTGCGGCAAAGGCGCGGGCCATTGCCCGCTCCGTGATGATTTCTGCGGATAACGCCCATGGGGTTCATCCGAACTTTATCGACAAGCATGATGAAAACCACGGACCGTTGCTCAACCAGGGACCCGTGATTAAGGTCAATCACAATCAGCGTTACGCCACAAACAGCAGATCCGCAGCCCTGTACCGTCATATCAGTGACGAACTGGGCTTACCACATCAGACGTTTGTGGTCCGCAGCGACATGGGATGTGGCAGTACGATCGGTCCGATTACCGCTGGAAACCTTGGGGTAACAACGCTGGACATCGGAGTACCGCAATTTGCCATGCACTCAATACGGGAAACCGCAGGCGCGGAAGATGGCGTTACGCTTTACCGGGTTCTGAAGGAATTCATGCAGAGGCAGGAGCTTCTGTAAAAGAAGTGGCTCCCCGAGCTGGGCTCGAACCAGCGACAAACGGATTAACAGTCCGTTGCTCTACCAACTGAGCTATCGGGGAACAGAGTCGGAATGGCGCGCATATTATGAACTTTGAGCTTGCGGGTCAACCCCCTGAATTGAAAGGTTAAATTTTGTACGATCCCGCTTTGGCATACAAACCGCCCCTGTGGCTTAGAAGCGGCCACATTCAGTCGATCTGGCCGTCACTTTTTCGTTCGGTGGATATCTTCAATCCTGAAGCCGACATCCTGGCGACCGACGATGACGATGAGCTTCATCTTGACTGGTACCGCCAGGGCAGTGACCGGCTGATCGTGCTTTCTCATGGACTGGAAGGTCACAGCCGTCGTCCCTACATTCAGGGTCTTGCCCGTGCTCTGTTACAGGAGGGATGGGACGTTTTGGCCTGGAATTTCCGTTCTTGCGGCGGCGTGATGAACCACCAACCACGGTTCTACCATAGCGGCGCCACGTGCGATCTGCATCGCGTCGTCGGGCACGGATTGAGTCAGGGTTATCAGACGCTTGGCCTGGCTGGATTCAGCATGGGAGGCAATCTCAGCCTTCTGTACCTCGCGGAGCAGGGTGAGCAAATCGACAGTCGTATTTGTGGCGGTATCGCGTTCTCCGTTCCATGCGATTTGGCCGGAAGTGCGGACACGCTGGCGTTGCCGAGCAGGAAAATTTACATGGATCGTTTTCTGAAAGATCTCAAGGTGAAAATGGAGGAGAAGGCACAGCGCTTCCCGGACTTGATTGACGTCGCTGATTTTGACCGTATCCGGTCATTCCACGAGTTCGATGATCGCTTCACGGCGCCGCTGCATGGCTTCGCAAGCGCCCAGGAGTACTGGCAAGAGTGCTCTGCGCTGACACGCTTGAAAGACATTCGCGTTCCTGCCTTGATGGTCAACGCACTGGATGATCCGTTCCTGTCTGACCGATGTTTCCCTGAACAAGCCGCGGTCTTTGGTAACTTCGCTCGCGCTGAGTACCCAAAGTGGGGTGGCCACGTCGGGTTTGTGGAACGTTCGACAGACGGAAAGTATTGGTCGGAGCGGCGGGCGGTTGCACATTTTGCGGTTTTGATCGATTGATCCTACCGGTTTGACTGTTATCGAGAAAGCAGTGGCTCAAGGTGTGGCCATAGATTGTCGAGCAGTTGCCCCTGTGCTTCTGCCGTCGGATGAATGCTGTCACCCTGCATCATGCCGTCCTGATCAAATACGTCCTTGAGGAAGAATGGAACCAGCGCCGTGTCATACTTGTCCGACAGTTGTGGATAAATGGCGGCGAAGGCTTCCGTGTATTTCTGGCCGTAATTTGGTGGGATCTGCATTCCCACGAGCAGCACGGAATCGGAAACTTCCTGAGATAGTTCAATCATTTGGGAGATGTTCTTGCGAATGATTCTGGGCGGAAAGCCTCGAAGGCCGTCGTTGCCGCCGAGTTCGATTACAACCAGGTCTGGTGTGTGGCTTTCCAACAGGTCCGGCATTCGCCGCAATCCGCCGTCAGTGGTTTCACCGCCGATACTCGCGTTGATAACCTTCCATTGTTCGTAGCCTTTTTCTGAGAGGCGGTCTTTGAGCTTGGCAACCCAGCTGGTCTCTGTAGGTATGCCATAGGCGGCGCTCAGGCTGTCACCGACGATCAGCAGGGATTTCTGCTCCGCGTATGCGGTAGTGCAGAACAGGGCGATTGCCAGAAAAAGTATTGATCCCAAGCGTCGTAATGCCGTATCCATAGATAACCTGTATCTCTTACATTTCAATAGGAGCCACCGTGAGCGATCTGAGCGAGCCTTCTACAGAACAACTGCGACCGATGTTAATCGTTAAAGACCTGTCTCACCGCGTGAGCCTTGAAACAGATACGCTGACGATCTTGCAGGGGGTCAATCTTGAAATCAACCGGGGCGAATCAGTCGCCATCGTGGGTCGCTCTGGTTCAGGCAAAACCACTTTGTTGGGTCTGCTGGCGGGATTGGATACCCCAAGCGAAGGCACCGTTGAGCTTGATGGGGCGGTGATCAGTCAATTATCCGAAGACGAGCGGGCGCAGCTGAGATCTCGCAGGGTCGGGTTTGTCTTCCAGTCTTTTCAACTGTTGCCGGCCTTGACCGCCCTGGAGAATGTGATGCTGCCGCTGGAGCTGGGTGGTTCCGACAGCCCGGACGGCAAAGCTCGTGAACTGCTTGAGCGGGTCGGGCTTGGTGACCGCCTGGCTCACACGCCTCGACAACTCTCTGGAGGCGAGCAACAGCGTGTGGCCATCGCGAGGGCCTTCGCGTCCGAGCCTGCCGTATTGTTCGCCGATGAACCGACGGGCAATCTGGATAACCGGACTGGAAAAGACGTTTCTGATTTGTTGATGGCTCTCAACAAAGAGCAGGGCACGACCCTTGTTATGGTTACTCACGATGAGCGCCTGGCTGCACGCTGTGGTCGCCAGTTTTCCATTGAAGGCGGAATTCTAACGGAGCCCTCCGATACCATGGCCCCAATGACCAGCGCGGAGCACTAATGGCAGCTTCAAAAAAACTCATGTCTGTACGCCGTGACTGGCGCGAGCGGGATGTTCGGGTAGTACTTTCGGCTTTGATTATTGCTGTCGCAACGGTGGCAACTATCGCCCTGTTTGCAAGTCAGCTGCAGCGGACTCTGGTCACATCGGCCAGCTCCTTTTTGGCGGCAGACCGTCAGTTGGAGGCAGAAAACGGTCGCGAGATCCCGGAATCCTGGATGTCGGAGGCTGAGAGCCGGGGCCTCGAAACGGCCCGGATGGTTGAATTCTCCACCATGGTGTACGGAGCCGACAATTTCCAGTTGGTGTCGGTGAAGGCGGTCAACGACCAATATCCGCTGCGGGGGCAAATCGAGTTCCAGCCGGCAAATGACGCCGCGCGGCAGTTGGTCACTGATGGACCCGCTCCCGGGGAAGTCTGGGTAAACCCTCGCTTATTGCGATTGCTCGAGCTAGAGGTAGGGGACAGCTTGGAGGTTGGCGCTCGTTCACTGACGGTCACCGGCTTGCTGGTCCGCGAGCCGGATGGTGGTTTCAGGATGTCGGCATTGGCGCCGCGCGTGATGATGCATGCCGCCGATGTGCCCTCGACCGAGGTTATCCAGGAGGGAAGTCGAGTCGAGTATGTCTATCTATTTGCCGGCGAGGAGCCGATTCTTGACGAGTATTACGAGTGGTTGAAACCCAGATTCGAACCTTCCCATGAGTGGGAAAGTATCCGCGATGGCGAGACCTTCTCGGAATCACTGGATCGGGCCGAGCGCTTCCTCCTACTTGGCGGGAGCCTTGCGGTCATGCTGGCAGCCGTTGCTGTTGCGGTCGCCAGTCGACAGTATGCGCTGTCCCAGCGGGACACTGTAGCGCTGCTGAAAACCCTCGGCGTTAACAGCCGGGGCATTGGTTGGCTTTACCTCAGGCGCTTGGGGCTCTGGGGAATTGTTGGTGCTCTTGGCGGTATGCTTGTCGCACTTCCTCTGTTCTGGTTGCTGTCGAGTGTTCTGTCCGATGTTCTCGAACAACCGATTGATTACCATCTGGACCCTAATGCTCTTGCGCCTGCGCTACTCACAGCGTTGGTCTCTTTATTTGCGTTTGCCTATCCGCCGATCCGCAGGCTGAGAAATGTACCGGCTATGCGAGTTCTGCGCAGTCAGCCGGGCGAGTCGGGTCGGGATGCGATACCAGATATGGCCATTGCCATTTTCGCAATATTCGGTCTGGTCTGGATGTATGCCCGGGAAGTGTCGCTGGTGCTGGCCTTGTTGGGAGGCCTGGCTCTGTTGCTGGGATCCCTTGCCCTGTTGGGGTGGTTGCTGGTTACGTTGATGAGAAAAGTGGCCGGTGGTGGAAATGCATGGCGCTTGGCGCTCGTTGGGCTTTACAGGCACCGCAGGGCGAGTCTGTCGCAGATCGCTGTGTTTGCAATGACGTTGATGCTTGCGACCACGCTGATTCTTGTCCGCACTTCGTTGTTGGACGACTGGCAAGGGCAACTTCCTGATGACGCACCCAATCACTTTTTGATCAATATCTCTCCATCTGCGGTGGAGGAAGTTGATAAATTCTGGAGTGACCGGGGTCAGCCACTACGCCAGCTTTACCCGATGGTCAGGGGGCGCCTGACGGAGTTGAATGGGCAGCCGGTTAAAGAGGTGGTTTCTAAAGATCAGCGTGTCGGCGCTCTGAACCGTGAACTTAACCTGACGTGGATGGAAGAGTTACCCGAGGACAACAGGATCGTCGACGGTGAATGGTTCGCAGCGGGCGATCGCAGGGGGGTATCCATAGAAGCAGAGCTGGCGGAAAAACTTGGTGTTAGCGTTGGTGACCGTCTCGGGTTTACGATCGGTTCAGAAAAAGTTGCCGAGACGGTCACCAGCATACGCACGGTCCAGTGGGATAGCATGAAGCCGAACTTTTACATGGCTTTCCCGCCCGGCGGTGGACTGGAAAACATGCCGGCAACCTGGATTACCGCCTTCCACCTGCCAAGAGATCAGAAAACGGCCCTGAATGAATTTTCCCGGGAGTTTCCAACTGTATCGGTGCTCGAAATTGATCACATTATTGAGCGCATTCAGGAGATCGTCCAGCAGGTCACACAGGCAATAGAGGCAATACTCGGGTTGATTCTGGCGGCTGCACTGGTGGTGATGGCGGCCGTTGTCAGCGCGACGATGCAGGAGCGTCAAAGAGAGGGCGCGTTGCTGAGAACCCTCGGTGGCCGTCAGTCCCTGCTGGTTCGAAGCACGATGCTGGAGTTCGGGCTGCTTGGAGTATTCTCTGGGGTGCTCGGTGTCATTGCTGCGGAGTCCGCCGTTTGGGCATTGCAGTTCAGAATGTTTGAAGGGACGTTTCAGTGGCACTGGGAGGTCATTTTGCCGATTCCACTAATCAGTGCTCTGATCCTGGCCTTGCTGGGCCGATGGCAGTTAAAGCCTGTGCTCAGTGTTTCGCCGATGCTTTTGCTCAGGCGTCTTGAGTAGAGTCCTGTCTGAGCCTTGACGGTCGGCCTATCGGTATTTGGAGAGAATTGTGTCCAGCTCCCCCGAGGCTCGCATGTTGGCCAGCTCCCGATTGAACTGATCAACGAAGGTGGACCAGTCTGGACGTAACATGATTCGGAATTTGTAGTTGCTGAGCGTTGTTTCGCTGGATTGGAAATGCTCTTTCATACCATGCTCAAGCAACAACCACTGTCCGACAAGTCGATCGGCGATCGCCGCATCAAAGCCGTCGCCCTGAAGCACGTAGCGGAACATGTCCTGATCCCTGGCGACATCGAACCGTTCGATGGCACCGGATTCGAAATAAGTATCCAGCGCGGGATAATGATATCCCAAATGCGTCACCAGCTTCATGGATCTGAGGTCCTCTGGTGTTTTGAAGTTCACCTCTGACGATTTGGTGAAGAAGAGGACTTCTTCGATGTCCACGATTGGATCGGTAAAGACAAAATCCTCAGGACGGTCCGTCCATTCAATGGCTCGGGTTGTCGCGTCTATGCGGCCACGAAGCAACATCTGGTCGACACGCTTTCTGGGTATCATCGCGGGCTCAACTCGATATCCTAACCGTTGAGCGATCGTGTTAACCACATCCCACATGATGCCGCTATTTCCTGTGCCTGAATTAATCAGGTAGGGCGGATATCCATCAGGAGAAACGTTGAGGCGTAGAACACTCTGAGAAACATAAGGGCTTTCTGCGGAGGCGGTGTTTGCCGATGAGGGGCTGAAAATGGCAAACAGCAAAATGGAAGCAAGAGCGGCTGTCCGGGTACAAAAGCAGGGTGATCTCATAGAGGCGCGGCTCGAAATCAAAATCGTTGAAGGCTGGTCCGATTCATTCCCTGCCGGCGAATTCCCTGCCAGCAAACCCGATTTTCCATGCTCAAAAGGAACATTGCAATAATTTAATGAACTGTTGCCCCGGCCCGGCTGGGGCAACAGTCGGTCTTTTTAATTCAGGCCCATGCCCGCTTCAAGATGGCTTTGGCATCTTCCAGAAGAACTTCTTTGGGATTGAACATGATCGCGCCGTCGTCGAGCGCTACCTCAGCAATCGTATCGAGCTGATCTTCAGTCACACTCTCGGTTTCCTTGAGGGTTCGCGGCAGTTTGCAGCGCTTGAACAACTCGTCCCGCATTTTTCTCAACGCTGAAATGCTGGCCTCAGCGCGGCGATTAGCGGGGGTTGCTGCGTACACTTCCGGTCCATCAAGATACAACAGCAGTTCGCCAAGGGGCTCGCGGATCAATTCGATGTTGTATTCGAGCACGTAGGGCAGGTACAGGCTCATGCACAATCCGTGAGGGAGGTGGCAAATCGCGCCGGTTGCGTGCCCGAGGGCATGAACGAGTCCCACCATGCTGTTGGAGAACGCGATACCGGCCATGGTTGAGGCCTGGGCAAGCTCCAGTCTGCCATCGGTATTTTTCGGATCGTCCATCACTTTCAGCAAGTGCGTGCTGATTTTCTTGATCGCCGACGTTGCATAGGCGTCGCTGAGCGGGTTCTTGGCCATGCAAGTGAAGGCTTCTGTCGCATGAGTCATTGCATCCATCGCCGTTGCTGCGGTGATGTGAGGCGGCAATGTCAGTGTCATTCGCGGATCAATCACCGCTGCGTTCGGCAGCAGGAAAGACGACGTGAACGGCAGTTTGACCGATTTACGGGTGTCTGTGATGACGGCGACGGAGGTTACCTCTGAGCCGGTACCGGCGGTTGTTGGCACCACCAGGAAAGGCTTCAGTGGGTGCTTGATCACTCCAGCTCCGCTGTAAGCCGCAATGTCGTCACCGCCCTCGGATACCAGAATGTTGACCGCTTTTGCGGTGTCGATGGCGGATCCACCGCCAATCGCTATGATTGAATCGCACTTTTCGGCGCGGTAAATGCCCGCGATGTCTTTCACCACGCTGGTTGATGAATCTGGCGGAACGTCGTCGTAGATGGTGACAATCTCAAGCCCGCTTTCTTCACAGGCAGAAATCACGGGATCTAGCAATCCGGCGGCGCGAACGCCCTTATCGGTCACGATCATTGGCCGCTTTGCCGCAAGCCCGGAAAGTTCATAGGGGATATGTTCCAGCGCTGCTTTACCGGCAATCACTTTTACCGGACAGAAAAACTCGTAGTACTTGTCAGTCATGATGCTCTCGCTGTGGCAACAAAATTGGTGGCAACCTTCAGGTAGATACGGGCCGCGCTGATCAGCTTTTCCGGCAAATGGAGCGAGGCCGGATATTCCTTGACCGCTCGTTGGGCAACGAGCTTGGGCAAAATAAAGCTTTCGAGCCGATTGAGGATGCGGGTCATTCGAACGGCATAACTGATATCACCGTCGACCAGCATCCTATCGTTAGCAAACGCAACGGACGTCTTTTCCTGAAAAGACAGCACCAGAAAAGCGTGCGCGACGTGTTTGAACTGAATGGAGAGGTCAATGGGCCGAGGCGCCGTTGCACCGTGATAGCGGAAATGTCCGCCTCCGATGTGCTCCACAACGAGGCTGGCGCCACTGGGCATCACCATCATCTGAAACAGGAAGCCTTCGGGTAGGGCACGCGCTTCATTCTGAACGTCATCATCAACTTCGCTGACGGCCTGAAGAGCACGGCCCATCACCTGAAACATCAGCTCTACATAGAGCTTTCTAGCCTGGGATACCATAGGCTGGAGTCGTTTTGCGATCATGGCAAAAGTCCGGTTGTTGTCATGGTATCCCGATTTTTAGAGTTATTGCTCTAAAAGTCAATGCGGCGACTGACGTTATTATTGTGTCAGTTCAGCCAGCTTCCTTTTTGCTTCCGCTCCTACGTCGCCGCCTGCCTTTGCAGCGGTGCTGTAATATCTCGCAGCTTCATCCTTCCGGCCCTGCCTGGCTGCAACATCACCGAGACGGAGAAACGCAATAGACGTGGGTACGGTTTCATTGGCGGCCTCGAGGTGGCCCTTTGCTTTGTCTAGCTGGTTCAAGGCCAACGCATTCAAACCGTTATTCAACTGATAAGAGAACATTTCCGGATACAGTGTCGTTGCCTTGTCAAAGTCCGCTGCGGCCTTTTCAAGCTTGTCCTGTGCCTGATACAGGCGGCCACGCAAGGAGTAAAACGCCGCTTCCTCCGGCTCAATTCGGATGGCTTCGTTTACCTTGGAGAGGGCCGCATCGTACTGCTCGTTACCGGCTAGTTTGCGGCTTTCATCATAGGCATCGTAAGCGGGTTGACGGCTGCGCAGGAAAGCAAGTTTTTTCTGGTAGGTGTCACGACCGCGATAACCGCCCGCACCGATTTTATTGACCAGTTCCTGATTTTCCCGGACTCGTTTTTGAGAGGGCGGGTGCGTCGCGAACATACCTTCAATGAAGCCAGGATTCCGGCCCTCAGAAAGGCGGACAAAGACCTCTTGCAGCTCGACGGCTGCCTGCGGGTCGTATCCTGCCGCTTTCATGTATTGAATCCCGTATCGGTCTGACTCCAGTTCATCGCTCTGGCCGTATTGTGCCAGCGCAAGCTGTGCGCCCATGGCAGCGCCGCCCATGATGAGGCTGGCCCACTCGTTGTCCGATATGGCAAAACCCAGTCCGGCAACGCCGATGCTGATCAGCGTACTTTGCTGCAGGCGCTGGACGCTGTGGCGGGCCGCCGCGTGAACAATTTCGTGTCCGAGTACGGATGCCAGTTGCGCTTCGTCCTCCAGTTCGGTCAGCAGTCCGCGGTTAATGGCGATTTTGCCGCCTGGCAGCGCCCATGCGTTTGGGACGCCACTATTGAGAACGACGAATTCGTATGGGAGGTCCGGGCGGTCACTGACAGCCGCAAGCTTCTGGCCGACCTGCTGAACATAAAGCCCTAGCTCGGGGTCCAGGTAGAACTGTCCACCCTGAGTCTGCTGTGTGGGCTCGTACTGCTCTGCGCCCATTGCCAGTTCTTCGCCTTCAGAAATCCACGAAAGCTGCTTTTCCCCGGTGACCGGATTGACCGTACACGAGGACAGCCAAAAAACGGCCAATCCTGCGATAATCACGGTGTACAAACGAGAGAACTTCATCCAGATGTGCTCCTTAATGCGTAACGGCAACGCGTTTGCGGGTGTATAGCCCGAGTTTATAACACAGCCGAGGCCAGTTCAGTCCCCCTGGATACGACAGATGTACGCTAGAGGGCCTGTCGTCAATCGGTTATTCTCTGAGCCATCATTTTTGCCATTCGAATGGAACAACCTGCATGGGTAATTATCTGGAAGTTATTGCGCTGATCTGGTTCCTGATCTGCTGGCTGGGTTATACGGAATATTCGAAGCGCAAAGCGGATAAACGTCCGTGTCTGTCGAACACGCTCGATTTATATCGGGAAGACTGGATGAAGGTGATGCTGTTCCGCGAGAACCGCATTTCTGATGCGTCCGTTGTCGGGAATCTGGAGCGCAATGGCGCCTTTTTCGCGTCGAGTTGTCTCCTAATTCTGGCGGGTATCATTACCGCGCTCGGATACACTCAGGAAGTCATGGAGGTTTTCAGCACCATGCCTTTTGGCACTTTGCCGTCCCGCGAAATCTGGGAAATGCGGATGGTGGTCCTGATGGTGATATTCATCTATGCCTTCTTTAAATTTACATGGTCAATGCGGATGTATAATTTTCTCGCCGTGCTGATAGGAAGTGCGCCGCTGGCTAGCGACACCAAGGTGAGCCCTGCGGCCCGCGAGGCGTTTGCCCGAAGCGCGGCAAACGTGTGCAATCTCGCGGGAGATGCCTTTAACCTGGGGCTGCGATCGTATTACTATGCGCTCGCCGTCGTGTCGTGGTTCATTCATCCACTGGTGTTCATCGGTGCATCGACCTTCATCGTGATCATCCTGTATCGACGGGAATTCCGATCTGACGCGCTTCAGGCTTTGCGTTCCGGCAAGGTGTTCGAGGACCCGTCGTTGAAGGCTGGTTCCAGGAAAGCAGAACCTGACGCTAAAGACTGACATTCACTTGAGTAGATGTTGCTATGAAAGACTCCGTGCGAATGGACCGTGTCCGTCGCTTTATCGGTACGCTTAATCAGGGATGTGAGCTCGGACTGGCAGTGGAATCCGCCTCAGAAGGGGAGCTGATTCTCAGATTGCCCTACAGTGACCGAATTATCGGTAATCCCGATACCGGCGTCATTCATGGCGGTGCAATCACCACCTTGATGGATACTGCCTCTGGTTCGGTCATCATGTGCGCCCTGGAGGACTTCGAGCTTTGTCCCACACTGGATCTGAGGGTTGACTACATGCGCCCTGCCGAGCCTCACAGGCCGGTGTTTGCTAAGGCGGAAACCTACAAGATCACTCGTAACATTATTTTCACCCGCTGCGAGGCGTACCAGGAATCGGGAGAAACCATTGCCAACTGCGTCGGCACGTTTATGAGAATCGGACAGGACGCAACGCCAAAGGCCTACCGTGATCTGATCACCGGGGAGAAGCGCGACGCATGACTGATCCAGAAATACTCCGCTTCACCCAGGAAACCGGTGATTTTTCGCGCATGTTGGAAAGTATTCCCTATGCGAAGTTTATCGGCATGGAATGCGATCGGTTTGGCGACGACCTGATATTTCGCCTGCCGAGGAAAGAGCAGAATCTGGGCAACCCGATACTGCCTGCCATCCATGGCGGTGTCATAGGTGGCTTCATGGAGCTGTCTGCTGTGATATATCTGATGATGGCCCAGGAAGCCCTTCGCATGCCGCGTATTGTTGATTTTTCGCTGGATTATCTCAGGGCCGGGCTCGATCGCGAGACCTTCGCCGAATGTCAGCTGACCCGTCAGGGTAATCGAGTGGCAAACGTCATGATTACCGCCTGGCAAAAATCTCGTGCGCAGCCGATTGCAACGGCGCGAGCCCACTTTTTGCTAGAAGATTAGGGCTTGAAAACCGGGCGGCAGTCCCCACTTCTGACACCATGCAACAGCCGGAGCGCCGGCGCTCATGTTAACCAGTAGTCAGGAGACCAGATAGCCATGACGGTTGAGACACAAAAAGAGACCCTGGGTTTTCAGACCGAAGTTAAGCAACTGCTTAACCTGATGATCCATTCCCTGTACTCCAACAAGGAAATCTTCCTTCGTGAGCTCATTTCCAATGCGTCGGATGCAGAAGACAAACTTCGCTTCGCGGCCCTGAAAGACGACAGTTTGTTTGAAAGTGATCCCGACCTGAAAATTCGCCTCGACTTTGATGCCGAAAACAATACCGTGACGCTAAGCGATAACGGTATTGGCATGAGCCGGGACGATGTCATTCAGAATTTGGGTACCATCGCCAAGTCCGGCACTGCGGAGTTTCTGAGGCAGTTATCAGGTGACGAGAAAAAAGACAGCAAGCTGATCGGTCAGTTCGGCGTCGGTTTCTATTCGGCGTTCATCGTCGCGGATTCTGTTGAAGTCTTTACCCGTCGAGCCGGCACACCTGCGGAAGAGGGCGTCCATTGGGAATCCAAGGGCGATGGCGAATTCACGATTGAGCCGGTCTCCCTGGATCAAAGGGGCACGAAAATTGTGCTGCATCTGAAAGAAGATGCGAAAGAGTTTGCCGACGGATTCCGTTTGAGAGGGCTCGTTAAGAAGTATTCAGACCACATTTCGTTCCCCGTGGTCATGAAAACGGAAGCGGAAGAAGGCAAAGAGCCTGAAGACGAGACCGTCAACGACGCGACAGCCCTGTGGACACTGTCTCGTAGTGAAATCAAGGATGAAGAGTACAAGGAATTCTACAAGCACATTGCCCACGACTTCGAAGATCCTCTGACCTGGTCCCACAATCGGGTAGAAGGCAAGCTCGACTACACCAGTTTGCTGTTCATCCCGGGCAGGGCGCCATTTGACCTTTACAACCGTGAAGCTCCAAGAGGTTTGAAGCTGTACGTCCAGCGGGTGTTTATCATGGACGATGCGGAGCAGTTCCTTCCGCTTTATCTGCGATTCACCAAGGGTGTCATCGATTCCAACGACCTATCGTTGAACGTCTCCCGTGAGATCCTGCAGAACGACAGCACCGTCGAGAGCATCCGTACTGCGGTGACCAAGCGTGTTCTGGATATGCTGTCCAAGCTGTCCAAGAAAGAGCCAGAGCAGTATCAGAAGTTCTGGGACGAGTTCGGTACGGTGATCAAAGAGGGTCCTGCTGAAGACTTCGGCAACCGCGAGAAAATCGGTAGTCTGCTGCGCTTCGCCTCCACCCACACGGGCGAATCCACCCAGAATGTTTCACTGGAAGACTACATTGGCCGGATGAAGGAAGGTCAGAGCAAGATCTACTACATCACCGCTGACAACTTTACCGCAGCCAAGAGCAGCCCACATCTGGAAGTTTTCCGGAAGAAAGGCGTTGAGGTACTGATCCTTTCTGACCGCATCGACGAGTGGATGATGGGTTACCTGACTGAATTTGATGGCAAGCAGTTCCAGGACGTGGCTCGCGGCGAGCTTGACCTTGGCGAGGTCGAAACCGAAGAAGACAAGAAGCATCAGGAAGAAGCGACCAAGGAACACAAGGAGCTTCTGGAGCGCATCAAGGCTGCTCTGGAAGATCGGGTTCAGGACGTAAGGGTCACCAACCGGCTGACCGATTCGCCGGCGTGCCTGGTCGTCGGTGATTTCGACATGGGCGCTCAGATGAAAAAGATCATGGAAGCTGCGGGACAGAAGGTGCCGGATAGCAAGCCGATCTTTGAAATCAATGTTGAGCATCCGCTGGTGCAGCGTTTGGAAAAAGAGCAGGGTGAAGAGCGCTTCGGCGAGCTGTCAGCGGTTCTGCTGGATCAGGCGACACTTGCCAGTGGTGAACAGCTGGCGGATCCGGGCTCTTACGTGAGCCGGTTGAATCGACTGCTGCTTGAACTGGCGAACTGACTTTAGCGCCATGCAACAGATCATTGTGGACGTTGAAATTAGCCCTGATGAATGGATCAAGCTCTATCAGGGCACGGCTCACGATGTCCATACAACGGCCCGGGACGGACGCTCTGTCCGTTTCCCGGCCCGTATTCTCTCCCGCTTTTTCCTCCGAGACGGCATTCGCGGCAGTTTCTGCATTTCATTTGACGATTCGGGCAAGTTCTCGGGCATTGAGAAGCTGACCTAGCGCCTCACAGACACTGTTCAGTCAAACGCATTCTCTTTACAATTGCGGCCTGTCTGATTTTTGACCGGTTTCTAACCCCCTATGCGAATTATTCTTGCTCCAATGGAAGGCCTGGTGGATGCACCGATACGTGAAACGCTGACTGCCGTTGGCGGAATCGATCGGTGCGTGACCGAATTTATTCGTGTTACCCACGGCATGTTGCCACCCCGTGTGTTTCACAAGTTTGCGCCAGAACTCGAGCGAGAGTGCGTGACACGTGTAGGTACGCCGGTTGCTGTTCAGCTATTGGGTTCCGATCCGCTTCAGATGGGGAAGCACGGCCGGAAAGCTGCAGAATTGGGTGCGAATCAGGTGGACATTAATTTCGGATGCCCAGCGAAGACGGTCAACAAACATAAAGGTGGCTGCGTTTTGATGCGCGAGCCTGAATTGATGCATGCCATCACCGCCAGCGTTCGCGACGCTGTTCCGGGCCATATTCCGGTTACAGCAAAAATGCGACTGGGATACGACGACCGATCGATGGGTGTTGCCTGCGCGCAGGCCCTGGAAGCCGCCGGCGCTTCCGAAATAGTGGTTCACGCTCGTAGCAAAGTGGATGGGTATAAGCCGCCCGCCTACTGGGAAGAAGTCTCAAAGGTGCGAGAGGCTGTGAGCACGAAAGTCATTGCCAACGGCGAAATCTGGACCGTCGCAGATTACTGGAGATGTCGTGAGGTGTCCGGCTGCGATGATGTCATGATCGGGCGAGGTCTGATTGCTCGCCCAGACCTTGCCCGACAAATTAAAGCCAGCCAGGAAGGCACAACTGCGGTCGCGCTTACTTGGCAGGAGGTCGTTGGGCTGATTGATGGCTACGCGACAGCGCTGCAAACCCGTCTGGAAGATCGCTACGTGACGGGCCGTCTCAAACAGTGGTTGAATTATCTCAAGTTGGAATACGCAGAAGCAGAAAAGCTCTGGCCGGCTGCTCGCAAAATTCGTGAAGTGGCGCCTATGCTCGCGTGTTTGAGGCAGACCGATAAAGCCAGGGCTGCCTGACGTACAAAAGACTGCCTCTCGACTGCATTACTTTGTCATTCGTTGCGTACTATGAGTTATACATAACCAACAGCGCAATGGAGGCAACATGGAATCTGTTCGACACCCTTCACCTGTACTACATCGCAGCCTGAATGAGTGTACCCGGCTACTGAGAGCAGGGCTCATGGCCGTCGTAATGATTATCCTCTCGGCCGGAGCCGCGTCGGCCAATGATAAGCTGGTTAAGGTGACACCGCTGGGAAGCCATGACGGTGAGTTCTGCAGCCGGGACAGAGCACTGATTTTTGAAGACCCCAACGGCACTCGAATTCTTTACGATGCCGGGCGCACGGTTGCGGGGCCCGAGGACCCACGGCTGGGGGATATTGACGTCATTCTCGTGTCCCACATGCACGGAGACCATGTCGGCGATCGTCGATTGACAGCGGTAAACTCAGGCACCTGCGCAAGCCCGGACACGCCGGTGTCAACCTTGCCTCAGTCGAATACGGTGGATATCGCCGTGGCAAAGAATTCGACCATTCTAACGGGGAGCGAAATGCCTGCCTTTTTTGCTGCGAAACTGAAGCAGGCAGGCGGTGCGGCAGACAAATCTGCCCTCGTACGCTTCGGAGCCAGCAAATCCATTGGGGGCGTCACATTCACCACGGTACCGGCGGTACACAGCAATGGTGTTTCACCGTCCTTTCTGACAGGACCTCTGGCCGAGCACCTGGCCGCGGCGGGGGTAAGCGCAAATGTGGGGCCGCCCACCGGATACGTCGTGACGTTTTCCAATGGCCTGGTGGTTTATTTATCGGGTGATACCGGCATTACAGCGGAACAGAAAACCGTTGTCGGTGACCATTACGGGCCGCAGCTGGTGGTGATGAACATCGGAGACACCTACACCACCGGTCCATCGGAGGCCGCGTATGTCGTCAACGAGCTCATTAAACCGGCGTCTGTGATTGCCTCTCATGCCAACGAGGCGGCGACTGAAATGGGTAAAGTCGTAAAGGGGAGTAGGACCGAATCGTTTATCGCAGCGTCGCAAGCGACCGTTCAAGTGCCTTTGAGCGGAAAAACCATGTCGTTCAATAGCAAGGGAAGCTGTGTCTCGGGCTGCTGAGGGCAGCCCGATACTCTTCCTCGACTCTACCACTAGGATTCACTCGGCGCTTTCCATTGTCGCCGAATAATTGCCCGTTGAGGCGGCTCCGTTTAGCTCCGCACGTTTGTGCATGGCGCGATGTGCCGCTTCTGCATTTTCAGCTTTTCCTGCCCAGGCATGCTGGGCCGGTTCCTGAAGTGCGCGACCATAGGAGAAGGTCATCGTCCAAGGCAGTCCAATGTGGCTGTTCATCGCATTCAGGTTTGCCGTAGCCTCCTCCGGAGTTTGACCTCCGGACAAGAAGAAAACGCCGGGTACCGCCGCGGGGACACATCGGCGGAAGGTTCGAATAGTGGCGTTAGCGACGTCGTCCGGACTGGCTTTCGGTGCGGCCTTACCTGGGGTTACCATGCTCGGTTTCAAAATCATCAACTCAAGCACGACGCGATGCAATGCAAGTTGGTTAAAGACTTCCCGAATCACTTCCTCATTCACAAAGCCGGACCGTTCTATGGAATGATTGCCGTCAATAAGCACCTCTGGCTCTACAATGGGCACGATACCCAGGGATTGGCAGGCGGCGGCATATCGGGCAAGCGTTTCAGCATTTGCGGCGATGGCCAGCTTGGAGGGTAGGGAATCCGTGATGTGAAAAACGCAGCGCCATTTTGCGAAGCGGGCGCCGAGCTCTTTAGCGTCCTGGAGGCGGGATTCAAGACCGTCCAGACCGAACGTAATCTCCTCTTCGGGCGCATTATTGAGAGGGCCTTTACCCTTGTCCACTTTGATGCCTGGCACGATTCCCTGAGCGGCAAGCATTTCAGGCATTGGCGTGCCATCGGTACTTTGTTGCTCAAGGGTTTCCTCGAACAGGATAACGCCACTGATGTACTGTCCGAGGCCAGGCGTTGAGAAAATGATGCTGCGATATTCACGGCGCGTCTCGACGGTATTCTCTACACCCACCGCTTGGAAGCGCTTGGCAATGGTCGGGTGGCTTTCGTCGGCTGCCAGAATGCCTTTGCCTGGTTGTACCAAATCCCGAATCGTGGCTTGCAATTCCGTCTGAATGGACATGCTGCGCTCCTCTTTCGATTGGTTTGAACTCATTATTGCCTACAATACCGGTTTTGCATCTGTGGCTGCATCAGTCTGTTTTATGGACAGACATAAGCAGACACCATTTCCCGTTGGGTCCTGAAGTATCTAGTCTTAGCCATTACCACGCTTAAAGGAGTGAAAGGGATGGAAAGAATGTTTGAACATCGGGTCGCAATCGTCACCGGCGCGGCTGCAGGTATTGGCCGAGCCACGGCCGTTGCGTTCGCGGAGCAGGGTGCCGCTGTAATTGTGGCGGATATTGATGACGAGTCTGGCAAAGCCGTTGCGGCTGAGATTGAGTCAGACGGAGGTCAGGCTGTCTATGTTCATTGTGACGTCACCCGGGATGAGGATGTTCAAGGGATGGTGGCCGCGGCAGTCGATAAATTTGGCCGACTTGATTATGCGTTCAATAACGCGGGTATTGAAATCGAACAGCAAAAGCTGGCGGACGGTCACGAGTCCGATTTTGACCAGATTATCGACGTGAATGTGAAAGGGGTATGGCGCTGCATGAAGCATCAGATCCCAGTGATGCTCACCCACGGAGGCGGAGCCATCGTGAATACCGCGTCGATCGCCGGTTTGGGCGCCGCTCCCAAAATGAGTATTTACAGCGCAAGCAAGCACGCTGTGATCGGTTTGACGAAGTCTGCGGCTGTTGAATACGCGAAGAAGGGCATAAGGGTAAACGCTGTCTGCCCGGCTGTGATCGACACGGATATGTTTCGTCGTGCCGCCGCAAGTGACCCCCGGAAGGCAGAATATGCGGCGGCAATGCACCCGGTAGGGCGTTTGGGTACGGCCGAGGAAATTGCCGCGGCGGTACTTTACCTGTGCTCAGACGGCGCTCGGTTTACCACCGGTGTCGCTTTACCCCTGGACGGCGGTGCCACGGCTGTTTGAGGCGTGATTGACGGGTCATGAATAAGTCTAGGTTTCGTACATGCGATAACCAGTCGTAACCTAGTTTGTGCATCCCGACTTGGATTATCAGCGTAAAGGGCTCGTAATCGTTATTCGATCAGGGAAGGGCCCAGGTGTTTTTACATTTCTCCACAAGAAGCAACCTCATATTCGCGCAAAAGTCCGTTTTCCGGCGTATATTAAGTTTGAGTGATGAATCAAGAATAAGATCGTTGAGCGTGTTTGAAAGAGGTTGGGCAGTGGTGACCAATCAAGAAATCTTGAAAAAGGGGAAGTTCACAACAGTTCGCAGACTGTTGATGATCTTTTTGTGCCAATTTTCTTTCTCTCCCGCTCTGGCGGACACGCAGAATGAGCGTCTCCATCCCCTGCCAGATGTGCCGCTTCAGATGCGTACCCTGGAGAATCCACCTCTTGCCTACACCAATGACGATGGAGAGGTCACCGGCATTCTGGTAGAGGGTATCCGAGAAGCAGTGCGTCGTACTGGGCATGAGGTGGAATTTGCGATCTACCCCTGGAAGCGTGTTCTTAAAGAAGTTTCAGAGGGCAATGCAGACGCTGCGTTTAACGCCGGTAAAACCGCAGAGCGTGAGCAGTGGGGTCGTTATCATCAGTCGGTCCTGATGGATGAAACCTACGTTTTTTTTGCCAACAAGCCCATGACCCTGTCTCCCGAACTGACGGAGGCGCCTGAATTGCGAGTAGGCATTCAGCTTGGGTACTACTATGGCGAAAGGTTCGACGAGATGCTCAAGGATCCGCCCTTCAAATCATTGGAGGTGTCCCAAACGATCCCTCGTAATCTCAAATTGCTGGAGGCGAGTCGCACGCACGTGTTCATCGGCGACCTGCTGCCCACCATGCATTATGTGAAGGATATGGGTATGGAAGATGCGATTCATATCGTTCGAAATGAGGAGACCGGGCAACCGCTCGTCGTCTCGACATCACCAACCTATGTTGCTTTTTCACGCCGCACGGTGGATCCGGCGTATGTGGAAAAGTTCAACACGGCACTGGATTCAATGAAAGAGGATGAGACATTTGAGAGTATTCTGAACACCTACATGCTCAATGTCCCGGATTTGCCTCAGTAGATGATTCCTTGACCCACAAAAAAGCCCGATGCGTGCGCACCGGGCTTTTCCGATTACCTGCCAGATTAGATTAACCGCACTTACTGTCGCCACAGGAGAGGCAGGTGGCACAGCCATCCATCACAATCACTGCTTTCGTACTGCATTTACCGCACATGGTGGCGTTTGGCGGATAGTCGCTCGCTGTGTCGTCGTTATGAGCCGTCGCCTGGCTGGATTCAAATTCAGCACGCTTCTCGGCCAGAATCCGCTTGGTGGTCTCGCTCATTTCCTCGCTTTCCAGAAGGCCTATCGCCTTCAGGTGCTTTTCAATCACGGCACCAATTTCTGCGACCAGCGATGGCATGAAAACACCGCCTTTCTTGAAGTAGCCGCCATTGGGGTCGTAGACGCTGCGAAGCTCTTCCACCAGGAAGGTCACATCCCCACCTTTGCGGAACACTGCGGAGATAACGCGGGTGAGCGCGATGACCCACTGGAAGTGTTCCATCGATTTTGAATTGATGAACACCTCGTAGGGCTGACGGCTCTCGTGATCCGTGTCTTCGTTGAGCAGGATGTCATTAATCGTAATGTACATCGCATGCTCCGCGACCGGAGGCTTGATCTTGTAAGTTGTGCCCAGCAGAAAGTCCGGACGCTCGATGTTTTCGTTCATCTGAACCGGTTTCAGTTCCTGCGCAGCTGCCGGTGCTTCCTGTGCCGCTTCCGGGTCTGCCTTTGCTACCCGGTAACCGACGATTTTGTTGCTGATTTTAACGGTCATGGTCTTTGTCCTGTATCGGTGGTCCGGTTCAGTATTTTCCGTAAGTGCCTTCTTTGAGGGCGTCGAAAAGGTTCGCAGCGCTGTGCAGCTCGCCATCGTACTCGACTTCTTCGTTGCCCTTAAGAGTCACTTTACTGCCATCGTCCAACGTAAATTCATACAGGGTGTTCTCCAAATCTTTTTCTTTGACCAATACACCCTGGAAAGCTTCCGGATTGAACCGGAAAGTTGTGCATCCCTTCAAGCCTTTGTCGTAGGCGTACATGTAAATGTCTTTGAAGTCCTGATACGCAAAGTCCGTCGGCACGTTTGCGGTTTTAGAAATCGAAGAATCCACCCAGATTTGAGCTGCCGCCTGAATGTCCACGTGCTGGGCCGGTGTGACGTCGTCCGACGTGGTGAAATAATGAGGCAGACGCTTATCTTCTTCCTCTGAGAAGGGCATCGCACCAGAATTTACCAGGTGACGGTACGCCAACAATTCAAAGGAGAAAACATCCACTTTCTCTTTGGTTTTGCGACCTTCGCGAATGACATTTCGAGCATAGTGGTGCGAGAAACTCGGCTCAATGCCGTTGCTGGCGTTGTTGGCCAGTGACAGGCTGATGGTGCCTGTCGGCGCGATGGAGGTGTGATGCGTAAAGCGTCCACCTTTTTCAGCCAGCTTCTCAACGAGTTCTGGCTCGACACTTGCCACCTTCTGCATGTAGCGACTGTACTTGGCATGTAGAACCTTGCCCTTTACCTTGTCGCCAAGATTGAAGCCGTCTTCGCTTAACTGGGGGCACCTGGACAGCATCTTCGGCGTGATTTCAAAGTCCTCGTCCATGATCGGTGCGGGTCCTTTTTCCTCAGCCAGCGACAGGGACTGACGCCAGCCTTCCACGGCCATTTCCCGAACGACGTCCTCGGTGAACTGAACAGATTCAGGTGAACCATAGGGCATGCGAAGCATTGCCAGGGTGGAACCCAAGCCGAGAATGCCCATGCCGTGACGACGTTTGTTGGTGATCTCGTGGCGTTGCTGATCCAAGGGCAGACCGTTGATTTCTACTACGTTGTCCAGCATCCGGGTGAAAATACCCACTACTTTACGATACTTCTCATAGTTGAAGCTGGCTTTGTCCGTAAACGGATAGTCTACGAACATCGTCAGGTTTACCGAGCCCAGCAGGCAGCTCCCATAAGGCGGGAGAGGTTGCTCGCCGCACGGGTTGGTCGCTCTGATGTCCTCGCAGAACCAGTTGTTATTCATCTGGTTGACCTTGTCGATCAGGATGAAGCCCGGTTCGGCGTAGTCGTAGGTGCTGGTCATGATGGTGTCCCAGATAAACTGGGCTTTCAGGGTGCGGTAGATCTTACACGCTACTTTGCCTTCGCCATTGACCACATAACCTTTCTGGATCGGAAAATCGCGATATACAAACTGGGTCTCGTCGGACAGGTCCAGCCCTTCGTCTTCCACTTCTTTTTCTGTAACCGGGAAGGACAAATGCCAGTCGTCACCATTTCGCACGGCTTCGATAAAGTCCTCGGTGATGAGCAAAGACAGGTTGAACTGACGCAGACGACCGTCTTCACGCTTGGCCTGAATGAAGTCGATGACATCCGGGTGGTGAACGTCGAAAGTGGCCATCTGAGCGCCGCGTCGACCACCGGCTGAAGACACGGTGAAACACATGCGGTCGAAAATATCCATAAAGGATAGAGGACCGGACGTGGTGGCACCTGCACCCGCTACATAAGCGCCTTTCGGGCGCAGAGTGGAGAATTCGTAGCCGATCCCGCAGCCTGCTTTCAGCGTCAGACCAGCTTCGTGGTTCTTTTCCAGGATATCGTTCATGGAATCCTGAACGGAACCCGAAACGGTGCAGTTGATGGTTGAGGTGGCAGGCTTGTGAGCTTCGGCGCCGGCATTGGACGTAATCCGACCAGCCGGGATCGCGCCGTTGCGCAAAGCCCAGATGAAGTCTTTCATCCATTTCGAGCGGTTTGCCTTGGCTTCAACCTGCGCAAGGGCGGTGGCAACCCGCTCATAGGTAGCTTCGATATCCTTATCGACCGGTTCGCCAGTTTTGGTCTTAAGCTGGTATTTGCTGTTCCAAATGTCGATAGACGCTTCCTGCATTGGAATTGTTGTTATCACTGCCTGTGCTTTAGCGCTCATTGCCACCCTCGATATCAAATGATCGTTCTTCGTTATGGCCACCGTGTTGTTCCGGCTTGCCATGCCCCTTGTTGAAAAATACGTCCTTCACCGGATTATTGAAACACAAGATCTGGTGTTTCCTATTGGCTGCCCCGGCCTGGTTTCGTTTTAGAAAAGCCTCTGTCGAGATGCTTCCGGCCCTCGTTGCGGCCTGTTCGCACTCACGTGCCAGCAATGGCGTGTGACAGGTGTGCGACACACCATGTATGGGCGTATTGGATCCAGTATAACAGGATATAGTGTTCTGTGAACAAGAAGAGAACTATAGGACTCGCGGCCAGTTGAGGGAAAATTTATCACAGCCCCCTTGCAAGTTTCAGAATTCCTTTTGAATCCCACTGTTGAGTGAAGAAAATCAAAACCACTATATCTTGTGTTGAAAAGTTGTGATTTATCTGTGCATAAGTTTGGGATAACTCGAAAGGTGCAGTGGCCAAACTAAAGGCGCGTTGAGATCTCGGGCCAAAAATGGAGAATTTTGGACAATCTGTTGGCTTGGATGGTCTGGCGATGTACCTTTTAAGACGCGCCTTCGGAGGGGTATTCCGGTATTCGAAGGCCCGAGGTGAATAGTTTTAGATTCGTCACGTTTTCATGACGTAGAATGTGGTCGAATGTCCGACTAAAGTCTTAATCGTCAGTGCCTGAAAGCTTAAGAATATAAAAATCGATAAATCGGATGAAACCAAAACTGATTTAGACCCGTTTAGAACAGAATTAGGCCCGTAAAGAGGTCGCGTCATGAGACGCACACAACGTAAACACCATAAAAAACAGCAAGCAAGGAAGGTCCATGGACACCACCAATAAACTCCCTCTCGATATGGTCTACCACTGGGAAAAGGCAATACCCGATTCCCTGTACCTGACTCAGCCGATCGGTGATGACAAGGTCGTCGAGTACACCTGGAAGCGTGCGGTCGAGGAAGCCCGCCGCATGGCGTCGTATCTGAAGTCTCTCAACCTGCCTGAGAAAAGCCGTGTCGGCATTCTGTCCAAGAACTGTGCGCAGTGGATAATGTCCGACTGGGCAATCTGGATGGCCGGGCATATTTCCGTTCCTCTATATCCGACTCTGAACGCTGATACGGTCAATTACATCCTCGACCACAGCGAATGCGAGGTATTGTTCGTCGGAAAGCTCGACGATTGGGACATGATGAAACCGGGTGTGCCCGAGTCCGTGCGCTGCATTTCTTATCCCTTGAGCCCACCCAACGACTTTGAGACCTGGGACGATATCATTGCCAAATATCCTCCTCTGGAGGGTGAGGTGCATCGTGATGCTGATGAGCTGGCGACGATTGTTTATACGTCAGGAAGTACCGGGCGCCCGAAAGGCGTCATGCTCAGCTTTGGAAACATGGCGTTTGCGGCGACTGGTGGTGCCGAAGTCCTGGGCGTAGGTCCGGAAGAGAGAATGCTTTCTTACCTGCCACTGGCGCACGTATTTGAAAGAACTTATGTGGAACTGGGATCTCTTTACTCGGGGTTCCAGTTGTTCTTTGCAGAGTCTCTCGACACCTTCGTGCAGGATCTGCAGCGGGCCCAGCCAACACTGTTCCTCTCCGTTCCGCGTCTCTGGGTTAAGTTCCAGCACGGCGTTCTGCAGAAACTGCCCAAAGAAAAGCTGGAAAAGCTGTTGAAAGTACCCCTGGTCAACAAGTTGATTAAGAAGAAGGTCCTGAAAGGCCTAGGGCTCAATAAGGTCAAACTGGCTGGTAGTGGCTCAGCGCCGCTGTCACACGATGTGCTTGACTGGTACCGGGCGCTGGGACTGGAGCTTCTTGAAGGCTACGGCATGTCCGAAAACTTTGCCTACTCACATATGAACAAGCCCGGCCGCTCGCGCACTGGCTATGTGGGTGAAGCTGCGCCAGGTGTCGAGGTTAAAATCAGCGACGAAGGCGAAGTGCTGGTCAAGAGCCCCGCCACAATGATGGGCTACTACAAGGACGAAGAGAAGACCAAGGAAACCTTTACTGAGGACGGTTTCCTGAAAACCGGTGACAAAGGCGAGATTGACGAGATGGGCCGTCTGCGTCTGACTGGCCGTATCAAGGAAATGTTCAAGACCAGCAAAGGCAAATACATTGCGCCTGCGCCAATCGAGAATCGCTTGATGTCTCACGAAGCGATTGAGATGGTCTGTGTCTCGGGTGCCAACCAGACACAGCCACATGCGCTGGTTATGTTGGGCGAGGAGATTCGACCCAAGATGGCCGACGAGGCGTTCCGCAAAGACATTGAAGAAAGCTTCAAACAGCTGATTACAGACGTAAACAAGACGGTTGATCCACACGAGCAACTGGCCTTCATTACCGTGGTCAGTGACGAGTGGTCCATTGAGAACAGCTTCCTGACGCCAACTTTGAAACTCAAGCGCAACGTTGTTGAAGATGCGTACGAGGACAAGGTTGATCAGTGGTACTCAAAACGTCAGCCGGTAATCTGGCAGTAATCAGGGGATTCCTCCCTACGTAAGTCGCATAGGGAAACCCGAAAGTCGAGCCTAAACTGGGCATATCCAGGAGGGATTATGACCCAGTTAGGCCGCTTTCAAAGAAGAATTCAGGACAGCATTCCGCTATCGCAGGCATTGGGCGTTCGTCTGGAATCCTACGATGGCCACGCACTTCTGGTAAGTGCACCTCTCCAGCCAAACCACAATCATCAGGGCACCGGATTCGGTGGTAGTGTCTACTCCGTTGCAGTGATTTCTGCCTGGGGCCTGGTTGAGCTCGTGCTCATGGATCTTGGTCTAGAGGGTAACGTTGTGATCCAGGTGGGGGAAATTGAACACCTTGAGCCAGTCGACGGTGATTTTTTTGCGCTCTGTCGGCTTCCGGGTGGTGAAGTGCCGGACCGCTTCAGAAAAAGTCTGGCACGCCACGGAAAGGGCCGACTCTCGCTGGTGGCAGAGGTTTATTGTGGCGAGCCAACGGTAGAGCCATCCCAGAGGCCAGCGGCGGTTTTTCAGGGACGCTTTGTGGTGCAGGATATTCGGTCCAGAGCAAGCTTCTAGAGCAAATCATGCCCCGATGGTCATCAACCTATAGACCGGGTTTTCGATATGGATCGGCTCATCAGGATGATCGGAACGATGCCTGCCAGGACAATGATCAGCGCCGGCAGTGCACTCCTGGCAAGTTGTTCATCAGAAGCAAACTGGTAAACATAAGTCGCCAGCGTTTCAAAGTTGAATGGCCGCAGAATGAGCGTCGCTGGCAGCTCTTTCATTACGTCCACGAAAACGACCAGTGCTGCGGTAACCAGCGTCCCCCGCAGAATCGGCAGATGAACTTTCACCAGCGTCTGGCCGGGCGTATGACCGAGGGAGCGTGATGCCATGTCCATGCTGGGCGTTATTTTCTGCAGCGCGCTCTCAACGCTGCCCGCCGACACGGCCAGAAAGCGGACGGTGTAGGCGAAGATCAGGGCAAAAGCGGTTCCACTCAACAGGAGTCCACTGCTGAATCCAAAATAGTCCCTCATTAAACCGTCAAACCAGTTATCAAAGCCAGCAAGTGGAACAATCACGCCAACCGCAAGAACGGCGCCGGGCATTGCGTAACCGAGACTGGAGAGTCGCATCATGACTTGCATGCCTCTGGTGTCATGCAAACGACGGCTGTACGCAAGGATGACACCTAAAGATAAGGTGGTGAGGGCGGCTGTACCGGACAAAAACAGGCTGTTAAAAGTGTTTCGAACAAACGTGCTGTTCCAGCTCTCGTCAAAGTACTCCCACGCGTAGTTACCCAGCGTCAGAGCGGGAATCAGAAAACCGAAAATGACGGGCAGGACGCAGACCAGGAGGCAAATCATCTGTCTCGGAAACGACATGGTGAAGCGTCGAATGGGTTCTCGATTATCCCGTACGGCAAACTGTTGTTGTCTGCGGCGGGAATAGCGCTCCAGCGTTACCAGTATCACGACAAACGCCAGCATGGTCGTCGCAATCTGCGCAGCGCCTCCCAGATTCCCCAGATTCATCCAGGTATCGAAAAGGCCTGCGGTGAGCGTCTGAACGGCGAAAAAGTCTACGGTACCGAAATCATTCAGTGTTTCCATCAGGACCAGCGATAACCCGACTGCCACTGCCGGACGTGCGATGGGTAAGACAACGCTGATGAAAGTGCTTATCGCCGAGCGGCCGAGACTTCGGCTTACCAGAAACAGGGACGGCGATTGCTCCAGAAACGCAGCCCGCGCCAGCAAAAATACATAGGGATAGAGAACCAGCCCCATCATCAGGATGGCACCCTCAAGGCTTCTGATCTCCGGGAACCAGTAATCCGCGGCATTCTGCCAGCCAAACCAGTCCCTCAGGGCAGTTTGAACCGGGCCGGCGTAATCCAAAAGGTTGGTGTAGACATACGCAATAACATACGCAGGTACGGCGAATGGAAGAAGCATGATCCACTCGAAATAGCGTCGCCCCGGAAATTCGCACATTGTGACTGCCCAGGCAGACGATAAGCCGAACAGCAGTGTCAAACCGGCAACGCCGAGCATGAGCTGGAGCGTGGTAATCAGATACCGGGGCAGGGTGGTTTCAAGTAGGTGTGGCCAGATGTTTTCTTCTGGGAACAGAGCCAGGATCAGCACAGAAAGAACGGGAAGTACCACAATGGCCGTGGTCAGCGCAGCCGAAAACAGCCAGCGTTTTGATGGCCGTTTTGCCAGCAGTGCTGGAGGCGCTTCGGTCTCGTTGGCAATCACTGCCTCGGACATAGAGTTCCCTGGTTCGGTGATTATCGACAGCGAGGATCGGTCGAAGAGCGGATTCTAGAGTCCTTGCCAGTGCACCGCAACGAATTGTTTCTGGCGAATGAAAACCGGGGCACTGTCGCCCCGGTATCTCACGGACAATGGTCAGTTATCGTAGTCGACCCGATCGACCATCCGCACAGCCGCATCGCGGTTCTCAGCGATTTCCTGCAGCGACAGGCTGTCAGGATTGATATTGCCCCATTCGGCCACCATTCCAGACGGCTTCACTTCCGGATTGGCCGGATACTCCGTATTGGCTTCGGCATAGATCCGCTGGGCCTTGGGTGCGGACAGAAATTCCATGAGCCTGATAGCGTTGTCGCGGTTTGGTGCACTCTTTGTCATCGAAATGCCGCTGATATTGATGTGCGTTCCGCGCCCTTCGTTGTTTGGAAAAATCAGTCTTACAGATTCTGCGGCTTCACGCTGATTCTCGTCATCCAGCATGTTGCCGTAGTAATAGCTGTTGCCAATGGCCAAGTCGCACTCGCCAGCATGGATTGCCTTGATCTGGTCGCGGTCGCCACCCTGTGGCTTGCGCGCAAGATTCTGTTTTAAGCCTTTGAGCCACTGCTGCGTGTACTCTTCACCATGGTGAGCGATCATCGATGAGAATAGAGCAATGTTGTACGGATGCTTACCGCTGCGGGTGCAAATACGGTCTTCCCAGCGGTCGTCAGCCAATTCCTCGTAGGTTGTGATCTCTCCTTCCTCAACTCGGTCCTTCGAAGCAAAGATCAGACGTCCTCGAGTCGTGAGGGCAAACCACTTACCTTCCGGATGGCGCAGATTATCGGGGATATTCTGTTCCAGCGTGTCATTGTCAACGGCCTGAACAAGGTCTTTCTCTACCAATTCATTGAGACGTGAAATATCAACAGTCATGACAATGTCTGCCGGGCTGTTTCTGCCCTCACGAGCCAGTCGCTCTGCGAGACCTTTCTTAGCAAACACCACGTTGGCCTTAATACCTGTCTCTTCCTGAAACGCCTCAAGCAGTGGCTCAAGCAAATACGCCTGACGATAGGAGTATATGTTGACCTCTCCATCCGCGCTGGCAGAGGCTGGGAGCATCAAAGGAAGAAGGGCGGTCGCAGCCGCTAGAAATTTCAATCGCATTGTCTGTCTACCTTTCTGTTGAAAAGCTCAGGTTTCTTTCGTGAGTAACGGAAATTGACTTTGAAGTAAAACAACAACAATTCTCATTTGTATTACGTTAACTGTCAACTGGCGTCGATAACTTCGCCAGGAAATAGTGCTATGCTTCGGAAAACCCTGGAAACTCGACAAAAAGAAGTGGGCGTCTCAGCAATGGTTGGAAACGATCGACGGGTACATCACCGGACGGCTATGAGTGCAAAAGTGAAAGTAGTGCACGAGACGTTGGGCGAATTTGTGTTTTCGACCCGGGATATTTCTGATGGAGGCGTTTTCATTGTGGTTGAGGCCGAGCCTTTCGAGCCCGCGATCGGTGACAATCTAACTGTCCAGGTGCAAGGTCTGCCGGTGCCCGCGCCGGTGCTGCATATGGTGGTTGTACGGAAAACCATAGACGGATTTGGATTGCAGTTTGCCGAAGAAGAGTCGCTGTAACACAAGATCCTGCCCGTGCAATTGCAAATAGCGACCAGTGTTCAATAACCAAAAAATCGATGAGTCAGACGATGTTCAGATATTTCAGGAGCGCGACCGGTCTTTTGTGTGTCGGACTCGTGTCGGGTTGTGCCTCTTATTACACCCACTATGCTGTGTTCCCGGCGAATAATTCAGCCGGGGAGGAGCGACAGTTCAAACTCACCTGGCAAACGGCGGATTATCCGGACTGGTGGATTATGGAGGATCAATCCACGCCGATGACGCTGACATCCCAGTGCAGTGAACGTAAATGGCGGTTGGTAGATGCCTCCCATGATGAGGCTGGTCAGCAGAACTGCGCCAATGGCATTCGGGCGTGCGGCGATCCTGCGCGCGATCTATGGGCAGAGACCGGAGCACCGGTGAACGGCCAGCAAGCGTGCATGCAGGTTAATCCTTCGAAGGATGGTGCGGAAATAACGGACATCTCTTCCGCCCTGGAGTTGACCGTCAGTTGCCAGCCTTCACAGACCAATCGAAGGAATGGCGAAGAACTTGAAAATGTGGATTACCTGAGGGCATCTGTTGTTCCCTACACAATATACAGCAGAAAGGGCATCAGAGGGCGCCTGGATAGTCGTCCTCCACAACTTGAGGACGACGTTTGCGAGGAAGAGTGACGGTTTCGGTTCCAATTAGTTTTGAGTGTTACGTCACATGAATACATTTTGTTTCCTGTTGATGGTTTTGGTTACTTTCTGTGTCCCATGAGTTACTTAGCCATACAATAATGTAATGGACTCTTCGCACAACTTCGGCAAAATGGAACGATCAAGAAGTCCATTAAGTGAGGTGCCCTGTGGGTGTTCAGCAAAGAAAGGTGTTCGTGCACGATCTTCAGATCGGGATGTTCGTCTCCGATCTTGATCGCCCGTGGCATCAGACTCCCTTCCCGATTCAGGGTTTTTACATCCGGTCTGATGAAGACATAAGGGCCCTTAAATCCCACTGTAAGTGGGTGGCGGTTGACGTCGCAGAGGCGCGTCAAAGTGCTCAGCAAGAAACGATCAAGCCACTCTTCGGCAAGGTGAAGCCTGCCAGCGATCTTGGCCGGCAGGAAATCAAGCTCCCGCCATTGAATATCAAGGATCCGGTTGTTTACGAGTCGACCGTCAGCTTCAGAAAAGAGTTGAAGGTGTCGCAGAAACTTCTCGTTGATCTTGACGAGACAATGAATGGTCTGCTGCGGGACGTTGCCGAAAGAAGAACTCCGGACTTCAAGGGTCTCGCCGCTGTTACGCAAAAGGTTGTCTCGAGCGTTGTCCGGAATCCGGACGCTGTCCTGTGGTTGACTCGCACTCGGCGCCACGATGATTTTACCTACCAGCATTCACTTAATACTGCCGTTTGGGCACTGGTTTGCGGCCGTGAACTGGGTCTGAACGAAGGCTTACTAAATCACCTTGGCATGGGTTGCCTGCTCTCACAGGTGGGTAAGCTGTTTCTTCCAGAGGAAGTCCTGGAGAACGAGGGAAAGCTTGATTCAGAGAGTTTCGCTGTATACCGAACCTACGTCCAAAAAGGCGTTGATTGTCTGACGGACACCGGTGTTTCGAGAGCAGTTTTAAGCGTCGTACAAGGTCACCGGGAACGGCACAATGGCTCCGGCTTCCCGGAGGGTATTCGTGGCGATCGTATTCCTTTGCTGGCCAAGGTAGCCGGACTGGCAGAGTATTTTGAATCTTTGGTTGGACCGCGGTATCCGGCAGATCCTTTGACTCCTGCAAAGGCCGTGAGTCTGCTGTACGAGCTTCGCAACATTGAATTTCAGGAAGATCTGGTTGAGAAATTCATCTCAGCGGTGGGCATCTATCCTGCGGGCAGCCTGGTAGAGCTCAATGGTGGTCAGCGTGGAGTCGTGGTTTCTCACTCAGCAGAGAGGCGTCTGTGGCCTAAGGTTATGGTCATGACCGACGAGACAAAGAAACCGCTTCGAACTGCCAAAATCATTGATCTGGCTAAGTACAATGAAGGTCGGTTGTCGAGCGACGCAATGTCAATCTCCGAGTGCTTACCGGCAGGAACGGAGGGCTTGGATCCGGCGATGTATGATGTGACCGGAGCCGAAACACGATGGGCGCTTGCCCAGATGATTAAAGGCTAACCCTGGCATCAACCGCAAAGGATTGCGACGACTTAACGGATAACGACCCGCAGTTGTTTTTTCACCCATCGATAGGTGTCGACTGGTCTGAAGTTAATTAGTATTTCTGATTCCCCGCCAGATTCACCCGCGACAAAGTAATCGACCGTACCGGATTGCCATCCGAATGAGTGGACCACGACGTCGTCTGGCCTGGTGCTTACAGCTTCAATATCGGCCAGATTCGGCGTGCCAGCGATTTTCTTCACCGTCACGGTCTTGATTGCCGTATCCGATGCCGCGTAGTCAGCAACAAAATCGTCGAGGTAATACTCAACCGCGATTTCAGTGGAAATGATGTCCAGCTCCTGGGACAGATAAGCCTCAACTCTATCGTTGGTCACGTCTTCCAGGCTGCGGATGGCTTTCAGAATCCGGTCCCGCTTGGATTCCAATTGCTCCTTGTATTCCTCGTCTGGATCGATGTCCTCCTCGTTCTCCGGCAGGGGAGGTGCGCTATCGATCATTGCCTGGGTTGGCGGGTCCTCACAAAGCTCATCACCCGGCGGAAAAAAGCAGATTTCCGCAAGAAGTTGATTGGCGGGGGACAGGGTGCTTTCGTCCTCAAACGCAAACTCGCTTTGTGGGACGGTAAAATCAATGGGCGCCGATAAGCCAGGTAGGGCAGCGTTCAGCTGCTGTATGACGCGATCTCTGATGTCGATGCCAGATCCGGCAGGGTTTCTGAGCCGCCAGTTCAATGCCAGAAGAAACCGAGTGACGTTTACAACAGAGGCAGAACTTTTGATGAGCTGTTGCTCGGTAATGCGATGGCTCTGCAGTCCCTCGGCTGTGGTGCCGGGGACTTCAAGGGCAGCTCTGACTTCTGGGAAAAACTCCAGTGGTGTAACAACGGGTTCGACAGGCACGTCGGCAGCAATCTGAAGGTCTCCAACCGAAAGCGTTAGCCTTTCGCCTGGATAGTAACGGTAAAGGCCGTTTATATCGGTTTTTGAGCGCTGGCTGGCGGTTTGATAGGTGAGTCCTGAAATGCCAGTAGGTGTGATTCTGCCTTTGTTAGCATTGTTACCGTTGCTCCCCCCGTCGCCACCAAAGCAACCACCGAGTAGAAAAAGAGTGGCTAGCGGGGCAAGCAATAATTTCGGGTGAACGGCGTTCATGGTTGGGCGTACATCCTTGCGTCAGATCTCGCATTTTGTCCCCGGTTACGAGCACTCGGGACACTTTGTAATTAGTTGTAACCGGCATTATAAGGACCCACCAAACCCCATATCGGGAAACCTGTCGCAGTTTGAGCTTTTAGTGAGCTGGCTGCCATTCCGAATCGACCCTCTCTAACCGCCTTGAAATCGCATTGGTTTGGCACAACCTATAGCTTTCTAACGGTTTGTCGGAGCGAGAAATTCTGCTCCCTGGTATTCATGAGACGCAACATCCGCAGGATTCCTATGACCTACGCACTGGAAATCGAAAGTCTTCACAAAACATACGGAGACGGCTTCTCGGCTCTCAAAGGTATTGATCTGAAAGTTCGCGAAGGCGATTTCTTCGCACTATTAGGGCCCAATGGAGCGGGCAAGTCGACGACGCTCGGGATTGTGTGCTCGCTTGTGAACAAGACGTCGGGGAAGGTCAGGGTCTTTGGCGCGGACATCGATTCACAGCTTTCTGACGCCAAGCTAAATTTGGGCGTTGTCCCTCAGGAATTTAATTTCAACCAGTTCGAGAAGGTGTATGACATTGTCACCACCCAAGCGGGCTACTACGGTATCCCCCTCAAAAAGGCGGCAGTATCGGCGGAGAAATACCTAAAAAAACTTGGGCTTTGGGATAAGCGCAATTCACCGGCCAGGATGCTGTCAGGAGGCATGAAGCGGCGATTGATGATCGCCAGGGCGCTTGTTCACGAGCCCAGACTGCTCATCCTAGACGAGCCAACGGCCGGAGTGGACATAGAGCTACGTCGATCCATGTGGGCGTTCCTTGAGGAAATGAACCGTCAGGGCACGACCATCATCCTCACGACTCATTATCTGGAAGAGGCCGAGGCCCTCTGTCGGAACATCGCAATCATCGACCATGGCCGTATCCTGAAAAACACCAGTAAGCGGGATCTGCTAAAGCAGCTCAGTGTTGAAACCTTCGTTCTGGATTGTGAGGAGACCCCGGAGCAGGCGCCCAAGCTGCCGAATTTTGATTGTCGACTCGATGACGAGGGCGCATTGCTGGTTGAGGTCCAGAAAGGCCACAGCCTGAATCGCATGTTCATTGAGCTTGAACAGCAGGGCATCAAGGTACTGAGTATGAGAACCAAGGCAAACCGTCTGGAAGAGCTCTTCGTGCGAATGGTGGAAGAAAACGCGCAACAGGTACGGAAGGAGGGTGCCGCATGAAAACGGACGCTCTGCTGACGGCGTTTCAAACCATCGTCGTTCGTGAGGTAAGACGATTCACCCGCATTTGGCCGCAGACGCTGTTACCGCCAGCGGTCACCATGACGCTTTACTTCATCATTTTCGGCAACCTGATTGGATCGAGAATCGGTTCCATGGGCGGTTTCGACTACATGGCGTTTATCGTCCCGGGCCTGATAATGATGTCGGTGATAACCAGCTCCTACGCCAATGTGGTTTCTTCTTTCTTTTCGATGAAATTCCAGCGCAGCATTGAGGAGTTGTTGGTCTCTCCAGTGCCTAACTGGGTGATTCTTGCCGGTTATGTCGCCGGGGGAATGGCCCGGGGATTGGGGATTGGTTTCATCGTGACCCTGCTGTCTCTGGCCTTTACCCAGCTGTCGATTCACAGCCTACCGATGGTGATCGTCACCGTTTTCCTGACGTCTGCTCTGTTTGCGGTCGGGGGATTTATCAACGCGATGCTGGCTACCAAGTTCGATGATATTTCAATCGTGCCGACGTTCGTGCTTACACCACTGACCTATCTTGGCGGAGTGTTTTATTCGATCGATTTGTTGCCCACATTCTGGCAAGGAGTGTCGATGATCAATCCGATTCTTTATATGGTCAATGCATTCCGCTTTGGCATACTGGGCGTGTCTGATGTAAACCCGTTTATTGCAATTGGTATGATTCTGGTGTTCATTTCCGGTCTGTCCTACGTTGCCCTTCGTATGCTGGACCGAGGAAAGGGTATTCGCAGCTAACAACCCGATTGGAAAACCTTCATGTCACTGATTGATGCACCGCTCGGCAAGTCCAGCGACTATCCAGATAGTTACGATCCAACTTTGCTTTTCCCTGTTGCCAGGGATGAGAACCGCAGGCGTCTGGGCATTGAGGATGGTCGCTGGCCCTGGTTTGGAGAGGATCTTTGGCAGGCGTGGGAAGTTTCCTGGCTTCGCTCCAGCGGCGCGCCCGCTGTCGCGTGGGCTGAGATAAAGGTACCTGCGGACTCCCCGTCAATTATCGAGTCGAAGTCGCTCAAACTCTATCTTAATTCCCTGAATCAGGCAGTCTTTTCCTCGCCGGAGCGAGTGAGGGAGGTGGTTGAGCAGGATTTATCCAGTGCCAGCGGTGCGGCTGTGTCTGTTGTGCTGCACAGCGTAGATGAGGGGGCGCGACTTGCAGGAAGGCCCGACGGCTTTGTCGTAATTGATGATGAACCTATTGAAGACGTAGCTTTTGAATACCACGCTGAGCATCTCAGCGTGAAACCGGGCGATAAGGTGGTCAGCCAGAAACTGTGTTCGCACCTACTCAAGAGTAATTGCCCGGTGACCGGTCAACCCGATTGGGCGACGCTGCTTATCGAATATACAGGGCCAGAAATTGATCGTGCCGGCCTGCTCAGATATGTGATTGGATTCCGCCAGAAACAGGATTTCCACGAACATTGCGTGGAAACGGTATTCAGTGACGTGATGAATCGTTGTCAGCCGACCGATTTGAGCGTATGCGCGCGTTACACCCGGCGGGGCGGTCTGGATATTAACCCGGTGCGCAGCACTCAGCCTGAATGGGACGTTGGTCCAAGATTGATTCGCCAGTGAGAGGCGGAGCCACTGTGACTCATTCCTCTTCGCGACGAAGACGGTCGGCCGCGTCTTCCAAGGCAGACAGGATCGACTCTCGCTCCCGCTCCGTGATCTTGTCAGAGTCAAGATACATCGCGAAACCACTGTGCTCGTGCTCGAGGAAGCTTCGATTCGGGCCCATATCTCGCCGGAAATCTACAACTTCGTAAATAGGTACCGGTCGACCGAAACCCTTTACAGTGATTTCGCCCTTGTCGCGACACATGATTCGGTCTTTGATCAGGGAGAACGTCTCATAGGAGATGAGGATTTCACCCGGTTCCGCCAGGGATTCAAGGCGGCTGGCCAGATTCACTTCCTTGCCGATAATCGTGTAATCCATCCGGTTTTCAGCACCGAAGTTTCCCACCGTGGTGTAGCCTGTGCTAATCCCCATGCGAATCTCGAGCGGGGTTTTAATCCCCTGGCTCCGCCATTTCTGACGCATGATCTTCATATGCTTGCGCATATCAATGGCCATGGACACACAGGACAGGGCGTCCTGTTTTTGGCCCTGACTGGTAGGGTCGCCGAAAAAAATCATGATGGAATCGCCAACAAACTTGTCGATGGTTCCGCCGTAGCGGAGGGCGACTTCCGACATTTCGTTGAAATAGTGGTTCAACAGCTCGGTGAGGGCTTCCGGTTCCATTTCTTCGGACAGCTCGGTGAACCCTTTGATGTCGGAAAAAAAGACCGCCAGTTTCTTACGCTGTGTTTCCAGCCGAACGTCCCGCTCTCCAGTGAAGATGGACTGCCAGACCTGCGGAGAAAGATATTTAGAGAGCTTGTGGGACAGCGCGATTGATTGCTCCCGTTGGTTTTGGATCTGCGTTTTCGCCGTCATCAGGGCGCGGGCCTGTTGATGCGAGTAGAAGGCCGTTACGCAAATGTAGAGGCCTGTCGCCATCATGGAAACCATGCTGGTAACCAGGGGGGCGCGAAAAGAATCGGCGACGCCGGCAAAAGCAACGGTGATTGCTATTGCGGTGCCGGCAATCAGGCTTCCGAAGAGCCACTGACGTATACCGCCAATGATCAGACAACTGAACATCAGCATAAGCAGCACGGACGCTGAGGGAATCGCAATCAATCCGATCATGCCGATGAAATGGCCACCAATCGCGCAGTCGACCAGCAGCATTTTTTGCCGAATGCGCGGCGACCTTCTTAGAAATGTTCGTCTGGAGATCTGATGCGCAATGTGAGGCCAAAGGAACGCGGCGACGACTGCCCAAACCATCCAATCCGGAAAAACGTCTTGAGCCAGGCCAGCGACGATAATGCCACCTGTCGCGACGTAAGCCAGTATGCGGCCCACGTAATCCGGCATCGGGGGGATGGCGACGGGTTTATTCTGGCCATCAAGGGCACTTTTGGATGTTGATGTGCCCGCATTTCGCAGGTCGATCGGCGCGTTCATCATTCAGAACCTGATACGGCCGACGAGCATATCTTTGAACATGACCCAGTCGCCCATAAGGCTGTACAGTGGATATTTGAACGTCGCTGGCTTGTTCTTCTCAAACCAGTAATGCCCAACCCAGGCAAAACCGTAACCGATGACAGGCAGCAAAAACAGGAACATCAACTGCCCACTGGAAAAAACGTATCCCAGAACGATCAGCACCAGCAGACTGCCGGCGAAGTGCAATCGGCGGCAAGTTACGTCACTGTGCTCTTCCAGGTAATACGGGTAAAATTCTGCAAAACGTCTGAAAGTCTGTTGTTGACTCATATTGGGCCTCTTGGCCTCTTTTATTGTTAGACGGCAATACGACTAAAGGTTAACAGTAAACCGGTTGTGTCACAATTCACGTAATCGTCTCCAACGAAGTATTGGTGCGAGATTCAAGCAATAGTGGGTACTTATGTCGGCAGTGATTGAAGCCCTTTTAAATCGATCTTCAGAACCTCGACTGGAAGCGCCAGCGCCTGACGATCAAGCGCTGAATATTGCGTTCGACTGCGCTGCCAGGGCGCCTGATCACGCGTTATTGCGTCCCTGGCGTTATCTCGTGATAGAGGGCGATGGGTTAAAGGCCTTGGGAGATCTTTTTGCCTCCACCTGCGACGAGCATGCATCGGAGCAGGAGCGCACCAAGCTCTGTCGGGCACCGCTCCGCGCGCCAATGGTCATCGTGGGTATTGCGCGGCATCAACCCCACCCAAAAGTACCGGATATCGAGCAGACGATGTCAGCAGCGGCGAGCATGGGTTACCTGCTTTTGGCCCTTCAGTCCCAGGGGTATGGGGCCATGTGGCGAACGGGCGGTGTCGCTCATCATCCGGATGTTGCCAGTGGCCTCGGGCTGAATAAGAACGAACTGATCACCGGTTTTCTCTATGTTGGGTCTGTGGTCAGCGAGAAGCCCGCAGTTCCTCGCCCTGAGCGAACCGCCTTCGTAAGTCGTTGGCCCGGATAATTCCTGCGGCAGAGGCTTTGCCTTCGAGGAACGGGAAAGCCTTTGCCGCTTTCGAATCCAAAGCACCTTCCTGACCCCTCTAATACCTCCCTTCGCCCCGTAAACTCGGGCTTTCTGCTGAACTGGCATCGCGATTGCTTTTACTCCTACAAAGCGAAAAACCGGCAACCAACATCCGCCGGATTTGGACGCAGATTTTTGGAGGATGTATGGCAATTTCCATCGACAAAGCACTGGGCATACACCAGCAAGCGCTGGAAGGCCGCGTCAAGCGTGCCGAGGTGCTCGCAAATAACCTGGCGAACGCTGATACCCCGGGCTTTAAGGCGCGGGATGTGGACTTCAGCGCGATGATGGAACAGGCAAAAAACGATTTGAAAGGCCTGAGTATGGATCGCACCCATGAGGGACACATGGACACTTCTATGGGCGGGCCCAACGCTGAGCTGATGTACCGGGTTCCACATCAGCCCTCGGTCGACGGCAACACCGTTGATGCTCAGCACGAGCAAACGCAGTTCATGCGCAATGCCATCGACTATCAGGCCAGCTTTCAGTTTCTGAATGGCAAGATCACAGGTTTGAAAAAGGCTCTGTCCGGACAGTAATCGGGACACCGTTTCTTTGATTGAGGAGCAAGACCATGTCTCTGGGTAGCATTTTTGACATCGCGGGTTCGGGTATGACCGCTCAGTCGCTGAGGCTCAATACCACCGCATCCAATATTGCGAATGCTGAAACGGCCAGTTCCAGTACAGAGCAGACGTATCGTGCCAGAAAGCCCGTGTTCGCGGCGATCCAGCAGGCCATGATGAATCCGTCACAGCAGTCGATGCCGCTGAGCAGCGACTACGGACCCGGCGCAGGCGTGAAAGTGGAGGGCATCGTTGAGAGCAACGCTGAACTTCAGATGCGCTATGAGCCAGATCATCCGGCGGCCAACGAAGAAGGTTATGTCTACTACCCCAACGTGAACGTCGTCGAGGAGATGGCGGACATGATGTCATCATCCCGCAGCTTCCAGATGAACGTGGATGTTATGAACAGTGCCAAATCCATGATGCAGCGCATCCTGACCCTGGGTCAGCAGTAATCGATTGAGGATTTCATTATGAGTGCAATCAATCCGGCTGAAGCCTCAGATGTGCTGAGCAAATACCGCCTCAATAACGATAAGGCCGGTAACAGTAACGAGCTTGGCAAGAATGAGTTCATGGAACTCATGATTGCCCAGCTCAAGAACCAGAACCCGCTCGAGCCCCAGGACAACGGCGAATTTATCTCTCAGCTTGCCCAGTTCAGCTCGCTGGAGGAGATGCAGAAGCTTTCCGGCAGCGTGGACGACGTTGTCAGTCAGTTCCGCTCCACCCAGGCACTTCAGGCATCCGCGATGGTTGGTCGAACTGTCTTGGCACCGTCTAACTACGGCGTGCTGACCGCTGGCGGCGACATTTCCGGCAACGTTGAGGTGCCCGCCACCACCCCCGGATTGAGGGTGTCGGTGGAGAATGCGGCCGGCGAGAGGGTTCGCCAGATCGACCTCGGCGCTCAGCAGCCGGGAGTCACAGGGTTTAGCTGGGACGGTAAGGATGGCAACGGCAACAGTTTGCCACCCGGACGCTACCGTATCGTAGCTGAGGCGGCTTATCCCGATGGCCAGCAGCAGCTTGGAACCATGGTCAGTGCCAATGTTGACAGCGTGTCGCTTGGGCAGGGCGGCAGTGTCACCCTGAACCTCGCGGGCATGGGCTCAATCGCACTGTCTGACGTGCAACAAATTAATTGATATCGGTAACTTTGTAGGGGTGAATTATGGCTTTTAACACGGGTCTTAGCGGTTTAAGGGCTTCGTCGGTCGACCTGGAAGTGACCGGTAACAACATTGCCAACGCCAGCACAGTCGGCTTCAAAAGCAGCCGTGCGGAATTTGGTGACCTATACGCCAGTGGCTTGCTCAGTACCGGCACTAACCCGGTTGGTGACGGCGTGAGAGTCCAGGATGTCCGTCAGTCCTTTGCCCAGGGCACCGTCAGCTTTACTGACAACGGCCTGGATCTGGCGATCAACGGCGACGGCTTTTTCGTTTTGAATAACGGTGGCGAAATTCGTTATTCCCGGGCGGGTCAGTTCGGCGTCGATAAGGACGGGTTTGTCACCAATAACCAGGCGATGCGCGTGCAGGGCTTTCTGGCCGATGAAGATGGAAATCTGTCTGGCGTTAGGGGAGATCTGCAGATCGAATCCGGCAACCTCCCGCCGCGGCGCACAACGCTGCTGGAAACGGATCTGAACCTGGATTCCCGCGAGACGGTTCTCGAGCGTCGTGTTGCTGACATGGGTGATTTTACAGTAGCGCCTCCGGCAACGGGTTTCCCTCAAGAAACCTTTCAGATTACTTACGACGATGGATCGACGGTGTCGGTGACGATCAACCCGACCAACGTGGCGGACTACTCTGCGGCGGACGTGGTGGACGTGCTCAACGGTCCGGATGGGTTGTCGGCTTCGGCGACAACTCAGTATGAAGGCATGAGCGAAGCGGATCTAAACACCGCAATCGCCTCTGGTAACTTCACATTCGATCTGGAGGTCGGCAACGTCACTGTACCTGTCGACACGACGGGCGTTACTGATGCAGCGTCGCTGGTCGACGCAATTAATGCGGCGCAGGCGCCTACCGTGTCCGCCTCGCTGGTGGGTGGCAATCTTCGGCTGATCGATAACCGTGGGAACAACCTGACCGCCGGTTTCTCCAGCAACGCGCTCACTCAGCCCCCCGAGACAACCGTGGGTACGGTGCGTCCGCAAGCGGACCGTGAAATTGTGGATATTCAGTCGACGGCAGGTACCACTAACCTGACCAGTTCCTGGGATACCCGTTCAATCAATATCACCAACCAGTTCAACCCGGATGATCAGCGCACGTACAACCATGCGACGACAACCACCATCTACGACAGCCTGGGCAATTCACACGAGCTAACGCAGTTCTACGTGAAGCAGCCATCACCTGGCAGCGGCGTGGGTGTGAGCGAATGGTCCATTTACCTGCAGATCGATGGCGAATTTGTGGGCGGAACCGACACTAACCCGTATCTGGCCCGGTTCGACCAGGACGGAAACCTGCAGTCGATCAATGGAGACCCAAACGGTGAAATCCTTGTTGATGACTGGACCCCGCTGGATGCCGATGGCAACCCAAATGGTGCTGACGGCCCTCCTGCTCTGGGTGAGGTGATCACGACTCCGATTCCCGAGCCTCCTACAACATCCGCGTTTGTGGTGGATCTGTCAGAAACGACACAGTACGGCAGCTCGTTCGGCGTCACCGATCAACAGCAGAACGGGTACACGACAGGGCGTTTGTCTGGCCTGGACGTTTCCGACACCGGCATCCTGTTCGCGCGGTACACGAACGGCCAGTCCCAGTCTCTGGGGCAGGTTGCGCTGGCTTCCTTCAGCAACGTCAATGGTCTGTCTCCGGTGGGCGATACCTCCTGGGTAGAGACGTTTGATTCCGGCCAGCCCATCATTGGCGCTCCAGATACTGGAACCCTTGGCTCCATCAAGGCGAGCTCGGTGGAAGAGTCCAACGTGGATTTGTCCGAGGAGCTGGTAAACCTGATTATTGCCCAGCGCAATTACCAGGCAAACGCCAAGACCATCGAGACCTCCGATACGGTTACCCAGACCATTATCAACCTCAGGTAACCTGAAAACTTGAAACTGGCATAACTCCTGCAGGAAGACTCTAAACAGTCAAAATTCCGGCAGGAGTTTTCCTATGGACAAGTCCCTCTATATTGGAATGTCCGGCGCCAAGCAGAACATGCTTTCCCAGCGCGCCCACGCCAATAACCTGGCAAACGTCAGCACCACTGGCTTTAAACGCGACTTCGCGCAGGCCAGGAGTATGCCGGTGTTTGGCGAACATCATCCCACCCGCGCCTATGCTATGGCCGAACGACCCGGCACTGATCTGTCCGCAGGGTCTCTCATGGAAACCGGACGCAAACTCGATGTCGCTGTCGACGGTGAAGGCTGGCTGGCGGTCCAGAATCAGCGGGGCGAAGAGGTATTCACACGTTCCGGAAGCCTGCAGATCGACGTCAACGGCCTGATGCGTCTTGGTAGCGGCGAAATGGTGATGGGTAATGGTGGCCCGGTTGCGCTTCCGCCTTTTGAAAACGTGCAGATTGGCGCAGACGGCACAGTCTCCATCGTCCCGGTCGGCGGACCGCCGGGTCAACTCGTTGAGATCGACCGACTAAAGCTGGTGAATCCACCTAGAGACGCTCTGGAAAAAGGGCTGGACGGATTCATCCGCCGGAAGCCGGACCAGGCAATTGACGGTCCCGAGCCTTTTGATGCCAACCAGCGCATTGCGTCCGGGTTTCTGGAGAGCTCAAACGTCAATGCGGTAGAAGAGATGATTTCTAACCTGCAGTTGTCACGGCAGTACGAAATGCAGGTGAAGGTAATGACAACAGCGAACGAGAACGCCGAGGCTTCGGCACGGCTATTGCAAAATCTCTAGTCAAATGACTGAACACCGTTCGTACGGGGCATAAGCGGCAAACATTGGCCGCCTGAGAGCACCGGCGGCAAGGAGAAGTGACATGCATCCAGCACTTTGGGTAAGCAAAACCGGTTTGAGCGCACAGGACACCAACATGTCCACCATCTCAAACAACCTGGCAAACGTGAACACTACCGGCTTCAAGCGGGACCGTGCCGTATTTCAGGATTTGTTGTATCAAATCGACCGTCAACCGGGCGGAATGAACACGCAGAATTCCGAGCTGCCTTCCGGCTTGCAATTGGGTACCGGTGTGCGCGTTGTGGGAACGGCCAAGCAGTTCTCCCAGGGCAATCTCGAGATTACCGAGCAGCCACTGGATATGGCTGTGAACGGCCGCGGCTTTTTACAGGTATTGATGCCGGATGGACAGATTGCTTACACGCGGGATGGCGAGTTTCAGCTCAACTCCAATGGTGATGTCGTGACTCCGGACGGCTACCCCCTGGAGCCGGGCATCACAATTCCCGAGGACGCCACCAACATCACCATTGGTAAAGACGGCACGGTTACGGTCGTGACCAATGATCAGGCTGCACCCCAGAACCTCGGCCAGATCACGTTGGTTGATTTCATCAATCCTCAGGGTCTGCAGGCGATTGGTAACAACCTCTTTAAAGCGACCAACGCATCTGGTGATCCCGCTGAAGGAGAGCCTGGCCTCGCCGGGTTGGGCACCCTGGAGCAGGGAACGGTTGAGTCGTCCAACGTTGAGGTTGTCGAGGAGCTGGTCAACATGATCACCACCCAGCGGGCTTACGAAATGAACTCCAAGGTCGTGTCCGCAACCGACCAGATGCTTCAGTTTATTACCAATAACATCGGCTGATCCTGAAGGATGAGCGGAGGTGCTGTTATGACGGTCTGTATCAGACAACAAAAGACCACACGCCTGGCGAGCATGGCAATGATGTCGTTGATGGTGTTGCAGGGTTGCACAGCCCTGAACCGGGAACGTCCGATTCCGAACGATCCTGCTTATGCACCCGTTCGGGCGGAAGTGATGATGCAGCGTGACCCGCATTCCGGTGCTATTTATCAGTCCTCCAGAAACTACAGCCTGTATGGCGATACGGTGGCACTCAATGTTGGCGATGTACTGACCGTCACACTTGAAGAGTCAACCCGTGCAAGTAAGAACGCCGAAAGCAGCATCACCAAGGATAACGAGATCTCGCTGATTGATCCCACCATTCTCAGTCGGAATGGCTTTGACCTTGGAACAGATGTCGACGTGGAGCGGGATTTTGAAGGTGCCGCAGAAGCCGACCAGAGCAATAGCCTGGACGGCAGTATCACGGTCACCGTCACAGAGGTATTGCCCAACGGCGTTCTGCGCATTCGTGGCGAGAAGTGGCTGTCATTGACCAATGGCGACGAGTACATCCGTTTGACCGGCATGGTCAGGCCCCAGGATATCTCGCCGGATAACGTCGTGGCTTCCAATCGGATCGCGGACGCGCGGATTGCCTACGGTGGCACCGGCGACTTTGATCAAGCCAATCAAATGGGCTGGGTATCGCGATTCTTCAACAGTGAGTGGTTCCCGCTATGAAAACGATTCGACTCAGTGTTCTGTTGATCATACTGTCCGTTATCGCAGCTCCTGTGCTGGCTGACAGACTGAAGGATCTTGCCAGAATCAAAGGTGTCCGGAACAACCAGCTTGTCGGTTACGGACTGGTTGTTGGTCTTGACGGCACCGGTGATTCGGCGCCGTTTACCAATCAGACTTTCCGCAACATGATGAATCAGTTCGGCATTACGCTTCCGCCTGGTGTTAACCCTGGTTTGGACAACGTTGCAGCAGTCACGGTGACCGCCAATTTACCGCCGTTCGCCAAGCCCGGGCAGGAAATGGACATCACCGTATCCTCAATCGGTAACGCTGACAGTCTGCGTGGCGGCACGCTGTTAATGACTCCGCTGAAAGGAGCCGATGATCAGGTTTATGCCATGGCCCAGGGCAACCTGGTTGTCGGTGGTTTTGGTGCTGGCGGCTCTGACGGTTCGCGAATCACCGTCAACGTACCGAGTGTTGGCCGAATTCCTAACGGTGCCACCATTGAGCGAGAGGTGACTTCACCTTTTGCCAAGGGCGACACCATTACATTCAACCTTTTGCGTCCGGACTTCACTACCGCAAAGCGTGTCGTCGAAGCCATCAACGGTGCCTTGGGGCCGGACATGGCCTATGCCCATGATGCGACTTCGGTATCTGTCAGGGCGCCGCGGGATCCCTCGCAGCGGGTCAGCTTTCTGTCGATCCTTGAAAACATGGAGGTGAACCCTGCTGAGGACGCGGCAAAGGTTGTGATCAATAGCCGTACCGGCACCATCGTCGTTGGCAAAAACGTTCAGGTAACCGCAGCGGCGGTCACACACGGCAACCTGACGGTCACTATCCAGGAGAATCCGGAAGCCGTTCAGCCCAACCCGTTCACCGATGCAGACGCAGTTGTTGAGCAGAACACCCAGATTGCGATCACGGAGGAACCGGCAAGAATGTTCCAGTTCGGACCGGCAGTCACGTTGAACGAGATCGTTCAGGCGGTAAATCAGGTGGGTGCGGCTCCTGGAGACGTGATGGCGGTTCTTGAAGCTCTCAAACAGGCAGGCGCTCTGCGCGCCGAGCTGATTGTGATCTAGGGGGCCCCATGCAGGACGTGAACCTCCAGAAGGCCCAGATTTATACCGAGTTTGAGGGCTTGAATGCCCTCAAAGCTCGGGCGCGCACGGATAAAAAAGGTGCGCTTGAAGAAGTCGCCAAGCAGTTTGAAGGTTTGTTCCTGTCTGAAATGGTCAAGTCGATGCGCAAGGCCAATGATGTGTTTGCAGAGGGCAATTACTTCAACAGCCAGCAGTCCGAATTCTATCGGGAAATGTTTGATAACCAGTTGAGCCTCACGCTCTCAAGCAAACAGGGAACCGGCCTTGCCGAGGCCCTGGTGCGTCAGCTGGGCCGTCAGATTCCTGGAATGGACAGTGAGGGAAATCCTCTCGCTGCCCATAAGGGATCACTTAAGGACTATGACCGAAGCGTTCCTGTCATTTCACAGAAACTACCGGAGCAGTTGGAGAAGGTCAGTCAGGTTGTTGAAGAAACTGACGTCAAGCCTTCGCCTGTCCAGAAAGTGGATGAGCCATTGCCCGCGCGATTCGATTCGCCCGAGCAGTTTATTCGCAAACTGTTGCCGCTCGCGGAACGCGCTGCTGAAGAAAGTGGCATCGACCCCAAACTGATGATTGCGCAGGCTGCCCTGGAGACCGGTTGGGGCCGATTCATGATCGAAGGCAAACGTGGTGAGCCCAGCCACAATCTGTTTGGTATTAAAGCGGATCAACGATGGGCGGGTGAGTCGGTTGAGGTTGCCACCACCGAATACCGAGAAGGCATTCGAATGGCTGAGCGGGCCGATTTCCGGGCTTATCCGGATTACGAGGCAAGCTTCCGTGATTACGCAGCCTTCCTTGAGAGCAATCCGCGTTACCGGCATGTCCTGTCTGCCGCCGATCAGCCAGAGGTGTTTGCCGAACGATTACAGGAAGCGGGATACGCAACCGATCCAAACTACGGCATGAAAATTCGCCGCATCATGAACAACGACGCCATGACGACTCTGTCGATGGGCGAGCGCGGCGCTGAGGAGTAGTGGTATGGCTGGATTAATCAATATTGGTCTTACCGGTGTTTTAGGGCATCAGACCGCCCTGAATACCACAGGCAACAATATTACGAATGCCAACACGCAGGGCTACAGTCGTCAGGAAGTCCAGTTCGACACCCAATCTGGCCAGAATACCGGTGCCGGTTACATCGGCAGTGGCGTCCAGGTCACGGATATCCGTCGTCTGGCCAATGAGTTCATTACTCAACAGGTGCGGGAAGACAGCTCTCTCTTCGGGGAACAGGAAGCGTTGAACTCCGAACTTTCCCGTTTGGATAACCTGTTAGGGGGCAATGCAACGGGACTAAGCGACGCACTGAACAATTTCTTTTCAAGCCTACAGAATGCGGCAGAAGACCCAACGTCTCTGCCTCAACGGCAGTTGGTTCTCAGTGAAGCCCAGCAAATCGTGAACCGTTTTGAAGGGATCAATCAGGAATTCGTGCAACAGCGTGAGTCCATCAAAACCCAGATGCGTCAGGGAGTCGAAGACGTAAACTCTTTGCTTCAGAGCATTGCCGAGCTGAACCAGGCCATCAGTGAATCTCCGGGGCTCGCTCAGGGGCTGGAGCCGAACGATTTGCTGGATAAGCGGGATGAGAAACTCCGTCAACTGTCCGAGCTGGTCAGCGTCCGGGTTGTGCCAGCCGACGGCGGGCAAGTGAATGTATCCCTGCTGAATGGCCAATCCCTGGTCTTGGGCTCAACGGCGTCTCGCCTGGGTACCCGAGACAATTCTGAGGATCCGAACTACCTGGAGTTCACGCTCATCACTGGCGGGCGAACTCTGGCCATCGATGAACAGATTAATGGTGGAGCGCTCGGTGGTCTAAGGCGATTCCAGGAAGAAGGGTTGCGTCCAGCTGAGGCTGCACTCGGTCGTATCGCGATTGCGCTGGCAGAAAATATCAATCACCAGCACGAGATTGGCATGGACCTGGAAGGCGATCTGGGTGGATTGTTCTTCTCCGACGTTAACAGCCTTGCGGCTCAAAGAGGCCGCGTGATCCCCAATGCCAATAACGCCGCTCCCGGTGATGCTCAGCTGGCGGTCGAAATCATTGACAGTGGTCAGTTGCCGGCAGGCAGTTTTTCTTTGCGGTTTGGTGGCGATGGCCGGAATTTTGAACTGGTGGATCGTCAAACCGGTGAAGTGGTCAACCAGGGGCGCTTGCCTGATCCGGTGCAGTCCGAAATTTCGATGCCCGGTTTTAACATTCGCATCGAGGGCGGCACCTTTAATGCAGGGGATACCTTTTTAATTGAGCCCACCCGCAACGCTGCCGCCAATCTCAGTCTCGAGCTTCAGCGGGAGGAGGACCTTGCCTTTGCCAGTCCTGTCCGTGCAGAGGCAGCGGCCAGCAATGGTGGCGATGGGGAGATTTCCCAGGGCACCATGCTCAATGTGCGGGACCCGTTTACCAATGCATTACTCCCCAATTTCAGAACGCCCGGTCAGTTGTCGCCGCCACTGGATATCCAGTTTCGGGACGATGGTGGGCAGCTGGTGTTTGATATTGTCGATGGCAACACCGGAACGGTTTTACAGGCGGGTGACGCGTCCGCGGTGCCGCCGGTCAACGTCTTTCAGCCTGGCGTCTCAAACAAGCTGTTCACGGAAGATCCTCGGTCGCCGGATTATTACGGTTTCCAGTTCGAAATTTCGGGCAATCCAGCCGCTGGTGACTCTTTCAGCATTGGTTACAACACCAACGGTATTTCTGATAACCGCAATGCGGAAGCGCTTGCTTCCTTTGGTACACGCAACACGTTGAACAACAGCACCCAGAGTTTCTCCGAAGGTTATTCGAACCTGGTTGCCGAGATTGGTGTCAAAACCCGACAGAGCCAGTTGGACAAAGACTCTGGTGCAGCGCTGCTAGAGCAATCGACGAACCAGCGTGAATCCGTTTCGGGCGTCAATCTGGATGAGGAAGCAGGGCGCCTGATCCAATTCCAGGCGGCCTATAACGCGTCTGCACAGGTGATGAGCGTGGCGCAGGATCTTTTTAACACGTTGCTGCAGTCGTTCCGGTAATGGTCCGGACGGTATAAGAGGTGGTCTGACATGATCAGAATTTCTTCACAACAGGTTTTCTCCGGCGGCATTAACCGTCTGCAAGAGCTGAACAGCAACCTGAATCAGACTCAGCAGCAGATCTCGACCGGAAAACGGGTCAACCAGCCGTCCGATGACCCCGTGGCTGCTGCACGCATTCTGAAACTCGATCAGGAATTGCAGCGCATTGACACCTACCAGAGAAATACCGATTTGGCGGAGAATCGCCTGCAGCAGGAAGAAAATGCGTTGGCTCGCTCCATTGATATTGTCCAACGGATTCGCGAACTGACAGTTCAGGCGGGCAACGGCTCCCTGTCGGCCAACGATCGGTTGTCGATTTCAGCGGAGATTAAGGAGCGTCTCGACCAGCTGGCGGATGTCAGCAACACCCGCGACGCCTCTGGTGAGTACATATTCAGTGGTTTTCAGGGTGCGACACCTGCGTTTGAGAAAGACGCACTTGGCAATTGGGTGTACCAGGGCGATGAGGGGCAGCGTAACCTTGAAATTGACGATGGCGTTACCGTTGCTATCAGTGACCACGGAAAAGGCATTTATTCGACCGTTCCGGCCGCCGTTTTTGGTGAGGCTAACGCGGGCAATGCCGCGGGTTCGCGCATTAATAGCGTGGAAGTCGTTGACCAAAATCTGTTGTCTTCTGTGGCTCCAGACGACATTGAGATTACGGTGGACACCGGTGCTGGCACCTTGACTGCCACCAACAGCCGGACTGGGGCGGTGCTCACGGCGCCTCCGGTTCCCTACGTCAGTGGGGAACCTTTTGAGGTGGCGGGTGTTCGTGCAACGATCACTGACGCGGGGAACGGCGATCAATTCTCCATTCGAACCGGAGAGCGGCAGTCGGTGTTCGCAACCATTGAGAATCTCATTGACGGGCTGGAGTCGATTGACAAGAGCACCGCGGCCAGCTCGGACGAGTACAATGATCTGATCGCAAATACCCTCGCCAACCTGGACAATGCGCAGGAAAAGATTGTTCTGAAGCAAACCGAGCTTGGTGGTCGCCTGAACGCAGTCGACTCTACCAAGGCGTTTCTCGAGGATTCTTCGGTTTACAGTGAAGAAATCCGATCAGAACTGAGGGATGTCGACTACGCCGAAGCAATCAGCAACCTCAGCTTCCAGAGCTTTGTTCTGCAGGCCGCGCAGCAGTCTTTTGCCCAGGTTTCGAGGCTTTCGCTGTTCGATCGGCTCTGATCCTGGTTGTTCTTTAACCAACTGAAAAGCCGGTTATTGCTTTCACACACGACCTCAGTATAATCGCCACCACTCTCTAAACGGTGTGCTTTTCTCACCCAGAGAACTCTCCAAATGGCGGTGTGGTGAAATTGGTAGACACGACGGATTCAAAATCCGTTGCCTTCACGGGCGTGGCGGTTCGAGTCCGCCCACCGCTACCACTTTAATAGAGCGCTGGTCTGCGGGCGCGAGCAATCCTGTTCATGAACGTCTCTGACTTCCATTTCGAACTTCCAGATGAACTCATTGCCAGGTATCCGCTTCCCGAGCGGAGCTCATCGCGCCTCTTAATGCTCCAGGGCGAGACTGGTGAGATTGCTCATCGGCAGTTTCGCGACATCGTCGACTTGCTCAATCCCGGTGATTTGCTCGTTTTCAACGATACCCGAGTGATTCCAGCGCGACTGTTTGGACGCAAGGAAAGCGGCGGTAAAGTTGAAGTTCTGATGGAGCGGCTGGTCGGTGAGCATCATATGCTGGCTCACGTTAAGGCCTCCAAATCTCTGAAAGAGGGTCAGCAGGTTCTGCTGGAAGACGGCAGTCGCCTGACCATGGTTGAACGGCAAGGGGCACTGTTCCTTCTTGAAAGCCCGCAGGATGTGCCGCTATTGCCCCTGCTCGAACGAATTGGTCACATGCCCCTGCCGCCTTATGTGGACCGTCCCGATGAGTCCACTGACCGTCAACGCTATCAGACGGTTTACGCCAGGGAATCCGGTGCGGTAGCCGCACCCACGGCCGGCCTTCACTTCGATGAAAGCATTCTTGAGTTGTTGAACGAGCGGGGCATTCACAGCACGTTTGTGACTCTTCATGTGGGGGCGGGCACCTTCCAGCCCGTGCGCGTTGATAATATCGACGATCATGTTATGCACAGCGAAGTGGCCCGCGTGAGTAGTGATACCGTCGCCGCTGTCGAGGCCGCGAGACAACGTGGCGGCCGCGTGGTGGCTGTGGGTACAACGTCGGTGCGATCGCTTGAATCCGCCAGTCAAAATGGAGACCTGGCGCCGTTTCAGGGAGAAACGGACATATTTATTCGTCCTGGCTATCAGTTTCAGACGGTCGACGCATTGATCACGAATTTCCATCTTCCCGAGTCCACGCTCATCATGCTGGTAAGCGCTTTTGCTGGTTACGAGCAAACTATGAGTGCTTATCAGGCGGCTGTGGCAGAAAAGTATCGTTTCTTCAGCTACGGCGACGCGATGTTTATACTGCCGCGCACGCCAAGCCTCGGTGCATCGAGAGCAACCGGGACCAATCAGTCTTCCAACGGAGCGTCGCAATGACAACGTCATGCTTTATGTCGTTTGAGACACTGGGAAATGATGGCAGAGCACGCCGAGGCAGATTGACGTTTCCTCGCGGCACCGTTGAAACGCCTGCCTTCATGCCGGTCGGCACTTATGGAACGGTAAAAGGCATGCTGCCCAGGGACATCGAAGACATCGGTGCCGAAATTATTCTGGGTAATACGTTCCACCTGATGCTGAGGCCGGGCACAGAGGTGGTTAAAGCCCATGGCGATCTCCATGACTTTACCCAGTGGAAGGGCCCGATACTCACGGATTCCGGTGGCTTCCAGGTATTCAGCCTTGGCGATATGCGAAAGATTACGGAGCAGGGCGTTACCTTTCGTTCACCGGTTGATGGATCTCCGGTTGAACTGTCCCCGGAAATTGCCATGCAGGTCCAGAGGGACCTCGGCTCCGACATCGTGATGATTTTCGATGAATGCACGCCCTACCCAGCGACCGAAAAACAGGCCAAAGAGTCCATGGAGCTATCCCTGCGCTGGGCTCAACGAAGTAAGGATGCTCACAGTGGCAATCCTGCTGCGCTTTTCGGCATTGTGCAGGGCGGTATGTACGAGTCCTTGCGCGAAGAATCGCTTGCCGGGCTGGAGAAGATAGGCTTCGACGGCTACGCCATTGGCGGCTTGTCGGTCGGTGAACCAAAGGAGGACATGATTCGGATTCTGGATCATCTGCCGCCGAAAATGCCGGAGGATAAACCGCGGTATCTGATGGGCGTTGGCCGTCCTGAAGATCTCGTAGAGGCAGTGCGACGCGGAGTGGATATGTTTGATTGCGTGATGCCCACACGGAATGCGCGAAACGGGTATCTGTTCAGCTCGACTGGCATTGTAAAGATCCGAAACGCCCGGCACCGTCACGATACTGGCCCAGTCGACGACGCCTGCGATTGCTATACGTGTGAAAACTTTTCGAGAAGTTATCTGCATCATCTTGATAAGTGTGGAGAAATGCTTGGGGCTCAGCTGAACACCATCCACAACCTTCGTTATTACCAGAACGTGATGGCTGGATTGCGTGGGGCCATTGAAGCAGGTACATTGTCGGACTTTATCAAAGACTTCTATGACCGCCGCGGAGAGCCTGTGCCTCCATTGGCCGACAATTAAGCGATTCGTCGATCAGGCGACTGTCATCAGAATGAGAATTTTGACCTACGGAGATGTGTAAATGAAATCGATTAAGCTGCTTGTTGCTGCTTTACTTGCCACCGTGCCAGCCGTTGCTTTGGCTCAGGATCCTGCCCAACAAGGCATGGGCGCGATGGGTCAGATTATCTTCTTCGCTGGCTTTATCCTGATCTTCTACTTCCTGATCTGGCGTCCTCAGTCCAAGCGCACCAAAGAGCATAAGGCGCTGATGGAAGGCCTGAACAAGGGCGACGAGGTGGTCACTTCTGGCGGCGTCGCCGGCAAAATCACCAAAGTCACTGATGATTTCATCGTTGTGGAAATTGCCGAAAACGTTGAAGTGAAAGTTCAGAAAGTCGCTGTAGCGGCTGCTCTGCCGAAGGGCACGCTGAAAGACATCTGATCGCCAACTCCAGAAAGGGCGCATGTCGCCCAGATGAGAAACACAGCCGGCCGCCCGGTCGGCTTTAAGGGTCCCCATGCTGAACAAGTATCCGCTCTGGAAAAACCTGGTCATTCTGATCGCGCTGGTGATCGGGTTTATTTATGCGCTACCCAATCTTTTTCCCGACGATTACGCAATCCAGATAACTGGCGCCAGAAGCAGCACAGAGTTGAACGAGCGTATCCTTGAGCGAGCGATCGATGCTCTCGAGGCCGAGGATATCGCGGTTAAAGAGGCCGAACTTCAGGGAAGAGACGCCCTGATCCGCCTGACCAGTGCTGAGGACCAACTGAGCGCGCGTCCGGCCGTGCAAAAGGCGCTGGGCCGCGATTATCTCGTTGCGATCAATATGGCTGCCTCGACACCCGACTGGCTGAAAAATCTTGGCGCAGGGCCCATGAAGCTCGGCCTGGACTTGCGTGGCGGTGTGCACTTCCTGCTTGAAGTGGACATGGACACAGCAGTAGACCA
>CAZWEP010000014.1:0-55162 GCA_964632565.1 uncultured Marinobacter sp. | reverse complement strand
GAAGCCTGGCTGAAGGCAACCGGTCGGGGAATTGCCAATCAGTTGCAGTCCTTGCGGGTCCATTCCGGATTCGTTCTGACCGGCGATAACGCCAGCGGGTGGGCTTCCGTCGGACGCGTGAATGATCATCTGGTAACCGTCGTCAGTTTGCATGAGGGATCACAGCCTCAGGGACAGCTGGTAGCCCCTTCCGACGATTCACTGGAAGCGGCGGGGCACTCCATCAGTGAGGTGAAATGGCTGTTACACCGCCCTATTCGCCAAGCGGCGACAGCGGTTGACCGCCCCAAATCATAAGGCATGGATAACAGATGACTGAAGAGCGATGCCCCTGGTGCGGCACAGATCCCATCTACGTCGATTATCACGACAACGTCTGGGGTCGGCCTGAGTACGACAGTCTGGCCCTGTTCGAGAAACTCTGCCTGGATGGGCAGCAGGCGGGCCTGAGCTGGCTGACGATCCTGAAAAAGCAAGAGAACTATCGGGCGGCCTACGACCAGTTTGATCCGAGTCGAATCGCCCAATACGGTCAGGACAAAATCGAAGCACTTCTGCAGGACAAGGGCATCATCCGGAACCGCCTGAAAGTTGAATCAATCATCAGAAATGCCCGGGGCTATCTGGAGCTGACGAAGGACGGTACCTCGTTCAGCGAATTCCTCTGGTCTTTCGTCGACGGAAACCCCATCCAGAACCAATGGACTGAATTTGCACAGGTTCCAGTGCACACCCGCGAAGCTCAAGCCATGTCCAGCGCCCTTAAACGGCATGGTTTTAACTTTGTCGGTCCAACCATCGTTTACGCTTTTATGCAGGCGACCGGCATGGTTAATGACCATCTGGTCCAATGCCCCCAACACGCCACCTGTCGGGCACTCGCGGAAGCATAGGGCATGCTCAAGCGGTACCGCCTGGATTAGGAATGATCTCATCATCGGTACGGATCGTAAGATCTCGGGTAGCACATCAAACCGGAGCGAGCCGTGCGAATAACGCTAGATGAACTCAGGCAGAAAACGGATTTGGCCATCGACCTTCTGGAAATTTTTTCTCTGGAGGGTCAGCAGTATATGGCTCGACTGCTCATCGACGACGACTATTACCTTTTGTCGGACAGTAATGGCAAAACCCGGTTGTACCGGAGCAGCTGGTCAATCCAAGAGGAATTGCGATCCCTGCCCGTGGCATCAACAGACGTGGTCCATCCATCGGCTTATCACGAGATGGTAGGTATGGAGTCGTCCCAAGTCGAACCCATGCGGATTAAGGTGCAGGGGCGTAACTCGTGATTGCCGTCGCCAGACTGGCGAGACTGGTTGGCATACTGGGTCTCGTCCCTTTCATCGCTGCGATTGTCTGCCTGTTTACCTTCGGCGAAGGCAGAGCGCAGGTTCTTTCCTATTTTTACCTCTACAGTGCAGGCATTCTGGCCTTCATGGCAGGCATTTACTGGCCCCTGTCGATGCAGCTGGAGCGGGAGCGGTGCTATCCAATGTCGCCCATCGTCACCATGTTGCTGAGCCAAGTTTTTTTCCTGTCGGCGGGTCTCGGGTTGTTGCTGCCCGTTGCGGCACAGATTGTTCTCTATACCACCGCTTATCTGGGGCTTTATATCGTTGATGCTAACTGGATGAAGTCGTATTGGCCCGCATGGTATTTGAAACTTCGCCTCGGTCTTACCACCGTCGTGCTGCTTTGTCAGGTGGCCGCAGGTATCGCTTATCTCACGGTAGGCCTGTAACACATTTAAAAAAGCCGCGTTATCTTCTTCAATAACGCGGCTCTCTTCCGTCAGGCGTTCAACGCCTCTTCAGGGCTTTCGAACTGTCCCCGCAGCTTCCTCAACGCCGTTTTTTCAATTTGCCTGACCCTTTCTCGACTGATCCCCAGATCGTCTGAAATGATCTGGAGCGTTTCAGGCTCTGGCAGACCCACGCCAAACCGTCTCGACAGCACTTCCCGCTCCCGATCACTCAGGTGCGAAAGCAGCGCCGACAAGGTTCGTCGGCGGTCACGTTCGGCCATGTCACGGTCCGGCGCGTACGCCTCGGTCGCCCTGAGGCTGTCGCCAAGGGTGACGTCTACATCCGTCGACAGGGGTGAATCCACGGACAACTCTGCAATCGCGAGCGCCCGGAGCTCACCCACTCGCGATGGAGACGCTTCGATCTCCTGGGCCAATTCCGTTTGCGACGGCACCCGACCCAGGCTCTGGTGCAACTGAAGCGACGCCCGCTGTAACTGGCGAATTTCGTCGACAACGTTCTCGGGCGTGTGAACCAGCCGTGTGCCCCGCTTCATGCAGCGTTTGACCTCTTCGCTGATCCACCAATACGCGTAGGTTGAAAACCGGAATCCGCGCGTTGGATCAAACCGTTCCACCGCCTTGATCAGTCCCACATTCGCATCCTGAATCAGATCAGACATGGGAATGCCACGATTGCCATAACGACGGGCAATGTGCACAGCGAGCCGGAGGTTGCTCTGAATGAGCGTTCGCCTGCTCGCAGAAGCCAGCCGGAAGGCTCGCCGACAACGGGTTGAGAACGCACACGCATCACCAAGACTGCCAATGACCTCGCGATAGGTCTGAGGTGTCTCTGAGGGCAGTGAAAGTTCGCGGGCGATCACCCGGTAACAATAAGCCAGGCGGCGCGACAATTTGCGCTCTGCAACATCTGTCAGGAGTTCGTGACGGGAGGCATCTCTGAAATAGAGCCCTACCAGGGATTCCGTTTCACCAGTTTGGGCCTGAGTCGGAGACATCCCTTTTTCGAGAAGTTCACTCATGGCACTGATCCCAGTAAGAATTTGTACTAGAGAGTACGTGTTTCAGGCCTTGGTGGATTGGTTAAAACCGGGGGAAGGTTGCCACCGGGGAGGATTCCCCGGTGGCAGAGTTCATTACGCCGCGACGATGGCGTATTCGTGGTTGTGGGGTTCAATCAGAACACCATGCAGAGCAACAATGGCCTTCTCGTAGTCGTCTTCGTCAACCACAAACTGCATGTCCACCTGACGCATGCACTGATGCATGGCCAGAATGCTGATTTCTTCGTCCGCCAGCGCCTTCACCGAGCGGGCAAGGATACCGGGCACCTTCATGTCACTGCCAATCGCTGACACCAGGGCCACTTTCCGGGTGTTGATCTCAGCGTTTGGAAAATCTTCTTTCAGCGCCTTCACAACCCTTTTGACGTGTTTCAACGTGCTATCAACGTAATGGGTGATGGTATTGGCGTTGGTGTCCTTGGACATGAAGCGTACTTTGAATCGGCTCAGCGCATCCAGAATGCGCCGATCCGATCCTGGCTCACCCTGCATATCCTGGTCGAACACTTCGATCGCAAAGACACCCTTGGCACCGGCGATGATTTCCACCTGCGGCTTTTCACTGACGTAGGTGCCGGTAATCAGGGTGCCGGTATGCTCCGGCTCGAAGGTATTCATCACCCGCAGCGGCGTTTCTTTCTGACGCAGACCTTTACCTGCCTTCGGATGAATCGCCTCCATACCCAGATTTGCCAACTGATCCGCGACGTCGTAGTTGGTTCGTCCCAGAGGCACCACCTTGTCGGCACCGACGATTTTGGGGTCGGCAGAACTGAGGTGATATTCCTTGTGGATAATCGCTTCTCGCGCATCGGTGATTACCGCCACCCGACTGAACGTCATTTCGCTGTAACCACGGTCAAACGTGCGCATCAAACCTTCCTGGCACTGCGCGTAACCCGTAACAATCGGTAGCTCTCGGCTCAGGTCAACGGCATCAAAAGCCTGTTTCAGCTTCTCGTCCAAGGGCAGCAGCTCGGCGTCCCTCCAGCCAGTAAGATCCACAAAACGCGCATTAATCCCTTCTTGCTGCAGCTTGAGCGCCGTGTTGAACGCGCTGTGCGCCTCACCAATGCCAGCCAGCATTTCCCGCACCGTTAACAGGTGCTCTTCAAGCTGAAACTGCCCGTAGGAGCACAGGCGCTGCAAATCAATCAGGCAGCCGCGAACGCCTTCGATACGGTCAGTGATGAACTGATCCGCCTGCTGTTTCAGCATTGGATCTTCGAACAACTCACTGTTCTTATCGGTGAGGAATTTGACCAGTTTGGTCAGGTCATCGCCCCAGGCCCAGTCCGACTCGGCGTCGGCAAACAGCGCATAGACGCCTGGCTCACCCGTTTTCTTGTGCTCGAGCAACTCGTCAGTGACACCGCCATAGGCTGAGACCACAAAAATCCGCTGGTACAGGTCTTCTTTCTCGCGGCCACCGATAATGATGTTATCGCGAACTGCCTCGTAGTTACTCATCGAGGTACCGCCGATCTTCTCCACGGTATGTAGTTGGCTAGTCATAATCTTTCCATCGTTGTCTTGCAGAATGAAACGGATGACAATTCAGGCCTACTGACCCGATGTTGCCGCCTGCATGACTTCATTCATGCTGTGTTTTCCGATTTTAGCACTTCTGCCCGGCCTCCCTGAAAGCGCCGCTTTTATCGATACGCGCACCGTCACAGAAAGGTTTTCTGGCTGCGATGATGCCTCGTGGCGCAGGGATAGCCGGGGAAAATCCCGGCCAGGTCCGATCAGCCCTTGTTCTTGAGCGGGCCGATGCGTAGCAGGAACTCTGAATCATGATGGCCACCGAAGTGGGTCTCTTTTTCAAAGTGCTCGTGATAGGTCAACTCAGCGCCCATATCCCTGGCGAACGACCGGAACAGGGCCCATGACGCTTCGTTGTCTTCAGTGATTGTCGTTTCCATGTGGGTCACGGTTTGACACGCTTCCCGCGAAACGATCTCTTTCAACATTCGCTTGGCGAGTCCGGCGCCTCGACCTTTTTCGTGCACCGCTACCTGCCAGACAAAAACCGTTTCTGGCTGTTGAGGCGGAATGTAGCCGGAAATGAACCCCACCAGATCGCCGTCTTTCTCGGCGGCCACGCCAGTTTCGGCAAAATGGCTGCACTGCAGCAGATTGCAATAGATCGAGTTGGGATCAAGGGGCGGGCACTCAGAGACGAGCTGGTGCAGTCTGTAGCCATCATCCTTTACCGGCTTGCGGAGCACGATGGCGGTGGTATTCGAACCTTCAGATGTCATGTCGTGGTTGGTCGCTTCTATAAGTTGGCGATAAATTATATAGACCACAAAATATATTTCAAGGCGAGCTTTTTAATGGAGCACTTGCAACCGCCCAGAATTCCAACAGGCCATGCTGTCATGATAGACCGGACACTCAGGTTTGCCAGTTCCTCCACATGAGCGCTTGTTCATTTTGGGAAGATAACGTCGTCCGGCGCCAGAGCCGTTCCAGACAGGATTCGATTTCGGTACGACACCGCCGCAGGCGACGATTCTGGCCACAACTGGTCAAAGTCAGCCAGCCAGCCTTCCAGTTCGAATTCGACTGGCATCAGGGACAGGTACCAACCGGCCATTTCCACACCAACGGCCGGCGGCTCGACAGGCGCGATTTTAGACAGGCGGGTCACCAGTCCGCGAGGATCTGACAGCAGATTACCCATACCCGCAGAGCCGTTGTTAGCAATCAAACGTGGTCGTCCCTCGACCTCACCCTGCCATAGCACCGGCAGGCATGTGTGGGTGGATAGAATTGCATCAGCGCCGGTACGCCCGAACCAGTCATTCAGGTTCGCGTCGTTCCGCGCCTCGAACGCTTCGTAGGCCAACCCCCAACCTGCCAGCGACTCCGGATCGCCATGAACCACCAAAACCTTTAGTCCTCCAAATAATAGACATCGGGTTCTGGGCAGCTCTGCGAGCCGGGACTGCAACTCAGGATGGTTGGCGGCAACAGCCTGAAGCCGCTCCATGATCAAATTCGAGCGATCAACCACGCCCTGATCCACGAAATCCGGATACGCGCAGCCACAGCCCGCGCCAGGATTCGACTGGGCGACTTCGTAATCCACATTGCCGAGGGTGACAGTGTGCGCGAGAACCCGCTCGTTGATCGATCGAAACAGGTCATCGCGAGCGTTGAACCAGTTAAAATCGCCGTTAAAGACAACCTGAACAGTGAAGCCTCGTGCCTGCTCTACTCTCACCATACGCTCAATTTCATCCAGCGCATGGGGATTCCCGTAGAGCCCGCCAACGACATAAATCACGTCGGCGTTCACCGCCTCCGGAGTCTCACACAGAGACTCCGGCCGGTAACGATAGGCAATCGGACAACTCCGTCCCCGGGTCATCGAGACAACCCTAGGCTTCGCCGGCGGCCAGTGAGCGTCCGAAGAGGCGGCGCACCAGCAGGGGCAGGAAGAAGCCGGCAGTACAGATCAGGAAGCCATAAGCGTTAACGCCCAACAACATGGCGTATTTGCCATCGCCAATGGCCCAGCTTGCGGGAATAAGACCTGTGGCGAGCAGCACGCCAAGTCCCAGCCCGGTCCAGAAGCTCAGGTGGAAGCTCCAGGGCGACCAGCGAGTGAAGCCGTAGAACAGGAAGACCGGCGCCAGCCCCATCACCATGGTGCCGGAGATGGTTGTGGCCTTGAGGATGTCGGTACCGGCGAACATCGGAAGGTTGCCCAGGAACGCGAACACAACCATCACGACAGCGCCCACGCGCATGCTGGGCAGCTTGTCTTTCGCCCGTTGCGCAAGGCGAGGCAGATCCACTGCCAGGGACTTGGCCAGTGACGTGAATGTGGAATCCAGAGTCGATCCCGCCGACGTCATCATCACCACACTCATAAAGAACAGAGCGGCCAGACCCAGCGATTGACCAACAGCGGCTGGTGCATTGCCCATCGCCTCAATGCCGTTAAGCCGAGCATGGACACCCACCAGACTGAAGATGAACACCGCGACGAAACCCAGAAGGCCCGCCACCACAAAGCTCTTGAGCATGGTCTTCTCTTTGTTCACAAACCCTCGATCGGTCAGGACCGGATCGTGGAAGGGATAGCTGAACATTTGCAGCAGGGCGACCAGCAGAAGGTCAAAACCAGCATTAAGCTTGAATTCGCCGTTGGACAGCAGCGCACTGGTGTCGTTTGCCGGAATAATCAGGAACAGCACGGCCCCAACGAAGAAAACAAACACAAACGCCTGGATCACGTCCGTGAAAATCGAAGACCGCAGACCGCCTTTCAGGCTGTAGGCGAGGGTGAACACGGTAAAGAGCATCGCTGCCCCGTAATATTCCCACTCGCCGGGCAGCCCGAAGTAACCGCCCACAACCGCCGTGTTACTCCACACTTCGTTGTACAGGCGAATTAGAATCGCCGCCGCAAAGGCCAGGCTGGCGAGGCGTCCGAACCGGGATGTCAGGAAATCCTGCAGGCTTCTGGCGCCGGTTTGTGTTCGGATCAAGTAAATGATGTAGCCCGCCACCGGAATCGATAGCCAGTAACTGGCGTAGGCGAGACCACCGGTGACCCCGTAGGCTGCACCCAGGTTGGCGGCGTTGGTTACGGACTTGGCGAAGATCCAGCTGATAAAGATACTGGCGGTCAACGACCACTGACCGACCGGGTTACCCTGGTCATCCGCCCCCTTGTAGAAGGAATCGGCATTTTTGCTTCGCGGCGACAGCAAATACATCACAATGCCGTAAACCACCAGAAATCCCCAGAACAGGGAGGCTTCAGTAAAGTTCATCTTCTTGGTCTTCCTCGTTGTTTTTTGTTGGGTGGTGCCTTCGGGCGGGACAGCGGTGTGATTTCCTTGGGAAAAGAACTCGCTGCGCTCAAACAGCTTTTCCTGGCGGAAATCACACCGCTATCCCACCCTCGTGGATCAAAACTGCTAAACGCCAGCCGTCCAACAATGGCGTTACTGCGGGCCGGGAGTGGGTTTTCACGCCCGCAGGAAAAAAGTTGTCTGAGCGCAGCGAGTTCTTTTTCTCCGAGGACGTGAACACCCACCCCCGGCCTGCCAACTCCATAACTCAGACGGGCGCCGAACAGCTGGCACCAAATCGATAGCAGGAAAAGCACCGATGGTGACGCAACATGATGCGCTCATCCATGCTTTCCGCCAGCGTGCCCCCCAGATCGTACTGGGGATCGTCGTCGACCAGGGTGCAGGCATACACCCGCACCTGATCGTCTTTTTTCACCAGCATGCGTGTGTAGGTGCACATGAAGTGCGCCCGCGCCTCTTTGGTCGGGTACTTTTCCATACAGGTTTCGGTGATTTCCGGGCTGCCGTCTTCCGAACCGGGCGTGCCCAGATCGGGGAATGCGGTGAACGCGAGGTTCTCCGGAATGCCCCACTCACGGAAAATGGCGTGGAACGCCGACTCCACATCCTCCGGGTTTTCGCCCGGGTCGGTCTGACGTGCGATAGAGACCTTGAAGCCCTGATCAATCAGCCAGCGAATACCCTCGAGCGCCTTGTCAAAGCTGCCGTCGCCGCGGTCCACGTCGTGGCGGGCGCGATCCGGAAAGTCCAGGCTGACACGGAAGTGTATCGGGAAAGGATTGTCCAGAAGCGGCAATACTTGCTTCTTGCGCTTCAGCAGAGGGTCCGTCGCATTGGTGAGTACAAAGCAGGGACGGTGCTGACTGGCGTAATTCAGAATGTTGACGAAATCCCGGATGACGAACGGCTCGCCCCCGGTGAAGGAAAACTGTTCCACACCCATATCCAGCGCTTCGTGGATAAACGGCTTCACATCACTCAGTTTCATGCCGGGAATCCGACCGTCGCCCGGATGAGAGCCTTCAAGGCAGAACGGACAGGCCAGGTTGCAGGCCGTGCCGGTATGAATCCATAGCTCTTTGAGCTTGTCCGCGTCGATGTAACCCCGCGGGTCACCATCGCGGGTGTGGGTCCAGCTGTCGCGGGCTCGGGGTTCCAGTACCTCGACGGCAGGAATACGTTTTTCAGCCGTTTGTGTCAGGGGCATAGATGCTCCATTTCGCCAAAATTCTATGTGTCGGACTCCGACATGACTGAATTGTTGCAGTCATGTCCATTATTGTTCTTACGTTGTGCGCTCAATCGCAGCCTTGTCTTTGCCGGACCGATCTCCCCGCTGCCAACCATGCAGCTTCTCAAGTAACCGCAGGATGCCCTGGGGTGCATGCGCCCGCTTCCATTCACCCGCTGCATACTTGGCCGATTCGTTCCACGTCGGGTAGGGATGAATGGTGCCAAGAATCTTGTTCAGGCCCAGTCCGTGTTTCATGGCCAGCGTAAACTCTGCGAGTATTTCGCCAGCGTGGGTGCCAACAACAACCGCACCCAGTATTTTGTCCTTACCCGGCGGCGTGAGCACTTTAATAAAGCCGTGATCCTCACTTTCCGCAATCGCGCGGTCCAGGTCGTCGATCCCGTAACGGGTCACTTCGTACGCGATGCCCTGATCCTTTGCTTCCGCTTCACTCAAGCCAACGCGCGCCACTTCAGGTGAGGTGAAGGTCACCCAGGGCATCACTCTGTAGTCCACGGAAAACCGCTTGAACTGGCCAAACAGTCCGTTCACGGCGGCATACCACGCCTGGTGCGCTGCCGCGTGGGTAAACTGATAAGGGCCCGCCACGTCACCACAGGCAAATATGTTGGGGTACCGCAGGCTCATGTCCGGCTCCACCGGTACTGTGCCGTTCGGCAGCGTCTCGACACCGAGGCGGTCGAGCCCCAGGCCATCGGTTCTCGCTGCACGTCCCACCGCAACAAGCACCCGGTCAAACGGGATTCGAACGCGCTCACCCTGATAGTCGCAGTAAACAACGCGTTCACCGTTTTCCGTCGCAAACTCCTTTGCGGCGTGCTGCAGACGCACGTCAATGCCGTCATCCTCGAACCGGGCGCGAATCAGGTCAGATACATCCGCGTCCTCTTTCGCCAGCAGTCGATCGCCCATCTCAACCTGGGTCACCTGACTGCCCAAACGCTGGAAGGCGTGGGCCAGCTCTGAGCCAATCGGTCCGCCACCCAGAACCAGCAACCGTTCGGGCTGCTCGTCCAGATCCCAGAGATTGTCCGAGGTCAGCGGATCCATGTCTGCCAAACCAGGTATCGGTGGCACCGCGGGCTTGCCTCCGGTGGCGACCACGATACTCTTGGCCGTGAGCCGCTCGGTATGGCCGTCCGCATGCGACACCTCCACCTCCCAGGGAGATACGAAACTGGCTGAGCCTGAGATGCAATCCACACCAAGGCTGCGGTAACGCTCGGGGGAATCGTGGGGCTCCACTTTCGCGATGACGTCCTTGACCCGATTCATGATGGTGGCAAACGAGCCCTTCACCGGGACAGACTCAAGGCCGTAGCGATTGGCGTGGCGCAGGGTGTCCGCCGCTTTCGCACTACGAATCAGGGCCTTCGACGGCACACAACCGGTATTAAGGCAGTCTCCGCCCATTTTGTCCCGCTCAATCAGCGCCACTTTGGCTTTGACCGCAGCCGCGATGTAAGACGAAACCAGTCCCGCCGATCCACCTCCGATCACCAGCAGGTTGTAATCGAACGAGTCCGGTTTTTGCCAGCCCTTATAAACGCGCTTTTTGCGGATAGCTCCAACCACAAACTTGGCGATCAGGGGGAAGATCCCCAGCAGCGCAAAGGACAGCAGAATGTTGGCAGAGAGAATGTCACCGGTGGATTCGATGGTGGAGAGTTGGGTGCCCGCGTTTACATAGACAAACGTGCCCGGCAGCATCGCAATCCAGCTCACCAGCGCGTAGGTCTTCAGCTTCATGGCGGTCAAACCCATGGCGAGATTGATCAGGAAAAACGGGAAGGCGGGTACCAGGCGCAGGGTGGCCAGATAAAACGCGCCATCTTTTTCAATGCCACGATCCATCTTGGCAACGGTGGAGGCGTACTTTTCGCGCAGGGTGTCGCGCATCAGGAATCTCGCCACGAGAAACGCCAGCGACGCGCCAATCGTGGACGCCAGGGACACGGTAATCAGGCCGTAAACGTTTCCAAGGAACGCGCCACCTGCCAGGGTCATAATGGTCGCGCCGGGCAATGACAAAGCAGTGACCACCACATAAACCGCAGCGTATCCCAAAACAGCGGTGAGCAGGTTTTCGCTGATCCAGGCATCGATGGTGGACTGATGTTTCTGCAGGTTTTCCAGGGTCAGCACCTGATGTCCATCAAATCCGATGAAGACCGCCACGACGATGGCGATGATCACCAGAAGGCTGAGCTTTTTCTTGTCCATAATCCATTCCGTTTCTTTAAAAGTGACTGTTGCTCGTTCGGACACTCAGGCGCGTTGGATGTTGCACCTTTTTCCCACTAGGCTTGCAGGCGTCGCGTTGTATTCGGGAATCCGGCGAATCCAGGCTTGTCGTATACCATTAACCAGTCGGCGGGATATGTCCAATAACGGTTTTATAACGTCGTTCTAACACGAATAATCGGCCCGACACGTGCCTTATCACTGCATCGGATACGTCGAGCAGGGGCCATATGATCACCACTGACATCATTGCAACTCTGGAGACAGTCATGCACCGTTCGTCAAGCACCGGCCAATCCGACCGCATGCTCCACGCTCTGGCGGGGGGCTGGGTAGCGGATTCCGCCAGCCTTGGCCTGCACTGGCTTTACAGCAGCCCACGAATTCTGGAGGTCGGAGGCGACTGTCCTGAATTTCTGGAACCCACCGCTGATTACTTCGAGGGTGTGTTTGGCTATTTCGCCCACGAAGGCAAACGCGCCGGCGACACCAGTCACTACGCGGCCGCCACCGATGTGCTGACCCAGAGCCTCCTGGCCAATCATGGCCGCCTGGACATTCGCGACTACCAACGCCGCTTCCGCCTGTTTTTCGGCCCAGGAGGGCAGTGGCAGGGATTTATCGACAACCCGACACGGATCACCCTGGAGAACTTCAACACCATCGAGCAGAACGCCATCGACCGGGCGCTAGCCACCACAACGGCCGAACTGACCGAGCGACAGAAGCGAGTGCTCGTCCAGAAGGTCATGCCTTACACCCGGCGTCTGAGCGGCGATGAACTCGCACAACCGGTTCGTGATGCCATCAATCTGACCTATCAGGAGTCGGATATTCAGGACGCTGGCGTCCACATTGCCCAGACCATCGATCAACACTTGTTGCCAGCAAGCGGGGCGGACGATCTCCAATTGCCCGCCGTGTCCAAAATCGCCCCTATCGTGGCGTGTTACAGCGGAAGCAGGGAACTGATGGACATCGTGGAGGCAGCCGTTCGGGTTACCAACCACAACGACGAGGCGGTTGCCTGGGCGAAATGTGCGGCAACACTTCTGGACAGTCTCTGCCGTGGGGAGTCCATGGAGGCAGCATTGGATCAAGCCATGCCAGAAGCACCCGATTCGGAGAGCATGACAAAAGCGCGTTCAACTTCTAGCCTGAACGCCGTGGATGCAGGCGATATCTTCGGGCGCACCTGTTATCTGCATGAAGCCATGCCGGTCATTTTCCACATTCTCACCCACGCTCGGAGCTTTGCTGAGGCCGTCCGCAGTAACATCCAATGCGGGGGAGATTCGTGTGGCCGGGCCTGGGTCATTGGTCCTGCCCTGGCCGCCATGTACGGTGTCGGCGGTGATCAGGGCATACCATTAAGCTGGCTAGCTCGTCTTCACAACGGCGCCGCGATTCTGTCAGACGTCGAACAACTACTGGCCCGGCATTAGCAGAGGGATGTCAGGCGGCGTTTTCCTTGCGCCACGCCAACTCGTTGGCAATGGTGGCTTTCGGCTGCAGCATGGCGAAATCCAAATCAGCCATGTCTTTACCGTCTTTCATTCTCTGGACGAAATCCGGGTTCGCCAATGCCTTCTTACCGACGGCGAGCAATGCTTCCGGATAGTCGTTCGCGATTGCCTGTACATTGGCCTCATCAATTCCGCCGTTGATGATCAGATCCACGCCCTCAACCGACGCAACGACATCAGCCAGTGACAGATCACCGTCCACGAAAGGCGATCGTCTCAGATCCCCATCGGTGGTATGAATGAAGTCGACACCGGCATCTCTGACCGCCTCAACAATGCGGCGGAATCCCGTTTCGCCTTCAGGCAGTTGGTAATCCGGATCGGTCACCGTGACCTGAGAAAGCCGTATACCCACCGGGAAGTCTTCGCCCACTGCGACTCTCACAGAGCGAACCACATCCACCAGGACACGCAGCCGGTTCTCCAGGCTACCGCCGTATTGATCCTCACGCTGGTTGAAATCTGTGCTGATAAATTCATTGAGCAAGTAGCCGTTGGCTCCGTGCAGTTCGATGCCATCAAAACCCGCTGCTTTTGCATTGACTGCAGACTTCGCAAAACCCTCAATCATGTACTCGATGTCGGATTCGGTCATCGGACTCGGGGTCTGCCATTCGGTCTGGTCGCCATAAAAACCCAGCGGCGCACCCTTGGGTTGCACGGCACTGGGGGCCAGCGGCTGCTCGGTAAACCGATTCGCCTGGAATTGAGCGCCAGCGTGCATCAGTTGAACAAACATCCTGCTGCCGGCGGCATGGACGCGATCAACCACCGTTTTCCAACCTTCAACCTGAGTATCGTCGATGATGCCCGGCTGGTTTGCGTAGCCTTGACTGGCTTTGTCGTCGGTGTACGTCCCCTCGCTGATCAACAGTCCGAATCCACCTTTGGCATACGCCTCATAGTGCTCAGCCATCAAAGCGTTGGGCGTTCCATCGGCCTCAGCGCTGGTGCGCGTCATGGGCGCAAGCACAAACCGATTCGCCAGATCCAACGATGAAAACACTGTTTTTTGCATCACATCACTCATGTCTGCCCCTCCCAAGGACTGGGTGTTAAGGCCGGCAAGTTTCTGAAATTGACCTTGATTCATAAAGCGGAGAATATCGACGAATCACATCAGTATTTTTGAACTGATACTTCGACACTGCCCAGGCGCCTACCAGTTTTCACCAAAGGGCCTGAGATCCAGCTCAAATGTCCAGGCGGACGGATCCTGCTGGCTCAAATGCCAGACAGCGTCCGCGATGGCCGCCGGTTTCAGGAAGAAATCATCGGTTTTGTCCGGCAGATTCTTGCAGGTTCGCGGCAGATCCACCACACCATCAACAACCACGTTGGCCACGTGTATTTTTTCCGGCCCAACGCCAATGATTGCACACACCTTTGCATTGCTCGCTAGTCAGAAATCAATGTCCGGGAAATTCTCCGGACGGTTCAGAGACCAGTCGTAGTCGATAAATTCCAGGTCCTTCGAATCGTCAATCCGGTTGGCAACCTCAGGCCTTGACCAATTGCGAATGAACGCCAGAGCAGACCCCGCCGCTTCTTCGAAATCCTGTTCGTACCATTTGAACAATTCGGTTGCCCGCACCTTGTCACCCTCAACGACAAGGTGTCGGGGCGTGTTGAATGCCCGTCGGGTATTCTCCGCCAGCAAATGTTCAACGTTGTCGGCGGTGTAAACCTGTTTTCGCAGAGGCGGACAGCCCACAGACGCGCAATTCACCGCGAAGTGAACCCTCGCATCCTTCCATCCGTTTGCCTGGTACTCGTCGCCCAGCAGGATGCCTTTTTCGATCTGGTTGAGGCTGTATTTGCGCCCGCCAACCGTAAACTTCTCGCGATCAAACACACTGTCCACAAAGGGATTCACGCGGCCTCCGTAGTCCCAGACTGAAGAAACCAGTTCGCCATTCGGACGTTCGGAAAGAATCTGATCCAGCATGAAAAAGTTGTAGGCATTGATCCAGAACGCAATGGCCTGTGCTCGGCTGTCCAGAGAGGCCGGCTCGAACTGCGATAGTGCGCGGCGCTGCTCGGTCAGCAAACCTTCGGTGCGGCTGTCTGCCAGCGCCGCGTCGTAATCGAACGCCGACACCAGCCCGTTATTCGCGAGGGTTGTCTCGATCAGATAGTTATCCAGTAACCGGCCATAGTGTTCAAACGGTTTGGCGACGGCAGTTGTCGAAAGAACCCCCGCCAGCAAAGTGAACAGAACACCTGAAACAACCTTTCGAACGCCCATGGCACCTCCACAGTCTGTGAGTGTATTCTGCTTCGAGTGACACCCAACCTTCATCTTAGTTTCATTCAGTGGGCACGCTATGTTCATCGGCCAGTTCTGCAAACTGACAGGAACCACTCCGAAAACCATTCGTTATTACGAATCCATCGGACTCTTGCCCGAGCCTGCGCGATCCGGCAACTATCGCATCTATGACGACACTTACGTCGAGACCATTCGCCAGATCAAACTGGCCCAGGCCCATGGATTCAGTTTGCGGGAGATCCAGTCGCTGTGCGAGGGCGCCAACATAAAGCGCGGACTGCCCGCGACCCGACTGGTACAGGGCATCCAGGCCAAGCAGGCCGAAATTCGCAGGCAAATGACGACTCTGAAACAACTGGATCAACAACTGTCTTCGTTGGAAACCCTGATAAAAAGGTCACCCTGCAATGTTGACTCTGACCTTTAGGGCAGGGTTTAGCCTGACATCTCCAGACACAAAAAGGAGATTGTCATGTCAGATTCATCCAGCCGTCGTTACTCAAAACTTGTACGTGCCAGCGCACTGTACGACGTAATTCTGTCTTTCGCTTTCGCTCTGCCCGTCGTCGCAGGACTGAAGATCGACCTGCTCCACCGGATTCATGATTCGATGCAGTTGAACGGGAGCTTTCCTTCTTTCGAACCACTCCATCTTCTATTCGTGAATTTCTTTGGGATGGTGGTGATGGTCTGGTCGGTGCTTCGACTGTACAACCCCATTCCCCTGTACGGACTGGCAGACGGAATCGGTCGGCTACTGTTCACGGTGGCCATGTTGAATGCCCTGTTTGTGTTCGGCGCCTCGCAGATCATCTGGCTGTTCTGGGTACCTGAGCTGGCCTGGGGACTGGCCCAGATTGCGGGCTACATCCGGCTCCGAAACCGTGACCAGATTGGCCTGGCAAGCCGCTAGGCAGTCAGGCGCCGGAGCCCCTCATCTACGACAACCCGCGATCCCGTAATAGCCGGGCCAGTCTGGATTCGGGAAACCGGTTGATGTACCAGGGCAACAGGGACATCACCGCCAGAATCGTGGCCGCCGCGACAACGGTCATCACGGGATTGATAGCAAAACGCTGCCCTAGGCCTGCGAACACGAAGGTCATGGGCAGCATGCCGAAGAAGGAGGCAACCGCAAATCGAGTCGCTGTCACCGCCGTCAGGCCAGCGGCATAGCTAATCAGCGCAAAAGAGAAAATGGGAATCAGACGGGTAAAAAAGACCGTCCAGAACAGCAACGGCTGCGATCCGTCTTCCGCAAACACCGGGTGATTGGCCAGTTTTTTGCGGAGCGGTTCGCGGCCCAGGTGCCGGGCCAGGTAGAAGGCGATCAGCGCCCCCGTCAGGGCGCCCACGGCGGCCAACAAGGTGCCCTGCCAGACGCCAAATGCCAGGCCGGAGGCGGCGCTGATCGGAAGCGTTGGAATGGGCCCGACCACCACGGCCAGGATCATCATCAGGAGCAGCAAAACCGGCCCCCATACCCCCTGAGCACTGAGCCAACGGGACAGTTCACCCGGCGCCAGACTGGCCGGCATACCCAGTTGTCCCAGCGTCAGCCAGGCACCGGCCATCACCAGGGCTACCGCTGCCAACAGGCCCAGCCGGAAAGACCAGGACTGCGTCATGTGCACTGGCGCATCAGCGCAGGTCTGGGTTGAGCGTGTAGGTGCCTGTCACCCGGGCGCTCGCCAGAACATGCCCCTCCATTGCTTCGCGCACCGCCGCTCCATCGAATTCGCCGGACACGTCCAGTGTCTCCACGTCGAGGGCATGCACTTCGTAGTGATAGTGGTGCAGCAGCTCGTCGTTCCAAGGCGGGCAGGGGCCGTCATAACCGGCGTAGGTACCTGCCATATCCGGGTTGCCGGCGAGGAACTGGGTGTAGTTATTGATTCCGCGACGGCCGATGGTCGCACCCGAGGCGTCTTTTCCCTTCGGAATCACGCCATCGCTGTCCTCGCCTTCCGGAATCCGTGTAGCCGTCGCCGGGACGTCCACCAGTAACCAATGGAAGAAGTCCACCCGCGCCAAGTCCTTTGGCACCGTCTTGCCCTCCTGATTCACATCATCGGCGACGCTGGGCACATCCGGATCAAACATCATGATCACAAAGCTCTTGGTGCCCTCTGGCGCATCTTCCCAGACCATTTCGGGATTTTTGTTGGGTCCGAAGCTCATGTGATCCTCTTCGTTAAACACCCCAAACGCGAACTGCTCCGGGACCGGCTGGCCGTCTTCTAAACCCTGAACCGTGAGTTTCACAATTCTGATCTCCTGTGCCTGTCTGTTTCTGAATACTGTAGCCGGTTTTTAACAGCGCTGTCCGGTGCCTGTCCAGATCAGTCGCTAACCGAATCGACTTCCAGTGTGGTCACGCGAACATCAACGGTCACGGTAAGTTCGTCCAGAGCTTCGGCCCGCTGTCGGCCCGCTGACTTGGCCCGGTACAGGTGTGGCGTCATGGCCAGCAAACTCTGCACGGTGCCTGAATCATCAAGATGCACCGTCTCACTGACACATTGCTGGTGAATCATGGAGAATCCGGCAGGCGCTTCCTCACGGGGCCGACGGGCGGGCTTGATTTCGTCGTACACCACACGCCGCAATTCGATCAGGTGGTTTTCACCCGCTTCCGCGACGATCACGCGTCCGCCTGGGGCGAGCACTCGCCGGAACTCCTCGAACACAGGGAACCCGAAAAGACACAGGATCCGGTCCAGACTGCCGTCGATGATGGGCAGATGGGCATTGGTGCCAACGACCCAGCGCATCTCTCGATCCCTAACGGCAGCGGCCCTGACCGCCCACTTGGATATATCCAATCCAATGAGTTCGAGATCTACAGGCGAAACTCCGGCAAGGTGTCGCAGGTAATAGCCATCTCCACACCCGGCATCCAGGCAGGCCAAAGGCTTGGCAACTGAATTGGACCCATCGAAAACGGCCCTCGACACTTCATCCGCAATGGCCGCATAGGAACCACTGGCGAGAAAGCGCTGACGCGCGCCCACCATCTCTTTGCTGTCGCCCGGTTGTTTCGAGCGTTTGTTCTGCACGGGCAGGAGGTTCACATAGCCCTGGCGGGCAACGTCAAAACTGTGCCCACTTGGGCACTGCCAGCCGTTTTCGCTGACGTTCATGGGCAGACCATCCAGGGGGCAGCCGAGATGATTGAAAGGTTCGATCACGCAACCTCCTTCAGGAGCGGTGTCGGCAAGCGCTTGAGATGCCGGGCAGGAACGACCAGAATGCCATCAGCCGCTATCGCGCAACGATCATCACAGGACACACGCGCTTGAAAGGTAACATTATCCAGGTGGCCCGGGATGAGCTGGGCGCCATTCTGGTCGTGGACTATCGCAAACATCGGGTCATGACCTTCGATTCGGTGTTTGAACAGAGCAAGATTGATCGGCGGCGTCCTCACTTGCCGGTGCACGAGTACAGTCGGGCCATGTTATTGCCCATCGCCTTTCACCCACCGAAGCGTGCAACTGTTTTCGGTCTTGGAGGCGGCGTCATGGCCAGCGCGATTCTGCATCTGATGCCATTGTGCGAAGTGACAGCCGTCGAGCTGCGCCAGGCGGTCGTCGATACTGCCTTTGAATATTTCAGCCTGCCGGATTCACCGCGACTGACGCTCGAGATCAACGATGCCCGCAACGCCATCGAGCACATGGCCGATGGATCGACCGACCTGATTCTCGCTGACATGTACAGTGCCCAGCGGATGAGCCCCACTCAGGTGCAGCGCGAGTTTATCAGACATTGCAGCCGCGTCCTCAGTCATAGCGGCTGGCTTGCCATCAACTACCACCGCACACCGGACGTAAACGGAGCCTTCTTCCGTCAATTGCAGGGCGAGTTCGCCGTGCTGCTGGTATTCAAGAGTAAAACCAACAACACCGTCATTTTCGGCAGCAAGCAGCCCTTTGAGCTGCCCGGCAACAAGGACCCGTTCCTGGTTGAGCTGGAGCAGACCCTGCCAATTGACTGGCGGCGCCTGATGGCGAGGGTCGTCCGGCTTTGACCTGGCACGCTCTAGTCACAAAGTAGCAGCCAATCGGCTCTGAGGTAGCATTGCTGCTGCAGGCCACGTCTCTAGCATGGTTGAAAACGACAAGAACAACGATGCTGGAGACTCTCTATGCCTGTCCGGCTTTTACTGCTGTGGATTCTTGTCAGCGTCGGACTGCCTGCGTATGGCGCGCTGACCGAGCAGCGCCAGGCACTGATACAGGAACTCTTTCCCAAGGCCACTGATATCCGGGAGCGTCTTGCTGACTATCCCGTTTACCCCGTCTACCAGCTCCAGGAACTTCTGGGCTATGCCTACGAATCCGTCGATATCAGTCCACTGCAGGGCTTTGCCGGAAAACCGATCAACTTATTGATAGGCCTGGACAGTCGCGGTCGATTCACCGGCGTAAAAATTCTCAACCACCACGAACCGGTGTTTCTGCACGGTCTGGGAGAAGAACCCCTGTACGAATTCATTGCCCAGTATCCGGGGCGCTCGCTGAGCGAGCAGATTCTCATCGATACCGCCGGTAGAAGTAAGGGAAAGGACGTCAACGGCAACATGGTCTACTTCGATGGCGTCAGCAAAGCCACGGTGTCGGTTCTGATCATCAATGACACGCTGCTCTCCTCAGCCCTGAAAGTTGCCAGACAAAAACTGGAAGGCTTCACCCAGGCGCCGGCTACCCGCGCCAAAGACGATTTTTTCGAGCCCCTGGACTGGCAGGCACTGCTGGATCGCGGCTACATCGGCCAGTGGCGTCTGAGCACTGCGGAGGCAGAAGCGGCGCTGGGCCGCACTCTTGACCAGTACCCGGACTTGCCTGAACCGGCCCCGAACGAGGCTTTTACTGAGCTTTACTACGGTTACATCAACGCGCCGATGGTCGGTCGCAATCTCCTGGGAGACGAGGGTTACCGGGCTCTGATGGAACGCATCGGTCCGGATGCCCAGATTATGGTGGTCATGTCTGACGGCATCTATCCTCACCTGTCAGACGATTTCAAACCGGGCAGCTCACCGGCCAGGCTCGGTCTGCAACAGAATAACCTGGCGCTGGAAATTCGCGATCTCAACGTCTGGAACGACACCATCAAAATCGTGCCCGAAACCACGCCGGACTTCTCAAGATCCACCCTATTCCGGATTGGCGGGACCGCCGGATTTAATCCCGGCGCCGAGGCCAACCTGACACTGAACATCCGCTTGGCTCGAAATCATCTGATGACGGATCGCAGCGAACAGGCCATTCCCGTGAGCTTCAGTGACGAATTGTTCGAAACAGTGGAGGTCGCTCCACGCCCGGAAGATACCCGCGCGCCGGTCTGGATCGGCCTCTGGAAAGAGCGCTGGCTGACCATCACCCTGCTGGTTCTGAGTCTGATCCTTGTGACCTATGTGTTTGCCCGCCAGCGCACGTTCAGTCGCTACCCGAGCCTGTTACACCGCTTCCGCTGGGGTTTTCTATTTTTCACGCTGTTCTTCATCGGTTTCTATGCTCAGGGGCAGTTGTCCGTAGTGAACATCTACACGCTGCTGCTGGCAATCTGGGATGGCTTCTCACTCAATGTTTTCCTGATGGACCCGGTTATTTTCATACTTTGGGTCTACACTTTTATTAGCCTGTTTATCTGGGGGCGGGGACTTTTCTGTGGTTGGCTGTGTCCCTTCGGCGCGTTGCAGGAAATGGCGGCCTGGCTGGGTGAGAAACTGAACTTTCGCCAGATAAAGGTGTCTGAAATCTGGCATCGGCGACTGATCTACCTCAAGTATCCGATCTTGCTGGTGCTGGTGGGCACGGCGTTTTACTCACTAACGCTCGCAGAAAAGCTGGTTGAGGTAGAACCGTTTAAAACGAGCATCACCCTGTTTTTCGTACGAACCTGGCCGTTTGTCGTCTATGCCGTCGGTCTGGTCGTTCTGGGGATGTTCATACACAAGTTTTATTGCCGGTACCTTTGCCCACTGGGCGCAGGTCTGGCGGTGCTGGGCCGGTTCCGATTACTGAGCTGGCTCGACCGCGTCGAATTGTGTGGTCAGCCATGCCAGCACTGTAAAAACAGCTGCGGCATCAATGCCATCAAAAAAGATGGCAGCATCGATTACGACGAATGTATCCAGTGTCTGGAATGCGTCGTGATCCTGAACGATGAGGATCAATGTGTGGACAAGAGGTTGAAGAAAAAGCAGGGTCGTCAGCCGACGATTCTGGCGACTGACGCTGGCTAAAAACGGCGCTGAGAGGACCGCTATTACTGAACATATGTTCAAGCTATAGTCGATTTCGTCCTCCACTCAACGCCCAAAAAATCATGGCCAGACACGCACGTTACGATCGCAAAACCGCTCTGGACAAAGCTGTCCAACTGTTCTGGAGACGGGGCTATTACGCCACCTCGATGAAGCAGATCGAAGAAGCTCTGGACATGCGCCCGGGCAGTATCTACGCGATGTTTGGCAGCAAGGACCGGCTGTTCAGTGAGGCGCTCCAGCTATACGCCCTGACCAATCAGCAAGTGCTCGAACAAAGTTTCGAAACTCACCCCACGGTGCTTCAGGCGCTAAAAAGCTATCTGGAGAGAATCACTGAATCATTGCTTCCCGACAGCGACACCCCAGCAAGGGCCAGCATGCTGGTCAAAACTCTTCTCGAGACCAGCTATACCCACATTGATCTCTCGCGCCAAGCCAACAGCTTGCTACAGGCAGCAGAAAGCACCCTGGTGGCGGCTTTCAGGAAAGCCAAAGAGAGCGGCGAATTGCTGGCTGAAACAGACTGCGAACGACTGGCGCGACTGGTTCATGCCCAGATCATTGGACTCCGCGCGTTTGCTCAGCGTGATGTAGAGTCGGCCTACATTACCGACCTGTCTGACGACATTCTTGACACCCTGAAGCCCTACCTTCACCGGGCTTAAAGGACCATCCCACACCAAAGTCGTGCCCCGATCGGTGGATTGTGCCGAACCGAACCTGTGGGCTAGCATGGCCATTGTTCCGGACAAGTGACGACAGCCAAGGGTTTTGAGCCAGAGCCCTTGGCTTTCATCTCTTCAATGGAAGACTCAAATCATGGAGCAACTGCATCACATTGTGGTCGTGGGCGGAGGTGCCGGCGGCCTTGAGCTGGTCACACGCCTTGGCAACAAACTCGGAAAAAAGAAAAAGGCTCGTATTACCCTGGTCGACGCCGGACTCACCCACGTCTGGAAACCGTTGCTGCACGAAGTGGCCTCGGGCTCTCTGGACGCCAGCGCCAATGAGATCAACTACCGCGCCCACGCCCGCAAACATCACTACGAATTCCAGTTAGGGCGGATGGCCGATCTGGATCAAATAGACCGCAATGTCGTTATTGCTCCATTCCTCGACGAAGACGGTAACGAGGTTGTTCCTGAACGGCGCATCCACTACGACACACTGGTGATTGCTGTGGGTAGCACCGCCAACGACTTCGGCACGCCGGGAGCCCAGGAGCACTGTATTTTTCTGGACAGCCTGCAGCAGGCCCGGCGTTTTCACAATCGCCTGTTGAACGCTTTCCTCAATAAGAACCATCATTCCCAGGCGGGCGATGCCCATGAGCTACCGATCACAATCATCGGCGCCGGCGCGACGGGCGTGGAACTGGCTGCGGAATTGCGGCTGGCGTCGCGGGAACTTCCGGTTTATGGCATGAATCACCTGCGCCCTGCCGATGTATCCATAACCGTTATTGAAGCTGCGGAACGCATCCTGCCTGCTCTGCCTGCCCGTATTTCCGGCGCGGCCACACGGGAACTCGAGCACCAGCAGGTGAAAGTGCTGACGGGACAGCCAGTCAGCGAAATCCGCAGTGACCATCTGATCATGAAAGACGGTACGACCCTGAAGTCAGAAATGACCATCTGGGCCGCCGGGATCAAGGCGCCCGGGTTTCTGGCGGACCTTGAGGGACTGGAAACCAATCGCGGCAACCAGATTCGCGTGAGGCAAACACTTCAGGCCACGTCCGACGACCATATCTTTGCCTTCGGAGACTGCGCAGAATGTCCGCAGCCGGAGTCTGAGCATCCGGTTCCGCCGCGTGCCCAGGCTGCCCACCAACAGGCAGATACTCTCTACAAATCGCTCTGCAACCTTCTGGACGGTAAAGAGCTGGTGCCCTTCGTCTACAACGACCACGGGTCACTCATCAATTTCAGCCGCTACACCACCGTTGGCAATTTGATGGGGAACCTTTCCGGACGCAGCATGTACATTGAGGGCCGGGTTGCCCGACTGTTCTACACCTCCCTGTATCGGATGCATCAGATGGCACTGCACGGACCGTTGAGAACCGCGGTGATCTGGTTGATGGATCGCATAAGCAGAGCCATGCAGCCAAAGCTGAAACTGCATTAATATCAGGCATTTCCTGCTAGACTTTTGAGACTACTTTCCCAACCGGAGTCGGTATGGACGCCACCCTGACGTTGATCGGCGCCCTGATGCTGGTCATCAGTATTTTACTCAGCCCACTGTCCAGCCGACTCGGTATGCCGGTCCTGCTGATCTTCCTGATTGTCGGGATGATGATGGGAGAGGACGGACCCGGCGGCCTTCACTTCGACAATTTTGAGTTGGCGTTTTCCCTCGCCAATCTAGCTCTGGGCGTTATCCTGCTGGATGGCGGTATGCGAACCCGGGCAGAAACCTTCCGGGTGGGGCTGCGTCCGGCCCTGGTCCTCGCCTCTGTAGGCGTATTCATCACCGCCGCCGGTGCCGGCCTGGTTGCCTGGTGGGTTTTCGATCTGAACTGGCTGACTGCGCTGCTAATTGGCGCCATTATTTCATCGACCGACGCCGCCGCCGTTTTTTCACTGCTTCAAGGCCGCGGCCTCCACCTCAACGAGCGCGTTAGCGCGACTCTGGAAATTGAGTCTGGCAGCAACGACCCCATGGCGATCTTCCTGACGTTGATGCTGGTGACCACGATCAGCTCGGGCGGCAGTTCCGCTGGCTGGACGGCATTGCTGCTTCTTGTGAAACAGTTCGGCATTGGCGGACTGATCGGTGTCCTTGGCGGCTTTGCAGTCGTCAATCTGGCCAATCGTACGCGCCTGACGCCTTCGCTCTATCCACTTCTGGTTGTCGCTGCAGGCATTGCCGTCTTCGCTGGCAGTAATCAACTGGGTGGAAGTGGCTTTCTGGCGATTTATCTGACCGGTGTGGTCATCGGCAACCAGCCGGTCCGAATGATGCCCATGATTCTTCAGGTTCATGACGGGCTGGCCTGGTTGGCGCAGCTGTGTCTGTTCCTCATCCTGGGGCTACTGGTCACACCCTCTGAGCTATTACCTCTGGCCGGTGGCGGCCTGATTCTGGCATTCGCCCTGATTTTCGTGATTCGCCCCTTCACGGTGCTGCTGACGCTGTGGCCGTTTGGGTTCAATCGCCGTGAATTGGGTTTTATCAGCTGGGTTGGGCTGCGCGGCGCTGTCCCGATAGTACTGGCCCTGTTTCCGGTCATCGCAGGCCTGCCGTCGGCACAACTGATCTTCCACGTGGCGTTTTTTATTGTGCTGGTTTCGCTCGTCGTGCAGGGTACGACCATGGCGCCGCTGGCCCGCAAACTCCGTCTTGAAGTGCCTGCAGGTGAAGCTCCGTTCCGTCGGTTGCCACTGGATGTTCCTGCAGCGGGCGACCACGAACTGATGCTGTTTCCATTACGCGGTGACCCGTGGCAGTCTTCCAGACCACTGGGGGACTTGAAGCTGCCAGAAAACACGTCGGTGGCAGGGGTATTTCGAAAACGGACCTGCCTGCCACCTCAGTCCAGTCTGCAGGTCTCGGCTGGGGACGTGATCGCGCTCTTTGCCACGCCCGCAGTGTTGCCGGAACTGGGACGCTCAATGAGTGGACGGCATACCCCGAGACACCTGGCGGAACGCACCTTTTTTGGCGATTTTGTCCTTAATGGTGACGCGCTGCTCGGTGATGTGGAGCAGGTGTACGGCATTGAGTTCGATGAGCTTCCGCCTGAACTTTCACTTGCGGAATGCTTTGCTCGCAGAACCAAAGGGCATCCGGTGGTGGGCGATACTGTTATTCTCGGCCCGGTCACCCTGGTTGCCAGGGCAACAGAGGCCGACAGTGTGACGAAAGTCGGTCTCAAAATGGAACACCGTTAAACTTTTTTACAAAAACCCATAAAAGGTACAGTTCGCTCTACGGCGGGCCTGTGCTATAACATTGAAAAACTTTAATGTATTACCGTTATGCTCATGTTTAACCACTATTTTCAGTCAACAGCGATCAAATCAGCGGCCATTCTTATGGCTGCGATCTTCCTGTTTTTGACCACCCCGGGCACGGCATCTGCTACGGAACTCGCCATGCTTATGACCGACACCCAGCCTGAGGTGAACCAGGTCCTGGTCAAGAAAAAAGAACGTCGGCTGTACCTGCTATCGGGCGAAACGGTGGTACGGAGTTATCGCATCGGACTGGGTGACAACCCTTCCGGTCACAAGCTTTATGAGGGCGACGAACGCACGCCAGAAGGGGATTACACGCTGGATTGGCGTAATTCCAACAGTGATTTCTACAAATCGATTCACATCTCCTACCCCAACAGTCGGGACCGGGAACTGGCCTCAGCCTGGGGTCTCGACCCCGGCGGCAGCATCATGATTCACGGCCTGCCGAACGAAGCTGAAGACATGGAATTTGCCTACGTGGGCCTCGACTGGACTGACGGCTGCATCGCAGTGAGCAACGAGGAAATGGATGAAATTTGGCAACTCGTTGCCGACGGAACACCCATCCGAATTTTGCCGTGATCCTACAAATGGATTAAATGCTTGTCATAAGGGCCAAACTTTTACGTATCCTTAGTTAACATTTCCTTCCAACCTGTTTTACACTGTTTGACGACTCCGGTGGCAATTGGCTGTCGGACCCGCGTCGACAGGATGTCCGAACACGCGACTTCTTGAAAGCAGGAAATAAGACGACCAATAAGGGGAATAGAGAATGCGCAAGATTACTATCGCAGGGTTTGCACTGGCTACCGCACTGACCGCAGGTTGTGCCTCACAGCAGCCAGGTGTTGAAGAAGCAAACGCAACCGCGACTTCAGCCGAGCAGACTGCTGAAAGTGCACAGAACACTGCGAACAGCGCCGCCAGCGCCGCTCGCGCTGCACAGCAGACCGCTGACGAAGCACTGGCAACTGCCAAGGCTGCTATGAAGGCGGCTGAAGAAGCTAACGAGCGCGCCAAGCGCATGCTCGAGCGCGCAAGCCAGAAATAAGGCGATCGCGTGTCAAAGGGCCGGCAAATGCCGGCCTTTTTTTATGCCTGAACTTTTCTACGCCTGAACAATGGATTTACGAATCGCTCTGATCGGTCGTGGGTTTCCCTTCGGGGGCAGGGGCTGTGCCTTTTGAACCACTCATAAAGGTCGACATCATTTCCAGCGGCAATGGGAACACCACGGTCGACGAATTACTGCTACTCATATCCGACAGCGTCTGCATGTATCTCAACTGCATCGCACCGGAGTTGGTCGACATGACTTCGGCTGCCTCAACCAGCTTTTTAGACGCCTGCAATTCGCCCTCGGCATGAATGACTTTCGCACGGCGCTCGCGCTCAGCTTCCGCCTGACGGGCAATGGCGCGAATCATGGACTCATTCAAGTCCACGTGCTTGATCTCGACGTTCGCCACCTTGATGCCCCACTCCTCGGTCTGCGCATCAATGATTTCCTGAATGTCCGAGTTCAGTTTGTCCCTTTCTGACAACATTTCATCAAGGTCGTGCTTGCCCAGCACCGAACGCAAGGTTGTCTGCGCCAGTTGACTGGTTGCCGCCCCAAAGTCCTCAACGCGGATAATGGCACGTTCCGGATCAATCACTCGGAAATACAATACTGCGTTCACCCTGACCGTGACATTATCGCGGGAAATCACATCCTGACTCGGGACATCCAGCACAATCACTCGCAAGTCGACACGAACCAATTGTTGGATGCCGGGAATGATGATGATCAGGCCAGGCCCTTTGACGCCCTGGAAACGCCCCAGGAAAAAAACCACGCCGCGTTCGTATTCCGGAAGGATCTTGATCGCCGCTCCCAGGATCAGCAGCAGAATGACGGTTGGAACAATGTAGGGAATCAGCTCACCCGGATTCATAATGCCTCCTATTCAGCACTTGGCGTTTTGACACTCACGGTAAGGCCTTCAATGGCGCCCACCTCGAGTCGTTGACCTTCAGTGACCGGCTGCTCGCTGATGGCATTCCAGCGCTCGCCGCTCATACGAACATGGCCTACGTAGCCGTTAGGACCGACCTCAAAATCCTCCAGGGCAACGACCGATGCCTGACGATCGTGATCTGCACCACTGACTGGCGGCTTACGACGCAGGCCCACAAAGCGCACAACGGTCCAGAGCATGAAACCGCCAGCGACCATCGCTGTTCCGCCAATGGTGGGTAAAGAGATGCCCTGATGGCTCCCGTCCATAAGGATCACCGATCCGGCGACAAAAGCGACGATGCCCCCTATCCCCAGTATCCCGAAACTGGGCATAAAAGCCTCGCCAACAATGAACGCAAGCCCCAGCAGAATGAGCGCCAGCCCCGCGTAATTGACCGACAGTACCTGGAAGGCGAAAAGGGCGAGTACCAAACAAATGGCGCCGATGACACCGGGGAATATGGATCCAGGGTTAGCCAGTTCGAAAATAATGCCGTAGAAGCCAATGATCATCAGAAAATAGGCCACATTAGGATCGGTAATGACGGAAAGTAGCTCTGTCCGCCAATCCGGGTCGGTTCTTTCTAATTCAATGTCTGCGGTAGCGAGGGTTCGATCGCCTCCGGTCATCACCACCGTTTTGCCATCAATCTGACGCATCAATTGCGGCAAGGTATCGGCCACGACGTCAATCACGTTCAGGTCCAGCGCGTCATCGGCATTCAGGTTGACCGCTTCGCGCACCGCTTCCTCTGCCCAGTCCGCATTGCGGCCATGTCGTTCTGCCAAACCGCGGATGTAACTCACGGCATCCTCCAGCACCTTGCGCTCCATCGCAGTGCCACCACGACGCTTCCCGGTTGACCCGCCTTCGGGTTCTTCGTCACCGGACTGGGCCGATGGATCGGTCTCACCCTGCCGGTCTTCCTTGCCCGGCGGCTCATCCATACCGGGCAAGCCGCCCATCTGCACCGGCGTTGCCGAGCCAAGATGAGTAGCCGATGCCATCGCTGCGATATGACTTCCATACAACAGGTAGGTTCCGGCGCTGGCAGCGCGGGCACCGGCGGGCGTTACCCAGGTCACCACTGGGACATCGGAAGCCAACATCTTTTTGATGATGCCCCGCATGGACTCCATCAGCCCACCCGGGGTGTCCATCCGGATCACAACCAGTTCGGCGCCTTCGGCTTCCGCCTTCTCAATGCCGCGAATCACATAATCCATCGTGGCGGGACCAATGGCGCCATCGATGGTCAGCACTTTCCCCGTTCGGGGTTCCACACCCTGGGCGTTGGCGCTGTCGTGGAGCGACAGTACCGCCAGGCAAGCTCCCAGCAGCAGGACGGCCAAAAAGAAAGGTAGCCTGTGCGTCGAAGGGCCAAAGCCCGTTGTGTCGTTCGATTTGAAGAACATCCGTCCTCCCAGTCCAAACTCCTGTCATATAGCGGTCAGCCGGTCTCCGCAGAGGCGGAGGCCGGCAGTCCTTACTTCTATGATAGTGGACGGGTCACGGAATTACCGGTGTGGTTCGGTTAACCCAGCTTTTGCAGCTAGAACCAGAGTTGTTGAGGGACCCCATCGCCGTCGGGAGTGCTGCGGCTGGGGTTGGCAGAGTCGTCGGAGGCGACCTGGGTCAGCTGCTCACCGATCATGCGGGGCAGGCCATCAGCGCGATCAACCGCCTCATCAATGGCACTTCTTTGCACTTCCACGCCGGGTCTCTCAGCGCGGAATGATTCGACAGCGGCCGAGACAGCTCGCCAGAGCTCCCTACGATCCTTGGCGCTGTATGTTTCTTCGGGGCGATGCACCTCAAGCCACACTTCTTTGCCGCGCATGCCGATCTTGACCGGCTCATGAATGACGCGGACTGGGGTACCCTTGCTGACATCGTTCACAAATCGAGATATGTCCTCGTTGTACATGCGAAAACAGCCGTGACTCACCTGCATACCAACGCCGAACAGTTTGTTGGTGCCGTGGATCAAGTAACCCTTCTCACTCAGCATCAGGGCGTGGCTCCCCAATGGGTTATCCGGGCCAGGAGGAATCATTCGCGGCAGGTAGTCCCCCTCAGCCTCGTACTCGGCACGAATGCTTGCCGGTGGGTACCAAGCAGGCGACACCAGCGCCATGGTTACCTCGGCATCGGTCAACGGCGATGGATTGTCTTCGGTGCCCACGCCGACCGGATATACCCGGACACCCGACTCGGTGAAGTAATAAAGACGATACTCGGCCAGGTTGATGACGATGCCTTCGCGCTTGACGTCCGGTAACACGTATTTCCGCGGGACAGTAATCGGAGTACCTTCGCCGGGAAGCCACGGATCGACACCGGGATTGGCTTTCACGAGTTCCAGGTAGCCGAGGCTGTTCTGATTGCCGATAGCCGCAAAGGTGTCTTCATAACGAGTGGTCATCATCGACAGCCGCCCGGCAAGGTCACCTTCGATTGGATGAGTCGGGGTTCTGGGAGCAGACTGCTCGGCTTCGTCCGTCGCCGCTTCAGCAGTCACTTCGGCTTCGGTCTTGGTCTTGGCTCCTTCCTGGGCTGTGACCGTGCCCGCAACCATAAGCCCTATGGCTGCTACCAGCAGCCACTTTGCCAATTCCGACATCATTCTACTCGCCATTCTGTCTGTATCCGCCACTACCAATGAGTTGCTGTATTATACGTCGACATAGTCATCCGGACGACGTTCCTGTCCAGAGTGTAATCAGCGCCATGATCAGGAACACGCCACTGGCCGTCACACGCGCAGTCGCCATCGGCAGGCGCGCCATAATCCAGTTCCCCATTATGATAACCGGTATGTTCGCGAGCAGCATCCCCACCGTTGTTCCAAGCACGACCATGATCGTCTCATCATACCTTGCAGCCAGAACGACCGTCGCGACCTGAGTCTTATCGCCGATCTCTGCCAGGAAAAACATCACCGTGGTCGCCGTGAAAGCACCCAGACGCAAAAACGACGAATCCTCACTGTCGTCCTTGTCGGGAATAAGTAGCCAGAGGGCAATGGCAATGAAGCTGGCCGCGAGAATCCACGGCAGCCAGGTTGACGGTACCCATTGCGAGACCCAGGCCCCGAGCAGCGCAGAAAGAGCATGGTTCAACAGAGTCGCTGCGAGAATCCCGAGAATGATGGGAGAGCGACGGGCAAACCGTGCTGCAAGGAAAAGGGACAGAAGCTGGGTTTTATCGCCAATTTCGGCGATCGCAACGGCAAACGTTGAGGTAATAAAGGCGTCCATGAAAGGCTCCAGGGCGGAAGATCAGACACAGAGACAGGCGACCGCCCGCCCATGGCGCGGTCAGACTGTCTCAGGTCTTGCCAATTTCATCCGTTGATGAAACACGATAGCCATGGGGATGGGCCCCAAGTGTGTTGACTACCGTCCGCCAGCGACTCGCGAGCCGCTTGGGAGGCTACTCCCCTGAAAACGCCGCTAGCATATGAAACCAGGCTCCGAATTGCAACTAAGCCCGCATTTTCCAAACGGGCACAGCAGCAAGCGCCACAAACACAGCAACCAGCCACCAGGCAGAATGAAAGGCATCGATTGTGGGAACACCCTGGGTGTGGTCACCGAACTCGATGGTCAGGGCCACCGCGTTCACACCGAATGCGCCGCCGAGCTGTCGGGTGAAGTTAATGGTGCTTGAACCGGCACCGAGCTCTTCGGGTTGCAGCGGGTTCAGGGCGCCAGTTGAAAGCGCCGGCAACATAAAACCCAGACCAATACGCCCGAAAATAGTCCAGAGCGCCAGCCAGCCAAATGCCAGAGAAGCATCGGAGACCGCAAAAAGCGTCGCAGACATTGCGAACATAGCGATGCCAAAAAGCACCAGGCTGCGCGCACTGCGGCGGTCGGCAAGTCGGCCGGCGATCGGGAAGGTAATCCCCAGCACCAGACCGGCAGGCAGCATCAACAGACCCGCTTCTGTTGCGCTGAAATCCAATGCAGTCTGGACAAACAACGGAACCAGATAGGTGGAGCCAAACAGCGCCAACCCCAATGCGGCTGCGCCAAGATTGGCAAACAGGAATCGTGGCCGCTTTAGCAGCGCGACATTCAGCAAAGGATGCGAAGTGCGCCGCTCTCTGCGTATAAATAACACCAGTAGGGCGAAGGCGACGGCAATCTCCGCCAGGATCGCCATTTGCGTGCCAGCTGCGTGCTGCAACCTGTTAAGCGCATCCAGGCTAACGCTGATCGTAGCGCCAAGAAGCAGCAGACCCGGCAGATCGAATCGATAGGGTTCGGGTTTCGACGGCGGTACGGGCAAAAACCGCCAGGCCATGAACACGCCAAGAACCGTGACCGGTACCGGCGCAAACATCACATAACGCCAGCTCAGGTCATCCACCAGGAACCCGCCCAGCACTGGCCCCAGGGCCGGCGCCAGAATGACACCCATTCCGTAGATGCCCATAGCCCGACCACGGCGCTCTCGCGGGAAAACTCGAAACACCAGGTACATGCCCATCGGCTGCATCAGGCCAGCAAGTGCGCCCTGGGCCACGCGCGCGACAATGAGTTGTTCGGGATTGGTAGCAAATCCGCCCAGCATGGACACCACACTGAACAAGGCCATCGCCATACCGAGGGTTTTTCTCAGACCCACGTGATCCAACAGCCAACTGGAGGCCAGCATCGTGGTGGTCATTGCGGCGATAAAGCCAGTGGCAAGCCAGTGAACCTGACCCTGGCGAATCCCGAACTCCAGCATGATGTCGTGCAAGGCTACGTTGACCACGGTAGCGCTCAACACCGTAGCCATGGTGCCCAGCATGACGGTCGCAACGGCCAGCCAGCGCCATCGCTCGCCGTAGCGAGACCGCAATTGTTCGACGGAATTGGGGTGTGGGCTCATAACAACCCGAGGAGGGGCTTCAACACAGGATTAGCGCTGTTTTTCCGCGTTATCCAGAATTTTGTGGAAGATCTTGATGGCGCTGCCGATTTCTTCGTCGCTAATTCCATCGAGCATTTCCTCACGCAATTCGGAAGCGCGTTCCGTCAGCACATTCATAAACGAAGTACCATCCTCTGTGAGGTAGAGCCTGCGGGCCCGACGGTCCTTGGGGCAGGGACGTCGCTCAATGAGACCCTGCTGCTCGAGGCTGTCCAACAGACGAACCAACGTCGGATTTTCAATCGCCATGAGTTTTGCAAGTTCCCGTTGGGTCAGGCCTTCGCCACCTAACTGAAGGTAGACCATGGTGGTCCAGCGGGCCTGGGTGACGCCCAGATCCTTAAGGCGCTCATCCAGCAGTTTTCGCCAGCGGCGCGTAACGCGGGCAACCGCAAACGGGAACTCATCTCTCATGTCGACACTCCGGTCCTGTTATCTGTGTTTCAGTGAGCACTAATAGTATGCTAACCATTATGATAAATACAGATTCGGGCCCGAAATCAAGCCCAGGGACACTCGAAAACCCAACAGATACCCCTAGGGCGCAGGCGTAACCGACTCGGCCTCGGATGAGGGCTGAAATTCCTCGTTGCGGGGGTCAATTTCCGTGAGCACAACCGAACTCTCGGGCATGGCCGGTACGAAATGCTCCTGATCGGCAACCGGCACGTCCTCGGTATGAGCGATACGATAACGGGTACTGATAGCCAGCAGAACCAGGAATACCGCGCTCCCAGAGAACAGCGCATGCGGACCGAATTCCGCAACCAGTTCCGCCATCACCACAGGCCCGACCACACTTCCTATTCCATAACTCAGCAGCAGGGTGGCACTGGCCGCCACAATACGGTTCGAGGCCATCCGGTCATTGGTAATCGCAACAGCGATTGGATAGAGAGCTGCTGACAATCCAGTGAACAGGCCGACCAACAACGTCAACAGCCAGGCGTTGTCGGCGCCGAGTATACCCACCAGTGCTGCAGCGGCCGCGGCCACCAAAGCGACCAGGGCTAAGATACGGCGACGATCGAAGTGATCACACAGGCGGCCCAGCGGCCAGGCAAGAATCATCGCGGCAACGATCGCACTGGCCATGAATGTGGATACCCGACTGACGTCCAGACCGACCATGGTGGCGTAAACAGGCCCCATAGCATAGAACGAGCCGATCATGATTCCACACACCAGAGCGCCTGCTACACCAGAGAACGATTCCCTCGCCAGGTCGAAAAATGACACGCGCTCGACCGCTTCAACCGCCGGCGCTTCCATGCGGGTTAAGGCGAGCGGTATCAGCGCCACCGCGAGCAAAATCGCGGCCAGGGAGTAGGGGAAGAACGATTCAGGCTGGCCGATGTTAATCAGCAACTGGCCACCCGCGGCGGAGGAATAGAAAACAATCTGATAAATGGCGAACAAGGTGCCCCGGTTGCTGTTGGTTGCACGACTGCTAAACCAGCTCTCGATGACCACCAGAACGCTGGCGACACTGAAACCGGTGAGTGCGCGCAATACAGCCCAGAACCACTCGGAGACGGCCATTGGATAGAGCAAAGAGCAGACAGACGCCATTGCCGCAAATGCAGCGAAAGTCCGAATGTGACCCACGCGGCCAATGATTCGGTGCACGGTCAACGTACCGAAAACAAAACCGATGGAATAGCACACCAGGATCCAACCGATGATATCGGGAGAGACCGACTCGATGCTCAGACGAACACCCAACAAGGTCATCAGAAAAGCGTTTCCACTGACCAGCAGGACAATACTGAGCAATAAAGCGGATAAAGACGCGACCATTCGAGTCATTGGCGGGCTCCGGGGTGTGGCCTGATCGACCATTAATCATGAATACATCGCAACGCCGGATGCGTGCGCCATTAACAATTAGATCAGGACACTCTGTATCGCGCTACTACGCAGTTTCCGAGAGATTTTTTTGTGTCTGTGGCGGCACTTAGGCTGGATTTAACGCCGTTTTACATTAAGCTAGCGTAACAGACGCCTGAATTGATCGAGGTTACCATGGGCGCAATGGACTGTACTCACAAAACCGCGAGTCTCTGAATTGATGTAATTCAATTGACGCAATTCACTTTCACCTGAGCATCTGGTTATGAAAAAAACGGACTGGCCCATTCGATGGGATCTGTTACTTCGCTACCGGCTGATTGAGATCATCGCCCTGTGGGAAGGAAGGCTCACCACAAATCATATTTGCCATAGTTTTGGCATTGGGCGTCAGCAGGCATCGAAAGACATTAACACCTACCTGCGAGAACTTGCACCCGGCAACCTGGTATACGATCGGCACCTCAAAGGATATGTGCCCTCCGCTGCCTTCGCACCGAAAGTGACGACGGGAGAGGTTTCTGAATATCAGGATCTGTTGGCTCGTCAGGACAGTCTCAGCAACACGTTTGAGTCGCTGAACATCAACCTGACCGACAGTACGATTTTGCGCGGGCCGCAGCGGGTTGTGCGTCCGGACGTCATGCGTGCGGCAGTGGCAGCGACCCGGCAGAAACGCGTTTTCAAGGCAGAATACGCCTCTTTGAGCGCTGCGAAAACGGTGGAGCAGACTCTGGAGCCCCACACCCTGGTGTGTGTTGGACAGAGCTGGCATCTACGCGCCTGGTGTGACAGAAATCGCGAGTTCCGCGATTTCTCGTTGAGTCGTTTCCGCGGCACACCAGAGGTGATGCGCCAGAAAATACGCCACACTCCGTCCCAGGACGATGACTGGAACCGTCGAGTTTCCGTTGTACTGCAGCCGGATCGGAGATTGAACGAGGACCAGCAAGCCATCATCGCAGCGGATTTTGGTATGACCGACCACCGCCTCGAACTCAGCACCCGCGCGGCGCTGGTTCCCTATATGCTGTCGCGTATGGGACTCGGAATGGATCATCAACATCCGGACCCAATGACCCAGCAACTCGAGCTTGCCAACGAAGAGCAGATCGGCCTGGCGGAATCCGCCCGCGAACGGGCCATCAAGGCAGTCGCGGGTCTCAATTGACCTGAACGTGCTGTTTAACCGGCGTTGGCTGCGTATTCTGGGGCTGGCCGCAGCTGCCTCGTGCCTGTCAGGGCTCGCAAGCGCAGGCTGCGGCTCCTCGGCGACGCCCATTTCTGAGATTCAGGGAACGGGCGCGTCTTCTCCGCTGGAGGGCCAGATCGTCACCATCGAAGGCGTGATGACACTGGATTCCCGGCATCCCGACGGGTTCGGCGGCTTTTATCTCCAGCAGACTGACGACGCCACCGACCGGTCCGACCAAACATCCGAAGCTTTGTTTGTTTACACCCGCCACGGCGGCGGTCACGAAGGTGATCTGATCCGGCTGACCGGGCGCGTTAAGGAATACCACGGTCTGACAGAACTGACCAAGGTATCGGACCTCACTGTCTGCGGCAGCGGAAAGCTTCCCGCACCCATCCAGATCCGCTTGCCATGGCCCGGAAACCAGTGGCCTGAGCAATGGGAAAACATGCGCGTCGCGGTATCCGACCCGCTGACGCTGATCGATCCCTACGCGTTTTCCCGCTTCGGAGAGCTGATCCTGGCCAGTAGCCTGCAAGTTACACCAACAGAAGTGATGCAACCCGGCCCCGATACCCAGAGCCGGAAAACCGAGCAAGAGCGCCAACGCCTGATCCTGGACGACGGACGACGGGCACAGAACCCAGAGAGCCTGCCCTGGCCGGCGGCCCTGATAGGTTCTGGCCAGTCTGTCCGAGTGGGAGATCGGCTGCACCAACTGGAAGGGATTCTGGACTTTCGCTTTGGGCGCTGGCGCTTACAACCCACGCGGACGCCCGCCATTATTCAACACAATCCTCGCCCAGAGCCTCCCCGGTTACCTGCCAATGCCCTGCGAGTCGTCAGTCTTAATGTGGGAAATCTGTTCAATGGCGATGGTCTGGAAAGAGACTTTCCAACCGACAGAGGTGCAGCATCGCCTGCTCAATACCGCCAGCAATTGGACCGCATCGTACATGCGCTGCAAGCCCTAAGCCCCGACATTCTGGCGGTGGCGGAAATCGAAAACGATGATTACAGCGACACCAGCGCGCTGGCCGAGCTGACAAGTGGGCTCGGCACATCCTGGCGCTTCATTTCAACGCCGGGCAAAACCGGTCAGGATGCCATCCGAACCGACCTGCTCTACCGCAGTGACCGAGTGATCCCGGTTGGTCCTGCCAACCGCCTGCAGCAGGGGGTCTATCTGGGTCAGGGACGACCACCGATCACTCAGGTTTTTCGTGCTGCTGACAGCGATGATCGAGATCCCAGCCAATTCCGGGTCGTTGCGGCTCATCTGAAATCCAAAAGCTGCCGGGGCGCAAACGGCGTCAATAAGGACCAGGATGATGGCCAGGGCTGTTACAGCCATCGGCGCTCACAAGCGACAAGAGCCATTATCCGCTGGCTGAACCGTTTACAGGAAAGGGACCGAGTTGAGGCTGTCCTGGTTACCGGTGATCTGAACAGCTACGCACAGGAAGATCCCATTCAGATTTTTCAATCCGCTGGCTACACCAGTCTCATTCCTCTGGGGTTGGACGCCACCTGTCAGAGCAATCAATGCTCTAAGGCCACCTACCTGTTCCAGGGCCGCCTCGGCACACTGGATTACAGCCTGGCTTCCGCGAGCCTGCAACCTCACATTGTCAGCGCCAGCGTCTGGGCCATCAACGCGCAGGAGTTCCCGGCACTGGGCTATCAGGGCCCACTGGCGGCGGGAGGAACAAGCTCATGGCGCTTTTCTGACCACAATCCGATCGTCACCGACCTCGAATTCTGACTCCACATCACCTGCACCAATACCGTCTTGAATTGGCCCACTTAACCCGTTGACCCGTCAAAGCAGTCATGGGGTCTGTCGACATCAATCGGCATACTGGAAATTACTAACAGTAACAAATCACAATAATTGAAAAGCGAGATGACCCATGACGGCCAATCCGAATGGCAAACAGGATCTGGGCTTGCCAGCGATTTACCTGCACCTGTTAGCCGAACTTCTTCAGTCAATCGGCATCAATGAACAGGCGCTTTTGCTGCGTGTTGGCCTGGACCCCGCCCGCCTAAGCTCGTTGGATCTTCGGGTCAGTCAGGCTCAAGCCAACGAATTCGTGACGCGGGCAGTAATAGAAAGTGGAGAACCCGGATTGGGAATCCTGCTTGCTGCTGAGCTCAAATTGCCACTTCACGGCGCCCTGGGCACCGCGGTGATGAGCAGCCGCTCACTGGCCAATGTCATGGAACTGGTTACCCGCTATCTCACCATCCGCGCCCCTTACCTGTCAGTGTCACAGCGCAAGAAGGAACGCTGCTATGTGTATCGCATCGACAGCAGCCTCGAGTCCGGCGCGATGCACGAATTTGTGCTGGATGCCGTCCTTTACGGATGTGTGACCATGGGGGGCCAGCTCACGGGTGGTTCAGTAACCGGCGCCAAAATCCTCAGAAAGGGCCCTGAACCCAGTTATTTTCAGCGCTTCCGAAACCGGGTTCCGGTGCCGGTAGAGTTCAATTCGGCTGAAGACGCCATTCTCATTCCAGAGAACCAGATGGACAAACCCATCCGTTTCAGCGACGACCAACTTGCTGCCTCTTCAACCGCACAGTGCGAGCAGGCACTGGACGACCTGAGTAAAGAAGCGGGTTTCGCCAGCCGGGTCCGCCGCGTTATTGAAACCAGTCACCCCTTTCCTCCCAAGCTGGCGCGGGTGGCAGGCACTCTGTTCGTATCAGAACGCACACTCAAACGGCGCCTCCAGTATGAGAACATCAGCTTTCAGACGCTGGTAGACGGGGTCCGCCTGGAGCGAGCCAAAGAACTGCTGACCAGGACCTCCATGAATCTTGGCCAGATAGCAGATGCTCTTGGGTACGCTGATGCCGCGAACTTCACCCGCGCCTTCAAGCGTTGGACCCAGGAAAGCCCCAGCCACTTCCGGAACCGGCAACTGTCGGTTCCCGCAGATCCCAGACCGGCACTCAACCGGGCATCACTGTGACGCGACACCACGTGCACCAAGTCAATCGATACCGATGATCTTGTGCATCTGCAGTGTCAGTCGCCAGCGAGGATGGGCGAGGCAGTAATTTGTCGCTTTTTGGGTGTTGCTTTGCTTGACCGGGTCACTCGCTCCCTCGCTGATCACGGGAGAGGCCATAGGCGACAGAAAAAAATGGTCAGCATTCATCTCCGTGAAACGCTCCGGCATGGCCAGAGGTTGCGGGTAAACCAGTTTCAGCTCGTCACATCGTGTGATCACGACCTCCGCACCGGCCTTGGGACTCACGCATAACCAGTCGATCCCGGCTGGCGCAGGCAGCGTGCCGTTGGTTTCCACACCTACTTCAAAGCCGGCCTGGTGCAGAGCGGTAATCAGGGGCTCGTCCAGTTGCAACAGCGGCTCGCCACCGGTGCAGACGACGTAGGGTCGGCCGGGCTGGTCGGGCCACAAGCCCTGCAGGTGAGCCGCCAATGCCTCCGGTGTCTCAAATCGGCCACCGTTCTGACCGTCAGTACCGACAAAGTCCGTATCGCAAAAATTGCAGACGGCCGTAGCCCTGTCTTTCTCCCTTCCCGTCCACAAATTGCATTTGCTGAAACGACAGAAGACGGCTGCCCGGCCCGCCTGGGCACCCTCACCCTGCAGCGTGTAAAACGCTTCTTTGACCCGGTACATCAGATATTGACCTCGTAAAGCAACGGATCCCGTACGCCATTGGCAGCAAAGGCTTCGAGCCGCTCAACGCAGGAACCGCAACGGCCGCAGGCCTTCTCACGGCCGTTATAGCAGGTCCAGCTTTTGCCATAATCCAACGCCATCTCCAACCCCTCGGCCAGAATGCCGCTTTTGTCCGCACCCATAAACGGCGCGCGGATTGAAACAGATTCGTAATTGGCGATTCGACAGACCGCGTCCATTTTTTCGACAAACTCCGGGCGACAATCCGGGTAGATGGCATGGTCGCCGCCATGGGCTCCGTACCAGACCTCTTCAGCACCCACGGTTACCGCATACCCTGTCGCCAGCGACAGAAGAATCATATTGCGGTTAGGAACAACCGTGGACTTCATGCTGTCCTCTTCGTAGTGACCTTCGGGGACATCAATATCAGACGTCAGGGCAGAACCGGTCATCACCTCGCTCAGGGCCCGAATATCAATCACCTTGTGTGGGATCGAGTTTTCCAGGCAAACCTGGCGCGCACAGTCCAGTTCACGCACGTGACGCTGGCCGTAATCGAACGATAATGCGTGCACGGCATACCCCTCTCTGATGGCCCTGTGAAGGAGCGTGAAAGAGTCCATGCCGCCTGAGTAAATCACAACAACGGTTCTGGTCATCGGTATATCCCGGTTTTTTCGAATCGGCAGGCCTTGAATCAACATTTAGAATCGCCGCACATCGCACATATTGTAACAGTCGAATGTCATCATGAGTTCGCGTCAATCGCGACGGACGGTTAAACTCTGTGAACGGCACATCAACCATAACTAACACAATGACAACCAGCAGCTATCCAGCCTTTATTGATTTCGAGGCATCCAGTCTCGATCTCATCGCCAGCTACCCCATTGAGGTGGGCATCTGTATGCCGGACGGCGAACTCCACAGCTGGCTGATTCAACCCCATGTGCTGTGGAAAGACTGGTCTGAAAGCGCTGAACAGGTACACGGCATTCATCGATCGACGCTCCAGAATGAAGGAACGCCGGTATCCGAAGTCGCTGCACATCTCAATCGACTGCTGCAAGGTCAGGTGTTCTGCGATGCCTGGACATTCGACAGTTTCTGGCTACACCGCCTTTTCAAAGCCGCGAAGACCCGGCCCACCTTTCAGCTGGAATCGGTTTCGATGCTGCTGGATGACGAACAGATCAAACACTGGTCCGACTTCCGACAGATGGTGATCAGCAAGGTGGGCATTCCCGTGCACCGGGCTGCCAACGATGCTTTGATCCTCCACAAGACCTGGGCGGAAATCATGGGTCTCAAGCCCGATAGCTCTTCGCCAATTGCGCGTCAGGGCGGCCAACTCTGACTCCATAAAAAAACGCAGCCCGAAGGCTGCGTTCAAAGGAGAGATCCATCTGGTGCACTCCTCGAAGGGCGGAGTGAACGCAAAGGACATTTGCACAACGTAAAACACGTGACGCTTAAAGTATCCCCAATTTCGCCGTGCGTTTATGTAGTGGTTTGCCGAAGTGACTCGGTAGCCGCCGGAGTGACGTCATTTCGATGCGCCCCCTATGCAAATCCGCCGACAAGCCATACACTGATATCAGTGATTCAACCAGAGCCGGAAGGCATCATGCTGATTACCTCTCAAACAAACCGTCTTAACGCAAGCTGTCACCGTCCAGTGGGGCACAGCGAGAGCATGGTGGTCGTCAGCTGACGGCTTTGGGTTCATTCCCGGAGCTTAACAGCGGCCGGGAAAGCGTCTCCAGAAGACCCCGGTCGCGAAAGCATCGGGGTTTTTATTTTTTGCTGCGGATAATTCGAGGAGTACGCCATGACAAGATCATCATTCAAACAACGCGCAGCGAATCAACCGATTGGCAATCGGTCTGGCGCACTTCGTCGTCCTGACAAACTGCCTCTGCTGGACGCAATTTGTAAGAAGCTGAACCAGAGGGTCGATCTGGACGACGAGCAGAGGGTACTCGGCGTCTATGAACGTGGCTGGATCTTCAATGGGGTGTTGGCGACCCTCGGGCCGGCTGAGGCTCGGTACCTGCGAGCTCTTGCCAATCGGTACAATTCCTGGATTGCCCGCCAGGTCGCCTGAAACGGTCTCAGGGTCTGAACTCAGTGTTTGCGGTTCAGGCCCTGAATCATTGCGGAATCCCCGTCGTGGACCATGACATAATTGTTCACAACGTCGTAAATTTTTTCCTGGGAGTAGGGTTTTACGACGTATCCGTTGGCTCCGGCGCTGATAGCCTTCTGAATGCTGTCGATCGAGTCATCAGCCGTCACTAGCACAATGTGCTGATCCGTCCTGGCTGCTTTGAACTCTTCCATCAATTCATGGCCGTTGCCGTCTGGCAGTCCAAGATCCAGCAACACGATCTGGAATTCGTTTTTGCTGAATGCATCCCGCGCACCGGCAATATCGTCCTCGCCAACCACCTGACTCGCTCCTGCCCGATAGAGCATGTCGATCAGGCGCTCCCGCATGATTTCTTCGTCTTCAACGACCAGTATCTTTAATTCACTCATACCCAGACTCCATTAAAGTTTCCGACTACTGACCACCCCCTGGCCAGTGACTGCATCAACCAGGCTCTCCGCCGCGCCGGGGAATCGAGAGCGGTTCGGGCGGGTTGGTGGCGGAAGCAGCGAACTCGGAATCGTCCTCTGAATCCGAGGTCGGCGCACTCGGCTGCGTCGGCCCATCTGCTTTGGTAAGGATATTACTGATACTCACCGCTGTCGTGTACAAAGAAATGGCGATGATCAGCAACACCGGCTGAACAAAGGCAATGAACCCCGGCAAATTCTTATCTCCGGTTATGCTCAGCATCAGAATAATGGCAGGGCCCAGCACCACAAACAATGTCAGGGCAATGAAGAAAACGATCCGCTCTTTGTACCGACCAAGATCTCGATTGGTCACCAGGCCAAGCACAAATTTTCCAATTGCCAGACCTGCCAGTATGGCGGCAGCAATACTCAGATCAGAGCGCATCAATGTCTCGTACAGTTCCCCATCCCAGAGACGCTGCATGCTGATTACCAGGAATGGAAAGAGCACAAACAGGATATCCGCGTAGGTGCCGTACATCATACTCAGGGACTGCTGTTCGTTCTGTGTCTGTGGCTCAGTCATCACTCAAATTTCCTGTGGTGTTTGCGCTTGTTTCCCGGGCGTGGAGTGCCCGGTCAATCATTTCTGTCAGGGGTTTCAGTTCAGCGAAGACAGCTTCCCATTCTGTCGTCTCTAATTTCAGACAGGCCTCCAGCTTTCCGGCCTGCCGCGTCATTTCAGGGTAGCCCATTGCGCCAGCCGTTCCCTTGATCTGATGCGATTCCACCTTCAGCGCATCCCGATTCCGATTCGCCGCCGCATTGGTCATGGCCACCTTTCTGGCCTCAAGGCTATCGAGAAACTGCGCGATAAGGTGGTCGATGCCTTCCTCTGACTCGCTCGCCAGAACGCTCTCATCCTGCTCAACAAAGTATCGGCGAAGTGTCGCAATCAGGCGATCCCGGTCGATCGGTTTGTTGATAACACCGTCGCACCCCGCCCTCAAAAGAGCGTCATTCTCAGACTGGTCACCGGCAGTGAACGCCATGATCGGACGCCTGAATCCGGTTTGTCTTAACATGCGTGTTGCGTCCACACCATCCATGCCGGGCATGTGTCGATCCATCAGAATCAATTGCACCGATTCAGATAGCGCGGTGCGTACCGCCTCATCGCCACTGGTGGTTGTCAGCACGCTGAGCCCCATGCCCTGCAGCATTCGCTCGACCAATCGGCTGTTGTCTTCATTGTCTTCGGCCACCAGAACCGTACCGGAAAATCGCTGCTCAACCCTCTGGGATGGTTCGGGGCTGGGCTTCAGGTAGCGCGCGATCAATTCATAAAAACGCTGTTTATCAATTGGCTTGGCCAGGTGATCGTTACAGCCCGCCAGCCGGTAGTCTGAAATGTCTTCGGTCATGACATTGGCTGTCAACGCGATGATCGGCGTATTCACCCCGGCTTCACGGATCGCGGCCGTCGCGTCCCGCCCGTTCATCACCGGCATCTGAATGTCCATCAGAATCAGGTCAAACGTTTCCTTTAGCGCAAGATCCAGCGCTTCAGCACCGTTCACCACGTGCACCAGTTCAGCTCCGGTTCTTCCGACTAACAGGGACACCAACCGCCGGTTAACGTCATTGTCTTCCGCACAGAGGATGCGCCCGGAAAGACTCGGTGCAACCACCATCGGAATCTGGCGACGGCGCTGAGACAACTCCGACGCGTCCCGCAGAAAATTCACGTTATCGACCGGGCCCGTTGCAATCGTGACTTCAAATTCGCTGCCTTCGCCGTAGGTGCTGGTGACAGTTATGTCGCCACCGAGCAACTGCGCCAGACGCCGCGAAATATTCAAACCCAGTCCGGTGCCACCGTACTGGCGCGCGATGGCGGGCGAGGCCTGCGCAAAAGGATCAAAGAGTCGATGGAGCTGTTCAGGCTTCATCCCAATACCCGTATCCACCACACGCGCCACCAATTCCTGCTGCGGGCGATCAAACCGAATATTGAGAGATATCGACCCTTTTTCGGTGAACTTCAGCGCATTTCCACACAAATTAATGATAATTTGCCGAAGCCTGGTCGGGTCTGTGGAAATCACTTCGGGCAGGGGAAACTCACAGACAATATGGAAATCGAGCCCTTTTTCCCGGACCCTCGGTGCGAAGAAGGCCCGGATTTCGTCGAGCAATTCCGGAAGGTTGACCGATATAATGTCCACATCCAGCCGGTTCGCGTCGATTTTGGAATGGTCCAAAATGTCGTTCACCAGATCCAGCAGGTGTCGGCCACTGCGCACCACAGTTTCAGCACTGCTGTTCTTTTCTGCTTCCGACAGGCCCGGGTCCAGCAGCGTTTCTCCGTATCCAATAATGGCAGCCAGCGGAGTACGGATTTCATGGCTCATGTTGGCGAGGAACTGGCTCTTTGCTTCAGCCGAGTTCTTGGCCAATTCTTTTTCCAATCGCTCCTGCTCACGCTCACGCTCAATTTTCTGGCGCTGATGCCGCTCAGTGGCGTCAATACAGGTGCCTTCCAGATGGGCAGGCTCGCCATGCTCATCATAGACCGTATGCAAAGATATGGTGGCCCAGCGCTCTTCTCCCTGACGGGTGAAATACCGCGCTTCGATGCCCTTCACGGTGCCTGTGGTTTCCAACTGGCCAACAACCCATTGCCGCACCCGCTCATCCGTAAAACAGGTGGCCAACACGTCCCGGTTCTTTCGGATCAGCTCGCGACTGCTGTTGTAGCCCATCAGTTTGGCCATGGCTGGATTGGCCGTCATAAACTGGCGTTGCAGGGACATCTGGAACACGCCTTCAATGGCGTTATCGAAGAGTGACTGGTACCGCCTCAGGTTAGCCAGCGCTCGCTGACTCCAGCTCAGGGCTTCGCCCTGCACCTGCTTGATACGGTCTGCGAGTGCGAAGGAAAACAGCACTATCTGCAGGGTCAGGCCAACCTGCGGCGCGTAGGAAGTGAACATGTTCAAAGGCAAGTAACCCATCACCGTCAGCGCGTAGATACCAAATCCCATAAACGCGAAGGTCCACGCAAAGAAGTAGGCACGAGCTGCCGGATTGTAGTATCGCCAAGAAAGATAGCTGACCACGATGATGATGGTGCTCAGCAGAATGGAAGCAAGAACAATCCACTCCATGGCAATGTGGTAGGGCAGGAAGAACGACAGCACAAAGGTGACACCAATCGAATACAGACACAGCCTGATGACCTTGTCGAGATCGGGCGAACGCTCCCGGGTTTCGAGCAGTGACCGGGCCATAAGCAGCCCGAAGAACCAGGTCATGATGATGGTGAAATGGAGGTTTTCCTTGTTCAGGATGCTGGGCCGTTCATCAAATAACTGGACTACGTGAACCTGTTCCGTTGCGATAAAAAAGACAGCAGCCACCAGATACAGCACGTAATAAATGTTGCTGGGTTCACGGACGGACACCGCCACAAACAGGTTATAGGCCAGTATTGCCAGAACGCTGCCAAGAAGAATGCCCCTGACGGCTTCATCGACGGACACTTTTTCAATGTACGCCTCAGGGCGCCAGAGACTGATCGGCAGGCGGAAAGTATTGGTGTTGGTAATGCGCATGTACACGCGGGTTGTTTCGCCACTCGCCAGCTCGAGACGGAAAGTGGGGTTGGGAACAGCAAGATCACGCTCGGCCCAGTCACCTTCATACCCCGAGCTGCGCTGGTCGATCACCTGATTGTTCCGCACCAGAAAGAGCGTGACCTCGTCAACCAGTGGCAACGCCAGCTCCAGGATGTAGGTGGGTGACTCGGTACCAGAGGGGACGTTCAGATCGAACCTCGTCCAGTAGGCGGACTCGGTGTAGCCAAAATTCAGAATACCGCCGTCGTGTCGATTGAAAGCACTGGACTCGCCTGCCAGGATCTGCCCAATACTCAATTCATGGTCGGCATCCTCCAGGTACCAGATACAATTGCCCAAGTCACTGACACTGGCGGTCGTCGTGGAGAGGAAGATCTCACCGTTCTGGCAGCCACTCTTGGCAAAGGCAAACACGGGCAGCAGGAGCGCCAGAAAGAGGAGCGCAATCCGTGTGCACCAAAGACGAAAGCCTGGGCGTTGTTGCAAAATGTGATCTCCGCGAGGGCAGACGTTGTGCTTATGATTTATTGTCACGGATACTTTAGCTTCTTACGCTTGATTCCGCATCTCAGGACCGCTCGCAATGAGACACATCCGGCTTTTCGCCATCGCCGCTCCACTGACACTTACTCTGATTGGCTGCGGCCCGGAATCGCCCTCGGGCGATGGCAAACCCCTTAATCCCGCGGCCAGCGTTTATAAAACCTTCGACAGTTTCCGAATTCAAAATGAAAGCGGAGTGCCAGAAATCGTCAAAAACACGCTTTATTGGGATTTCTATCGGGGCCTGGAGCCTGCCGAGGGTGAAGATGACCAGAACACGGCGGCGGCCATTCGAGGCCGGCTCAATGAGCTGATGGGTCTGACCCCTAGCGCTGATGGCACCTTTTATGTTGATGCCCGAAACCCCATCGATTTTCTGAACTACGTGATCGACAGCAATCTGGTGACCACCTTTAACGATGGTCGCCGCCTGATGCGGGACAGCATCGCCAAAGGCGAACCCGCTCGTTACAACACCCAGGCCAACAATGCGACGGTCCGTTTTATCGAAGATGACCCAGCAGGCAGCGAGCCTGAAACGGATCAGATCTGGGTTTACCCCCTGATCGACTGGACCAGCAATCCACTGAACAATAAGGTGCTATCGGCCAGGCAATTCATCGCCCGCACCCCCAAAGAAGAGAGTGAAGCCCCGCCCGAAATCCGTAGCGCCATCTGGAGTGCCCGATTCAACGAACGCACCTTTTCCGTATCCGGGCACAACACGCCGGAATATGAGCTCTACAGTCAGACGGCTGAAACTCTGGGGAATACCGAACTAAGAAAGGAGTACATCGACGTCAAAACGGATACGTTTTTCCTGATCAATCCACCGCCAGAGACCACGGAAGAACGCCAGTGCCAGGACGCACCGCCGGAGAATCCGCTGGGCATTACAATTGCGGGCGAGAATCCGGACTGCGTTCGGATCGAGATAGACTACGCGAACTCCGAGGTGAGGGTATTTACCTCGCTAGGTCAGGCTAGTCAGATTGAGGATGGAGACAGCTGCAAGCTCAACTTCGATTTCTGCGGCCTGCAGTCCAGCGCACAAAATGACGAGGCCGTGGTTTACAACAGCGTGCTGATTGACGGACGTCAGTAAGCCGCGAAGTCCTTCATGTCCCAATTCCGGAGGAAACCTTTCTTCCGGTCAATCATGCGTTCATAAGTTGAAATCATGATCGCTGCATGAGGTGCTCTGGTAAGACGAAGCGTCTCGATGCGCCGTTCCAGCCTCGCAACTTCGGAACTGATCTGTTGCTGAACGTGGGAACGGACGCTTTCGTATTCGTCTAGCCTGACCGGACGTGATCGCGCTGGTAAAGACGGGGTAAGTCTGTGCTTATCCATAACTTTTCTCTTCCGATGAGTCTGCGGGAACTGGGCACACTCTCGGCGGCAACTTCCCTACCGCTGAGGAGCAAGCACGACTGACTCTGTCGTTCCCGCTTCCGCGCCCACACTGACGTTAGCGTAAAGTTTGCACAACTGTGCGCTAAAACTCAATAAAAATGAATAACGTTTCATCTTTTCAAGCAGCCATAAGACTGCTGCTATATCTATTACACGCAACGACGCCTGCTATAGTTCCATATAGGTGTTACGGGGCAGGATGTGCGGCATTTTGCTGACAAACAGGCCCTACAAACGAACCGTCAGGATCAGCTTATGCGCCAAACATCTGTTGCCGACACACTGCGAGAGTATCTGTCATTTCTCGAGCTATTGGACGATGCGTACTGGGAGGCCAGCAGCGTCCAGCACAAGGATATGCTGTACGACATTATCAGCATCTTCAGTCAGGAAGTGGCCGAAATGAACAAGCTCAGCATCATGGACCACCACTACCCTTATGAAGTCATAACAGAGGGCATCCGGCGTGTTATGCCCAAGTTGGAACGGCTGGATGAACACCGCGAAGACGTGATTCAGCGCACCCAGACACTGACGGATTTCAGGGATATCCTCTCGTCAGTGCAGGGCATTCTGGAAGGACAATTGCAGACTCTTTAAGCCCGATCAGGCGGCAACTAACGGCCTCTGGTTTTCCGGAATCAGAGGGAAGCGATCACACACCGTATAAACGAAACGCGCCAACGCTGGCAGATGGTGCCCAACAATGGGAATACCGGTGTTAAGCAGGCTCACCGAAATGTCGCGGGCCGCGTCGGCCCAGCATAACTTGTTGATCAACCCGATGTGGCCGAAGGCATGCCGGCTCTGCTGGCCCCACAGACCGAGCGGGTTGCCACCGAGCATCATTCCCGCGCTGAATCGCATTGGTATCATCATCGTGCGATCAATCTGCAACGACCCGAACTGCTGGATTGAACGTCGAACCGTCATCTCGCTGCAGATACGCTTACCTTCCCAGATGCCTCCATTGAGCATCATCTGGAAAAATCGGCCCATCTCCTCCGCGGTGCCACAGAGATTACCGGCAGGAATCACCGCTTCCTGGAAGCGGGGGTCATTAACGACATTTTCGACCGTGTGAATATCACCACCAAGCGCCCGGCGGACAATCCAGGACACCGGGAACCGGGGTGTCGGGCCAGTGGCGTAGTTAGTGGCCAGCTCGCTGACATGGTCGGGGCTGATGCCATAGGTGAACCAGCGCATACCCATCGGTCGACGCAGATATCGGTCGATGTAGGCTTCGATTGTGTCGCCGGTAACTTTTTCCAGGACGCGCTGGAGCACATAGCCGCCAGTGATGGCGTGGTAGGCCACCTTGGCGCCGTCAACCTCGACTGGCTTCGCTTCGCACAACAGGCGCCAGATTTCTTCCCGATTCCAAAGCACGTCAATTGGGGTTTCTCTTGGAATCGCCGGGATTCCGCCACGATGAGACAGTATCTGATGGACCGTGATGGTCTCTTTCCCATTCGCCGCAAATTCCGGACAGTAATAGGAAACCGGATCCATCAGGTTTACCAGACCCTGCTCGACCAGCATATGCATGAGCAATGCGGTCACTGCCTTGGATGCCGAGAAGTAGCAAATCGGCGTCTCGGTGGTCATCGGTACCCGCGGCGTATTGGGCGGGTCGTGAGGGCCGTTGCCAGAAGCATGTCCAATCGCCCGATGAATGATTTGCTCGCCACGATGCCGCACAGACAATTGAATACCCGGGTGAACACCCGTGCGATAAAGCCGCTCGACACCTTTCCATATGTCGTCAACCACTGCCTGACTCACACCCACGAGCTCGGGCTTCTCACCCGCCGCATCTCGGTAGGTGACCTCGGACAGATCTCTGGGAATGACGGAAGTGTGCAGGGCACGACGTGCGATTCGATTCATTGATAACCCTTTGTTTTTGCTCGATGACAGCCATAATGCTCACTACCACCGGTCACCGCATTGGCCGCGGTGTTGAACTTTATGCGTCAACAGTTCCATGGGACGATCCACCTTCAGTATGATCGGCCTGCCCTTCAGATGCCATGCCGAGCCCAAGGTCGGTTTTTCTCAGGTCTCACAATGACCGGTACCAGAGTTGCCTGCCGCCAGCTTGGACAATTGCTGCTCGAGCGTCTTGCGCTCTGTCACGTCGATGATAATACCTTCAAGCACCAGGTCGTTCCCATCCACAACCGCGCGTCCGCGCTCCCAGACCCAGACTTTTTCCCCGTCCTTTCGTTCCAGCGGATACTCCAGAGAGTAGGGTTCTGCGCTGCCGATGGCGGCCTCCACGTCAGCAACCAGACGATCATTAAAGTCATCGGCAACCAGGCTGGCGAAACTGACCTTTCGGTTATGAAGCAACTCATCGGGCTCGTAGCCGGTCAGGTCCAGGCAGCCACTGGACACGAACAGCATGGTCCAATGCTCATCGTAGCAGCAGCGGTAAGCCATCCCCGGCAAACTGTCCATCAGATTGCCCAACTGTCGATCCCGCTTTCTCAGGGTTTCCTCGGCCCGACGAATGTCCGTGACGTCCTGGCCGATGGCGATGGATCCGATAATGATATTCTGGTCGTCCCTCAGGCTTCGGGAATTCCAGGAAATCAAACGCTCACTGCCCCGCTTGGTGCGTATGCAGGTCTCAAATCCGACCACCTCACCTTCATCACGAAGAATTTCAGACACCCGCTGCAGAATGCTCTCCCGGATCTCTGGGTCCGGGTATAACCAGTTCCAGAGTTCATCGATGCCAATGACCTCTTCCCGGCGGTAGCCACTGATGTCCTCTGCGGCCCGATTCCAAAGAACCACGCGTCCCTCGGTATCAAGCACATTGATCCAGATATTGGCCCGCTCGATGACGTTTTCACGAAACTGGTTTAACCGCTGAATTTCCTGTTGCTGTTCGGTATTTAATGAAAGCATCTGGCGGTCGGTTTTGAGCTGACGATAGAGGAGCGCAAACAGAATGATGGCTGTCACCAGAACAAATAGGATGCCTTTGTAGGTCTGGGCCACAGACAGGCCTTCAGGCGTATTGAACAACGCCTCAGCAATGCCATCCGAAAAAGTTATCCAGAGGAAGCCGGCAATTAGATACACCAGTGCTATCAGGAACGAGCGGACAAGCGGCGCCCGGTGGCTATCCAGTTTATGCATTCGATGACTTCCCTGAATTTGCGCGGTGTTACGGCGGTTCCACTCCTGATTCCGCCGACGGCTGAGCGCGCGCAAACGCACCATGGCGCTTGATGTTTTCCGGTGAGTTAAGCTTAGACGAAAAAGCCATTAATGTGTTTCATAAGAGGCCAGAATGACGCCTGCCATCAAAGTAATCGAGAACGCCGGTTTGCCGTTCACTATTCACGAATATACCCATGATTCAGACCATCATTCGTGGGGCCTGGAGGCCGCCGAGAAACTTGGCGTACCCGCTAATCGGGTCTATAAAACGCTGGTAGTGTCCCTGGAAGACGGTGAACTGATTGTGGGCCTTGTCCCGGTGGACGCCCAGCTGAGTCTGAAGCGCCTGGCCAGAGCTGCTGGCGGTAAAAGAGCCACGATGGCGGAAAAACAGCGGGTTGAGCGTGCTACCGGTTACGTACTTGGCGGAGTCAGTCCACTTGGCCAGAAAAAACGGTTACGCACGTTTATCGATGCGTCGGCCAAGCAACAGACGACGGTTTACATCAGCGCGGGACGCCGGGCGCTGGAAATCGAGCTGGCGCCCGAAAACCTTCTGACACTGACAGGTGGCCAGTACGCCGGACTGCAACAAGATTGAGATAGCCCATGACACATGGCCCTGATCTCTTGCTCATTGGTCTTACTTTACTGCTGGCCTTGGGGGCTCATGCCATTGGGCGCCGCATCCATGTGCCCCGCGTCACTCTCTTGATGCTGCTGGGAGCATTGGCCGGCCCCGAACTGCTGGACTTGCTGCCAGAGTCCGCCGACAAAAGTTTCTTGCTCATCACTCAGATGACCCTCGCCATGGTTGGTTTTCTGCTTGGCGAGCGAATGTCTATTAAGGATCTTAGCCAGGGTCGCGAGGCATTAATTGTCAGCCTTGCGGTCACAGTGGTCACGGCGATGTTTGTTGCCCTGGCGGTATGGGCGGTGACAGGGCAGCTCACGGCCGCGCTCTTGCTCGGCGCCATTGCTACAGCCACGGCACCAGCCGCAACGCTCGATGTACTGAAGGAGGCGGGCGCCCGCGGGCCTTTGACGCGACTGGTCTATCAGGTGGTCGCGATTGATGATGTGTGGGGCACGATTCTATTCAGTCTTTGCCTGGTCATCGCTGAGCTGTCCATCAGGGGCAACGGAGGTGATCTTTCAGCACTCGGACACGGACTGACGGAGATTGGTGGGTCAGTGCTGCTCGGTGTTCTCTTGGGACTGCCAATGGCCTGGCTGACCGGTCGTTTGCGTCCCGGTGAGCCGATGCTTCTCGAATCAGCCGGATTCGTGTTTGTGGCTGCCGGGCTAGCCAGCATCTTCGGGTTTTCCTACCTGCTCACCTGTATGGTAATGGGAGTCACCGTCGCTAACCGGGCGAGCCATCATGTCCGCCCCTTCCGATCGATTGAAGGCATTTCCGAGCCGTTCCTTGCACTGTTTTTCTTCATGGCAGGGTACAAGCTCGAATGGGCCGCGCTGCCGGCCCTGGGTGCCGTTGGACTGGCCTTCGTCGTCGCCCGTGTCGTCGGACGAATTGCCGGCGGACAACTGGGCGGATACCTCGCAGGATCAAGCGATAACGTGAGGCGTCGATTGGGTCTGTGCCTGATGCCCCAGGCCGGCATCGCACTGGGGCTGGCTCTGGTGGCCGCAGAACGAATACCTGAAATCAGCTATGTATTACCACTGGTGATTGCCGTGACTGTGATCTTCGAACTTGCCGGACCACCGATGACGCTGATGCAACTCCGAAAAGCCGGCGAAACACCATCCGCAGGCAAAAAAAAGCCGGGCTGAGCCCGGCTTTTCATTGTCTCCACCGTCAGGCAGGAAGGGGCACTGACGCTCTGGCATCTGCCAGAATCTGGTTGAACGTCTCACTCGGTTGCATGATCTTGCAGACCTTATCCGCCGGCGGATGGTAGTAACCACCAATGTCTGCCGGATGGCCCTGAATCACGCTCATTTCCTCGAGAATCTTGTCCTTGTTGTCTTCCAACTGCTTGGACAGTTTCTCGAAAAACACCTTCAGTTCCTTGTCTTCGTCCTGATTGGCCAACTCTTCAGCCCAGTAACGCGCCAGATGGAAGTGGCTGCCCCGGTTGTCGAGCTCACCGGTGTTGCGGGACGGCGACTGGTTGTTCTCCAGCAGACGCTCGGTAGCCTTGTCCAGAGTCAGACCCAGGAGACGGGCACGCTCGTTATTCTGCTTTTCACCCAGCTCTTCCAGCGATACCGCCGTCGCCAGGAACTCGCCCAGGGAATCCCAACGCAGGTGATTTTCCTGCAGCAATTGCTGAACGTGCTTGGGCGCAGAACCACCGGCACCTGTTTCGTAGAGGCCACCACCGTTGAGCAGCGGCACAATCGACAGCATCTTGGCACTGGTGCCCAGCTCCAGAATCGGGAACAGGTCCGTCAGGTAGTCCCGCAGAACGTTGCCGGTGACCGAGATGGTGTCCAGGCCACGGATCAGGCGCTCCATGGTCCAGCGGATGGCCCGCACCGGTGACTTGATCAGGATTTCCAGACCTTCGGTGTCATGCTCCTTCAGGTACATTTCCACCTTTTTGATCAGCTCGGCGTCGTGTGGGCGCTCGTCGTCAAGCCAGAACAGAGCTGGAATACCCGTGGAACGGGAACGATTCACCGCAAGCTTGACCCAGTCACGAATCGGCAAATCCTTGGTCTGGCAGGCGCGCCAGATGTCACCTTTCTCGACCTTGTGTTCGGTCAGCACCTTACCGTCTTCATCGACGATCCGCATGATGCCGTCTTCTTTGACCTCGAAGGTCTTATCGTGGGAACCGTATTCCTCGGCTTTCTGCGCCATCAGGCCGACGTTAGGAACCGTGCCCATAGTGGTCGGATCAAACGCACCGTGGGTCTTACAGAAGTTGATCACTTCCTGATAGATGGTGGCATATGTGGACTCCGGCATCACTGCCTTGGTGTCCTTCAGCTTATTATCCCGCGCCCACATCTTGCCGGAGTTACGGATCATGGCGGGCATGGAGGCGTCGACAATGACGTCACTGGGAACGTGCAGGTTGGTGATGCCTTTGACAGAATCCACCATCGCGATTTCCGGGCGATGCTCGTAGCACGCGTGCAGGTCTTCGAGAATCTGCTCCTGTTTGGATTCCGGCAACTGCTTGATCTTGTCAGTGACGCTGGACAGGCCGTTGTTGGCATTCACACCCAACTCGTCGAAAACGTCACCATACTTGTCGAACAACTCTTTATAGAAGATCTTGACCGCGTGACCGAAAACGATGGGGTGAGAAATCTTCATCATGGTGGCTTTCACGTGCAGTGAAAACATCACGCCGGTTTTTTCACAGTCTTCGATACAGTCCTCGAAGAACTTGCGCAGAGCCTTGCAGCTCATGAACATGCCGTCGAGCACTTCCCCTTCCTGGAGGGGCAGGTCGCTCTTCAGAACCGTCTGCTCGCCTTTGAGGTTCTCGAATACGATGCGGGCATTGGTGGCCTTGTCGAGGGTCAGTGACTGCTCGTTAGAGTAGAAGTCACCACCGCGCATGTGTGCCACGTGGGTGCGGGAAGCCGGGCTCCATTCGCCCATGGAATGAGGATGCTTTCGGGCAAAGGCTTTCACCGCGGTTGGGGCACGACGATCAGAGTTGCCCTCCCGCAGGACCGGGTTCACGGCGCTGCCAAGCACTTTCGAATAGCGGGCCTGGGCTTCTTTTTCTTCGTCCGTCTTGGGGTGCTCGAGATACTCAGGAACCTTGTACCCCTGCTCGTTCAGCTCCTTGATGGCTGCCCGCAGCTGCGGAATCGACGCGCTGATGTTGGGCAGCTTGATGATGTTTGCTTCCGGGTCCTTGGTGAACTCGCCCAGCTCCTTTAAATCATCCGTCACCCGCTGATCTTCATCCAGGTAATCGGGAAACAGCGCCAGAATACGGGCCGCGAGAGAGATATCGCTGGTGCCAAATTCTATGCCCGCGGGCTTGGCGTAAGTTTCAAGAATGGGGAGAAGCGACCGGGTTGCGAGGGCAGGTGCCTCATCGGTCAGGGTGTAAATAATCTTGGCTTTGGATGATGTCATTTTCGTCCTCAGGGTAAAGGGTGAGTTCAGGACGGCCACAGCACAGCATGGTGTCTTGTGGACGCCGAGCCGTGCGATGACTGATTCAGTAACTTTTGATAGGCCTAGTAGGTTAGCATTTTTTCATCAATTCTGGTTACGATTTTAGTATAAGCACGGACCATAATTTGATGAAAAGCCGTGACAACGCGATGAAAACGGCCAAATTTACGAAACTTTCGGAAAACTTAGCGTCATCCAGCGAAGCCCATTAATCACTGGCCTGAGTGCCTCCACCCCTCATTCCGAAAGCAGGGAGGCACGAACCAGTTTTTCCTGTATATGGTCCAGGGCTTCCGGATTTGCCAGGGCATCCCGATTGTCTGCCTTGCTGGAACCATTAATCAGGCGGGCAACGGCCAGTTCCACCTTTTTACCACTGCGGGTGTAGGGAATGTCATCTACTTCGATGATGTGTTTTGGCACGTGCCTGGGACTGGCGCCGGAGCGAATACGAGATTTCAGGGTCGTCTGAAGCTCTTCGGTCAGAGTCTGCCCGTCGGCCGGAACGACCAGCAGAACCACTTCCACATCGCCATCGATCTGGCGACCGACTACCAGACTGTCTTTCACCTCGCCGATGGTTTCCACTTGGCGATAGATTTCCGCCGTGCCGATACGCACACCGCCAGGATTGAGCGTGGCGTCGGAGCGGCCGTAAATGATGGCACCACCATGCTCGGTAAATTCAATGAAATCGCCGTGGGCCCAGACACCAGGGAAGGTGTCAAAATAGGCACTGCGGTAGCGTTCGCCCTCCGGGTCGTTCCAGAAGCGCACCGGCATTGACGGAAGCGGCTGGCGGCAGACCAGTTCACCCCGGCCCTCGCTGACCGGCTGTC
>CAZWEP010000013.1:0-60276 GCA_964632565.1 uncultured Marinobacter sp. | reverse complement strand
CGAATCCACATCGCACCGAATAATTTGAATGCGCTTCGTCGATTCATCCATCGCAATCACGTTCTGTTGTCCGTCATCGCTCACTGGGCCGCCGACCTTCAGGTTGATGGCTTTGTCTCTTACAAATATGCGGCCAGAAAAATGTCGAATACTCATGTTGGCTCCTTGATTCTGTTTGTTAGTCATAGACCAGACAGTCATCGTTAAGTTGCGTGTTGATACGCTCAGGCATCGCAGAGCGGATCAACGGTTAGGTGGCCAGGTTGTTGAATTCACACTTCCTTTGGCCTGATCGGGCAAATGCCTGCAGGTGTTTGATCACCCAGCCCGGGTCGTCCAGGGGAAGGTCGTGGCCGGCCCAGGGGTGTTCCGCTTTGCGGCACTGCCAACGCTCGCTCAGGGTGGTCGAGCATTGGTGACTCACCAGCCGATCCGCTTTGCTGCTCAGGATCAGCACAGGGACAGAAGGCGCCCTGGACTGTGGGCGATAGCGCGAGGCCGCCAGGATCTGCCGGACGATGTTGCGTCGGGCGACGGGGCGCGCTTGTTGCAGCTGCATCCAGTCATCCAGTAACGAATCTGGCTGGGTCCTGTTGCTGGTGAGTGAGAGGATGGTCGCTTCCCGATGGGCGGCGTTGTTGCCCAACAACAGCTTCAGGACGGTGGCCCAGTGCCGGGACTGCAGCCTCTGGCGGGGTGAATTCCAGGCGCTGCTGGTGTTGATGGCGACCACACCGGCGATGGCTTGCGGCTCTGTGCAGGCCCAGTCGAGAGCCACCATGCCGCCCAGCGACAGTCCAACCAGCATGACGGGCTGGTCGATGTGATGGCAGCGTGACTGCACGGACTTTCGAATGTCGGCGATGTTTCCCGGGCTCTTGGTCGCGTGCAGATGGCCGGTACCGGGAAGGTTTATCGTGTGGATCCGGTCGCCGGGCAGGGTCTTTGCGAGCAAGTCAGGGAAGGCGCCCCAGTGTCCGGCTTCCCGCCCCAGGCCTCTCAGCAATATCCAGTTCATGACGTTACCGGTACCAGTGCGTGAGGGCGGCTTGCCGCAGGGTGCGTTCCTGATCGCCGTCCGGCAGCCACTGTTGGTAGTTGGCGGTGGCGCGGAACAGGAAGTCCAGCCACACCAGGTGACTTCGCAGTACGCGCTCCTGCCGGTGGGGCATCATGGGATTGAACAGGCCTTCCAGCCGGAGGATTTGCCGCGGGCGCTTGCGCAACCAGCGCCAGGAGCCCATTTCCAGGGTGAGCGGCAGGAATCGGTTGTCCGTGTTGCGATTGACCTGTTTGTAGAAATAGTCCCAGAGATCGCCGTGGGTGAGGTAGTGGGCGGACTGGGGTTCGAACACGTAGTTGTGGTGCGGATACGCCTGCTCCCAGAGCAGCTTCAGCGCCATGATGTCGGCAACGCGTCGCATGGGGCGCCGACGGTAGGCGTAGGGAAACCAGATCTGGTCCTGCCAGCCAAATCCGGAATGGCAGTCCAGCGACACGCAGAACGGACGGGCGGGCGTCAGGTCGTTCACGATCGATTCCAGCGCGCGGCTCTCGGGCTCCATCGCCTCGTCAGGCTGACCCACGAACCAGGGGAGGTGTCGGGTCAGGCGTTGGCCGCCCAGTAGCCAGGTAACGTCGGACTGGGCCAGTAAGGGCGCGTTGCGCATCAGGTCGACGCCGGCCGGGTTGCTGCGCCGGCCCAGAAACATGCCGCCCGGATTCACGATGGGCGCCAGGACAAGCTTCACGTGATTGGTCAACTCGGCCAGTTCCTGATCCCAGCGCATGCGGTGCAGCAGGCTTTCGAGCCAGGCCAGCATCACCTGGGTGCCGATCTGCTCGATGCCATGGACACCGCCCACCAGCAGCATCGCCGGAGCATCGGCGGGCGCGCTGCCGACATCAATGCGGTAAATGGGCAGGGCCAGGTTGTCCACGGACACGCTTTCGACAACTCGGGCGTCCACGTTTTCGGGGGCTTCGGCCAGGATGCGTTCGAGCCGTTCAAGTTCCGGTAACTGATTGCGCAGCCTGGTTTTATCGGCGCCTTTGCGGGCCTTTTTCTGCTCGCGAATGGCCGCAATGTGGGTCAGGTCCCGCAGCTCAGGCATGGCTGGCCACCCGCTGGCCCATTCCTGCCACGTTATCCCGCCTTGGCAAGGAAATGATCCCGATAGCGGGGCGACATCTTGCTGACTTCCATCAGGATGAACAGGTCCGCGCAGTTGAAGTCGGGATCCCAGCAGGGCTCACCGGCGATTTTTGCGCCCATGCGTACGTAGGCCTTCAGCAGCGGTGGCATGGCCGGCGCCTGCCCATCGGTAGCGGCGTCCGGGACCGGCAGGCGTGGGTGCACTCGCAACGCTTCGTCGGTCAGGTGCCGTTGTCGCAGCTTGTCCATGATGCTGGCGACGCTTACACCGCCGTCGGTCATGGAGACACTGGCGCAGCCAATCAGGTAATCGACCTGGTTGGACATCAGGTAGCGGGCCAGGGCGGCCCAGAGCACGGCAATGGTTGCGCCGTTGCGATAGTCCGGGTGTACGCAGGTCCGGCCGACTTCCACCGTGTGGCCCGGCAGGTGCCACAGATTCTCAAGGTCAAATTCGGTGTTGGAATAAAAGCCGCCAAGGCGTTTGGCGGCGTGGTCCGGCAGGATTCGGGTGTAGCCAATCAGCGCACCGGTGCTCTGGTCCTCAACGCCTAGGTGCAGGCAGTGACGGTCGAACCGATCCCGGTCGATCCCAAAGGGGCCGACGCGAATGCCAAACTCGTCTGAAAATGTCCGATGGCGCAACCGCTGGGCCCGCAGGATGTCCCGTCGGCTGGTGAGCCAGCGCGCGTGCAGGGAAGATTCCTTTTTTGGGGCCGGTTTTGCCAGCCACTTGTCTCTTGCCTTGAATAGTTTCAGCCTGGCCAATGTCTTATTCTCTCTTCAGACCGTGATGGGCTCACGATGGCGCGGCAATGCGTCAGAGAGATGACCAGCGTGTGATTGTTTGATGACAGCAGGATGTGCGGTATGCCAGTTGTAGCAGTCTACGGAACCCTGAAGCGCGGTGGTGCCAATCATCGCTATCTGAAGTTGGCCGAGTTTCTGGGCCGATGCACGATTAAGGAGATCACGCTCTACGATCTTGGCCCTTATCCCGGCGCCAAACTCGAGGGCAGTGACGGCGTCGCCGTTGAGGTGTATCGGGTGTCTGAAGTGGTGTTTGCGCAGCTTGATGAGCTTGAGGATTACCAGGCTGACGCCCCCGAGCGAGGCGAGTACGACCGTATCCGATTGGACACACCTTTCGGCCGGGCCTGGACCTACCTTTACAACCCCCGGGTGAAACCCTTCCTGAAAATCCATTCCGGCTGCTGGCCAATTGCACGCTGATCCAGTCACGGCGGGTCAGACGTCGAATCCTGTTCGTTACCTTTCGGCTATAAATGTCGCCTAAAGCGACATAAAAATAACAAAAGTCCGTAGTGCCCCTTATAAAATGCTCGGACTCGCCAAAATATTGGCGATAAAACGAGCGATCCAATGACCTTTTTCACAGATCTGTGCGTAGTGTTTTTATAGAATTTCACAAGTTCGGCAATAAATTGGTGTGAAAGAGCTATGAAACGCGTCATTAAAATGTCAAAGATGTGGATTGCTGCTTTGGTTTTCGGAGTCACCCTGACGGGATGTGGTGGCGGCGGTTCCTCGTCAGATAGCTCGGATTCTTCCGTATCTACCTCAACAGCAGGTTCCGGAGGATCCCAAACCGTTGACCGTTCTGCAGCGCTTACCTGGAACGCACCATTGCAGCGTCAGAACAATGAGAGCCTCGATATGGGCGAGCTCGCCGGTTATGTGATCAGTTATGGTCAGAATCCTGATGACCTATCGCAGACAGTGCTGATCGATGACGCCAGCCAGATGGAATTTACGTTCGAAAGCCTTGGCGATGGAACCTGGTATTTCACGGTTCAGGCTGAAGACATCAATGGCCTTATGAGTCCGCCCTCGGACGTTGTGAGCAAGACCATTTGATAGCCGGTCCGCAGATGGAAAAGCCACCCCAGGGTGGCTTTTTTTATGGTAGGCGAGCGAGCATCGGAAGTTTGAGATGAAAGACCGAGCCTTCTCCTGGCTGGGAATCCACGAAGATTCTGCCTTTGTGTTTTTCCACCACAACATCCACAAAAGAGAGCCCCAGCCCGGTACCCCGATTGCCCGAGAGTTCACTGGATTTCTGACGCCGGAACCGGTCAAACAGATAGGGCAGCTCCTCTGCCGCAATGCCTTCTCCCTCGTCGCTGACGGTGAGGCAGGCCTCGTGGCCGGCACTGTAGGCCTGAATGGTTACCGTTGAACCTGGCGGACTGTACTGAACGGCGTTGGTCAGCAGATTGATGACGGCGCGCTCAAGCAGTTCTGCATTGCCCTTAAGCCACAGATCTTCCTGCCCTTGAAGCACCAGCTGAATGCCTTTTTCCGCTGCCTGCTCACTGACGCTGTCCCGGGCGTTTTCGGTGATCGCAAGAAACTCGCATTCATAGAAACGGGTTTCGGTAAGCTGCTCGGCCCGGGCCAGTTGTACGAATTCTTCCGCCAGATGATAGCTTCGCTTGGCCAGCTTGCTGAGCTGATCCAGCTGTTCCATTTCAATCTGACCGCGATTCCGTTTGAGCTGTTCAATCAGTGCCAGTTGTGACACCAGAGGCGAGCGGACATCGTGAGAGATGAAGTCGATGGCCTCCCGGTGTTGTCGTTGCTGCTCGCGTAACTCAGAGATGTCCGAAATGTTCGCGATAATGCCTTTCTGGTCGCTGTCTGGCAGAGCAAACGGTGCGAAGTGGATCAGGAAATCCTTATCGCGCAGTTGCAGGTCTACTGTGCGGAGCTGTGACAGAGTCAGCGTCTCGGATACCGTTTCGTGCCAGGAGGGGCTTTCCCGGGGGTCGTGGCCATCCAGCAGCCGAACCAGCGGAAGCCCGTTCAGGCTTGGCATGGGTTCGCCAAACCATTCTTCGATGTGGTCATTGGCAAAGCGGATGACGCCAAGCTCGTCGGTCACAATGATACCGTCTGGCATACTCTCAAAGCTGCGCCGAATGAACATTTGCATCTGACCCATCTGATGGGTGGCTTTGCGGACACGCTCGATACGGGCAGAGATGTTTTCTCTGGAACGCTGGTACTTCTGGTTCAGCGGAAAATCGGTCAGCACCAACCGCTGCAGATAGCGTTGAATGGCCTCCCGCCGAAGATCATGGGGCAGCTTGAGAGCCATAACGTAGCGAACACCGAAGCGCTCGAGACGAATCCAGCTCTCATTGCTTCGATGCACCCACTCGCCCACGTTCGGCAACTCCGGGGCGTTATCCAGTTCAATGTCCTGGGCGCTTAATGTGTTGTCACCTTCTGCAATCAGCCATCCCTCCGGTTTAAGCAGAGACTGGATTTGAGCCATTAACTGAGTCGGGTGCCGCTTTGATGGTTGGGGCAGGGACAACGAGGGGCTCATCGCGAGCTCATCCAGTTGGCGATTCAGGAAGCCGTTAGTCATTGCCAGGCGCAGCGCGCTGGATACCGGCATTGCGAGAATGGAAGCGAGCAGCGCGTGGGCGATGGACAACCAGAGATGCCCGGCAAGGAGAAGCACCGTTTTCATCGCAACGAGCACGACGGTAAGGCCAAGGCAGAAATACAGCGTACGACCCGGCCGAATTCTGGGCAACATCATCGCCAGAACCGCAATCACCAGGGCTGCCAGCGCCAGCGAGACGGCCAGCGGAGCGCGTGTGATAAGGGCGCCTCTGGTCAGTGCCGAATAGGTATTGGCATGAAACTCCACGCCAGACATTGGCTGCCTTAAACCTGAGAAGGGTGTTGGTAATATGTCGCCAAAGCCGGGCGCAGTAGCGCCGACAAACACAGTTTTCCCCTCAAGAAGCTTGGTTGAGGCGGGCAAAGTGAGAATGTCGATGTAAGAATAGGTGTCCACGGTGCCGGCGCTGCCCGCCAGGGGCACGGCCCGGTAAAACCGCCGCGTGTTGGTGTAGAGGGCCACGCCTGAACCTGCATCCGATTGAAATTGATCCGCCCGGCCAGAGGCAGCAAGCGCCAGGCTCGGCCAGAGCTTTTCTCCAAGACCATTTCTGAGATAGACGCCGCGGGCAAGGCCATCTTCGTCCAGTTCGACGTGAGCGTGGCCGATGGCATGGGCCGCCTCTGCCAACAGAGGGGTCGGCGTGTACTGGGACAGCAATTGGTTCGTTGCCGGGGGTGCGAGATGAACAGGAAGGATGACCCGGCCATGCTGTTCCATTGCCGCTGCCAGTTCTGCATCGCCCTCAGAAGGCTCCGGAAACAAAACGTCGAAGACAATCGTCTCTGCCCCGGCGGCGGACAGGCGCGTAATCAATTGGGCGTGGAGGTTTCGGGGCCAGGGCCATTGGCCGAGCGCGCCCAGGCTGTTCTCATCAATGGCGACCAATGCAATGTCTTCGCTGATCTCTGCAGGATAGGCCGTGATCAGGGCGTCGTAGAGCCAGAAGTTAAGGCGTTGGGGAGCATCCACTGCGTGAAGAAGCCACAGCATGATCAGCAGTGGCAGGCTCAGAGTCCATAGGTTGGTTTTCAGGGGCAACCATGTCCTTGTCATTGGGCCTGCTTTCGATTTGTCGCGTTTTTCGCTGCCGGATTATTCCAGGAAGAGCTCGCGTCCCGGTCCCCATCGGCTTTCCAGAGGACCGTCAGACAGAGCTTTAAGTCTCACAAAATAACGCCGACCCGGAATCAATCGCAAGGCTGCCGTGGTGTCGGCCAGCTCAGCTTCTTTGATGATGTTCCTGAAGCCGGGTTCTTCGGACAGTTGTAAGCGGTACTCTGCAGCCGTATCCACTTTCTCCCAGAAGACCCTGACCTGCTTGTCGACGTAGTTTACGCTGATGATGCGCACGGGAGGAAGGGTGCCGTTGATCACCACAGCGCGGGCTTCACTGGTTGCGACAGAATTGCCACCAGCCTCGGTGACCACTCGCCAGTAATATTGTCCCGGAGACAGCGGGCGGGAGGGCAGCGCCTGTTTCTCTGGTGCCCATTCGCTGGTCGCAATAACGTTGCTGAAGGATTTGTCGTCCGCTATTTCAACGCGGGCAACCTCATTCTGTCCTTGCAGTTCCCAGCGGAATTCAGGCATGTCGTCGCCAGCAGTCGCTCCGGCTTCCGGGTAGAGGAGCTTCGCCGCACGGGCCTGGAGGTCAACTTCGACGTCCAGTACGCCTGGCATGCCCGCGATACCGCGAGCGTCCAGTGCTGCCAATTGAATCCGATAATCCCCGTTATCCAGCAACGCCAAATCGTATTCTGTCTCACCCGTCGTCGCGCTTTGAAGCCAGCGTCCGGAATCCGCGTCGAACACATTGATTCGGTATTCCTGCGCCCCGTTGCTTTTCCAGCTCAGGATTTCTGGCAGGCTGGTGAGCCTGGTGGGGAATGGTTTGAACTCGGGTGCCGGCGGAAGTCTGCGAATGCTCATGTCCGATGTGGTGCCCAGCGATACGCTGGCGCTGTATCCCTCGGGAATGATCTTGGTTTTGCCTTCCGGGCCGAACGCAACCTTGCCATCGGTGACGCGCAGGTCCGTTCCGGCAGGGTCGGTTTTCAGTGTGAACATGGTGCCCCGAACGGCCGCAACTGCGGAGGGCGTGGTGATCTCAAAGCGGGAGCCGTCTTCCATAATCGGCTTCACCTGAGTTTCCACTTCACCGCTGTTCAGACGCAGGCGCGTGTCCACCATCCCGGTTTTGCCATAGCGGGTCAGACGGTTGAACGACAGTCGGGAACTCGGCGACAACCGCACAACGGATCCGTCAGCCAACTCAATCGTGGCGCTGCCAGAGTGGGAAATTACATCATCGCCAACCCTGACCAGCATTCCAGGAATCAAAGAACGCTTGTTTCCGTCGCGGCCCGACAGAATGAAAACCTGCCCGGACACAGAGGTCACTCGTGCTGGGTCCGGTTGGCGCTGAAGCCAGGACAGTGGAATGGTCAGAGTGTCGCCGCTTTTCAGGTCTTCAGACTTTTCCAGACTGTTGTGCTGAAGCAGGCGAGAGGCTGAAATGCCGTTCGCCAACATGGTTTGTGCCAGCGAGTCGAAGGTGTCACCGGGCTGAACCGTGTAGGACCATTGCGGGACCGGATTGGTTGAAAAACCGTTGGTGCTGGCGTCAGACCCACGGCCAATCGACAACTCCGCCGATGCTGGCGCAATTGTAAACAGGGCGGCCAGGGCGATCAGGCCGAAGAGTCCAAACTGTGTCTTTCTTGAGGTCATCCTGCGCCTGTTCTATGCAACGGTTTCGTCGGCGTTTGGGCCTTGTACATTCATCGTTTCCAGCCGATATCCGCGCTGGTAAATCGTTTTGATCCGGAATCCATTTTCAGGGTTCAATCCCAGCCTGCGCCGGAGCCGGCTCATGTGGGTATCCACCGTACGGGTGTTGATGTCATGGGCAACACCCCAAACCCGCTCCAGGAGGACATCCCGGGTGAGCAAACGGCCCTGGTTCTGGAACAGAAACAGGGTCAGGTCAAAATCTTTGTCGGTCAGCGTCAGCTGTTCGCCACGCAGGGTTATCGTGCGTAGCTGGGTATTGATTTCGAAGGGTCCGAAAACCAGAACTTCGCGCTCGCTGTCTGGATTGGAGCGCCGTGCCAGTGCTTTGATACGAGCCACCAGCTCAGCTTCCCTTGCCGGTTTGGCCAGGTAGTCATCGGCACCGGCATCCAGAGCGCAAACAATATCCGCTTCGCTGTCGCGCTGAGTCAGGAATACAACGGGCACCTGCCAGTTCAACTGCGACCGCACCTGCTTGAGTACTTCGATGCCCGACGAGTCCGGGATCTGCCAGTCCATCACGAGTACGTCGTAGCTGCGATGCAACACGGCACTCAGAAACGATTGGCCGGTCGCATAGTGGTCGCACTGATAGCCGTGTTCGGTCAATACAGACTGAATGTGCTGGGCTTGTTCCTGCTGATCTTCAAGCAGTGCTATGCGCATGAAACCTCTCCGGATTGTGTAAGCATCTTTTCAGCCCTGAACGAGTTAGCGTCTGATTCAGAAATTACGACTAACAACGCAGAATTTGGGGAATTATCGCAAAATCTGAACAGTGCTTCAGTATCGTTATGTAGCCTTCGGTAAACGAACGTCGGGCTTGCCGTCGGCGTCATTAACTGTTTGTCGGCAGGCAGGAAAATTACTGCAGCCCCAAAACCAACCTTTTTTGCCTTTTCGCCGCACCAGTGGTGAAAAACAGTGGGGGCAGGGCACGGGCTTGTCGCTGGTGCCATCCGCGGGTTGTGTATCCTCTAGCTGCCGGGTGCCATTGCAGTCTGGGAAACGGGTGCACGCGTGAAAGGCTCCGTATTTGCCATCCCGCTGCCGCATGGGCGAGCGGCACTTTGGGCAGTGAATCGCGGATTGCTGGCCGGACGATTTACGTTGGCTCTCGGACGATGGCGATGTAATGAGCTGATGAATCTGGGTTTGCAGTTCCGCCAGAAAGTTTCTTGGATCGCCCTCGCCATTGCGAATCCGCTCCAGCGTTGCTTCCCAGACTGCTGTCATGTCCGGTGTGCTTACCGAATGGGGCAGTGCTCCGATCAACGCTTTCCCTTTGGGCGTGGAGCGGATGTAGCGCTTGTCCCGCGTCAGATAATCCCGCTTGAACAGTGTGTCGATGATGGCAGCCCGAGTAGCTTCTGTGCCAAGGCCGTCGGTTTCGCGAAGTGTCTTGCGTAACTCGGAATCGCTGACAAAGCGCGCGATGTTGGTCATGGCCGACAGCAGCGTGGCATCGGTAAAGGGTAACGGTGGCGTGGTTTTGCGCTCGACAACGCTGGCCGATTCGCAAAGGATCGGATCGCCGACGGCCAGCTTGGGCAAAGGTTTTTTGCTGGTTTCCTGCCGATTTTCCCGCTGTTTGATTTCCAGCTGTTTCCAGCCTGGCTCAGCAATAGCCGTCTCCGTGGCTCGGAATGTGTGCTCACCGATTTCCGCCACTAATTTGCCTTCACGATGAACCGCATCGTCGTAAAACTGCATCAGGTAGTAGCGGCTGATCAAAGCGTAAACGTTGGATTCGGCCTCACTCAGCGCGCCCGAACCTCGATGCCGAAGCGTCGGGATAATGGCATGGTGGGCGTCGACTTTCTTGTCGTCCCAGGCGGCTGACTGTTTGCTCAGATCAACCTGCTCGCAGTGTTCTGCCAGGCCCGGAGACACGCGACCAATGGCCTGCACAACCTGTTGCCGCTGTTCGAAATGGCCTTCCGGCAAATACCGGCAATCGGACCGCGGATAGGTAATCAGCTGGTGCCGTTCATAAAGGCTCTGGGCCGTATCGAGCACCTCCTTCGCGCCCATGCGGAAATGCTTTCCTGCTTCAATCTGGAGTGCAGAAAGAGACAACGGCAGCGGCGGCGATTCGCGACGATCACGAAAGCGGGACTCGCGGATGACCCCCGGGCGGCCCTCAACTTCAGCGGCAATATGGTCCGCGGTCTCACGGCTGAGCAACCGATCTTCGTCGTCGAGATGTTCGCGATGGGCCTCTCCCGGAACCCAGCGAGCGGCAAATGGGCTGGCATCTGCTTCCTCTTCCGTTGCGCGGCAATGAGCATCGATTCGGAAGAAGGGCTTGGGCTCGAAATGGTCGATGGTGTTGTCCCGTTCAACCACCAGTCCGAGTACCGGTGTTTGGACTCGGCCCACGGAGTAAACGCCTTGCTCGCCCTGTTGTTGGTAGGCCAGCGTGTAAAAGCGAGTGAGGTTAATACCGTAAAGCCAGTCCGCACGCTGTCGCGCCAGTGCCGAGTGGGATAGACGGCGGAATAGCCGGTTATCTTTTGGGCTGGCGATTGCCCTGGCGACCGCTGCGGGTGTCAGGTCATTGATCAACACACGCTCAACCGGACACTGCACGCCGGTGTATCGGAGCACTTCGTCCACCAGCAACTGGCCTTCCCGGTCCGGATCTCCTGCGTGAACAATGGCATCGGCTTTGCGGATCAGCGACTGCAGGATACCGAGCTGTTGACTGACGCTGGGTTTCGGCGTTACTTCCCAGCGTTCCGGGATCATCGGCAGGTCTTCGGTCCGCCATTTTTTCCATCGGGCATCGTATTGGGCGGGTTCTGCCGGCTCCAGCAAATGGCCGATACACCAACTGACGACAGCGGCGTCTTCGCCCTGCCCACAGCGAATCCAGCCCTGGCCCTTCTGATGAGGGCCGGGAAGCGCAGCCGCTATGGCGCGACCGAGACTCGGCTTTTCGGCAATGTACAGGCGCATCGTTATCGGTGGCTCGAGTAAAAAGGCGTTGGAAGATGGCGATTTGCATCAAACCTGTCAAGCAGTTAGGGCCTTTGGTGTAGTAAACTGTGGCCATACGCACCAGAACAGGAGCGACTTCGGTCATGACAACCCAGAACACGATTGAACAGAAGCTGGAACAGGCTTTCAATAGCCAGCATCTTTTTGTTGAGAATGAGAGCCACAAGCACAACGTGCCTGCCAATTCTGAAACACACTTCAAAGTGACGCTGGTATCCGAAGAATTCGATGGTCAGGGCAAGGTGAAGCGCCATCAGGCCGTCTATAAAGTGCTGGCGGAAGAAATGGCAGGCGGCGTCCATGCGCTGGCACTGCATCTGTACGCGCCCGCCGAGTGGCAGCAGGCAGGAGAAGCCGCGCCAGAATCCCCGAACTGCCTCGGTGGTTCCAAACACGATCCAGCATTTGCCAAGGGAGGCACTCAGTGAGCCAGCTGTTTCAGATTCATCCGGAAACACCTCAGAAACGACTGATCAATCAAGCGGTGGAAATTATCCGCAAGGGCGGTGTCGTCGTTTATCCCACGGACTCGGCCTACGCGATTGGGTGTCATCTGGGGGACAAACAGGCGGCTGATCGAATTAAAAGGATTCGAAAACTCGACGACAAGCACAACTTCACGCTGATGTGTCGGGACCTTTCGGACATTGGTGTGTTCGCGAAAGTGGGTAACACCCAATACCGGTTGCTTAAGCAGTTCACTCCGGGCGCCTATACCTTCATTCTCGACGCCACCAGCGAAGTACCTCGACGACTTTTGCATCCCAAGCGAAAGACCATTGGTCTGCGTGTTCCGGACAACGCCATCGTGCAGGCACTGCTGGCGGAGTTGGGTGAGCCGATTATGAGCAGTACGCTGATTCTGCCCGGAGAAGAGGATCCGATGACCGATCCTTATGACATTCGGGATGTGCTAGAGCATGAACTGGATCTGATCATCGACGGCGGCTTCTGCGGGTTCGAGGCGACCACTGTCGTGAATATGACGGAAGACGTGCCCGAGGTTACTCGCGTAGGGAAGGGTGATCCCGAGCCGTTCCGCCTTTAACCCAGGCTGTCAGGCCCGGGCATTCAGGCTCAGCGCGTATCCCCGCGGTGAGCTGATGTCGGCGCTGTCGCCCGTGGACACAGAGCGGCGCACCGAATCGTACCGATGAACCAGATCCTGTAAGCCATTGAATTGCTGATTCTCGCTGACAATGGTGTCCAGCAACGAGTTATTGACGCCATAGGCCTGGCTGAGCTTCAGCGCCGTATCTACGAAGTGCAGCGTCGGCTCATTGGCGCTCAGGCGGCTGAAGGCCTCCCGGAATGGCTTGTTGTTGTTCAGGTCCTGCTCAATTCTCTGACGCTGTTCCTGAGGAACACCGCCACCGAGTTGCACGCCACCTCTATCATCCCGCGACACGTTAAGCGCAAGGCCTGGATTCAACTGATATTCGGCAAGTTTGTGCCGCAGCGTTTCCCGTACAAAGGCAAGATCCTGCCCCACCGCCTGCTTGTAATCAGTGATGGACAGGTTGCGGGCTTTCAGTGTTGCCAGGTCCGCAGGGTTGTCGCCAGACCGGGTGAAACGGTCGTCCGTTGCCGATGTGGCGGCTTCTGTTGCCTGAGCTTTGCCATTGGCAGGCCCCGGTTCGCCGCCCTTCGAGGCAGGTGATTTCTTTTCCATCGCCTGCTGGAACTGCGCGCCCGCCTGAATTAAAGAACTCAGCAATGACATGAATCTATCCTCCTCCGGCTGAATTTTTTGAGCTCGCCGGGTTTTCCTGGTCGAAGGAAATAACGTCGTTGCTGGAAGGGATTGCAGATTTCAGGCCAATCTTGGGAGTTGGCCTGAAATCCGTTTTTCTAAGTGGTCAAAATGGACTCTGTTACCGAACGGTGATGGAGATCAGTGCATCTTTTGCATTCGGCCCGCCAGGCCCATGCGTTTTCCTGGAACCGGTTTCTCCGTTAGATCTGAGCCGTTCGCCGTACACATAGCCCGCCTCGTCAGAGCCGGCAATCCACTTGAACATCTCCATGCCGGAGGGCGCCCGGAAGTCGTCCCGGTCGGTGGTATCGTCGAACGCCATGGACAGAAGCAGCATGTCCCCGTCACGTCCGTATACCGATGGGAACAAGCTATCCGAATTGCCGTCATCAGATTCCGTGGCAACGTCGCGGATGGGGTCGTTATTGGTGGCACCGCGAAGCGTGGTCAGAATGCCCCAGCCGGGGTTGCTGCCGCGCATATCAATGGAATAGGTCCGGCTATCGTTACTGCCGACCGTGCGGTAGAACACCACGGTTGCCAGGTCTCTGCCACGCTTGTCGCCATCGAACCGGCGGCAGTAATCACCATCGCGGCTGGTGCAGTCAGAAATAACATGGCACTCGTTCTGGCCGTTGGTTGTTTTGAAACACGAAGCGCCGGCAGTCCAGCCATCCAGCCGAATCGGCAACAAGTCGTCAGTGCGGCTCAAAAACAGCATTAACAGGTCGCCTTCCCGTGTGTCGGAGGTAACGCTGAGGCGCACATCGCCCCCGCTATCATAATCTGCGGTCGAGCCCATGTGCCGAATCTCGTCACTGGGCTCGCTGACGTTGTCGCTGCCGCCCGCGTATTCGATGACTAGCTTCGCAGCTCTGGAGCTGGATCCTTCATAGGACTCGGCAGTGCGTTCGCCGTAGCCGGAAATCAGAAACGCCAGGTTGTTGCCCGAATTCCAATCGGATCGATTCACCACTTCCTGCACAACTGAGGACAAATCCGGAGTTCTCTGAGCCGCGCTCGCCTGGCCGACACTGTCCCAGCTGGAGGGTCGCCAGTAGGCGGAAGCAGAGGTTTGACGCCGTACAGATAGATCGAAGTCAGCACTGTCGAAACGGCTTGCGCTGCCCGTGTCTTCGGCGCGGATGGTCAGTTCGGTGGGGCTGCTTCCCGTTTCATCTGTGGTGAACTGAATGTAGGCAGACTCGATGTCCGCATCGTGAGGTACTTCAACATTGGTGAATCGAAGTCCGACCAGTTGATCGCCGCCCTGATCATAAACCAGCTCGATGTCGGAGCTGTTCATGTACATGTCACCGTTGGCCAGCTCTTCGACGTCGTCAGAGCCACTGCTGATGCGTTTCTCGAAAACGGCATTTCCGCCGGTGCCGTTGTCATTCACAGCCCAGATAATGTCGCCGTTGTCGTGCAGTGCCAGCCGGCCGTTATTACTCAGTGTCAGCGTTGATGCGCTGGTGTCGTGGGTTTTCGAGGACCAGACCGGGGTACTGGCACTGTCGCGCAGGACAAGGTTGCCGTCATGCTGCATGGACAGCCGAACACCGCCTTCGCCATGGGTACCGGAAGACCAGAGAGAATCCCGGGTATTCCAGTCACGCAGGACCAGATTCCCATCGCCCTGCAGGTAGAATCGGTAATCGCCGTTGGCGGATTCGAGGTAGTCATTGGAGTAAAGGCGCTCTCCCTGGTTCAGAGTGTCGGCGGCGAAAGCGCCACCCGCGCCTGTAAGGAGGCTGCCCGCGGTGAGGACAGCCAGAATTCCGTTCTTCATGTTGAACTCCCTGTTGTTACTCATTTCTCATTATTTGGATTTGGGATGAGCTCACAGAGATTACTGATTGATCGTGTTCAAAACATGTACGAACTGATGATTATTCTGGGAATGTGATCAGGTGCTCGTTAGAGCACCTTCTGCAATTCACCGTAATCACCACCGGTGCGAAGAACGAGAGTGATGTCGTTGTCATTACGGTTGCGGAAGAACCAACCGTGTTTGCCGGTAAAGGCCGCTTTAAGCTCTCCTTCATCTTCAGGAACACCGCGTCCTTTCTCGTAGGAAATGGACTGGCCGCTGCCGTTGCCGTGAGTGTCGTAGTTGATGGGGCCGCCTTCGGAAACCCACGAAAACCGAGCGACAGCACCTTTATCCATGGTGAGCTTGTACTCGGTGCCTTCGCCCGGTGTCAGCACAACGCGGATTTCATCCTGCCACTGCGGTTCTGCCGGCGCCACGGGCGCTGCAGGCTCTGACTCGGTTTCAGGCGCCGGTTCCGGTGAGGCGGCGACGTCCGTCGTGTTTGATGCGGGCTCCGCGTCTACCGGTTCCGCGATCTCGGGTTCGATGGTCTTGGCGGCTTCGACCGTGGCTATCTGGGCGGCAGCGTCTGCTGCGGCTTCCTCTGCCAGTTGCTGCTTGATGTCGCCCATTTCTGTTAACCCCATCAGCTCACCGGCGCCAGTTGGATCGATGCCGTATTCCGCAGGCATGACAACGACGACTAACAGAACGGCCGCTATCACGATGGCCAGAACGGTCGATTTGATCAGTTTTGCTGTGCTGGGAAGTTCTTCACGTGAGGGTATATCGGTGTTGTACATATAGAATCTCCAGAATTAGGCGACGAAATAACCGGTGAGCTGATAGCCGAACAGCAGAAAGCCGGCGCTCATCATGGCCACGTTTGCGGTATAGGCGTGGCGGAAGAAACCATCAGTTTTTCGCCAGAAGCTCATCACAATCAGGATCATTGCCAGAGCGATGAGCTGGCCGATTTCCACGCCCACGTTGAAGGCAAGCAGGTTCGGAATGAGGCCGTCCGGGGAGATGTTGTATTCAATGATCTTGGTGGACAGTCCAAAGCCGTGGAAAAAGCCGAATACCAGAGTGGCGGCTTTGGTGTTTGGCTGAAAACCAAACCAGCGCTGATAGGCACCAATGTTGTCCAGCGCCTTGTACACGATTGAGAGACCAATGATGGCATCGATGAGGTAGCTGTTGATGCCTACGTTGAAATACACGCCCAGCAGCATCGTTGTTGAATGCCCAAGGGCGAACAGGCTCACGTAGATCGCGATGTGCTGCATGCGGTACAGGAAGAAGATGACACCCAGCAGAAACAGCAGGTGATCATAGCCGGTGACCATGTGCTTGGCCCCCAGATAGATAAAGGAAATCAGGTGAGTTCCCGTGATTTCCTGAATGTAGCCCTTATCGCCCTGGGCGACCGCATGGGCCAGGGCGTCAGAACTTGTCGCCAGCATCAGAAGCGAAGCGGCGATCCAGAACAGGTGGCGGCTTCGAGCAGTGGCACGCTCACCCCATCGTCGGTCAGTGGTTGAAGACAACATAGTTACTCCAGAATTCGTTGAGTCTGGCGCTGCAATGCGCCGTGTAATCAGGAAATCGGGGTAATTTTCGGGGGGCGATCCAGACGGTAACGGAATGATCGGGGGGACTCACCGGCGTAGGGAGCCGTTTGCCGGAAAGAGATGAGCGGGTCCGTGTTCCAATGCAGCATCAGCCGGTCAACCGTCTCGTGAGTGTGGTTACCGGAGTCGTGATGTTGATGATGGTCAGACTCATCGTCTGACTCGTGATCATGAGAGTGGTCGCCGTGATCGGCTACCTGGTTGGACGGCAGCTCTGCTACACCATGAGACGCCGCTTCTCCGAACAATGAGAAGCTGAGCCCGGTCAGTGCGACGAGCATAATCAGCAATGGCACAATTTTTCTGCGACGAGCGCTTTCAATCATGACAAGCCCGGATTCCGGCTGATTCATTGGATCTTTAGACGAGCAAAGATAACATCCTTACCAGGGGCATAGGAGTTAAAAATCAAAAAGGGTACCAAAGCACTATGCTGGAGATCCTGAAGAACCCGACCTATCGACACCTGTTCCTGGCCCAGGTGGTCGCGTTACTCGGAACAGGGCTGGCCACCGTTGCTTTAAGTCTGCTGGCATTTGATCTGGCCGCTGACAAGGCAGGGCAGATTGTGGGCACTGCCTTGGCGATCAAGATGGTTGCTTATGTGTTTATTGCGCCGGTGGCCGCGGCTCTTGCGGAGAATACGCCCCGCCGCGCGATGTTGGTATCGCTGGACCTTGTTCGGGCTGTCGTGGCGATTGCCTTGCCTTTCGTCACCGAGATCTGGGAGGTGTATGTCCTTATCGCAGTGCTGCAATCGGCGTCTGCAGCTTTTACGCCCACGTTCCAGTCAACCATCCCGGACACCTTGCCGAACGAGGAGGATTACACACGGGCGCTATCTCTTTCCCGTCTGGCCTACGATCTGGAAAACCTGATCAGTCCGGCGCTGGCATCTGTGCTTTTGCTGTTTATGAGTTGGCAGGGGCTTTTCTCCGGCACCGTTGTCGGCTTTATTGCATCCGCGGTGCTGGTGGTATCGGTGGTGTTGCCGAAAGGCGCTTCCCCGAAGCAACGCCGGGGCTTTTATGATCGTGTCCGCCTTGGCTTTAGGATCTTTCGGGCCACCCCACGGCTCCGTGGACTGGTGGCGTTGAACGGGGTGGTCAGCATGGCCGGTTCCATGGTAATCGTGAACACCGTGGTGATCGTCCAGGGCGCTTTGGGCTTGACGGACCGTCATACGGCATTGGCGTTTGCTGCGTTTGGCGCCGGTTCCATGGTGGCGGCGATCTCTCTGCCGGGATTGCTCAAGCGTTGGAAAGATCGCCCTGTGATGCTGGCAGGAGGCTGGTTGTTACTGACAGGGTTGGGCACCGCTTTGTTGGTAAATCACTTCTACAGTCTATTGATGGTGTGGGCGCTGCTAGGGGTGGGGTTCTCAGCCGTCCAGACACCTGCCGGACGGCTGCTGACCCAATCTTCTCATGACGAGGATCGTCCTGCGCTCTTTGCCGCGCAGTTTTCACTCTCCCACGCCGGATGGCTGATCGCTTATCCCCTGGCAGGATTTCTGGGTTCGTCGGTCGGCATTCAACCGACTCTCGTGGTCTTGCTCGGGTTCGGGGCACTACTGCTCTTTGCCGCAATCCGGCTGTGGCCGGCGAACGACCCATTGACCATTCCTCACTCCCATCCTGATCTGCCGGAGAATCATCCTCACAAGACGCAGTCATGCCCCGAGCATTCGCATCGCTATGTGATTGATGAATTGCACTCTCGATGGCCCAGGTAGGTGGTCGGCGAGGTGATTTTGACAGGCGCCTTTGTCGTGTCGCAGACATAGGTGAGACGCATCATTTTGAGATGCAGCCTACAATAAGATGCATATCATATAATTCTTAATGTCGAGTTCAGGTTATTGTCAGTTTGGAATGATTGGATGAATGACGGGGCTTTGAGATCCGGGACCCTAATCGCAATGTCGGTCGCGCGATCATTATTTCGATAGGGGGCTGTGTGGTGATCTACACACTGGTGGGCTTCGGCGTTGCCCACAATCTACAGAGAAGTAGGGCACGTTGAATCGCTTTCACAGCACCACGGAACCTGACATTACGACAGCGAGGACATTGTTATGATGGAAAACGACGTTTGGGGAAACGCGATGTGGGCCGGACATGGCCTCTGGATGTTGGTGATTGCAGTTCTGGTCGTGATACCGGCATGGCGAATTTGTCAGAGGGTGGGTTATCCAGGCGTGATGGGCCTTTTGATCCTGGTGCCTTTACTTAACCTTGGTTTGCTTTACTTCATTGCGTTCTCCGACTGGCCCGCAACCAGGAAAGAATCAGATTAACTGTCTGACTATTGGGAAAGCGGCAATAATGACAGGGTTGCCAGTCAGAAATCAGAGTGAGTACGGCGATGGACATCAAAACCTTTAAAGAATTAATCGACTGGACGCGGGAATTGCACGGCCATTTGGCCACGTGCCTCGCTCACTGCGCCACCAGGCACCAAGAGGAGCGAACAAGGGCGCTGCTGGATTATCTGGCCACCCACGAGTCTGAAATCGAGCGAATTGTGAGCGAATTTGAGCGTATGGGCGACGCCAAAGCACTGGAAACCCGAGTCTACGATTACCTGTCCCACAACCCCATCAGAACCCACCGAACGTGCGACGAACCCTACGCCAAGCTGGACGCTGACGGCATCTGCCGCGAGGTTTTCGACTTTCACGACCAGATAATTAATCTGTATAAAACACTTATCGGTAAAGCAGAAATTCCTGAAGCCAAAGAGCTTTTCGACGCGCTCTTGGAGATGGAAGAGAACGAGGCTATGCGACTTGCGCGCCAGATAGGGCGGATGCGGGAAGTCTGAGAAGTGGTACCCCCGGCAGGACTCGAACCTGCTACCTTCCCCTTAGGAGGGGGACGCTCTATCCAGATGAGCTACGGGGGCAATTCGTCAGGAAGGGCGGTATGATAGCGACCGAAGCGGCGCGGCTCAAGGTGCGTTGCTGAAGAGCGCGATTCTTTGAGAAAGGGGATGTTTGTTTGTCTGAAAGCCTGACGCTGAGTATCGTCATGCCCGTCTGGCGAGAAGCATCGGGTATTGTGGAAACGCTGACTGCTTTGCAGCCGCTGCGAGATCTTGGCCATGAGGTGATTGTGGTGGACGGCGGCAGCGATGACGGCACTGCGTCACTGGCTCGCCCCCTTTGTGATCGATTACTGGTCTCGGAGCCAGGCCGCGCTGCTCAGATGAATGCCGGCGCCCGCAAGGCTTCCGGCAATGTTTTGCTTTTCCTGCATGCCGACACCCGGCTACCGGAAGACGCCCTCGCACAGTTGCAGCAATTTCACCGATCAGCCAGACATTGGGGACGCTTTGACGTTCAGTTGAGCGGATCACGGCCCCTGTTCCGGCTGGTGTCCTGGATGATCAACCGACGTTCCCGGCTCAGTGGCATTGCCACTGGCGACCAGGGAATGTTTGTTAGAGCGTCCGTGTTCGATGCGTTGGGAGGCTATGCGTCCATGCCGTTGATGGAGGACGTTGAGCTGAGTCGTCGGTTGAAGCTGACCTCCCGTCCTTTTTGTATCCGCTCCCCCGTCATTACCGACAGTCGGCGCTGGGAGGTAAACGGTGCCTGGCGAACCATTTTTCTAATGTGGCGACTGCGTTGGCGATTCTGGCGCGGAGAGTCGCCCGAATCTCTTGCTACTGCTTACCGAACGGATGTCCGTCATGCCCGAAAACAATGATTCAACTGTGGTACTCATGCAGTTTGCCAAGTGGCCGGAATTGGGGCGCGTAAAAACGCGACTGGAGCCAGCACTGGGCAAAGAGGGCGCTTTGCGGGCTCACGTCGCTCTGAGTTGTCAGGTTCTCGAAAATTTGTCTGCCAGTGGCTATCCGCTGCGTTTTCTCTGGGACCGTGCCCTCGAGGTTGCGCCACAGACTGCTGTGACCGTATTGGATCGTTTGCGGGCCATTGGAGCGGAGCAGGGCACCCAGCGGGGAAAGATCCTCGGGTCGCGGATGGTCAATGCTCTTGCTGAAGCGCTGGACAGCGCATCGAAGGCGATCATTGTTGGCAGCGATTGCCCGTCGGTCGACGAAGCCTATGTCAGGGAGGCGGTGAGGTCGTTGAACACTGCGGATGTTGTCCTGGGGCCTTCGGACGATGGCGGGTACGTCTTGATTGGCGCCCGCCGGCTGGAGCCGGACATGTTGGACGGAGTTGCGTGGGGAACAGATCAGGCGCTTGCGCAAACGCAGGCACGTCTTGAAGCGGTCGGTTTGACCTATGCGTTGCTACCGCCCCGGTGGGATGTCGACGAGCCGGAGGACTGGCAAAGATTTCTTGCCGAGTTCCCCGGCTCGTATTGATTAGCCTTCAGGGGCGGAAACGAACGGCCGTTGATAGAGTTTTTCCAATACCGCTTGCGCCTCATCTGGCTGGTTCTGGCTGACCACCTGGAAGGCGTGATCCCGATTAATAAGCTTGGAACTCACGACTTCCTTGAGTTGCTCAAGAGTCACGCTCTCTACCGCAGCGGCCAGCTGTTCGCGAGAGTCAAAGCTTTCCTGGCCACGGTCTATCTCTTGCCAGTAGCGCTCGGAGATTTCCCCAAGACGGCGGTCTCTCTCCATCAGTTTGCTGATAACGGCGCGCTTTTCCCGGTTGAGCTCCTCGTCCGTCATGCCTGCCAGTGTTTCCAGAAAGGTCTGGGCAAAGCTGGACACGGCTTGGTCGATCTCCTCGGCGTTTGCACTCGGTGATTGGACCACAAAACCGACTGCGGGTGCTTCGAGAATCTCGTAGGAGGTCGCGTACACGATATAGCCCAGCTGCCGGGTCGTTCGCAGTTCCTCATAAAACGGACTGGCAATGATCTGACCGAGTAGACGGTATCTGGCGCGTTCCTCAAACCCGGTGTTGTCGCCTTGAACGTATAGGGTGTAACCGTTGTCCGGGTGGTCCACTTCAATGCCTGCTTTGGTCTGGCCATCAGGCAACGATCGAACACGACTGCGTTCTACGGCGACTCGTTCACTGGTTTTCAGCATGGATGCATTGATTCGCTGGGCGAGGTTCAACGTTGAAGCAGGGGTGATATTGCCGTGGGCAAGCATCACCGGGTCAATTTGCGCCAGGAAGGCATCGGCGAAGGACTTCAACTCATCCAGCGTCACGCTGCGAGCGGCAATGAGCTTCTCTTCGTTGCTCCAGACGCCCTCGATCAATGCTGTTTGAATAAATTGCGAGGTCTGAGAAACCGGTCGGTCTTTCTCGCTGTTCATCAGATTATCGATCAAACGCTCGCGCGAGATGTTAAAACGTTGTTCGGTGATGTAGGGGTTTGCGAGCTGACGGAGTATGCGGCTGAGCAGAGTGTAAATCTTATCGCTATAGCCGCCCACTCTGACGGTCACGCCCCGCAGATGGGTGTATACCTTGTAGTCCAGTCCCGCCAGCTGCGCTGGATACGCCCACGCATTGAGGTTCGTGTTCACTGCATCCACCATCAGGCTGGACAACACGCTACTGCGCGCCGAAGCGCTCGTTGCGGGCGTCCGCAGGCTAAGGTAGATGTTCGCCTTCGGGGTGCCAAAACGAGTGTCCCTCGCGTACCAGAGATCCATGCCACCGACGGCCCCGAGGAGAGCAGGCTGATCCATGGTATCGCCAGAGATCATGCTCAAATCGTCCGGAATAAACGGATTCTCTGCTGGCAGTGCAAGGGATTTCGGGTCCAGCATGGATGTCTGCTGGCGTAGGTCCGAGGCTTCTACTGCTGCGAGTTCGTACTTAGCGCCATACCACTGGGTTTCTTTCGGGGCATTGAAATCCGGATCCGGCGATTGGACTGAAACCAGCACATTGTCTGGCGTCAATCGGTTCAGAATATCCAGGTATTTGTCTGGCGCGTAGGTTTCCATCATCCATGGCGCCTGCAAAACATCTTCCGGCGCAACGTTTGGCATCAGCATGGAAAGGCTGGTCACGAGACTGGTGGGCGAGGGCTTTTCTCGGAATCGGAAATCGATCTGCGAGAGTTGCTTTGACTCCTCGTAAAAACGTCTGGAAATGCCTTGCTCGCGAATTTTGTCGATATAGGCGAATGTCAGAGACAGAATCTCGGCTTGATTGGCAAGCCCTTTCGGTGTGAGGGACATCTGGATTGCAACGCTGCTGGCATGGCCTGTGTCCATGCCAGTGCCGGCAGAGAGGCCTTCCACCAGCCCCGCGCTTTTCAGACGATCAAACAAGCTTCCCGGTCCCTCATGGCCAAGGAGATTGGCGACGTAGCTGACAGGCTTAACCCGATATTGGTCCTCCTGCGAAGGAATTGGGAAAAGCAGGGACAGAACTCGTTTGTCCTTCAATGTGGCCATCTGCAGCCGACCCGGAAGCATCTCTGGCGTGTATAGAGGCTCTTTGTGCGCAAGTTCTTCGAGCTCCCGGTTCTCGATTGCGCCGAAGCGTGGCCGGACCATGGCTTCGAGCTCGTCAAGGGATTGCGGCCCATAAACGGCAACGGTCATCAAGTTTGAAGAGTAACGCGCTTTCCAGAAATCAATCAGGTCCGGGCGAAGAGGGCGCTCTTCTGTGTTTTCCAGCGTACTCAGGTTGCCGACTGCAAATTGATGGAAAGCGTGTTCGGGGTTTGCAATCGCTTTCTGAACCGAGTAATAGCGACGGCCATCCTCTTTTTGCAAAGAGCTGAATTCTGAGTGAACGGCCTTGCGCTCTCGATCCACCAGGTCGGCAGTGAAGAGGGGAGAAGCGAATTGCTCCGCAAACCGGTCAAGCGCTTCCTCTAAAAACTCTGCCTGCACGTCGAAAAAATAGTTGGTGTCCTGGAACGCTGTAAACGCGTTATGGCTTCCGCCATGGCTCTTGATGAATTGTTGGTATTCGCCAGGCTCAGGGTATTTTTCAGTGCCCAGAAACAGCATGTGCTCCAGAAAATGGGCCATGCCCTCTCTGCCTTTGGGGTCGTCGCCACTGCCAACCGTAATATTCAGAGACGCTGCAGCTTTGTCAGAATCGGGCGAACTCACGAGTAAAACCCGCAGGCCGTTTTCCAGGGTCAGGTATCGATAGTCGTTGCTGTCGTTCGGGCTTTTTACCGGTGTCACAGCCGCCGCTGTGACCGAGGATATTAAAAGCCCGAAGAGCACAAGCAAGAAAGCTCTTGCACCGGGAAGTGTGCGAAAAACGAAGGACTTGCCTGATGTCATGCTGTTGCCTTTTAACGGTTAATGAATGCGAGCGGATCGGGTGCTCTCTGGCTGCTGCTCCAGTGTCTTTTTGGCCAGGCTGGCAGCTGCCTCTCCATCCAGCTGACCCGACGCTATCTTCTCTAATACGGTCGCCATGACCGCAACGGCTTGCTGGTAATCGGAAAATTCTGCTTTGAACGCGGTATCGATCGCTTCATAAACCGCCTGGATTTTTTGCTCGCGAGAGCCGGCGTCTGAGGCGGTGTCGTTGATTGCCTTCAAACACGCGCGTGCAATGGTGATGTATCGGTCGGCGTTTGGATCGTCTTTTTGCATAGATAGGGCACCGGAATTAAAAGGAACGGGTCGTCATGAAAGACCGTGTGATTATGGCATTGCTAACGCCGGGTTTCATTTCCCGCGTGCAATCAAAGGGAATTGCGGGCAGCTTGAAATCGTTGTGCTAGTCTCAGATTCAGTGTGCCTCATGTGCGGACAGTTCTGGCCCCTTGTCAGCAACACTTTCTAGAGTAGAAGCTCTAATTAAAACAAAGGGTTATGAGAGCATTTGCTCTAAAAAAGTTCAATACATGAGGAATGCATTTGAGTACAATGCCGACGTTTTCAGTTGATCTTCGACTTTAGTCGAATGGCAAAACTGCAACAGACAATAATCGAGCAATAAGCAGGGTGGAAATTCAATGAACTACTTTTTGACCGGCGGCACGGGATTCATTGGCCGCTTTCTTGTCGACAAGCTGCTCGCTCGCGGTGGCACTGTCTATGTTCTTGTTCGCGAACAATCTCAGGAAAAACTGGACATTCTTCGTGAGCGCTGGGGAGCCGACGAGTCGCGCGTGAAAGCGGTTATTGGCGATCTGACAAGCAAGAATCTTGGCATCGATGCCAAGACTCTCAAATCGCTGAATGGCAACATTGATCACTTTTTCCACCTTGCGGCGGTCTACGACATGGGCGCCGACGAGGAGTCCCAGCAGGCCACTAACATTGAGGGCACCCAGGCTGCCATCGACGCAGCGGAAGCCATGGGCGCCAAGTGTTTCCATCACGTCTCGTCCATCGCGGCCGCTGGTCTGTTCAAAGGCACCTTCCGCGAAGATATGTTCGAGGAAGCTGAGAAGCTGGACCATCCATACCTCAAGACCAAGCACGAATCTGAAAAAGTGGTTCGTGAAAAGTGTAAGGTGCCTTTCCGTATTTATCGCCCGGGTATGGTCATCGGTCACTCCAAGACCGGCGAAATGGATAAGGTCGACGGCCCTTATTACTTCTTTAAGATGATCCAGAAGATTCGTCACGCGTTGCCGCAGTGGGTTCCGACCATCGGTATTGAAGGCGGTCGCCTGAACATTGTTCCGGTGGACTTTGTGGTGAACGCGCTGGACCACATTGCCCATCTTGATGGGGAAGACGGCAACTGCTTCCACCTGGTGGATTCTGATCCGAACAAAGTGGGCGAGATTCTCAACATCTTCGCTGATGCCGGCCACGCGCCCCGTATGGCCATGCGTATCGATTCCCGGATGTTTGGTTTTATTCCGCCTTTCATTCGTCAGAGCCTGAAGAACCTGCCTCCGGTGAAGCGACTGACTTCTGCTGTGCTGGATGACATGGGCATTCCACCGTCGGTGCTGTCGTTCATCAATTATCCGACCAAGTTCGACGCCCGTGAAACCGAGCGCGTTCTTAAGGATACCGGTATCGAAGTTCCGCCTCTGGAAAGCTATGCCGCGACCATCTGGGACTACTGGGAGCGCAATCTGGACCCCGACCTGTTCAAGGATCGGACCCTGCGCGGCACCGTTGAAGGCCGGGTATGTGTGGTTACCGGCGCAACCTCCGGTATCGGACTGGCAACGGCCGAGAAGCTGGCAGAAGCCGGCGCGACCCTGGTCATTGGTGCGCGTACCAAGGAAAAACTGGACGAAGTGGCTGCGCAGCTGGAGAAGAAGGGCGGCGACATCCACGCCTACCAGTGCGATTTCTCCGACATGGAAGATTGCGACCGTTTCGTGAAAACCGTCCTGGATAACCACGGCCAGGTAGATGTACTGGTGAACAACGCCGGCCGTTCGATCCGTCGTTCGCTGGACCTGTCGTTCGATCGTTTCCACGATTTCGAGCGCACCATGTCCCTGAACTATTTCGGTTCTGTTCGCCTGATCATGGGCTTTGCGCCCAAGATGCTGGAGCAGCGCCGTGGCCACGTGGTGAACATTTCGTCCATCGGTGTACTGACTAACGCACCGCGCTTCTCGGCCTATGTTGCGTCCAAGTCTGCGCTTGACGCCTACAGCCGGTGTGCGGCCGCTGAATGGTCAGATCGCAACGTCACTTTCACCACCATCAACATGCCGTTGGTGAAGACGCCGATGATCGCACCGACCAAGATTTACGATTCAGTGCCGACCCTCACGCCGGAAGAAGCGGCAGATATGGTTGCCAACGCTATCGTTTATCGCCCCAAGCGCATTGCTACCCGTTTGGGTACCTTTGCACAGGTGCTGCACGCCATCGCTCCGAAGCTGGGCGAGATCGTGATGAACACCGGTTACCGGATGTTCCCGGATTCGCCGGCGGCCGCAGGCAGCAAGTCTGGCGAGAAGCCGAAGGTATCGACAGAGCAGGTCGCATTCGCAGCGATTATGCGCGGTATCTACTGGTAATTTCAGTCAGACCGAAAAAAACCCGCCAATCGGCGGGTTTTTTTATGCGTCGCTGTTCTGGTCGGCAGCGTCGGTCGAGGCTTCCGGCACAGGCGGAGGAGGAAAACCGCCCAGGTCCCGCCATCGATTCACGATGCCGCAAAACAGGTCCGCAGTCTTTTCCGCGTCATAAGCCGCAGAGTGAGCTTCTTTGTTGCTAAAGGGAATACCGGCCAGCTTGCATGCCTGAGCCAGAACCGTGTGACCGTATGCGAGGCCCGCCAGCGTTGCCGTGTCGAAGGTCGAAAACGGATGGAACGGATTGCGGCGAATGTCCGCGCGTAGGGCCGCAGCGAACACGAAGTTGTGGTCGAAGGTGGCGTTGTGACCCACCAGAATGGCTCGCTTGCAGTCGTGGGCTTTCACCGCCCTGCGGATCGGGCTGAACAGCTCGCTGATGCCCTCTCGCTCAGGAACGGATTCGCGCTCCGAGCTCCAGGGATCAATACCTGTGAAATCCAGCGCAGATTGTTCCAGGTTCGCGCCTTCAAAAGGTTCTATCTGGCGTACCAGAGTTTCGTCACGAACAAGCTGACCATCTTCATTCATGGTCAACAGAACAGCAGCCACTTCCAACAACGCATCCTTTTCCGGATTGAAACCACCGGTCTCGACATCAACAACCACAGGAAGAAAGCCACGAAAACGGCGAGACATTGGGTGTGGTGCTTTGTTTTCTTCAGTCACTTGAACTCCAGACTTCTGGATCGCGTCCGTTGAGCGATCGGAAATGTGATGCAAATTGAGTGCGTCAGGCCATTTGCCACTGCAGCTGCTCGCCGGCTTTCAGCGGCACGATCTCTCCATCGGCCAAGGGCAGTGACCGGGGAACCTCCCAGGGCTTTCTGATCAAGGTGATGGTGTCGGTATTCCGCGGCAGGCCGTAAAAGTCCGGGCCATGAAAACTGGCAAAGGCTTCGAGCTTGTCCAGTACGCCAAGCTCCTCAAACACTTCGGCATACAGTGGAAGAGCCCCGAACGCAGAATAGCAGCCGGCGCATCCGCAGTCGGTTTCCTTATTGCCCTTGGCATGGGGTGCGGAGTCGGTGCCCAAAAAGAAGCGGCTGTCGCCACTGACAATGACGTCCCGCAAAGCCTGTTGGTGCAGGTTGCGCTTGAGTACCGGCAGACAATACAGGTGAGGGCGAATACCGCCCACCAGCAGATGATTGCGATTGTACATCAGGTGCTGTGGCGTGATGGTTGCGGCCAACCGCCCTTCAGCGTGATCCCGAACGAAGTCTGCGGAATCCGCCGTTGTGATGTGTTCCAGTACCACGCGAAGGTTGGGGAACGCTTTTAAGGTTGGTGCCAGTATCCGATCGAGGAAAACCTTCTCGCGATCAAAGATATCGATCTCCGCGTCCGTCACCTCGCCGTGCGTCAGAAGCAGCATGCCTGCGTCGCTCATTGCTTCCAGCACCGGATAGATGCGCTTGATATCGGTGACGCCGGATGCCGAGTTGGTGGTGGCCCCGGCCGGATAGAGCTTGGCTGCCAATATACCTGCGGCCTTGGCCTCCCGAATGTCCTCGGGGGTTGTCGTTTCAGTCAGGTACAGTGTCATCAGGGGCTCGAAGGGATGGTCTCCGGCGGCTTCTAAAATGCGTTCGCGGTAGGCCATGGCCATATTCGCATCGGTGACCGGAGGCACAAGGTTCGGCATGATGATGGCCCGGGAAAACTGACGGGCTGTGGCCGGCACCACGTCATTCAGGATCGCGCCGTCCCGGACGTGCAGATGCCAGTCGTCGGGGCGGACAAGGGTAAGCGTATCGGTCATGGAGACCCTTATCATTGCAGACTTAAATTTTGCGGAAGTATACCAGAAGCGGTTTTGGTTTGTTTCTGATCCGGGGCTAAAGATTCCCGGACAGTGGCCGACAAGTAAATAGACAGGTAACACGACCGGATTCGCAGTATGGCCAGAACGATTCTCACTCTCTCCCGACGGCTCAAGTCCTCTGCCTGGACGCTTGTCTGTGCAGCCGGTTTGGTCAGCGCCCCGCTGCAGGCCTCCACCTACGGTGCGGGCATCGAAAACAGTCAATGGTATCTCTCGGAATCTGTCTTCGAGTGCACGCTGGTGCATGAAGTGCCCGGATACGGACGTGCGGTGTTCAAGCACAGGGCTGGAGAGAAGCTGAGTTTTTATCTGGAGTCTGAATTGTCGCCAATGCGTCCGGGATACGGGCAGATGGTGGTGGAAGCCCCAGCCTGGCGTCCTGGCGTCCCGCCTCGGCCTATCGGCCAGGTGAAAGTGACGGACGGACCCCGACAGGTGACGTTGGCAGCGCGTGAATCCATGTCACTGATCCAGGGGCTGATGGATGGTATGAGCCCGACTGTGACCCGCCGTGCGTGGTATAGCAGTCAGCCGATTCGTGTGAAAGTCTCGAATATCAATTTTGCCCGGGAATTTCCGCGTTATCGATCGTGCACCGCTGGCTTGTTGCCAGTGAATTATGACCAGATCAAGCGGTCCAGAATTCCATTTGTGTCCGGAAGCACGAGTCTGTCTAACAGTGATATGGCATTTCTCGACAAGATCGCCGTCTACGTTCTGGCAGACAGCACGGTAGAGCGGGTGTTCGTAGATGGTCATACAGATGGCAGTGGTAGCCGGATCAACAATCGGGCGTTGTCCGAAAAGCGCGCGAATGTGGTCGCTGATTATCTGATCAGCCAGGGTGTTGACGAAAATTTGATCACGGTTCGAGCCCATGCGGACCAATACCCGGTGTCAAAACGAGCTGCGGACAATCGGCGCACCACCATTCGAGTGCAGCGAGAGGGCGAGCGCCCGAGTCTGCAACACGCCAACGGGTACGACGCGGCCAGTCCAAACAGCTAGCAGGCGTTCAGTACCTTGAGGTGAGCGTGAACGCTCTCACCGAGAGCGTTCAGGTGATAACCACCCTCCAGCGTCGACAGGATGCGATCATTGGCGTGATCCCGCGCGACGCTGGCAATCATCTCCGTTAGCCAGCGATAGTCGTCCGCTTCCAGATTCAGCTCTGCCAGTGGATCCAGTTTGTGGCCGTCAAAGCCGGCTGAAATCAGAATCAACTGTGGCTTGAAGTCCTGAAGTTTGTGCAGCCAGGCGTCTTCGACAATCTTCCGATAATTCCCTGAGGTTTCACCCGCGTTAATAGGAGTGTTGACGATATTGTCTGCCTGACGATGAACGTGAGAGTGGGGGTAAAACGGATGCTGAAAGCTTGAGCACATCAGAATCCGCTCATCACCGCCAACAATATCCACGGTGCCATTGCCCTGGTGAACATCAAAATCGATGATCGCAACGCGTTCCAGTTGATGGAAGTTCAACGCCCGTTTCGCGGCCAGCGCAACGTTATTGTAAAAACAGAATCCCATGGATTTAGAGCGCTCGGCGTGGTGGCCGGGCGGACGGGCGCACACAAAGGCATTTGTCAGCTGACTGCTGAGAATCATATCAATCGCCTGGACGTTGGCACCGGCAGCGAGCCTGGCCGCACGCAGTGTGTCCGGCATCATTGCAGTGTCGGGGTCGGTGAACACCCGTCCGCGGGTCGGTGACATCAAATCCAGCTGGTGAAGATAGCCCTCCGGATGCACCATCTGAAGTTGGTCCCGGGTGATTTCTTCGGGTTTGATCCAGTCCAGTTCCTGGTCCAGTCCTGACTGGCCAAGGTGACTGATGATGGACGTGAGCCGCTCCGGGCACTCCGGATGTCCCGGCCCCATATTGTGTTTGGTGAAGTCGTCGTGAGAAAAGAAACCGGTTGTCATGCTCGTACCGACCTTCCGCCATGTTCGAATATTGCTCAATGGTAACAGGGAATAGCCCCCGATTTCCCCGCTCTTTCGTCGTAGACTTTGGTGACACGTTTCCCTTTACCGCTCAGGGGCCTAAGATAGTAAATCACTGTTCGGGCGGTAACCATTGGGGCCCGATAACCAGGAGGTTGGCTTGAGTACCCGCTATCTCGAAAGTCTGTTCAACCCGGATTCCATTGTGATTATTGGCGCCTCCGAGCGCGCCGATAACCTTGGCGGTATGGTGCTTCGGAACCTTATGTCCGGCGGCTACGACGGAACCCTGATGGTGGTGAATCAGAACAAATACGACAATGTTCACGGTGTCCCTTGTTTTCGTAAGGTATCCCACCTGAACATGAAGCCGGACCTGGCGATAATTTGCACGCCTCCGGAGACCGTCCCCAAGATGACCCGAAAATTGGGTGAAGCCGGTGTGCGTACCGCCATCGTGATGACCGGTGGCATGTCCCGCAGTCACAGCCGGACAGGTCAGCCACTGATGTACTCGGTCCGAAAAGCGGCAAAAGAGACCGGTATCCGGGTGCTGGGGCCAAATACCATCGGATTGATGGTGCCCGCGCGCAGGTTGAACGCCACCTACGCCCACATGGGGGCTATCCCCGGAAAAGTAGCGTTTATTGGTCAATCCGGCACGATCGCCAGCTCGGTTCTGGACTGGGCGTTTGCCCGCGGCGTTGGATTTTCTTATTTCCTGACCCTGGGCGACGGTATGGATATCGATCACGATGATTTGATCGACTATCTGGCCCAGGACACTGGCACGCGGGCAATACTGCTGCATATTGAAAGCATTCCCAATCCTCGTCGATTCATGTCGGCGGTCCGAGTCGCGTCCCGCACCAAGCCCGTGATTGCCGTTAAAAGTGGCCGGGTTCCGGAGTCCGAGTGGATTCCGCACGAACTGCCAGAAGGGCTGACCCAAAGCGATCCGATCTACGACGCCATGTTGCAGCGGGCCGGGGTGTTGCGGGTAGACGGCCTTGGCCAGATGTTTGATGCGCTGGAAACGCTAACACGCATGAGAAAGCTGCGGCGGGAAGGTCTAGCCATCATGGCCAACGGTGTAGGGCCCGGCGTGCTAGCCGTGGACAGGCTGGCATCGCTGGAAGGTGAGCTTGCGACGCTTTCTGAGGATTCCATCAAACAACTGGCCAAGTTGCTCCCGCCGTATTGGAACCGCAAGAACCCCATTGACTTGAACTACGACGCGTCTCCCCAACTGTATGCGGAGGCCATTCACATTCTGGCCAGGGACCCGCAAGTGGCCAACGTTCTGGTGATGTACGCGCCCAGCCTGACCGAAGACAGTCTGCAGATTGCCGACGCCGTGATCGAGGCGACAAAGGGTACGCGGCTGAATGTATTTACCTGTTGGCTGGGCCAGAGCACCGTGATGGACGCGCGAGACGAGTTCTATCGAGCCGGTGTACCCTCGTTTTTCAGCCCGGAAAAGGCGGTGACGGCGTTTATGCAGCACGTTCGCCACCAGCGGGTACAGAAACTCCTGACAGAGACCCCTGAGTCTTTTACAGACCACCTTGCGGATCACTCCAGCACCCGTCGCACGGTCAGCGATGCATTACGGGAAAAGCGAACCTGCCTGACAAATCAGGAGGCCAGGGGCGTCATCCGGGAATACGGCATCAATACGATTGATACTCTCTACTGTGAAGACATGGAGGAGGTGCTTCAGGCCTTTGCGGTGGAGCGTCGCCCCATCGATGTCACGCTGATTCACGAACAGTCCTGCCGTCCGCTGGTGGCTCTGAAGACCGGGCAGCAGCGGTATAAGGGCACGATCCAAAAGCTAAACAGTGAAGGCGCGATCATGGACTCGTGCCGGTTCCTGATGGAGGAATATCGGAAGCATTATCCGGACAGTGGGTTTCTGGGATTCGCCGTTCAGCATTCTTACCAGCATGTCGGCGGTATCGAATTCAGTGTGGGTATCACCCGTGATGCAACGTTTGGACCGCTGGTGGTCTGTGGCGCGGCGGGTGCACAGATCAATGTCATGTCGGATCGCCAGATTGCCTTACCGCCGTTGAATATGGTCCTCGCGAGAGAGCTTCTTCGCAGGACCTACATGTACAAACTGCTTATGGAACACAGCATTCGGCCCGAGGAAGATATTCGGGCGGTGTCCGAAACGCTGGTGACCTTGTCCCAGATCGTGATCGACAATCCAGAAATCCGTGGTCTGGAGATCTCACCGCTGCTGTTCAATGACCAGGGCGCTGTGGCGGTGAACGCCTCCATCGATTTGTCGGAACAACCGGGCCGTCCGATCATTCAGCCCTATCCACGGGAGCTGGAAGAATGGATTGTCCTGCCAAAATCCGGTCGCCGCGTGATCATACGGCCGGTATTGGCGGAAGACGAACCGGCCCACCGTGCCTTTCATGAACTTCAGTCGCCGGAATCCATCCGCTACCGCTTTTTCCAATACCGCAAGCACTTCTCCCGGGAAGACGTCGCGCAGATGGTCCAGATCGACTACGACCGGGAAATGGTGTTTATCGCCAACGCGCCCCGTGAGGACGAAGAGGGCGAGGAAACCCTGGGTACCGTTCGCACATGGACCGACGCAGACAACCTTCGATGCGAGTTTGCCGTCATGGTTCACGATAAGATGAAGGGCGAAGGCCTGGGAGTGGCCCTGATGCAGAAGATGATCGATTACTGCCGTGCCCGGGGCACGGTGGAAATGGTGGGAGACGTCTTGCCAGACAATGTGCCCATGATCCGCCTTGCCGAGCATCTGGGGTTTGAGGTGGAGTTCAATCAGGAAGAAGATGTTATGGACTTGCTACTGGTGCTCAACGAGCCTGAGAAAGACTGGCAGCGAGAGCGATTGGATCAGAGCTCCCACTAGCCAGTTTTCGAGTCGATCGATCAGGACTCTTCGACGATCGCAGACCGGTCCTCACCACCCAGAGCATCCAGAAGCCCCGGGATCAGCCTGGACAATTCCAGAGTCATCAGCGAGAAGGCAGCATCAAATCGAGCGGCCGCATCGTCGGCGTCGACATCATCCAGTTTCTCCTGAAGTGTTTCACCGAACTTCAAACGCTTGATACCCAGTTCTTCGTCCAGGACGAAGGACAGGGAATCTTCCCAGGTGAGTGCCAGCTTGGTGACCTGCATGCCCGCATCCAGGTGGGAGCGGATTTCGTCTCCCTGCAGTTCCAGCCCCTTACAGCGAACAACACCGCCATCCTCTGACGGGTCTTTCAGCTCGGTCTCGGTACCCAGGGTGAGCGACTGGGGCAACTCAATGGATTCTGTGAGCCAGCCGGTGAAGGTAAATCCCGGAGATTGCTCCACCGCTGGCGGCCTCACGGGCAGAGATCCAATACTCTTTCGGAGTGCAGAAGCGAGATCCTCCGCCTGCTTTGCAGACCCGGCATCAACGATCAGTACACCGTCTGCTGGCGCCAGGTAGGCATAGCAGCGCCGGTTCTTTGAGAAAGCCCGGGGCAGCAGCTCCAGAGTCACTTCCTCCTTGATCTCGTCTTTTTCCTTACGGCGGACTTTGCGATGTTGCTCCGCTTCGATAGCTTCGGCCTTTTCCTCCACCAATTCTTTAATGACTGAGGCGGGCAGCAGCTTCTCTTCCTTGCGCAGTGCAATCAGGTGATAGCCGCCCGCGCTGTGGACCAGTAGATCGCTGTGCTTGCCCATTGGAGGCACCCAACCCTGTCTTGATGTTTCTTGTGGGCCGCAGGGCTTGAAGGCGTCGCTCTGTAGTTGTTCCTCCAACGACTCTGCGCTGATCTCAAAGGGCTTTGTAAAACGGAATACGCGGGCATTTCGGAACCACATGGTTCAGATCCTTGTTGGTGTTTCTGTGGGTGAAAAAGACGGTGGTGTGCGGACTCAGAGATTCATGATTTCAACGAGTACCGTTTTGACAATAAAACCGACGACGCCGGCCCCCAGCACGATGAACAGTGCCAGGGTGCCGAATCGTCCGGCCTGGGATTTCTTGGACAGATCCCAGACAATGAATCCCATCCAGACGATCAGGCCGGTCAGCAGAACCAGCATCGCCAGCTGAGAGAAGACTGCTTCGCTCATTCAAAGCTCCAAAAACTCGATTACTGCTCGTCGCGCAGAAAAACCCAATTGTCTGCGTCAGACTGTTCGTCGCTGAAGCGGTAGCCCTCCAGGTCAAATCCTTTAAGATCGTTGGCCTGGGTAATGTTGTTCTGAATGGCATACCGACACATCAGCCCGCGCGCCTTCTTGGCGTAAAAGCTGATCATCTTGTATTGGCCATTTTTCCAGTCCTTGAACTGGGGCGTGATCAGGCGGGCATCCAGACTCTTTTTCTGCACGCTCTTGAAATATTCATTGGACGCCAGGTTAACCAGTACGCCATCGTCCTCTTTGAGCAGCCGATTCAGCTCGTCGGTAATCTTGCTTCCCCAGAACGCATAGAGATCCTTGCCACGGGTATTTTCGAATCGGGTACCCATCTCCAGCCGGTACGGCTGCATCAGGTCCAGCGGTTTCAGTACACCGTAGAGGCCGGAGAGGATTCTCAGGCGCTTCTGTGCCACCTCAAAATCCTTTGCACTGAAGCTGTTTGCATCCAGTCCCGTGTAGACGTCGCCTTTAAAGGCGAGTGCGGCGGGACGCGCGTTGTCGGTCGTGAAGGGCGTTTGCCAGTTCTGGAATCGCTCGGCATTCAGTTGGCCGAGCTTTTCGCTGACTCCCATCAGATTGCTGATGTCATGGGGCTCCAGCTTCTTGAGTTCGTCCACCAATTCGCAGGCGTCGTCCAGAAAATCCGGCTGACTGTGCTTGTCGGTAGCCAGGGGGCTTTCATAATCCAATGTCTTGGCCGGTGAAATAACCATCAACATGTCAGGATGTCCTCATCGAAGAAAGTTGATTAATTGATCCCTGGTGAAAGGCCAGTCCAGCTCCTCGCCGGTGTCGTTTCGACGCAAAACGGGGATCCGCGTGCCGTAACGTTCCACCAGTTTCTCGGACTGGGCAATATCCACCGCGTCCACCGGAACCGGTTCCGGCATTGGCGTGTTTACCAGCAGAGCTTCTGCCACTTCGCACAGGTGACAATCGGACGTGGTGAAAAAAACAAGTTCCATTATTTGGGCTGCGCGTCAATCTGCTGTCCGTTGAGCTCTTTGCTGTCGCGACCCATGAGATAAAGGTAAACCGGCATCAGTTCTTCGGGTGTCGGATTATTCTTCGGATTCTCCGCCGGGTACGCGACGGCTCTCATATTGGTACGTGTGGCGCCCGGATTGAGACTATTCACGCGGATGTGGTGGTTGTCGTCGTCCAGCTCATCGGCCAGAAGTTGGCTGAGACCCTCGACTGCAAACTTCGACACGGCGTATGCACCCCAGTAGGCCTTCGCTTTCCTGCCAACGCCTGAAGACGTAAAAATGACGGATGCGTCATCGGATTTACGCAACAGCGGGATCATGGCGCGGCTAAGGAGAAATGGGGCAGTCGCGTTAACCTGCATCACGCGGGACCAGACTTCCGGATCGTATAACTCCACCGGGCTGCGATTGCCCAGTATGGCCGCGTTGTGCAGCAAGCCATCGAGGTGATCAAAGTTGTCCTCAATGGTCATCGCGAGCTCTTCGTATTCCTTGACGGCCGCACCCTCAAAATTCATCGGCACGATGGCAGGCTTGGGATGACCGGCAGATTCAATTTCGTCGTAAACCGCCTCGAGCTTTGAAACCGTACGTCCGACCAGAATCACGGTTGCACCGTGGGCGGCGTAAGTCAGGGCGGCGGTCTTTCCGATGCCACTGCCGGCGCCGGTCACCATAATGATTCGGTCCTTCAGCAAATCCACCGGTGCTTGGTAGTTCTGCATGCTGTCTCCCCATGTGCAATAGCTGATTCTGGTGAATCAAAGACGTTTGAAATGAGCAGTCATCCTGCTGCTTCTTGAACCGTTATTGTAACAGCTTTGCGAGGTCGCTGACCGTATCTACTATGACATCAGCTTGCCAGGAATCGACCATATCTGGCTCTTCGATATACCCGTAGCGGACAGCGACGGTCTTCATTCCGGCGTTTCTGCCCGCCTCTATGTCGCGTTCGTGATCGCCCACGTAAATGGCTGTGGCGGGATCGGCGGCAATTTGTGAACAGGCCAGCAGGAGCGCTTCCGGATGAGGCTTCCGATCCTGTACGTGGTCGGGGCAGATTAGTGTTGAACAGCGCTCAGCGAGGTCCAGCGCCGTGATCAAAGGCGCTGCGAAGCGGATAGGTTTGTTGGTAACTATGCCCCAGGGGATGCCTCTTTGCTCGAGATTCCGAAGCAATTCATCGATGCCATCAAATAGCCGTGTTTCAACGGCCACACCGGCCTCGTAAAGATCCAGAAAGGCGGTATGAAGCTCTTTATAGCCAGGCTCATCCTGATCAAGACCGAAACCTACCCGAATCATCGCTCGGGCTCCGTTCGAAACGGACCGGCGAATATGGGCGTGGGGCAGGGCGTCGAGCCCCCGAGACAACCTGAGTTCATTCAGGCAGCGGATAAAATCGGGTGCGGTGTCGATCAGAGTGCCGTCCAGGTCAAACAGAACGGCAGAAGGTTCTGGATTCACGGTTACTGATCATCTCCACGTGTGTCGACAGCGTGCATCAGATAATTCACATCCACGTCACGGCCCAGTTTATAAACCTTGGTGATCGGGTTATAGGTCATGCCGGTGAGGTCCCGCACATTGAGACCGGCGTGGCGGAGGTGATCCGACATTTCCGAGGGACGAATGAATTTCTGCCATTCATGGGTGCCTTTGGGAAGCAGCCTCAAAACGTACTCGGCGCCTACGATGGCAAATAGGAAGGACTTCGGATTTCTATTAATGGTTGAAACGAACATATGACCGCCCGGTTTCAGCATGGCGGCACAGGCTTTAACGACAGACGCCGGATCAGGAACATGCTCAAGCATTTCGAGGCAAGTCACCACGTCGTACTGGCCTGCGTGCTCCGGGTCCTCGGCAAGCTCTTCAACTGTGATCTGCCGGTAGTCTACGGAGACTCCGCTTTCCAGGCCGTGCAATTTGGCGACCGACAAGGGCGCTTCACCCATGTCGATGCCCAACACATGAGCGCCTCGCTGTGCCATGCCTTCCGACAGCAGACCTCCACCGCAGCCTACGTCCAGGGCTTTTTTTCCGGCAAGGGGAACGCGCTCTTCGATGTAATTGAGGCGCAGCGGATTGATGTCGTGCAATGGCTTGAATTCGCTGGTCGGATCCCACCAGCGACTGGCCAAAGCCTCAAATTTGGCGATTTCGTTCCGGTCTACGTTCTGTTCATTCATGGAGTTTGCCTGCCAATATACAAAAGGTTGCGTCAGCCTTGTTGCTCGCGAATCTGCCGGGACCAGTCTTGAACCCGCAACATCAGGTCAGGGACGTCGATGCGAGTCAGTGAACCGTCCTGTACCTGTGGTACGCCGCCAATCCAGCTATGGCTTACCTGGCGGCCATGCTTGCTGTACACAAGGTGAGATGCAGGATCGTAAACCGGCTGCAGGAATGGGTCACTCAAATCCACAGCAATAACGTCTGCCAGTTTACCAGCCACCAGTGAGCCGAGATCCTTCTCACGGCCAATCGCACGGGCACCGCTCAGTGTCGCCATGGTCAATGCCTGATGCGCCGACAGGGCGGCTGCATCTTCTGCAACGGCTTTAGCCAGCATGGCGGCCGTGTTGACCTCACCAAACAGGTCCAGATCGTTATTGCTGGCGGCTCCATCAGTGCCGATAGCAACGTTAATGCCCGCATCCATCAAACGTTGAACCGGGCAAAGGCCGCTGGCGAGTTTAAGGTTGGACTCTGGGCAATGAATGACATGGGCGCCGGTGCGTTGCAGCAACGCGACATCCGAATCATCGATCTGCGTCATGTGCACACACTGGGTATTGGGACCCAACACTCCAAGATCTGCGAGCGCCGCTGTGGGACGACGGCCGGACTTCTCGAGGGCCTCGCCGACTTCAAAGGCTGTTTCATGAAGGTGAATCTGGATAGCTGCTCCGGTGTCCTGGGACAGTGCAACCGCCTTCTTCATCGGGTCGTCAGAAACCGTGTACGGAGCGTGGGGCCCGATGGCGGGCATGATAAACGTGTTGCCCTGCCATTGTTGTATGAGGTCGTGTCCCTTGCTCAGATATTCTTCAGGGCCGCTTCCCCAGGGGGTTGGGAAATCCAGCAGGGGAAAACAGATCTGGGCGCGCATGCCCCTGTCGTGAGCGAGCTGGGCCACAGTCTCCGGAAAGAAATACATGTCTGAGAAGGTGGTTGTACCGGTTCTCAACATTTCCGCCATAGCCAGTTCGGTGCCGTCGGCAATGAATTTATCGCTGACAAATGCGCCCTCGGCTGGCCATATGTGTTCGTTCAGCCAGGTCATCAGCGGAAGGTCGTCTGCCATGCCCCGGAAAAGGGACATAGCCGCATGGCCATGGGTGTTGATCAATCCGGGCATTAGCACGTGATTGGGCAAGTCGATGACTTCTTTAGCCCGGAATTCCCGGTCTGCTTCTTCCTGAGTCATAACCGCCGCGATCCGGTCGCCCTGAATCAGCAACGCCTGATGTTCGAGGACAGTATTTGCGGGTTCAATTGGAATGAGCCAACGTGTGTTGATCCGTATATCCGCTGCGCAAATGGTATCTGCCGTCATTCAACCTGCCTTGTTAGTCCTGCGCCATCACTGTTTGGCGCAGGCAAAGAATGTAGGTCTGGAGTATAGCGAGCGACCGCAGCGAGAACTACCCTGGGGGCTGAGCATACCGACAAAACACGCGTATACTTGGCACCAATTTTTCACCCGGGAGCCAGCTATGACCCAGATCCCTTCCCAAAGCCCAGAACGTTCCTTCGGTACCGTCGCCATACGCTGGCACGGAGACCGTCTTGAATTGCTGGATCAGCGTCTCTTGCCCCACGAAGAGGTCTGGTTGCGTCTGGAGTCGTCCAGCGATGTTGCTGCAGCCATTCGTGACATGGTGGTGCGTGGTGCACCTGCGATTGGCATCAGCGCCGCCTACGGCGTGGTGCTTGCGGCACGGGCTGCCGGTGATGACTGGAAAGAACAGGTGATTGTGGCACTCGCTGAGCTGGCTGAGAGTCGGCCCACGGCCGTGAACCTGTTCTGGGCACTGAAGCGGATGGAAAACGAACTGGCCGAGCTGGATTCCAGGGACCACGCGGTCGAGCACCTGACCCGCGCGGCTGAGCGCATCCACGAGGAGGATCTGGCGGCGAATCTGGCAATGGCCGACCATGCGCTCGCACACATGGGCATTCAGGCTCCAATTTCAGTGCTGACCCATTGCAACACAGGCGCGCTGGCAACGGGCGGTTACGGCACGGCGCTGGGGGTGATTCGCAGACTGCACGAAGAAGGTCAGCTGGACAGAGTATACGCGGACGAGACACGCCCCTGGTTGCAGGGCAGTCGTCTCACTGCCTGGGAGCTGGCGAGGGATGGCATACCGGTTACGTTGAACGCCGACAGTGCGGCTGCGGCCATTCTGGCGTCAGGTAAGGTCAGTTGGGTGATTGTCGGGGCAGATCGAATCACTGCCAATGGCGACGTGGCAAACAAGATCGGCACCTATAGCCTCGCTGTGCTGGCTCGCTTTCACAAGGTCGGGTTCATGGTAGTGGCTCCGTCCAGCACAGTGGATATGTCCCTGGCATCCGGGAACGATATCCCGATTGAAGAGCGTGAAGGAGCGGAATTGAAGCAGGTTCAGGGAAGGGCCATTGCCCCGGAAAATCTGGATGTGTTCAACCCGGTCTTCGACGTGACACCCGCAGAGTTAATTGATGTCATCGTGACCGAGAAAGGCGTAGTGGCTGCGCCGAACGCGGAGAGAATGACTGCTTTATTCGCCTGACCCAGGCGATTGGCTGGCCTTGAGCTCTTCCAGCTCCCGTTCTTGCTGTTCGATGAAATGCAGCGACATTTCAAAGCTCTGGCGAGTGAAATCGAGCACTTTCTGAAAGCCCTCATCAGAGAGGGTTCGCGCGTCATCATGGCTTCGGAAAATGTTGATGAACTGACGCTCGCGTTCAAATTGTAGAGGCAGTCGGCCCACACCCCAGCTGTCCAGAACCTTCCAGACGTCGGGGTTATAATTGCGAGTGGTGCGGAGGATGAAAGGAATCGGATCGTTCCGCGCGATCAACGCTGCCAGGCGAAGAATCAACTCGAAGGATAGGGTAGAGGTGCCGTTCTCGATGGCCTCGAGAACAGATTTGTCCTTGAGATTCAGTGCTTCACTCATTTCTGAGAGAGTCAGTCCGGCGACTTCCCGAATATCCCGCAATGAATTTCCAGCCACCAGCATCATTCGCAACTGGTCCTGGGAATTGATCAATGCACGACCAACCTTGAGAGAGGTATCGGTGGAGCGAGCTGCGAAACGCAGTGCTGAGCCGGTAAACCCGGCAATGCGATCCACCAGTGATTCTGTGTCCCGATCACCGGCTGGGGGAGAATTCTTACGCTCGGATTGCGATCCGGCGGAAGAAGTGGCGGATTCAACAGAGGCCTGAACCCGCTCCACTTCTTCCATGGACTTCATGGCATGCATGGCATCCATCAGCATGCTCTCGAGGACTTTAGCCCTGCTTCTGTCCTCGTTTTTGTCGTCTTCCCTGTCAGTCATGACTGCCGTCCATACGGTGGGAGATGTCGTCCTCAGTTGGCCAGAGTCTGAACAGCGATCTGCTTCTGTTCGAGGATGGAGGCCATCTGCTGATCAAGCTCGAGCATGTCAGCCATGATGTTACCGCCTTCTTCGACCACAAAGTCCATATCTTCATCGGTCGCATCCAGGTCTGCGGACTGCTGATCCTGCCAGTCATCCAGCTCTTCGAGAGTCTCGAAAGGCTCCTCGCCCTTGATTTCCCGGCGGGCGTTGGCGATGGCCAATCGTGTCTGCTGAATTTGTGACTGATACTCTTCACGCTGTTCCAGATTCAGGCTGACCGTTTTCTTTTTCCGCTGCTCTTCCAGGAATTCGATTTCCTTCTGCAGCAGGCGGAATTCCGGATGCTCGGCGAAGCGAGTCTCGTGGCGAGTGCGAAGTTCGTCGATCACGCCACTGAAATCAAAGTAGCGGTTGTGTGGTACAGCCTCAATCTGATCCCAGGGCAGGGCATGATCCAGCGCGTCCTCACCGATCCGCTTCTTGTCCACACGGGATGGGATTTCGATGTCCGGAATAACCCCTTTGTGCTGGGTGGAGCCGCCGGAAACACGGTAGAACTTGCTCTGGGTAATTTTCAGCTGCCCGTGATTCAGCGGGCGCACGGCCTGAACTGTGCCTTTGCCGAAGGTCTGGGAGCCCACAACCAGACCACGACCGTAATCCTGAATGGCGCCGGCAAAAATTTCGGATGCCGAAGCACTCATGCGGTTAACCAGAACCACCAGCGGGCCGGCGTAGGTAACGGAAGGATCTTCATCTTCCAGCACTTTAACGTCGTTGTTGGAGCCACGGATTTGAACGGTGGGCCCTTCCTCAATAAACAGGCCGACCAGGTCGTTAGCTTCGTGGAGTGCGCCACCGCCGTTATTGCGAAGATCCATGACGATGCCGTCAATACCCTCGGCTTTCAGGTTCTTGATGAGTTCACGTACGTCGCGAGTGGTGCTTTTATAGTTTGGATCGCCGTCCATCATCGCTTTGAAGTCTGCGTAGAAGGTCGGAATGTTGATCACGCCGATCCGGAAGCTCTTGGATCCGCGATCCAGTTCGATCACATCGGCGCTGGCACTCTGTTCTTCCAGTTTCACTTTGTCGCGTTTTATGGCGATGGTTTTGGTGACCGTCTCATCAGCCGCATCGGAGGGAATGACCTCCAGGGTGACGACAGACTCCCGCGGTCCGCGAATCAGGTCTACAACCTCATCAAGGCGCCAGCCGATCACGTTTACCACCTTGTCCTCATCTTCCTGACTGACAGAGACGATCCGATCCGCCGGCTGAAGCTGACCTTGCTTGGAGGCAGGGCCGCCAGGCACCAAGCGAACAACCTTGGTGTATTCGTTATCCGATTGCAGTACAGCCCCGATGCCTTCAAGGGACAGGCTCATGTTGATGTTAAAGTTTTCGGAGGTGCGCGGAGAGAAATAGGAGGTGTGTGGGTCCCACATGCCGGCGAAAGCGTTCATGTAGGCCTGGAAGGCGTCTTCGCTGCGGGCCTGAAGCGTGCGTTTCCGCTGTCCTTCGTAACGGCGTGTGAGCGCTTCCTCAATTTCTTCGTCGGTGCTGCCATTTAATCGCTGCGCCAGAACAGCGTTTTTAAGGCGCTTGGTCCAGAGCTTATCCATTGCAGCTTCGTCTGCTTCCCAGTCGGCATCTGACCGGTCCACCAGTATCTGCTCATTGCCGGTAAAGTCCAGCTTATCAATGCCCTTGTCGATCAGTGCCAGGGCGTAATCAAGACGCTCTATGATCCGCTTCTGAACCAGATTGTAGATATCGAAACCAGGCTGCAATTGGCCGGTTTTGAGGGCGGAGCCAAGGCTCTCACGGATTTTGCTGAAGCGGTTAACGTCTTCCTGGGTCAAGTAAATGCGTTGGCCATCGAGGTAGTCGAGATACGCATCAAACACATCACCGGAGAGGCTGTCGTTGATGCCCATGTCACGGAAGTGTGTGAACTGTAGCTGACGGGCGATGAGAATGTTCGCTCGGGCCTGATCAACGGTCGGGGAAACCGGCTCGTAAACGGCGTTCGCATCTTCAATAGCCGTGGCCTGAACATTAAATGCCAACAGCAAGCTCAGCGACACGGACTTCAATAGCGTGGCAACCGGGCGGTTTGGCTGGCTTTGACAGAAAGTTTTACGTTCCGCGATGGTCATAGAGTTCTCTACCTAACGGTGCTGGTTGCTGTAATGCACAGCACGGGTTTCTGGCGCCTTGTCTAATTCTTATGGATACGGCATTCGAGCGAGGCCGGATCGACTCCTTCAAATCATTGTAGGCAACGGCTGTATACGTTGCTACAGCTCCAGCGTTTCGCTTCGTGACAATCTGTCCATGAAATTGGCAGGTTTGTATCTGGCGCGGTTGAGCAGGATAGGGCCGGACAGCCGCAAAATGGGCCATCCGGCGATCTGAGGGGATATTACGAAAAGGCAGTATTTGATTCAGCTTTCTCTAACAGCAGGGCTGGCGGTGTGAATCGCTCGCCATAACGATCTGCCAGCACCTGGGCACGTTCGGCAAACGCCCGCACCCCGTACTGATTGATGAACTGAATCGCGCCACCGGTCCAGGGCGCAAAGCCGATCCCGAAGATACTGCCGATGTTTGCATCCTCGACGGTGCGAAGTACCCCCTCCTCGAGGCACCGGACTGTTTCAATGGCCTGAATAAACAGAATCCGGTCCTTGAGGTCCTGAAGCTCCGTGGTTCGCGCTTTTTCAGCATTAACAAATAGCGACTCCAGCTCTGGCCAGAGGAATTTCTTCCCGGATTCCGGGTATTCATAAAAGCCGGCGCCGGCGGCTTTGCCTTTCCGGTCGTGTGTGGCCACCATCTGATCGATTACAGCTTCTGCTGGATGCGCGTTCCAGTTCCCACCAGCAGCTTCGGTATCTTTTTTACTCTGATCACGAATGTGCTGCATAAGTGTGAGGCTGACCTCATCCGAGATCGCAAGCGGGCCAACGGGCATACCACTCAGCAAGCCGGCATTTTCAATGCTGGAAGGGTGGATCCCTTCGCCAAGCATGGCGATGCCCTCGTTGACGAAGGTGCCAAACACGCGGGAGGTGAAGAAACCGCGGCTGTCATTGACGACAATCGGAATCTTGCCAATTTGCTGCACATAGTCGAACGAACGCGCCAGAGTTTCTTCGGACGTCTGCTCACCGACGATGATTTCGACGAGCTGCATCTTGTCCACCGGTGAGAAGAAATGCAGGCCGATGAAGTGATCCGGATTGCCGGACGCCTTTGCCAACTGTGTGATGGGGATGGTTGAAGTATTCGACGCGAAAATGCCGTTTTTGACCAGTTTCGCTTCGGCTTCCTGTGTGACTTTTGCTTTCAGGTCGCTGTCTTCAAACACGGCTTCGATCACGAGGTCGCAGCCGTCCAGATCATCGGCTGAGCCGGTGGGAGTAATCAGGTCGAGAATCGCGTTTTTCTTTTCCTCGGTCATCCGGCCTCGACTGACTTTCTTGGCGAGTAGCTTCTCGGAGTATGCTTTTCCTTTTTCCGCGTTTTCCACGGAAACGTCTTTCAGCACAACTTCAATGCCCCGTGCTGCCGTTGAATAGGCAATGCCTGCGCCCATCATGCCCGCGCCCAGAACGCCGACTTTCTTAAAGCGCTCTTTGTCGACGCCTTTGGGACGGCTCTCGCCCGCATTGACCGCATTGAGCTGGAACCAGAAAGTGCCTGTCATGTTCTTGGACACCTGGCCACACACCAGCTCTGCAAAGTAGCGGGTCTCGATCAGGCTGCCGTTGTCAAAGTCGACCTGGGCACCTTCAACCGCTGCGGACAGAATGCGCTCGGGCGCTGGATAGCAACCCCGGGTTTTTTGTTTCAGCATGGCCGGGGCGATGGCCAGTTTCTGAGCCATGGCAGGGTGGTGCGGTGCGCCGCCGGGAATTTTAAAGCCTTTCTTGTCCCACGGTTGCTGACACTTTGGATTGGCCTCGATGAATTCACGAGCCTTACTCAACAGTTCTTCCGGGGACCCGGCCAATTCATCAACGATGCCAGCTTTAAGCGCAGACCTGGGGTTCGCCTTTTTGCCTTCCATCAGATACGGAAAGGCCGCCTCGAGGCCAATCATGCGTGGCAGACGCTGGGTACCACCGCCCCCGGGCAGCAGTCCCAGAGTGACTTCCGGCAGGCCCAATTGAATTTTGTCATCGTCCAGCACAACCCGGTGATGGCAGGCCAGACAGATCTCAAGGCCGCCGCCCAATGCCGAACCGTTGATAGCTGCTACAACAGGCTTGCCGCAGGTTTCCAGAGAACGCATCTGGGCCTTGAGGCCATTGACCATGGCCTCGAATTCCGCGGCGTCTGCTTCGGTCACTTTGTACAGCTCGTTGAGATCGCCGCCGGCAAAAAAGGTTTTCTTTGCGGATGTGATCACGATGCCCTTCAGGGAGTCCAGGTCAGACTGGACACGTTCAACTGTCTCATTCAATGCGTCACGGAAATCTGCGTTCATGGTGTTCGCAGACTGGCCGGGCATGTCGATGGTCAGGGTCAGGATCTTGTCTGACCCGAGTTCGTAACGAATGGCGCTCATAACAAATGTCTCCTCGGATTCTTGGGTCAGGTCAGACGCGTTCGATGATTGTGGCAATGCCCATGCCGCCACCCACGCAGAGTGTCGCCAGGCCGAATCGCTGCTCGCGGCGCTCGAGCTCGTCGAGCAGGGTGCCGAGAATCATTGCGCCTGTTGCGCCAAGAGGATGGCCCATGGCAATGGCGCCACCATTCACATTGACCTTTTCATCGGGGACAGACAGCTCTTTCTGAAAACGCATTACGACGGATGCGAAGGCTTCATTCACTTCGAACAGGTCAATCTGATCGGCCGTCATCCCGGCTTTCGCCAGCGCTTTGCGGGCGGCCGGTGCAGGGCCGGTCAGCATGATGGTGGGGTCGGTGCTGGTGACGGCGGTCGCTAGAATGCGAGCCCTTGGTTTCAGTCCTAATTCCCTACCTTTCGCTTCGCTACCGATCAGCATGGCGGTAGCGCCATCGACGATGCCGGAGGAGTTACCGGCATGATGGACGTGATTTATCTTCTCGACATAGTGGTACTTCTCACGCGCAACGCCGTCAAAACCCATTTCGCCCATCATCTGGAACGAAGGCTTGAGTCCGGAGAGGGATTCCAGTGAGGTGTTGCCACGGACGTGTTCATCGCGATCTAGGATCACCACGCCGTTCTGATCCGTTACGGGAATGATGGATTTGGCGAAATAGCCCTGATCCCAGGCGTTCGCCGCCTTTTTCTGGGAGTTCACGGCAAAACCGTCGACGTCCTCTCTCGAAAAACCTTCCAGGGTAGCGATCAGGTCGGCACCGATGCCCTGAGGCATGAACCCCGTGTGCAGGTTGGTGGCCGGGTCGGTTGCCCAGGCACCGCCGTCGGAGCCCATTGGAACCCGCGACATCGCCTCAACGCCACCAGCGACGACCAGATCCTCCCAGCCTGAGCGGACTTTCATCGCCGCCAGATTCACCGCCTCGAGACCGGAGGCACAGAAGCGATTCAGTGTCACCCCAGCCACAACTTCGTCCCAGTCCGCGGCAAGCGCAGCTGTCTTGGCGATGTCCGCGCCCTGATCGCCGACCGCGGTTACGCAGCCGAGGACGATGTCATCGACCTGGGCCGTATCCAGCGCATTTCGCTGAGCCAGGGCGTTCAATACCGTGGTCATCAGGGTAATAGGCTTGACGCTGTGCAATGCGCCATCCTTTTTGCCGCGCCCTCTGGGCGTACGGACCGCATCGAAGATATAGGCTTCGGTGGTCATTTCCTGTCCTCTGTTGTTGGATCGATGGTGACGGAGCATTACCGTTTGCCAGAGCATAACCATAGCTTCTCTGCCGGCGAGTCTGTAATGACGCGCAGTGCCAATCGCATTGGCAAAACTGCTCATCGCTCCAATCAACTCTGCAATCGCCTCTCCAATCACTTCGCCATGACTTTTTTCGGGGCGGGATCTATTGTTTAGAAAAAGAAAAGTTAACGGGCGGGAGCCAAGCCATGTCTCTGCAAGACAACATTGACAACTTATACGAACGACTGGTGGCGGAAGCCATCGAGGAGACACGTCAGAGTGAGGACGATCAGGACTTTCTGACCGATGTCATGTGCGTGGCGTTGAACCGCTTGCCGTCCAAATACTACCGGCACAGTGTCGACATGGTGTTTTATCTGGCCGATGGTGAAATGGATGCTATGAAAACAAAAGCCCTGAACTCGGTTATCGAGGCCAGGGCCTTTGTTCGTTCTCACAGTCGCGAGTGACAGCTGCGACGATCAGGCGTTGCTTGCCGCTTTGAGAGCGTCGATCAGCCGCTGCGCCTGAGCGCCATCGGGAGTGGCATCTTCTGGAAGCATGCACCAGCATGCCACCAAAGGTTCGATAGTTTGCAGAACCGAAGCGTCGTCCGACACGGAACCCATTCCGTCTGCCAGTCTTTGTACCTGAATTTCCATCCTGCGAGATTGATCATCTTCGGGAGAGGGCAATTCCGTGAGAATTTCCGCTCGAATCACCAGATCTCGGGCATTAGCTTCCTCAACCTGACTGGCCAGTGTCGGCCAGTTGTCTGGCATCTCAGAAGAGTCCAGCGTACCTTTCAACCTTGCATCAGCCAGCTTCTCCCACAATGCTATTTTCTGCTTTGCTTCTTCCTGTTTGAGCTGCGAAGAGAGGCGGCTGCGCATTTCACTGACTCTGGATTTCATGGCAGGCGACAGAGGCTCGGCAGAGATTGCGTCCAGTTGGGTGATCTTTTCTGCAGGGCTGATGTTGTCTTCGAGCCCATCAAGAACGGTTTGAGCTTTCTGATCGGCGGCATCTGAAAGCGCCTGCTGTTCATTGCGGGCTGCATCGCGGCGGGCAAAAATCTGATCGCAGGCCTGACGGAAAGCTTGCCAGAGTTTGCGGTCTTCGCGGTGCCGGGTCAGCCCAACCTGCTTCCATTCTCCCTGCAGAGCCTTGGCTTGTTGCATGGCTTCACCCAGTGGCTCGTGACTGATAAGAGCCTGTGCCTTTTCGACGATTGCCTGCTTGAGCTCTTCATTACGATGGCGCTCCTGATTCAGAGGTTCTTCAATCTGTTTCAACAGGCCGTCGAAATCCTTCTGAAGCGGTCGGTTTGCCTTGAAGTCGATGGGCCAGGCCACTTTCCATTCTTCCCGAGCCTTCTGATGAATGCGCTCTGCGGCTTTCCAGTCGATGGTTTGCCAATCGGCATTTTCGATAAACGTTCGCAGCTGATCGACAATCGAACGCCGGGTTTCGAGATTTGCCTGTTTGAGACCTGATTTTGCAGAAAAGTATTCTTTGCAAGGTTCGTAAGCTTTATCGGAGGCTTGCTTGAAGCGACCCCACAGCTCTCGATCTGACGACCCACCGAGCTCGCGCCATTCGTTCTGGAGCTCCTTGATGCGCTCGGCTTTGGCTTCAGGCTCTATGGGTTGTTCAGAAAGGTACTCCATCTGTTCACACAATTCGATTTGCTTGGGTCGAGTTGCGAAGCCTTGCCAGTCGCTAAGCTCTCTTAATTGACCGCCCAGCAATTGAAGCCGGGGTTGCAGGGATCGGCTGTGGGCCTTGTCCAGAGCCTGGATCTGTTGCTGAGCGGTTTTGAACAATTGTTTCGATTCTTTCAGCTGTTTGCTTTCCAGTGTCTGCTCCAGCGAGGCGAGAGTGCCTTTGAAAGAGTCTACGGCGGCTTTCTGGTCTTCAGTGTCAGGGGTTGCTTTCCTGGCGGCTGGCTTGCGGCCGGCTACTTGAGCAACGTCTTTGAGCAGCGGTGGCATGGGGAAATCGTCGGGCCATTCAATCGTCTCAACCAGCTGTTTGGCATTGCTCTGCCTATCTGAGGAAGCAGACGTTTCCGTTTCTTCGACGGCGGCCTTCAAGCTGTCTCGATTCTGGACAAACTTCCGCAAAGCCGCGATGTAGAGCTTTAAAGGCTGCATCAGGGATTCGTAGGATTTTTGCTCTTGCTTTTCGACTGGCGTGTCCCGGGTGGCTTCAAGCCAGCGGGTCTCCTGAGTTTTTTGCAGGGCATCCAGTGATGCCACCGACGGTTCTGTGCTGGACGTCGGGGCCTTGAGGTCGTCGAGCGTTTCATTCAAGAGGGTCAGCGTCTCGTCACGCTGAGTTTTCTGTTCCCGCTGCTGCGACAGCCGGGCTTTCTCCTCGTTGAGCTCGTTCAGTTTGTTGTTGCAATCGCGAATTTTACCGAGGAAGGTTTCTGTTTGAGCAGGCGACGCAGCATCTTCTATCTGGGCCCAATGATTCTTGAGAGCTTCCAGACGTTGTTGATAGAGCTTGAGGTCTTCGGTTCGGGCCAGTTCCTCGGCCTGTCGAATAAGCGAGTCAACATTCTCCTCTCGCTGTTTCTGCTCCTCTTCTTTCTGGCGATAGGTTTGCAGCGTCGCTTTTACCGTCTGGTAAACACCTTTGTCTTTACCTTTGGCGGCTTTCTGAACTCTCTGTAGGGCTTCCTTATCATCCAGGGATTCGGCGGCCTTCAAGCGTATGTCAGCCGTAATACCCTCGATCGCGAGGCGCTCGAGTTCTGCCGTGGCAGGCGAAGAAGCAAGCACGGAAAGCTGTTGCTTTAGAAGCTCCTCCTGACGATCGGACTTTTCTTGCTTTAACTCGGGGGATTTGGATTCAGGCGCCTTGGTTTTCGCGGGGGAGGTGCTTTTACGTCCAAAAAGTTTCTGGATGAATGCAGCCATGAGGGTATCCTTTCAATTTGAAACCAGTTCGCGGAGGCACTCTACATAGCACCTCCCGCAGAGCGACCCTGCCGGAGCACCGGTGGCCGGTTAGAGAGCAGTCAACGGATAACTTAAGATCTGCCGTGTAAACTCGGCAGTAGTCTAGCGTTTTGATGGCGATGGCGGAAAGTGTCGATATGGTAAAAAACGCAAATCAGGAACACCCGGAACAAAAGGCGAGGGCGGTGGCGCTGAGGTTGCTCGCAAGACGCGAGCACAGTCGCCACGAGCTTGAGCTAAAACTGCGACAGCGGAAGTTTGACGCGGGGCTGATTGAAGAGGTTCTGGATGAGTACGAGGAAAATGATTGGCTCAGCGATGAGCGATTTGCAGAGGTCTATACCCGTCAGAAACTGGATCAGGGCTATGGGCCAATGAAGATTCTGGCGGAACTACAGCAGCGAGGCATTCACACCACGCCCGCTTGCCTCCGGGAAATGACCGATTCCGAGTGGATTAAAAGTGCGACGCGTTTGCGCGACCGCCGGTTTGGGCTGTCGGACATCCGTGAGGATTGGGACGAAAAAGGGCGCCAGGGACGTTTCCTGGCAAGGCGCGGTTTCGGCAGCGACCATATCGAGGCGGCTTTGGAGGCGCGCCTCGACGATTAGAGTGTCGGAGGCAGGTAACTCAGCTCATCCGGCAGACGCTTCTCGAGTTCTTCCCGGGTCAGTCGGTGCGCTGGCTCAAGAATGGGCTCCAGGCCGTCCAGCTCCACGAACCAGGGCTTTTTGCGAGCGTCTTTGATGTCGTCGGGTTCGGTCATCCAGGCGAGTACATCGTAATAGCGGCGGATATTTTGCACGTACAGCACGGGCTCATGACCTCGGGCGTAGCCGTAGCGCGTTTTGCTATACCACTCTTTCTGCGTCAACAAAGGCAAAAATTCTTTGACGTCCATCCATCGATCGGGATCTTTGCCGGCTCCCTCAGTAAGCCGCCGTGCGTCTTCGACGTGACCCCAGCCGACATTGTAGGAGGCCAGTGCAAACCATGTCTTATCGGGCTCAGGAATGCGCTCCGGTACCTTGCGATGGACCATTGTAAAGTACTTGGCACCACCCTGAATGCTTTCTTCCACATCCAGCCTGTTCTGCACTCCGATATGGCTAGCGGTATTCCGAGTGAGCATCATCAGGCCACGTACGCCGGTCGGCGACACAGCATTCGGGCGCCAATGGGATTCCTGATACCCAATCGCGGCCAGCAACCGCCAGTCGATCTCATAGTGTTCTGCGTACTGCTTAAAGTAATCCCGATATTTCGGTAAGCGGTTTTCTACGTGGTGTACGAAGGTACGCGCGCCCACATAATTCAAACGGTCGAGGTGGCCGTAGAAACGCTCCTCGAGTTGGGCGAGAGTGCCGTCGGCGGTCACTTTCGTCAGAAAATTGCGAGCGGCTTTGACCAGGCTGTCGTCTTGCTCAGTCGGGAAAAGCCAGAGAACCTCAGTGGGATCGCTCAGGTCAAACGCACGCTTTACCTTCGGAAAAAATACGTGGTTGAGTTCGAGCTCGTTGGAAGACACAACGGCCAGCGGGAACTCTCCGGACTGGACCCTTGCCAGGACACCGGCAGCATCCAGGCCGGTGTGAACCGACCAATCGACAGCTTGGCCCGAATCGGCCAGTGCCATCACTTGTTCTTCGTGATTACTGTCGGCCACCATGTGTAGCGTGTAATCGCCCAGATCTTCGATGGAATCAGGACGCTCGGCATCGCGGTTGTAAACGATTACGGATGATGCCTCAATGCCGTTGGTTACCGCGCGGAAACGGGAATCAAAGTCGGAACGATGGGAGAGGCCCGCGAGCCCGATGTGAGCGAAATTCCGGTCCAGGACAGATAAGACTTCGGTGTTATCTTTCGCCACACGAAGTCGCAGCTCAACGCCGAGCTCGTCGGCAAACATTTTTGCCAGCTCGTAGTCATAGCCCGTTTTGCCCTCTCGACCTTCAAAATAAATTGAGGGCGCCGTGCGTGTGATGACGTGTAGCACGCCTTCCGCTCGGATTTCCTGCAGGGTGTTGGGCTGACTGCAACCGATCACTGAGAGCGCTGATAGAACAATGGCTGCTCTTTTCATGATCGTTGTTAGCAAATGCTGAACATCTTTAGGCAAGTGTCTCGACTCCCTATCAACTTACTACTGGGTGATACGGCGCTCCGAACAAAATGTTTCACTTTGTAACCAATCGTTCAGTGAAACCGGTAACACCCATTTCGCGCCTTCCTGGCGAGTCTCAATGATCGCCGGTCTGCTACGGCGGGTCAAATGAATTGCTCAATAACTGTGCAAAATGATGTTAATTTAATCAGTGCGAAATGAAGGTCCAGCGCTGTATCCTAGCTCGTGTTTCGAGTATCATTGCCGGCTTTCAGATGGCCAGGCCCGCTCCTGCTAACCTTTGCAGGTCTCAGGCCGACACCCCGACGAACCCGTTTCGTACACAGGTTTTGATCATGCTCGAACTTCGTGGCGCCCCGGCGCTCTCGCCCTTCCGCTCCCGCAAACTGTATTCACGCATCCAGGAAATTGCACCTGCACTGGAGCATGTTTACGCCGAGTTTATGCACTTTACCGACGTTGAATCGGATTTGACCGATTGTGACCGTGCTGTTCTGGACCGTCTATTAACCTATGGTCCGAGTGTTCCGGTTGAAGAGCCTGAGGGTGTTCTTTTTCTTGTTGTTCCGCGGCCCGGCACGCTGTCGCCCTGGTCCAGCAAGGCGACTGATATTGCTCGCAATTGCGGCTTGCGTCAGATTCGCCGGATTGAACGGGGCACAGCTTATTACATCAAGGCTGGACAGAAACTCAGCCTTGAACAGCGCGAGCAAATCGCGGCATTGCTGCACGATCGCATGACCCAGAAGGTCTTTCATGAAATGGGCGGCGCAGAGCTGTTGTTCCATGCAGAGGAACCGCGTCAGTTGACCCGAGTGCCGGTGTTATCCGGTGGGCGTAAGGCGCTCGTGGAGGCCAACCAGGCGCTTGGACTGGCTCTCGCAGAAGATGAAATTGATTATCTGGTCGACTCGTTCACCCATCTTGAGCGTGATCCGACCGACGTCGAGCTGATGATGTTTGCGCAGGCCAACTCTGAGCACTGCCGTCACAAAATTTTCAACGCCTCCTGGGATATCGATGGCGAAGGGCAGGAGAAGTCGCTGTTCGCGATGATTCGCAACACCTTTGAAATGAACAGTGAAGGCGTGTTGTCTGCCTACAAGGACAACGCTTCTGTGATTCGGGGCAGTCGGGGCGGGCGCTTTTTCCCGGATTCTGAAACCGGCACTTACCGCTATCATGAGGAAGACATTCACATCCTCATGAAAGTGGAAACCCATAACCACCCCACGGCGATTGCTCCGGCGGCAGGTGCAGCCACTGGATCTGGCGGTGAAATCCGAGACGAAGGTGCCACCGGCCGGGGCTCGAAGCCCAAGGCAGGGCTTACCGGCTTTACGGTATCCAACCTCAATCTACCGGGTGATCCTCAGCCCTGGGAAATCGGTTACGGTAAACCTGAGCGAATTGCCTCTCCGCTGGACATCATGATTGAAGGCCCGATTGGCGGTGCAGCATTCAATAACGAATTCGGGCGCCCAAATCTGGCAGGATATTTCCGAACTTTTGAAGAGCTGGTGCCCGGAGCAGGCGGAGAAGAAGTCCGTGGTTACCACAAGCCCATCATGATTGCCGGTGGCCTGGGCAACATCCGGGAGGATCACGTCGACAAGGGTGAAATTCCTGTGGGCGCCAAGCTGATTGTGCTGGGCGGTCCATCGATGCTGATCGGCCTCGGAGGCGGGGCGGCTTCATCGATGGATTCAGGTTCAAGTAATGAAAACCTGGATTTTGCCTCGGTTCAGCGGGACAACCCGGAAATGGAGCGCCGCTGCCAGGAAGTGATCGATCGTTGCTGGCAAATGGGTGACGACAACCCTATCTGTTTTATTCACGACGTCGGCGCCGGCGGCTTGTCTAACGCCATGCCTGAGCTTGTAAAGGACGGCGGCCGCGGTGGCCGGTTCGAGCTGAGGGATATTCCCAGTGACGAACCCGGCATGTCTCCACTGGAGATCTGGTGTAACGAATCTCAGGAGCGCTACGTCATGGCGGTGGCGCCCGAAAACCTCGACCGTTTCGATGCGCTGTGTCGTCGCGAGCGCTGTCCCTACGCGGTAATCGGAGATGCGACAGAAACTCATCACCTGTCGTTGTCGGATTCCTATTTTGATGATCGGCCGGTTGATTTGCCGATGGATGTTCTGTTTGGCAAACCACCTCGCATGCACCGGAGCGTGACAAGATCCTCGTTTACCAAGCCGATTTTTGATTCCGCGAAGATTGATCTGAACGATGCCATCAACCGGCTTCTCCGGTTGCCGTCCGTTGGGTCCAAAAACTTCCTGATTACCATCGGCGACCGCACCATTACCGGGCTGGTGGCCCGCGACCAGATGGTGGGTCCCTGGCAGGTGCCGGTCAGCGATGTTGCAGTTACTTCGACCTCTTTCGATGTGAAGGCGGGCGAGGCCATGGCCATGGGTGAGCGCACGCCGGTGGCGGTCATTGATGCCCCGGCATCGGGTCGAATGGCTGTGGGTGAGGTTATTACCAACATTGCAGCCGCGCCGATTGGTGCGCTGTCTGACATTCGTCTCTCCGCGAACTGGATGGCCGCGGCTGGTCACCCGGGCGAAGACGAGAACCTCTATGAGACTGTTCGTGCTGTGGGAATGGAGCTTTGTCCGGCGCTGGGAATCACGATCCCGGTCGGTAAGGACTCCATGTCTATGAAAACGGTCTGGGAAGAAGAGGGCGGCGAGCAGAAAAGCGTCACCGCGCCCCTGTCACTGATCGTCAGTGGCTTCGCGCCGGTCACAAACGTAAACCGCACGCTGACCCCTCAGTTGATGACAAGCGCGGGCGACACCGATCTCATCCTCGTTGATCTGGCTGCCGGCCAGAATCGTTTGGGTGGATCCGCGTTGACCCAGGTCTATCGTCAGGTGGGAGCCGTTGCGCCGGACCTGGATGATCCCGAGGATATTAAAGCGTTCTTTGCGGTCATCCAGGGATTGAATGCGGACGAAAAGCTGCTGGCTTACCACGACCGGTCCGATGGTGGCCTGTTTGTCACGCTGGCCGAAATGGCGTTTGCGGGTCGAACCGGTATAACCATTAAGCTTGATGGTCTCGCCGAGGATGCTTCTCAGTTCCCAAGGGAGCTGTTTAACGAAGAGTTGGGTGCCGTCATTCAGGTTCGCAAAGAGCACACCGAGTTTGTGTTGCAACAATTCTCCGCGGCCGGACTTGGCGATCACACCTCGGTCATTGGCACGCTCAGCGACGACGATCAACTCCGATTCACCTTTGAGGGCAACGATGTCATTGCCCGTTCCAGAGGCGAATTGCAGCGCCTGTGGGCCGAAACAAGCTATCGCATCCAATCTCTGCGTGATAACGCAGACTGTGCGCAGGAAGAATTCGATGCCCTGTTGGATGCGAATGACCCGGGACTGCATGCCGAATTGACGTTCGATCCGGCGGAAGACATCACAGCGCCCTTCGTCAATACCGGCGCGAAGCCAAAGGTTGCGGTTCTACGTGAGCAGGGCGTTAATGGGCAGACTGAAATGGCCGCGGCGTTCGACCGTGCAGGTTTTGAGTCGGTGGATGTCCACATGAGTGACCTGCTATCCGGCCGCGTTTCATTGGAAGGTTTTAAGAGCCTTGTCGCCTGCGGTGGTTTTTCCTTTGGTGACGTTCTTGGAGCGGGAGAGGGATGGGCGAAGTCTATCCTGTTTAGCGATCGCGTCCGCGATCAGTTTGCTGCCTTCTTTAACCGCCAGGACACTCTGGCTCTTGGCGTGTGCAACGGCTGTCAGATGCTCTCGAACCTCCACGAGCTGATTCCCGGCAGCGAAGGATGGCCACGTTTCGTTCGAAATCAGTCTGAGCAGTTTGAGGCTCGCCTGGTTATGGCAGAGGTGCTGTCATCTCCCTCGGCGTTTATGGACGGGATGGCGGGTTCTCGCATGCCCATTGCCGTCGCTCACGGTGAAGGCAGAGTCGAATTTGCGGGTGGCACATCCGCTCTGAACCTGAGCGAAAACGAACTTGTCGCTCTGCGTTATGTGGACAACCGGGGTGAGGTAGCTACTCGCTATCCGGCGAACCCAAACGGTTCCGAGGCTGGCATCACCGGTGTCACAACCCGCGATGGCCGCGTTACTATCATGATGCCCCACCCGGAACGGGTTTTCCGGACGTCCCAGTTTTCGTGGCACCCAGAGGATTGGGGTGAAGACGGTCCCTGGCTTCGAATGTTCAGAAACGCTCGTCGCTGGTTCGAATAAGAAAGAACCCGAAAAAAAGACCGGCCTGGATGCACCGAAATGGTGACCAAATCCAGGCCGGTTTTTTTTGTAATTTTTGCTAATTTAGTCTTGACTGCTGAGCTTTATGCACATTTGGACTAAGAGCTTGTATGTTCTTTGTCCTAAGCAATGGTTTCAGGTTCATTGTTTTACGAAATATCGTAAGACATTGAAAAATAAGCAAATAATGCATTAGGTGAATTTGTCGCCAATTTAACGAAAGTGCAGTAATTACAGGGGGTGGGGACTTGTTCCCAAAATCTTTCCCCAGAGTTATCCACAGATTCTGTGGGTAAGTTCCTAAGCGCTTAAAAACCCCAAATATCTGGTCATTAAATCGCCGATTCAGATGGGGTTCACAGCCGCAATCCGGGCCTATTTTGACGGAGGTTATGGTGTACAAATTGTGTTTCTTCGTTCCAGAGAGTCATCTGGAAAAAACTAAAAATGCTATTTTCGAAGCGGGTGCAGGAAAAATTGGGGATTACGACAGCTGCGCCTGGCAGTGTCTTGGCCAAGGACAATTCCGGCCACTGGCAGGGAGCGACCCCTTCCTGGGGTCAGCCGGCGAACTCGAAAAAGTGGAGGAATACAGGGTGGAGCTGGTGTGCGAAGACGCGCTTATCCGTGACGCCGTGGCAGCACTTAAGTCAGCGCATCCCTATGAAGAGCCGGCCTACGAGGTCTTCAGAATGGAAGACCTGTAGAGCTCAGGATTTTCCCATCCTGTAGCGAATGTCTTCGACATGAACTGAGAACGAAGACCGGCGATGGTCTTCGATGAACAGCTCCAGGGTCCGCTTCACTGTCGGAAAGGAAAGTTCGTCCCAGGGGATCTCGTCCATTTTGAACAACCGCGTCTCCAGTGATTCCTCGCCAGCCCCGAACTGCTCAGTCGGCATGGTTGCGCGATAGAACATGTGGACCTGATCAATGTGAGGCACGTGGATAATCGTGTACAGCTCATCGATCGTTACTTCGGCAAGGGCCTCTTCCAATGTTTCCCGAGCCGCTGCCTCCGTTGTGGTTTCGGAGTTTTCCATAAACCCGGCTGGAAGCGTCCAGTATCCGTAACGAGGCTCAATCGCTCGTCGGCAGAGCAAAATCTTGTCTTCGAACAGCGGGACGGTGCCAGCCACAATCCTGGGATTCTGATAATGTATGGTCTCGCAGCTGACGCACACGTAACGATGACGATTATCGCCCTGCGGAATGCGTTGTTCGACCTGATGGCCGCAGGTGCTGCAGTACTTCATTACGATCACCGTATGTTGTAGAGGGTTTGTTGTTGTACGTAACTATCCGTGCTGCCGACCTTCCATTCAAGAGTCAGATGCCAAAACGGAGCGGAGATTTGCGAAAACTATTAGAAGAGCGTTTGGCTAATTATGTCCCAAGACTGCTAACGCTGGATTTTCCGGAAGCGGGTGTGCTGGTTCCTGTGACAGACAACCACGGCAACCCGGAGATTGTTTTTACGCTTCGTTCAGCCAACCTGAAAACCCATCGAGGACAGGTTTCGTTCCCGGGCGGCCGTCGTGATCCGGAAGATCATTCGCTGGCAGATACTGCGCTGAGAGAAACCCACGAGGAAATTGGTTTGCCGCCCGAACAGGTGCAGCTGATAGCGCCCCTGAGCCAGGTCATGTCGCTGCACCAGATTCTTGTAACGCCTTATGTTGGGGTTGTGCCAGAAGATCATCCGCTGACTGCCAATCCTGCGGAGATCGAAAGCATATTCCGGGTGCCGATCAGTTTCTTTCTGGACGATCAGCGAGAGCGTACCGATTCGCTAAGCTTCATGAACAACACGTTTTATGTGCCCAGTTACCGGTGGGATCGTTACCGGATCTGGGGCTTATCTGCCGTCGTATTGGTTGATTTCCTGAATGCCGTTTACGACGCAGGTATCGATCTTCTTGAACCGCCCAAGGGAGGCTGAAGTATGTTTTACAAAATTGGTGACAAGTCGCCTGAGCTGGTAGGTGATTCGCAGTTCGTCGCGAATAACGCGTCGGTCATCGGAACCGTTCGTCTGATGGAGGAGTCCAGTGTCTGGTTTAATGTGGTCATTCGTGGTGACAACGACTGGATCACGATTGGTCCCCAGTCCAATATTCAGGACGGCTCTGTGTTGCACACGGATTCTGGGATTCCACTGACCGTTGGGCGCGGCGTTACCGTAGGGCATAAAGTGATGCTGCACGGATGTGAGATTGGGGATTACTCGCTGATTGGTATTAACGCGGTTGTGCTCAATGGGGCCAAGATCGGAAAGCATTGCCTTATTGGTGCGAACACTCTGATTCCAGAAGGTATGGAAGTTCCGGATGGTTCGATGGTTGTGGGTTCGCCGGGCAAGATCAAACGCGAACTGACTGATAACCAGAAAAAAATGCTGGAGATGAGTGCAGCTCATTACGTGCAGAATGCGGCGAAATATTCATCATCTTTGAGTGAGTGCGAGCCTAAAAAGGGTGATCAGTAAATGCGTCGGCAGGATCGAGTTCCATCGCCTTGCGTCAATGTTTGTGCATTAGATGAAAATGATCTGTGCATAGGTTGCCATCGAACCAGCGATGAAATCATGGAATGGCCAAGGCTGACCAACGACGAACGTCGCGAAGTGCTTAAAAAAGTGGCCTCGCGGGAAGAGAAATTCGGTATCTGACCAGATAGATACCTCCAGGGGAAGATTCGAAATGACAGCGCAAACGTCGCCAGTAGTCATTGGAACGCCGCTCAAAGGCAACGCTTTCAAGGTGCTTTTCTGTGGTTCCGGGGAGTTGGGTAAAGAAGTAGTAATTGAGCTGCAGCGGTTCGGTGTCGAGGTGATTGCAGTCGACCGCTACGAAAATGCGCCGGCGATGCAGGTTGCCCATCGCAGCCACGTGATCGACATGTTGGACGGTGATGCACTCCGGTGGGTGATAGAGACCGAGAAGCCTGATCTTGTTGTTCCTGAGATTGAGGCGATTGCGACGCCCGAACTGGTCAAGCTCGAGGCGGAAGGCTACCGAGTGATACCGACAGCCAGAGCCGTCAATCTTACGATGAATCGCGAGGGTATCCGTCGGCTGGCGGCGGAAGAGCTTGAACTTGCCACGTCGCCTTATCGGTTTGCCGAGACCCACGATGAGTACCTGGCGGCAGTCAGCGAAATAGGGCTGCCACTGGTGGTCAAACCGGTTATGAGCTCCTCAGGCAAAGGGCAAAGCACGGTTAAATCCGAGTCTGACATTGAGGCTGCCTGGGAGTATGCCCAATCCGGAGGTCGAGCCGGTAAAGGGCGGGTGATTGTCGAAGGGTTTGTCGACTTCGATTATGAAATCACGCTTTTGACTGTGAAGCACCGGGATGGAATCTCGTTCTGTGATCCGATCGGCCATCGCCAGGAGGATGGCGATTATCGTGAATCCTGGCAGCCACAGCCAATGAGCGACAAAGCGCTGCAACGCTCTCGTGAAATTGCAGAGGCAGTCGCGAGTAATCTTGGTGGCTACGGTGTCTACGGTGTTGAGCTGTTCATCAAAGGAGATGAGGTCTGGTTCTCTGAAGTGTCACCTCGTCCGCACGATACGGGCCTCGTGACCTTGGTGTCTCAGGACCTGTCGGAATTTGCCCTGCATGCTCGCGCGATTCTTGGGTTGCCCATTCCTGCCATCAGACAGCTGGGACCCTGTGCTTCGGCAGTCATACTGCCGGAAGGTGAATCCAAAGAGGTGGCCTATGCCGGTGTTGATGAGGCGCTGGCCGAGCCCGATGTGTTTCTGCGGTTGTTCGGCAAGCCAGAGTTAAAGGGGCGTCGCCGAATGGGGGTGGCGCTTGCCAAGGGCGAGACACTGGAAGCGGCCAGGCAAAAAGCGACGCGTTCGGCAGCCCTCGTAAAACCCCAGCTGTGACGACAAGTTGTCGCACGCTGCAAAAAGTTTTCAACGAACCGTTGACACCTCGTAGCAGGGCTGTAGAATACGCATCTCTTTCGAGGGCAGCGC
>CAZWEP010000012.1:59159-61159 GCA_964632565.1 uncultured Marinobacter sp. | reverse complement strand
ATCAGGCAGCCCAGTGATCGTCACCCAGCGCCATCATCGAATCCTTGCCAGACTCGATGTCCTGCTGAAGCATCTGGACTTCCGGCAGAATCTTCTCGAAGAAGAAGCGTGCCGACACCAGTTTGCCTTCCAGCAGCGGCGTATTGCCTTCGCCTTTGTCCAACTGGCTCTGGGCAACGCCGGCCATGCGTGACCACAGGTATGCGATCACGGTCAGAGCCATCAGACGCAGGTAAGGTGTGGCGGCTGCGCCTGCCTGCTCTGGATCTTTCGGAGCATTGCTGGCGATCCACATGGTTGCGGTTTCGAGCGCCTTGACGGCACCTTTGAGCTCCTCACGGTGTGGGGCTTCAGGGTTTTCCTTAAGGAACGAGGTCAGCTCGCCAAACAGTGTGCGAACCAACTGGCCGCCTTTGAGCGACAGCTTACGCCCCACCAGGTCCATCGCCTGGATGCCGTTGGTGCCCTCGTAGATGCGGGCGATACGGCCGTCACGGACGAGCTGTTCCAGTGGCCAGTCTGTGGTGAAACCAGAACCGCCCAGTACCTGCAGACCCACGTTGGCGTTGTTGTAGCCTTCGTCGGTCAGGAACGCCTTCACGACCGGAGTCAGCAACTGCACCAGATCATCGGACGATTCGCGAACGGCTTCGTCCGGATGCGCCACGGAAAGATCAAGCTTCTGGCCGGTGAACAGCGCCAGTGCACGCATGCCTTCGTTCAGAACCTTCTGGCGCATCAGCATGCGGCGCACGTCCGGGTGCACGATGATCGGGTCAGCCGGGCCGTCCGGATTCTTGGGGCCACTCAGTGAACGGCTCTGCAGACGCTCGCGGGCGAAACCAAGACTCTCCTGATAGGCCATTTCGGCCAGGCCGAGGCCCTGCATACCCACCATCAGGCGAGCTTCGTTCATCATGGTGAACATGGCGCGCATGCCGTCGTTTTCTTTACCGACCAGCCAGCCTTTGGCGCCTTCGAAGTTCATTACGCAGGTCGCAGAGCCTTTGATGCCCATTTTGTGCTCGAGGCCGCCGCAGAAGGCGGGATTGCGCTCGCCGGAATCCGGCAGGAACTTCGGCACAACAAACAGGGAGATACCTTTGGTGGTGTTGGGTGCGCCCGGCAGCTTGGCCAGTACCAGGTGAACGATGTTATCCACCAGGTCATGCTCGCCACCGGTGATCCAGATTTTGGTGCCTTCGATGGCGTAAGAACCGTCGTCGTTGGGAGTTGCCTTGGTGCGAATCATGCCAAGGTCGGTACCACACTGTGGCTCGGTCAGGCACATGGTGCCGGTCCACTCGCCAGAGATCAGCTTCTCCAGGTAGATGTCCTTCAGCTCGTCGGAGCCGTGTGAGTGCAGGGCACTGATGGCACCGTGAGTCAGCCCGGGATACATACCCAGTGACAGGTTGGTCGAACACATCATCTCATCGACCACAAACTTCAGGGTGTGTGGCAGGCCCTGTCCGCCATACTCAAGAGGCGCATCCAGCGCTGTCCAGCCGCCCTCTACGAATTTCGCATAGGCTTCTTTAAAGCCGTCTGGCGTGGTGACGTCGTGAGTTTCCGGATTGTACTGGCAACCCTGACGGTCACCGATCTGATTAGTCGGCTGAATTACCTCAGCGGCCAGCTTGCCGGCCTCTTCGATCACTGCGGTAATCAGATCCGGCGTTGCATCGGCGTACTTCTCAAGCTCATGAAGCTTGTCGACACCCAACACGTCAAATAATAGGAAGTTCAGATCATTTGCGGGAGCTTGATACTGCATGGATGTTTCTCCTGAATGCATGGCTCGGTTGTCAGTGAGTCGTATAAAAACTATTCGACTTTAGTATTCCCCCGATTCATACGGGTGTTTTAATTTTCTGGTTCACCGATAGAACGGTCTTTTCTGTGAAGCGCTCGTATCATGTCCTGAGCATTCCCATTGGAGGCGACATGAAGCATATTTTGATTGCCGGTGTGTCCGGCGCCATTGGCAAGGCATTGGC
>CAZWEP010000012.1:42195-59059 GCA_964632565.1 uncultured Marinobacter sp. | reverse complement strand
GGTGGTTGGTACGCGTACCGCAGTTCCAAAGCTGCCCTGAATATGCTGGTGCGTAATTTTTCCATCGAACTGCCACGAAAGCACCGGTCACTGGTGTGCATCGCGCTGCATCCCGGTACCACGCTGTCGGCGTTGAGCAAGCCGTTTTCTAAGTCGCTGGCCCAGTTGAAGGTTCATCAGCCGCACGAAACGGCGGCCAACCTGGTGTCGGTCATCGAGGGCGTCACGGAGCAGGACAACGGCCACTTTCTGAGCTGGGACGGTTCGGAGCTGCCATGGTAGGAGGCTCGAAACATTCCAAGCAAAAAAAAAGCCTGCACAGAGTGCAGGCTGATGTTTTGCCTGAATTTTAATCTTAGCGAATAAACGGATTCAGCATTCGGCCGAAGGCGCCGGTCAGTTTCACCGGGGCGCTCAGAACCGATAGAGTAATGCAGTCCTCACAACCAACCGCAACGGGTTTGTGATCGTCATCTTGATTCAAAACGACAAAGTCCCACTGATTGAAAACGCCTTTCTGATCGGCAAATGCCCCCTGCAGAACAATCGTGGTTTCTTCGCCACGATGCGTGTGGGAAGGCGCTTTGCCTCCGGCTGCCAGCTTCTGCAACACCACTTGTTCGTTTTGGCCGGGAAAGCGTTCTGAAATGTCCAACACGCTGACATCTCCAAGCTGGCGCTTCCACGGCAGCGAGTTCAGATCTTCACCCAGCAGTTTCTGCAGCGCACTCATCCGTCTCTGCTCTTTCGGTTGAGTGCTCACTTGCTGAGCGCTCTCTTCTTCGCTGTCGATGCGCGACAATATCGAATCAAACATATCGGAAGACACGCCCACCTGAGGCTGGTTTTCCATCATTACAGCGCCAAGGCTGTCTAGGGTATCAACCCGACTGCGACAATGGCTGCACTGATCAAGGTGCAATCTGATGCACAGGGCGTGCGGCTCAGTCAGATTACCTGCGCTGAACTCCATCAGAGTTAGGGTGTCTGGGTGGTGCCGATTCATACGTTCTGGTCCTGCAAAATCACTTTCAACTTGTTCAAGGCCAGGCGAACCCGGCTTTTCACTGTTCCTAATGGAATGTTGAGCTCATCAGCCACCATCTGGTGCGACTTGCTCTCCATATAAACCTTTGCAATCACTGTTATCTGCTCTTCGGGCAGATGCTTCAGCGATTCTCTCACTCGCCGCTCTGACATGATGCGGTGCAGCGAGGTTACTGGTTCGTTCTCAAGCTCCCCGGGGATCTGCCAGAGATCCTCAGTTTCAACCGGCATTTCTGCACTGGTGCGCTGCATCTTGCGGAGCATGTCGATGCGCTGGTTACGAGCAATGGTAAATATCCATGTCGACGCTGCCGCTTTCTTCCAGTCGTAAAGACATGACCGGCGCCAGATCGACACAAAAACCTCTTGAACGAGCTCTTCAGCGTGGCTCGCTAAACCGTTTGCCATTGCATAATATTTGATCTGCGGCCCGAAATGCTGAAACAGCGCATGATAGGCTTCCCGGTCCTGGTGCTTGCCCACTTTTTCGAGCAACTGGCTCCAGGGATCTTTGCTCTTTTCACTGCGTGCCGGCTTCGGTTCCAGTGTTGTCACTGGACGCTCCTTGACAGTTGAATGTTTTTCGACCGATCTACTCATCATTCTATGCACTCTTCCCGGGTTTGTCAGTCTTCAGAAATACGCATCGGCCAGCACTCTGGATTTGCAAAAATGTAAAGAAATTTCAAAGAAATCCGTTTTGATGGCTGAACTGCCGTCAATAGCGTGTCTGCGGAGAGATTGCCTGAACTCGTTGGTCGGTCTAATCTCGATGAAAACAAAGAACAAGGATTGTGCGAGACCATGAGTTCCGCTCGCGAAAACGGACACCTGCCGGTAATACGTGCTCACTACGCCGATATTCTGTGTCAGCTTGCTGAAGAGAAGGGCATTCCCCGTAAAACGCTTTTAAAGGCCTCGGATATCAGGCCTTCGCTGCTGGGGCACCCGGATAATTTCATCACGGTGGACCAGTTCAGTAGTCTTTGCCGCGAGTCTATTCGTCGTAGCGAGGATTCGGCACTTGGCATCGAATACGGTAAGCGCCTGAAATTTACCACTCATGGCGCTCTGTCTCAGGCCGCGATCAGTTGTGACACCATTGGCCAGGCACTGGCCGTGCTGATCAAGTATTTCAGCATTCGGTTCGTTTACATGAAACTCGATTGTTTCACGGAAGGAACCGACGCTGTACTGCAGCTCGAAGTACTTCACGATCTGGACGATCTCTACCGTTTTAATGTGGAGGTGGTCATGGCCTCGCTGATGGACGTAAATCTTCTGCTGTTCGGTGAGCGTCTGCTGGATGGAGGTGGCTGCAGGCTCAGTTACCCGGAGCCGGAGGATATCAGTGCTTACAGGGCGTTATTTGGTCAAAGCCTCAGTTTTGGCACGGGAGCTAATCAGCTCAGGTTTCGCAAGGAATTCCTGGACCTTCCCATATCTCTTTCTAATCCGGTTGCTCGGCGGGTTGCGGAAGCACAATGTGAAGCAGAAATGCGTTCGCTGGAAGCGGCGACGACGGTGGTTGGTCGGGTTGAACGGGTTTTGGAATCCGTTCGGGATGGTCGGCTGCCGGATATTGAAGCGGTCGCCAGCCAGCTCAGGGTTTCAGCGCGCACTCTCCGCAGACAGCTCAGTGCTGAAGGGGCCAAGTTTCAGGAGGTGCTCGATAGCATCCGGCATCGTCGCGCGCTCGAGTTGCTGCGGGGAAATCAGTTGAGCATTGATGCCATTGCCGATCGGCTCGGTTACAGCGATCCTTCCAATTTTGGCCGGGCGTTCAGGAAGTGGGAGGGCCTTTCACCCTCCGCATGGCGACGTTCCGCTCAGGGTTGATTCGCCCACCAGGTGATTTACTCCTCCAGATAGGTATAGCCTTCGAGCCCGGCGGCCAGTTCCGCAAGCAGCTCCGTCTGCATGTCCTTGGAAAGTCCGCTGCCGGCGAATTTCTTTTGATAGGCCGAAAGCAGGGCGTTGGACTGAAAATTCACATATTGCAAAACCTTGGCGACGGTATCGCCTTGGATGGGTTCGCCGATGCTGTGCCCGCCCTCTGCGGCTTTGCGGACGTCCACGGAGTGGGTGTCTCCGAACAGGTTGTGCATGTCCCCCAGAATTTCCTGATAGGCACCTGTCATGAAGAAACCCATCAGCAGGGGCTCGCCCGGTTTTTCTTCCGGTAGAGGGAAGGTGGTCTCAATGCCCTGCCCATCGACATACCGGTCAATTCGACCGTCCGAGTCACAGGTTATGTCCTGAATCACCGCTCGCCGGTTCAAGGGGCGGTTGAGCGCGTTGATGGGCATGATGGGGAAGATCTGATCGATACCCCACACATCCGGGAGAGACTGGAATAGTGAGAAGTTGATGAAGAGTTTCTCAGCCAGTTTTTCATTTAGCTCGTCGATGATTTCACGATGCGCCCGGTTGGCCGGGTTCAACTGAGCCTGCAGCGCTCGGCAACAGGACTTGTAAAGGGTTTCGGCGTGAGCCCGATCCGTCAGGGAAAGCACGCCGTGGGCAAACTGCGCGTGCACGTCAGACATGGCATGCAGTACGTCGTGGTAAATTTCTGCCAGGGATCGCCGCGACGTTCTGTCACGCAGGCTTTCCAGATCGCGCCAGAGCGCGAGCAATGCTTCGGGCGCGTCGTCGGCGGGGCAATGAGCCTCCCGCTGATCCGGGACTTCCCGATCGATCACGTTGGTCACCAGAACAGAATGATGAGCGGTCAGGGCGCGACCGGATTCACTGATCAGGTTTGGGTGGGGAATGCCGGCGCGATCACATTCAGATTGCAGCGTATGGACCACGTTGTAGGCGTACTCGTGCACGCTGTAGTTCATCGAGCAACTGCTGCGGGACCGTGTTCCCTCATAATCGACGCCCAAGCCGCCGCCGATATCGACTGTCTCGATGGGCGCGCCCAGCTGGCGCAATTCACTGTAAAAACGGGCGCATTCTCGCAGCCCCGTCTGGATATCACGGATGTTGGCAATCTGGGAGCCGAGGTGAAAGTGCAACAGCTGCAGTGAATCCAGAGCATCGGCGCTGCGCAGAGTCTGGACAACATCCAGAACCTGGCTGGCGGAAAGACCAAACTTGGATTTTTCACCGCCGGTGTTCTGCCAGTTGCCTTTGCCAATGGTCGCCAGTCGTGCACGCACCCCGATCAGAGGCGTGACATTGAGTTTACGGGCCTCGTCTAGAATCAGGGGCAGTTCCGACTGTTTTTCAACAACGATAAACACACGGTGCCCGAGTTTCTGGCCAATCAATGCCAGACGAATGTACTCACGATCTTTGTATCCGTTGCAGACAATCACGCTCTCGTGCTGCTGAGACAAAGCCAGCACCACCATCAGCTCGGGTTTGCTGCCAGCTTCCAGGCCAATCTGACCATTCTGGGCAGCGGGTTGGGCCTTCAGCAGTTCTTCCACGACCCTGCGCTGCTGATTGACCTTAATGGGGTAGACGGCGGTGTAATGCCCTTCGTAACCCTGATCCTGGGCAACCTGGTTAAAAGCATTGCAAAGGGTGTTTACGCGATCATGAAGGATGTCGGTAAAGCGAATCAGCACCGGTAGTTGAATGCCCTGTTCGACGAGGCGCTCGGTAAGTTGAGGCAAATTAATGACGTCCTCACTCTCACCCCGGTCTGGCCGAATCAGCACGTCGCCTTGTTCGCCGACCCCAATGTAGCCGTCACTCCAATGGGCAATGTTGTAAACCTCATAAGCTGCGCTTTGCCTGGAGTCACTCATGCTGGGATTCCTGTTTCGTCACCTGCGCCGGCGAATGCCGGGTGTTTGCGCTCATTGTAAGGATTCGTCGTGTCTGCTGAAAGCAGGTTTTGGCTGTGCTTGTTCTGAAAACAGACCGCATTTCGGGTGTTTGCCGCTTTAGCTGTTGTCGAACGGCACCTACAATACCGGTATAGACCATACCAAACCCACGATGCGCCGACAGGCGCTTTCGGAGATGCACGAATGACAGCAATAAACGACGGCTGGTTTACGGAAATTTTCCAGGACCAGGGAACAGCCTTCTCTTTGCAGGTAAAGAAAAAGCTTCATGAAGAGCAGAGTGAGTTTCAGAAGCTGGAGATCTGGGAGACGGAGACGTTCGGCAACCTGATGGTGATCGACGGCTGCGTGATGCTGACGGAGCGGGACAATTTCCTGTATCACGAGATGATGACCCATCCGGCGCTGTTCACGCATCGCGACCCGAAAAAAGTCGTCATCATCGGTGGAGGAGACTGCGGCACGCTCAAAGAAGTGCTGAAGCATCCCGGTGTTGAAGAGGCGTGGCAGGTAGAGATTGACGAGCGGGTTACCCGCTTGTCGGAAGAATATTTCCCGGAGTTGTGCGAATCCAATAACGATCCGCGGGCCAATTTCTTTTTTGGCGACGGCATTCAGTGGATGCGTGATGCTGTGCCCGACAGCCTGGATGTGATCATTATCGACAGCACCGACCCTGTGGGGCCTGCCGAGGGCCTGTTTGCGCTGGATTTTTATCGCGATTGCATGATTGCACTGCGGGACGGTGGGCTGATCGTTCAGCAGAGTGAATCGCCGCTGCTGCACACCAACACCATCATCAAATCGATCCACGAGGACATGCGTAAGGCCGGATTTGATCACGTGACCACGCTGCCTTTCCCACAGCCGGTTTATCCGACCGGTTGGTGGAGCTGCACCATGGCCGGCAAGGAAAAGCCGGTGGTGTATTTCCGGGAAGAAGATGCTGCCGACAGGCCGTTCGTGACACGCTACTACAATGCCGGTGTTCATCGGGGCGCGCTGGCCATGCCTCAGTTCATGCTCGAGACTCTCGATGATCCCGTTGTGCCTTCCGAAGGATAGAGGAATTCTGGACCTGTCAAAAAATGCGACTAAACTGAACGGGTGTGATCAAACAATGATCAATCTGAATGCGGTTGAGTTGAGGGAATGGCTATGACAGTTCGTAGTGGTGAAGAGGAACGTAACTGGTTCCGGACTGATCGTTTTGAACGTATCAATGGCGAACTCTATTTTCAGACTCGGGAAGGCGGCCTTGAGGGGCCCTTCTCAGATATGAATGAAGCGCAAATGGAGTTGCTGCTGTACCTGCGTCACTCGGATGACGTTCTGTATCAGGGAACAGGAACCGGCTGATTACCGTGCAGGCAAATAAAAAGGCGCCCCGAGGGGCGCCTTTTTTGTGTCTGTCAGCAGCCGATATTACTTGGCGCTTACAAACTCTGGGTATGCTTCCATGCCACACTCGGCAACGTCCACACCCTCGTACTCGATCTCTTCGCTGACGCGCAGGCCGATAACCGCCTTGATGATGCCCCAGGCAATCAAGCTGGTTACGAAGACCCAGACGAAGATGGTCAGGGTGCCGACCAGCTGACCCATGAAGGTCGCGTCGGAGTCGGACAGCAGTACCGCGAAGATACCCCAGATACCGACAACACCGTGAACAGAGATGGCGCCGACCGGATCGTCGATGCGGATCTTGTCCAGGAAGACGATGGAGAATACAACGATCACGCCACCGATGGCACCGATGATGGTCGCCAGCAGAGGTGAAGGATCAGCAGGCTCAGCAGTGATCGCAACCAGACCAGCCAGTGCACCGTTCAGAGCCATAGTCAGGTCAGCCTTGCCGAACATGACGCGAGCAACGATCAGGGCAGCAATCAGGCCGCCAGACGCCGCAGCGTTGGTGTTCAGGAATACGTTAGCAACTTCGTTAGCAACGCCGATGCCGCCCAGTTTCAGGGTAGAACCGCCGTTGAAGCCGAACCAGCCCATCCACAGGATGAACATACCGAGAGTTGCCAGAGGCAGGTTTGCACCCGGGAACGCTTTGATTTCGCCGTTTGCGCCGTACTTGCCCTTACGAGCACCCAGCAGAAGAACACCGGCCAGAGCTGCTGCAGCACCTGCCATGTGAACGATGCCAGAACCAGCGTAGTCGCTGTAGCTCAGCTCATAGATGCCGAAAACAGAGTCGCCGTTCCAGGTCCAGGCGCCTTCCATCGGGTAGATGAAGCCAGTCATAACAACTGCGAAAATCAGGAAAGCCCAGAGCTTCATACGCTCTGCAACCGCACCAGAAACGATAGACATAGCAGTTGCTACGAATACGACCTGGAAGAAGAAGTCAGAAGCACCGCTGTACTCGCCCATGTCGCCGAAGCCAGCTTCAGCAGAGGCCGCCAGGATGCCAGCAACAGCTGCGTCGTCCATGCCAGCAACAGTTGTGATGCCGCTCAGGAAGATGCCGCCGCCGTACATGATGTCGTAGCCGCAGATCAGGTACATAGTACAGGCGATCGCGAACAGAGCGACGTTCTTAGTCAGGATTTCAGTGGTGTTCTTCGCACGGACAAGTCCGGCTTCCAGCATTGCGAAACCCGCGGCCATCCACATGACCAGCGCGCCGCAAATAAGGAAGTAGAACGTATCCATTGCGTACTGCAATTCAAAAATATAATTGAGATTACTTTCCATTGGTAAGCCCTCCGCACGAGGCTAATCTTTTGGAGTGAAAAATTTTTGCGTTGGCTGTTTTTCTTCGTGTTACTGGATCAAACGGCCTCTTCGCCGGTCTCGCCAGTCCGGATACGGATGGCCTGTTCCAGTTCAGTCACGAAAATTTTGCCGTCACCGATCTTGCCGGTGTTGGCTGCCTTGGTGATGGACTCGATAACCTGATCGAGAAGGTTTTCGCCGATAGCGACTTCTACCTTCACTTTTGGCAGGAAATCCACCACATATTCCGCGCCCCGGTAGAGCTCTGTGTGGCCTTTCTGGCGACCGAAGCCTTTGACTTCAGTGACCGTAACGCCTTGAACGCCAATCTCGGATAGTGCCTCACGGACATCATCCAATTTGAAAGGCTTGATGATCGCTGTCACAAGTTTCATGGGTTTCTCCTTGGTAAAGCCGTCTCAACGTTTTGGGCTCTTGAGGCCCCTTTAATTGAGTTCGGGATGCTGCCACCTCGCACACCAACTGTGCGGATTGCGTACAAGGCTTTTAGCATCGTGTGTGCCAACGCAAAAAAGATCTTACATATCAGTAATCTAGTATAACACTGATCCAAAATGGACCGTTTTGATGCACCAAAAAGGCGCCATGCAAGGGCGAATGAACCAAAAAGATGCACAAAGAATGTGCAACACTTCCGATTCTCCGGCTCCCATTATAGAAGCCGTGTCCACACTATGGCAGGGGAAGCGGTGTGATACACTCTTTCCATTATCCGGTGTCTGGTGACAGGCGCCCTGATACCAGTTTAACGAGAGAGGTGGAGTTTGAAAGGTCCTCAGGATTTCTTTACCCAACTTCAGGGGCAATTCGGCCAGTTCGTACCGGATATGGCTCGGGCCGCCCGCGAAGATTTTGAAGCTCAAGCCCGGGCAACGGTCATGACCGTTTTGTCCCGTCTGGAGCTGGTGACCCGTGAAGAGTTCGACGCCCAGCAGGCAGTGCTCATGAAAACCAGGGAAAAAGTCGAAGCTCTGGAAAAGCGGGTAGCAGCGCTGGAACAGGCGCAGAATAACGGTTAATCATCGTTCCCGGATTCTGATCGGCAGGATGCTGATCATGCCTCTGAACCAATGTTGAATGCCATGGAAGGTATCTATGCTTGCTGTCGTCCACACCCGCGCCTGTGTCGGCGTCTCGGCACCGCCCGTTGAAGTAGAAGTTCACCTGTCTGGCGGCCTGCCGGCCCTGTCTGTCGTCGGGTTACCTGAGACTGGCGTTCGGGAGAGTCGAGAGCGGGTTCGAAGTGCCCTGCTGAATTCCGGATTTGAGTTTCCCGCTCGTCGAATCACCATCAACCTGGCCCCGGCGGATTTACCGAAAGAGGGTGGTCGCTTTGACCTCCCTATCGCGCTGGGTATTCTGGCGGCTTCCGGCCAAATACCTCCGGAAAGCCTGGAGCAGGTCGAATGCGTGGGCGAATTGTCCCTTGATGGTGCATTGCGACCTATCAAAGGTGTTTTGCCTTCGGTACTCGCGGCTCGCAATTCTGGTCGTCATTGCCTGATCCCCCTTGCCAATTCAGAAGAGGCATCGCTGGCCAGTCATAACGACGTGTTCGCCGCCAGTCACCTGTTGGCTGTCTGTGAACACCTGACCGGCCGAGCCAGGATTGCTGCGGTGGAACCCGCCATTGAGGCCGATCACTGGTCGGCAGTACCTGATCTCGAAGATGTCAAAGGGCAGCGTGTCCCCCGCAGGGCGCTTGAGTTGGCCGCCGCCGGAGGGCACAACCTGCTGATGGTCGGGCCGCCTGGAACCGGCAAGAGTATGCTGGCCAGCCGTTTGCCCGGCATTCTGCCGCCGTTATCTAATCCTCTGGCGCTGGAAGTGGCCAGCATTTATTCCGTTGCCGGATTATCAGTGGCAAAGAGGGGCTGGACTTGCCCGCCGTATCGAGCGCCTCATCACACTGCCTCTGCTGTGGCGATGGTTGGCGGTGGAAGCACTCCGCGGCCGGGGGAAATCTCGCTGGCGCATCGGGGCGTGTTATTCCTCGATGAGCTACCGGAATTCGGGCGCCGTGTGCTGGAAGTGCTGAGGGAGCCGATGGAAAGTGGCGAAGTCTCCATAAGTCGGGCGGCGCGACAGGTCAGTTTCCCCGCACGATTCCAGGTTGTTGCAGCAATGAATCCCTGTCCCTGTGGCTATTCCGGTCACCCATCCATTGAGTGTCAGTGCACGTCCCAGCAGGTCTTGCGGTATCGGGCAAAGCTATCCGGGCCACTGCTGGATCGTTTTGATCTGCATGTAGATGTTCCGGTTCAGAGCGGGCAGATTTTAATGAGTGGGACGGAAAGTAATGAATCAACCGCCTTGGTGCGCGACCGTGTGCTGATGGCCAGGGAGCGTCAGCAGGCTCGTGGCGGCGTGAATGCGTTGCTTGCTGGACGTCAGCTCGAAGAAAGCTGTGCGCTGGATGAAGCCGGACAGTCTCTCCTGACAAATGCGATGGAGCGGTTGGGACTCTCTGCCAGAGCATTGCACCGAATTCTCAGGGTGGCTCGTACGCTGGCGGACCTCGAGGGGGTCGATCAGGTAGCACAGGCACATCTGGTGGAGGCACTGAGTTATCGAAAACTGGACCGCCAGCCCATTCGTAATGCTCAGGTGTCTGTTTGAATCTGGTAAACTTTCGGCATTATTCACTTGCAGAGCCGCGATAGCGGTTTGAGGGCAACAGATGAGTGATCAGAATCAGGGTGCCGGCGACTCCCCAGTTACCACCCGCCGGGGCATTCGCAGCTTTGTGCTCCGACAGGGGCGCATGACCACGGGCCAGAAAAACGCCTACGAACGCAATTGGCCCAGGTTTGGCCTGACCCGCGAGCAGGGCATGATCGACCCTCGTGAGATTTTTGGGCGTGACAATATGCTGAATCTGGAAATCGGATTCGGCATGGGCCAGTCCCTCGTTGAAATGGCGGAAGCAGCACCTGAACAGGATTTTATCGGCGTTGAAGTTCACCTGCCTGGTGTTGGTGCACTGTTGAAGGAAGTCGAAGACCGGGGACTGGAGAACGTTCGCGTCTACTCAATCGACGCTAATGACGTGATCGACCTGTGCCTTCCGGATGCGGCGCTGGATCGGGTCATGGTGTTTTTTCCGGATCCGTGGCACAAAAAGAAGCATCACAAGCGTCGGCTGATTCAGCTGGAATTTGTCCAGCGTCTGAGGCACAAACTTCGGGTGGGCGGCGTTCTGCACCTGGCAACTGACTGGGAAAACTACGCGGAACACATGATGGAAGTCATGAGTCAGTCTGAAGGTTTCGAGAACGCGATTGCTCCGGGTGAGTTTTCACCGAGGCCGGATGATCGTCCAATGACCAAGTTTGAAAAGCGGGGGGAAAACCTGGGTCATGGGGTCTGGGACCTGCTTTTCTATCGCACCAACTGACTTTCAGCTTAGTGGCCGTCAATGATGGGTTGGGGAAAGCGGGTGGCGGCGCGCTGCCCGCAGTACGACCAGGCCTGCAAGCCCCAAAATCAAACCGGTAAACTTGGCAAGGGCCAACACTGTCACGGCCATGCTGAGGACGTCACTGGGTGAATGCAGATTGTTGAGCATGATCGCATTCTCTGCGATGTCGGCCATGCCTGCTGACAGAAACAGCAACGTGGCGCTGCGGGAGAAGGTTTGCTCCCGAACGCCCGGGCGATCCCGGGACAGATGCCGGGTTAGCAGCAGTAACGTGGAAACGTAAGCGACTGCAAACAGAAAATCGAGCCACAGGGAGAGTCTGGCGTAGCCAATGGCCTCGCTGCCCCAACTGGCGACAATCTCCAACGACCTTTCCGCCGAACCCGCCATTTGCAGACTGACGATTCCCTTTGGCGCAGCTGTCGTCTCCAGCGGCTGGTTGATCAACAACAGGGCAATGAACAAAGCCAATGAGACCAGCAGGCTCAGGTTCAGGGACATTGGAAAGCCGAGTTTTGGCAATGCCATTAGAGGAAACGCTCCAGCAGGGTGTTCAGGTAGCGCTGGCCCAGCTCCGTGGTCTGAATGCGGCCGTGCTCCATCAGTTTATCTCGCCTCAGTGATTCAAGTATTACCTGAACCTTGCCAAGGGGTAAACCTGTACGCTCTGTAAACAGACTTTCGGGAACCCCCTCGCTGAGTCGAAGCGCATTCATCATGAATTCCAGCGGGCGTTCATCGGGGTCGATGGCTTGATGGCCGGCGGTTCGGCTGCCTATGCGCTGCAGGTAGGCTTCCGGCTGCCGCGTTTTCCAGAACCGGCGGATTTCTCCGTTGGCCAGAGTCACCTTGCCGTGCCCACCGGCACCCAGCGCCAGGTAATCGCCAAAGGTCCAGTAATTCAGGTTGTGTCGCGAGGCCCTTCCAGGTTGGCTCCAGGCCGACACCTCGTAATCCGAAAAACCGTGATTTCGGAGGTAGTCGGCGCCGCGCAGGTAGATCTCCCAGAGACGATCATCGTCCGGCAGTGTCGGCGGCCTGCTGTAGAACTCGGTGTTAGGTTCGAGTGTTAATTGGTACCAGGATAAATGGGGGGGCTGGTAGTTGAGTGCCGTCTCGAGGTCTTTCAGAGCTTCTTCTGGAGTCTGGTCTGGCAACCCGTGCATCAGGTCCAGATTGAAATTGTCGAAGCCAGCGCGGCACGTTGCCTCAATGGCACGGTGCGCGGCGGCATCGTCGTGAATCCGGCCGAGCCGCTTCAGGTGATGAGGCTGGAAACTCTGGATGCCCAGTGACAAACGGTTGATCCCTGCCCGCCTGAAGCCATGAAAGCGCTCCTGTTCCACGGTGCCGGGATTGGCCTCCAGCGTGATCTCGGCATTGCTGTCCAGAACCAGGGTGTCGGTGAGACCTTTAAACAGATGCTCATAGAACCCCGGTGTCATCAGCGAAGGTGTGCCGCCGCCGATAAAAATGCTTTGAATGGGGCGGTTCTGGATGAAAGCGATGTCGTCCTGAAGGTCTTCCAGTATTGCCTTCAGGTAGGCCTGCTCCGGAATGTCGCCGGTCAGTGCGTGGGAGTTGAAGTCGCAGTAGGGACACTTTTTCACACACCAGGGCATGTGTAAATACAGGCTCAGTGGCGGCAGCGTCGAAAGGGGCTGCGGCGCAGTATCATTGCCCTCGGTCAACGGGCCCCCAATTGCTGGACCAGTTGACGCAGCGCACGGCCACGGTGGCTGATGTCCGCCTTGGCATCTTTGGAAAGTTCTGCGGCGCTGGTGCCGGTTTCCGGAGCCCAGAAAATTGGGTCATAGCCAAAACCGCCATCGCCCTGGGGCGTCTCCAGAATTCGTCCGGGCCACCGTCCATGACAGATAATTGGCGTGGGGTCGTCGGCATGGCGCAGGTAGACAAGGACGCAGTGAAACTGGGCGTTGCGCTGGTTCTCCGGCAGGCCTTTGAGTTGATCGAGTAGGGCCTCGATGTTGTCTTGATCGGTGGCATTGTCGCCGGCAAATCGCGCCGACCGGACGCCGGGTTTGCCACCCAGGGCATCGACAGCCAGCCCTGAATCATCGGCAAGGGCAGGAAGCCCTGTGATTCTGGCGGCGTGTCGTGCCTTCAGGATGGCGTTTTCCACGAACGTTACTGCTGGCTCTTCTGCCTCGTCCACACCCAGTTCACCTTGTGGCACCGGCGTGAGGCTCAGCGGCGCTAGCAGTTGTGTCAGCTCGGCGATCTTGCCCTTGTTGTTGCTGGCAATGACCAGTCGGTTCTCTGCGTCCATGATTACTCGCTGAACAACGTATGGGCGAAGCGGACCGGCAGGTCCTGACCGGCGCCGGTTGGCCGTGCCGTGATTTTGAAGGTCATCAGTTCGGCATTGCTGTACTGGTACTCGGCAATGAAATACACCGCATCCCCTTCCTGTACTCTGCGAAAGGCGAGGAATCGTGATTGCTGGATGTCATTCAGTACCTGACCTTCGACCTGTCCAGAAACCGTTTTCATGCTGCCATCGTCCGCTTCCTCGAAAATGGAAATGTTGACGATGCCGATACCCCGGCTTCGGGTGAGGCCGTTTTCCTTGGCAATTTCCTGGGTCAGGAACGTGCTTGGGAAGACGCTCCATTGCACCGTGTAGTCGCCAAAGTCCTTGGAGTCTGCCCAACTGACGCTGGTAAAGAAGACCAGCATCATCGTTGCCAGGAACACGGATGAAAACTTTCGGAATGTCATGATCACTCTCCTTTCCGGGTAATCCGGTAAATGGCGATTTGCCCCAGCATATTCGGCCACAGGCGGCTAAGCCAACGGTCCTGATGCTCGCCATCCACCACCGTGCGGTTGAGAATCGCGAAGTCCTTGCGGTGACACAGGGCTTCGAAATCCTTGAAGGTGCACAGGTGGATGTTTGGGGTGTTGTACCACTTATACGGAAGAGTTTCGGATTCGGGCATACGTCCCCGGCGCATCAGGTACCAGCGCAGGCGCCAGTAGGCGAAATTGGGAAACGTGACAATGCCCTCGCGACCGACCCTGAGCATTTCATCAAGTACCACGTCGGGGCGTCGCACGGCCTGTAACGCCTGGGTCATCAATACGGTATCGAAGGTCTGATCTTCAAAGTTGCCCAGGCCCTGGGTGTCGAGGTTTTGCTCAATCACCGACACACCCCGGCCCATGCAGGTGGTGATGTGCTCCTGATTGATCTCCAGGCCGAAACCGGTGGCCTGCTTTTCCCGCTGCAGATAATCCAGCAATGTGCCGTCGCCGCACCCCAGGTCCAGAACGTGACTGCCGGACCGGATCCACTGTTCGATGATTCTCAGGTCGGTTCTCATGCATTCACCTCCCTGGCGACCCTGTCCATGTAGGAATGGAACACCGAGGTGTAGCGGGGCGTGGGGATCAGAAACGCATCATGGCCCCATGGTGCGTCGATTTCTGCGTAGCTGACCTTGCAGCGAGCGGCGATCATCGCGTCTACCATTTCCCGTGAGCGCGCCGGTGTGAATCGCCAGTCCGTGCTGAACGACAGCACCAGGAACTCGCATTGCGCATTGTTGAGGGCTTTGGCGAGGTCGTTGTCGAATTCGTACGCCGGGTCAAAGTAATCGAGTGCCCGGGTCATCAGCAGGTAGGTATTGGCGTCAAAGGTTTCGGAGAAACGTTCGCCCTGATACCGCAGATAACTCTCCACCTGAAACTCGGCGTCGTAGCCAAACTTGTAGGCCTGGTCCCGCAGTTCCCGGCCAAATTTTTCACCCATCGAGGCGTCCGATAGGTAGGTAATGTGGCCCACCATGCGGGCCAGCATCAATCCCCGGCGGGGCAGGGTGTTGTGTTCGTAATAGCGGCCATCGTGGAATTCGGTGTCCGAGGTGATGGCTTGCCGTGCCACCTCATTGAACGCGATGTTCTGGGCCGTCAGCTTGGGGGTCGAGGCAATGATAACGGCATGCCCGATTCGGTCCGGATAGTCGAGGCTCCACTGCAACGCCTGCATGCCTCCCAGAGATCCCCCGACAACGGCGGCCCAGCGTTGGATGCCAAGGCGGTCGGCCAGCAGCGCCTGACTCTTCACCCAGTCCCTTACCGTCACTACCGGGAAGTCCGGGCCATAGGGTTTGCCGGTGTCCGGGTTGGTACTGCAGGGGCCGGTGCTGCCATGGCAGCCGCCAAGGTTGTTGACGCTCACCACAAAGAAACGCCGTGTGTCGATGGGCTTGCCCGGGCCGATGCAGCTGTCCCACCAGCCCGGTTTCCGATCGTCTTCGCTGTGATAACCAGCCGCATGATGATGCCCGCTCAACGCGTGGCAGATCAGGATCGCGTTGCTGGCATCAGCGTTCAGTTCCCCATAGGTTTCGATCACCAGATCGTATTGATCAAGCGTACGGTCACACGCAAGTGTAATGGGAGTGTCGAAATGCAGAGTCTGCGGGGTGACGATCCCGACAGAATCCGTTGGCAGGGCTTCGGGCATTGGCGCGACAGTTTCCTGGTTCGGTCCATCATCAGAGGAAGAGCGTTTGCGGCAACGGCCAGGCGATTGCCAGCCAAGGAGTTTAAAGCCCGCTCCTTGTGGCTGCAACCGGCATTCCTGAAAGGCGATGCGCTCTGGTTAGAGCGCGCCGGAAATATTGACGACTTTCTGCTGGATCATGGTCGGAGCAGGCTTTCGAATCTGCTTCTGCATGGAATCTGCCAGCTCAAGTTGCTTCCTCAGATCGGCGATGGAATTCTCCAGTCGCTCTCGCTCGGCGCGGCCGTCGCGGTCGCTGCGAACCAGGTCGCGAAGGCGTCGGATCTGATGCTCCAGAAGCTGCTTTTGTTCCATGGAGTACTGCATGATGGGCAGCATGGCTTCTGATGGCCAGCGCTCGACATCGGCACGTACACGACTGTGCAGGGTTCGTGCTTCGCTGACGATGACATTGAAGAAGCGTCGAACAAGCACAGACTGCTCGGTCAGAAGGTTGGTCGGGCTGATACGGAAGCGTCGGGCTTTTTTCCGCAGCTCCCGAATCGCAATGATGTGTCGGCCAGAGCGTAACGGAATCGGTTCCAGGTGCCGCGCCCGAGTGTCCTCGTTGTAGCGGCGATAAATCGCGCCCACCATCTTTTCGGCGAGGTGTCCTTCGCTCAGCAGATTGGTCAGATCGCCCTCGATACGCTCGAAGAAATTCTCCATGCTTCGGTTCATGCCGGCCGTCGTCCAACTGCTGGACATGTGCTGACGCACGGTCTCGGCGTGGTGTTCAAAGCGTTCCTCACTGACCAGCCCCTTCAGCATCTCTCCCTGGGAGTCCATCAGTCGGCGGCTGGACCTCAGCGTGATCAGCTTTTTGTAATAAAACTCGTAGTCCCGTTGTGCCCGGTCGGCCAGGCCCCGGATGGCTGTCTTGTCCACCGTCGAGCCCGAACACGCTTGCATTTCTTCCTCCAGCGCGTCGAGTCGGTTCTGCATGGCGGCCTGACTGTTTTGCAGCATGCCCAGCAGGTCGTTGATCAGGCTTTGCGTAATCAACTGCTCTTTATGCATCAGGATGCGCTGAATAATCAGGGATTCCAGTTGGCCCAGATTGGAGCGCTCAAACAGGTTGTCATCCTGCTTGACCCGGGCAGTCAGGCCCTGTTTTGCGGACAGCGGAATTACGTCTTTCTGGCGCATGCCAAGGTGATCTGCGGTGTAATCGCGAATCCGCTCGATGGCATCGTTGGTGTATTTCTCGCCCTGAAGGTCATCCCATAAAACGTCGATCTTGTTGAGCACCGCGAACCGGCCGGCGCGATGATCCGCGTGTTCGGTATCAATGTGATCCTTCCAGAT
>CAZWEP010000012.1:29389-42095 GCA_964632565.1 uncultured Marinobacter sp. | reverse complement strand
CTTTTGACCCGGGCGACCTCGGCAAGCACTTCACGCATGACTTCGGGGTCACGCTCGTCCAGCTCATGCTTCACCCAACGCTCGGGCTGTTTGCGAAGCTGCTGGAGTGACAGCTCGCCGGTACGGGTTTCAATCGGCAGTAGCAGAAGGTAGTTACTGTTCGACGTGCGATCGAAGAAAAGCTCGGTCGGGCACATGGTCGTCCGGCCGGCTTGTGATGGCAGCATTCGCTGGCCGTAGTCGGAGAAAAACAGGGCGTTGATGAGCTCGGTTTTGCCGCGGGAGTACTCGCCTACAAAGGCAATGGTCAGCTCGTCTTCTATCAGCAGTTCGAGTCCGTTGCGGATGCGCGTGCTGACATCATCGGAGAAAAGGTTGTTGTCCTGAAGCCACAGGCGGTAACGGCCAATCTGGCGGATAAGTTCCTTTTTCCAGCCATGGTAGGCTTCGACCTGCTGAGACAGGGTGCCTTGTTTGCTCATGAATCAATCCCTCTGCGCGACTTCCTGACAACGCCAGTAATACTGGATGGCAAAATAAGAGTGTCGTCGAAATATAGACAATGTTACGGCTGTGTCATGGAAAGTCTTTAGTGCTTATGTAAGCCAGGTAAGCGGGTGTTGGAGCAGTCTGGAAAAGAAAAGGGCAGCCAAATCATACAGATAAGTCGGCTGCCCCGGGTATAATCGGCTTTTCAGGCCTTTGTTACGAAGTGTGTTTTTGAGAGCGGGTCTACATTCCTGCCAGCGATCCCATACCGGCATTGCGCTGGAGTCCGTCGATGACCACTCGAATCACATTCAGGATCAGGAACACGATGATGGGTGACAGATCGAGGCCGCCCATTGAGGGCATGAGATTGCGCACCGGACGCATAACCGGCTCGGTGATCTGGGAAACCAGCTGAATGGCGGGGTGTCCGCTGCCGGGGGCTACCCAACTGATGACCACAACCGCAATCACCGACCAGAAATAGATGGTCACGATGAGATCCAGAACGTTCAGTACCGACCATGCCAGCAGGGTCAGTGGATTGATTGCCGGAACGCCGCCATTCAAAGCAATCAGAATCAGGAAAAACGTGAGCGCCTGCACCGCAATCGCCAGAACCAGCGATGCGCCGTCAATACCGCCCCATCCGGGTATGATCCGGCGAAGTGGATTCAGAAGCGGGTTGGTTGCCTTTACGACGAATTGCGAGATGGGGTTGTAGAAATCCGCGCGCGCAATCTGTAGCAGGAACCTGAGCAGAACAATGGTCAGATAGAAGCTAGAGGCAATGAGCAGAATGGTTATGACAATCTCGGCCAGCATGAAGCTGTGTCTCCCGTTAACAGTTACTGTTTGGCTGCAAGTTCTTTCGACATCTCACCAGAGCGATTGTAGGCCGCGGAATAGGCTTTTTTCACCAGCTCACGAAGGCCGCCGTCTTCAAAAGTGTGGATGGCCTGCTCTGTTGTGCCCCCGGGCGACATGACGTTGCGCTTCAGCTGCCCCGGATCGTGCTCGCTACGACCGGCCATTTCGGCGGCACCGGCCATCGTCTGTATGGCCAGTTCGCGGGCAGTCTTCCCGGGAATGCCGGCTTCTGTTGCTGCGTCTTCCAACGCCTCCAGCATCAGAAAGAAATACGCTGGACCGCTCCCAGACAGAGCTGTTACTGCGTGCAAAAGAGTTTCGTCGTCAACCCACAAAGCCGATCCAATGCTGGAAAAAACAGACTCCACCATGGCCTTCTGCTTGTCCTTGACCTGTCCATTGGCATACAGACCTGCGGCGCCTTTACCCACCAGAGAAGGCGTGTTGGGCATGACTCTCACCAGGGGCAATCCGCCACCCAGCCATTCATCAAGGGTGCTTGCTTCCAGCCCGGCAGCAATCGACACCATCAACGGACGGGTGTTCTGCACCACAGGCGCAATATTGCCACACACCTCTTTCATCACCTGGGGCTTGACCGCCAGAATCACCATGTCTGCCTGCTCTGCGCAGTATCGGTTGTCGGTTGTGATACTTACGCCGAATTGCTTGCGAATAGATTGGAGGTGGCTGTCATCGGGTGCACTGACCCAGATCGATTCCGCGTCGAAGCCGCTTTCCAGCATGCCACCGATGATGGCGCTGGCCATGTTGCCGGCACCGATAAAAGAGATGGTTGGTGTGCTACTCAAAATGGACTCCAGTTAGCTGGTTCACTGTGTTTGTCGGATGATAACAGGAACAACCTGCGCGGGTCTTCGCCGACCATTGGCCAATTCAGCTTCTGGCACCAAACAGAGCTGTCCCTATGCGTACCCAGGTCGCGCCCTCCTCGATGGCTATTTCAAGGTCGGCGGACATGCCCATGGATAATGTATCGAGTGATTCAGCCCGATCTCGCGGCGTTGTCTCGGCTTCGCGTATCTGCTCGAGCGCTTTTGCCAGCTGCTGGAAACTGTGTCGTAGTTGCGGGTCTGATTGTTTGGGGTCGGGAATGGCCATTAAGCCGCGCAGCCGAACCCCGGGGAGTGGCAGGACCTCTGCCGCCAGCGCCGGCAGGGCTTCCAGAGAGCAGCCGGATTTGCTGTCCTCGTCGTTGACGTTGACCTGCAGGCAGATGTTCAAGGGTTCGTGCCCTTCTGGGCGCTGCTCACTCAGGCGACGGGCAATCTTGAGACGGTCCACGCTGTGGACCCAGTCGAAGGACTCTGCAATTTGCCGCGTCTTGTTGGACTGAATTGGGCCAATAAAGTGCCATTCAATGTCGGTCAGGTCAGACAGGGATTCGATTTTGTCGAGTGCTTCCTGAAGGTAGTTTTCGCCGAATGCTCGCAAGCCTGCCTGGTAGGCCGCACGCAAGTCCTGAGGCGGGCGGGTCTTGCTGACGGCCAGCAAATGCACGGAGGAGTCTGGGCGACCGGCGTCCATTGTTGCTTTTTGTATGCGTCGGGTTACGGTCCCCACGTTGTCTGCTATGCTGCTCATAGTGCAATTCCGCTGGTTCCGGTCTGTCTCAGATTCGGTTACACGTTACCCGCAGGTCACTGAAATGCCAAATGAACCGGGGTTTTTGGCAGCAGCCGTTACGGGCGGATATCAGGATAAAAGAATAATGCCTTCCGAGGACCCCTATGGATATTACTGAACTGCTTGCCTTCTCAGCGAAACAGGGCGCGTCTGACTTGCACCTGTCCGCTGGCCTTCCTCCCATGATTCGTGTTGATGGTGATGTTCGTCGGATCAACCTGCCTCCGATGGAACACAAGGAAGTGCATGGTCTTATTTACGACATCATGAACGACAAGCAGCGAAAGGACTACGAGGAATTCTTCGAAACCGACTTCTCGTTTGAAGTGCCCGGCGTTGCCCGCTTCCGGGTGAACGCTTTTAATCAGAACCGGGGCGCAGGCGCCGTGTTCCGGACCATCCCCTCGAAAGTACTGACCATGGAAGATCTGGGTATGGGGCAGGTCTTCAAGGATATTTCATCGGTGCCGCGTGGGCTGGTTCTGGTCACCGGACCGACGGGTTCCGGTAAGTCCACCACACTGGCGGCGATGATCGATTACATCAACGACAGCCGTTATGAGCACATCCTGACCATCGAAGACCCAATCGAATTTGTGCACGAATCCAAGAAGTGCCTGCTGAACCAGCGTGAGGTTCACCGGGATACACTTGGGTTCAACGAAGCCCTGCGTTCGGCACTGCGGGAAGATCCGGACATTATCCTGGTTGGTGAGCTTCGTGACCTTGAAACCATCCGTCTTGCACTGACTGCTGCAGAGACGGGGCACCTTGTCTTCGGCACCCTGCACACCACCTCCGCGGCAAAAACCATTGACCGGGTTGTGGACGTGTTCCCGGCTGAAGAGAAGTCGATGGTGCGTTCAATGCTTTCCGAGTCGCTTCAGGCGGTTATTTCCCAGACCCTGATGAAGAAAATGGGCGGTGGCCGGATTGCGGCGCATGAAATCATGATTGGTACATCGGCGATTCGTAACCTGATTCGTGAGGACAAGATCGCGCAGATGTACTCGGCCATACAGACCGGTGGCTCCATTGGCATGCAGACCCTCGACCAATGCCTTGAACGTCTGCTTTCGAAAGGCCTGATTTCCCGTGAGGCCGCGCGGGCCAAAGCCAAGATGCCGGATAACTTCTGATCAACGGGTGACGTGTCATGGAATTTGAAAAATTACTGCGATTGATGGTTGAGAAAGGCGGCTCTGACCTGTTCATCACCGCAGGGGTTCCGCCCTCAATGAAAGTGAATGGCAAGGTACTGCCAGTGACCAAAAGTGCCTTGACCCCAGAGCAGACGCGGGATTTCGTTTACGGTTCAATGAACGATAAACAGCAGGCGGAATTCGAAGCCAGCCACGAGTGCAACTTTGCGATCAGTGCCCGGGGTATCGGCCGCTTCCGTGTCAGCGCCTTTTTCCAGCGTAACCTCTGCGGCATGGTACTTCGTCGAATTGAGGTCAAGATTCCCCAGATCGACGATCTGTCATTGCCGGATGTGATCAAAGACCTGGCCATGACCAAGCGTGGCCTGATCATGTTCGTGGGCGCCACCGGTACCGGTAAGTCGACGTCTCTGGCAGCTATGTTGGGGCACCGCAACAGAAACAGCCGCGGGCACATCATCTCCATTGAGGATCCGATCGAATTTGTGCACCAGCATCAGGGTTGCATCGTGACCCAGCGTGAGGTGGGCATTGATACCGAAAGCTTTGAAGTGGCGCTGAAAAACACGCTGCGACAGGCGCCTGACGTCATCCTGATTGGTGAGGTCCGGACCCGCCAGACCATGGAATATTCAGTGCAGTTTGCCGAGACAGGCCACCTGTGTCTGGCTACCTTGCACGCAAACAACGCAAACCAGGCCCTTGACCGGATCATCCAGTTCTTCCCGCCCGAGCAGCACAACCAGATCTGGATGGACCTGTCGCTGAACCTGAAAGCCATTGTCGCCCAGCAGCTGGTGCCGACCCCGGATGGTCAAGGGCGAAAAGCGGTCATTGAGGTGCTGATCAACACGCCTCTCGTCGCAGACCTGATTCGCAAAGGGGAGGTGCATCGATTGAAGGAGTTGATGTCCAAATCCCGGGAATCTGGCATGCAGACATTCGATCAGGCGCTTTACGACCTGTACGCCGAAGGTTCGATCACATACGAAGACGCGCTCGCCCACGCTGACTCCGCTAACGACCTGCGTCTGATGATCAAGTTGGGCGCCGATTCTCAAGGTGCTGACAAGCTCGCGTCTTCAGTCGACAAACTGTCGATTCAGGACGATTGAGTCAGTAAGAAGGTAGAAGGCAGCATCCCGCTGCCTTTGACTCAGCCAATCACCTGGCCTCGGTAGATGACTTTTTTCTTCAGAGAAGAGGTCTCTTCCTTGGCGTCTTCTCCCTCGCTCTTCGCCGGGGCATCGTCTGCAATCGGCTGACCGCGATACATTCTTTTCGGTGCCGCCTCTTTGGACTTGTCCTCCGGCGTTTCAAGATTCAGATTCGGGATCTGTGGCTTGAGCGTTTCCCAGGTTCGGATCAGATGCGATGAGCGTGTCTTGCTTGCGTAGTCCGCAAGTTGTTGCTCGAGATGCTCTTCCGTGAGGTGCAGTTTGACTCCGAATTCGGTTCGGATCAGCCGTCTGCACTGGTGTACCAGCTTCAGAAGACCAGGGTCCAGTAGCCAACTGCGTTCAGATGCCAGCGTGGACATGATAGGCGCCTCGTAAAAAGTGTCACAACTTGGCCCCTCGAGAGATACGCGAAGAGGGCCGACCTCTTTGAACGAAGCGAAAAGCGTGCCGTTTCTGGCCATCCGCGTCACGTCAGTAGCGGCGGGGCTTTCGGCGTCATGCCATTTTAGGCGACACATTGCTATGGGGCGATTTCTGTGCAAAAACTGTGATCTCGCTCCAAAAAAGGACGTTCGGACAGGGTTGCTGCCCTGTTCAGTGCGCCTCGTCCCAGTTGTCGCCAACACCGGCCTCTACGAGTAGCGGCACATCCAGCTTTGCTGCTGCTGACATGCGCTGCTGCAGACCTTTGGAGATGGCATCCACTGCCGACTGCTTCACTTCCAGAATCAATTCGTCGTGCACCTGCATGATCATGCGGGCGTCATCCGGATGTTCCGCCAGTAGCCACTGCTCAACGCTGAGCATCGCCAGTTTGATGATGTCGGCGGCGGTACCCTGCATGGGCGCGTTGATGGCCGTTCGCTCCGCCGCCTGCTGCATCTGTTTGTTGCGGGCGTTGATGTCAGGGAGATAGAGGCGGCGACCGAAGTGAGTTTCCACAAAGCCGTCGTCATGGGCCTGTTTGCGAATGGCGTCCATGTACTTGAGGACGCCGGGATAGCGGTCAAAATAGCGGTCGATGTATTCCTGGGCCTGTTGTCTTCCCACATCGAGCTGGCGGGCGAGGCCGTAGGCCGACATGCCATAAATCAGTCCAAAGTTGATGGCTTTGGCGCTGCGACGTTGGTCCGATGACACATCATCGACGGCGACGCCGAAGACTTCAGCCGCCGTTGCGCGATGAACGTCTTCGCCTTTTTCGAAGGCATTCAGCAATCCGCGGTCACCAGACAAGTGCGCCATGATGCGCAATTCGATCTGGGAGTAGTCCGCGGCAACCAGTTTGTATCCCTCTGGTGCCACGAAGGCCTGGCGGATTCGCCGACCCTGTTCACTGCGAATGGGGATATTCTGCAAGTTGGGTTCTGACGACGAGAGCCTGCCCGTCGCGGTTACCGCTTGATGGTAGGAGGTGTGAATGCGCCCCGTTCGGTGGTTTATCAGTTCTGGCAAGGTATCCGTGTAGGTCGACTTGAGCTTGCTCAGGCTACGGTGTTCGAGTATCAGTCTGGGTAGTTCGTGTTCGTGGGCCAGTTCCTGCAGGACCGGCTCGGCAGTCGAAGGCGCGCCTTTGGGTGTCTTCTTGATAACCGGCAGTCCCATCTTTTCATAGAATAGGGTTTGCAACTGTTTTGGGGAGCCAAGATTAAAGGCTTCTCCGGCTTCCTCATGAGCCGCTTTTTCAAGTTCGGCCATTCGCTCCGCCAGTTCCTGGCTGTGCTGGCGCAGCGTGCTGGCGCTTATCATGGCACCGCGCTGTTCCATTCTGGACAGCACCGGCACAAGCGGCAGGTCGATGTTTTCATACACTTCCCGAAGCCGACCGGTTTCCGCCAGCCTTGGACGGAGCGTCTGGTGCAGGCGCAGCGTGATGTCGGCGTCTTCGGCGGCATAGGGCCCGGCTTGTTCCAATGCAATCTGGTTAAAGGTGAGCTGCTTCGCGCCTTTACCGGCAATGGACTCGAAGGACGTGGTGGTTTCACCCAGATACTCCAGCGCCAGCGCATCCATGTTATGACGGGAGGCCACCGAGTTAAGAACGTAGGATTCGAGCATGGTGTCTTCGGCAATGCCTTGAAGATCAATGCCGTGATTGGCCAGCACGTTCTTGTCGTACTTGAGGTTCTGGCCGACTTTGGCCTGTTTAGGATCCTCCAGCAGAGGTTTCATCTGGGCCAGGACGCTGTCTCTGTCGAGTTGTTCTGGTGCATCCATGTAATCGTGTGCCAGAGGCACATAGGCTGCTTCGCCAACTTCAACGGCGAAACTCAGTCCAACGATTTCCGCGTCCATATATCGCAGGCTGGTGGTTTCCGTGTCGAAGGCAAAGAGCTTCGCGTCTTTGAGTCTGTCCAACCAGGCGTCCAGCGTTGGCTGGTCGAGGATAATGGTGTAATTGCGGTCCTTGGGTGCTTCCGGTTTTTCATCTGCCTGATGCTGATTGGTGTCGTCGTCGGTCTGGGAATCCCCATTTTCAAGCTCTGCAATCCACGAGCGGAATTCGTATTCTTTGAAAAGCGCGAGCAGTTCAGCATCGTCCTGATTCCGCAAGCTGAGGTCTTCCAGACCGAACTCCAGGTCCACGTCGGTCCGAATCGTGGCAAGCTCGTAGCTCAGAGGCAGGGAGTCTTTTGCCTCACGCAGGTATTCACCTATTTTGCCCTTCACTTCATCCGCGTGCTCAATCACGCTGTCTAATGTTTCCCAGGACTGAAGCCACTTAACGGCGGTTTTGGGGCCGCATTTATTCACGCCGGGAATGTTGTCGACCTTATCGCCAACCAATGCCAGGTAATCGATGATCTGTTCAGGTTTTACACCAAACTTTTCGACGACGGCTTCCCTGTCCATTCGGGTATCGGTCATGGTGTTGATCAGGGTAACGTGATCGCTCACCAGTTGGGCCATGTCTTTATCGCCCGTCGAAACCACCACATCGATGCCTTTACTGGTGGCTTCATCGGCCAGAGTGCCGATGACGTCGTCAGCTTCCACACCCTCTACGATGAGTAGCGGCAGGCCCATGGCGCGGACGATGTTGTGGATGGGTTCGATCTGAGCCGCCAGATCCTCGGGCATGGGGGGGCGGTTGGCCTTATACTCTTCATAGAGGTCGTGTCGAAAAGTCTTACCTTTGGCATCGAAGACCACCACCATTTTCGATCCGGGAAAGTCCTGTTCGAGCTTGCGTAACATGCTGGTTACACCCTTGATGGCGCCGGTCGGTTGGCCCTTGCTGGTGTTCAGCGGTGGCAGCGCGTGATAGGCGCGAAAAAGATAAGAAGAGCCGTCAACAAGAACCACGGGTGGAGTCTGAGAGTCTGTCATGTCTGAAGGAATCCGGAATGTTATTGCAGCAGGGGGTGGCTTGTGCAAACCTGTAAACACAGGCTCCGTTTTGATCCAGAGGGTACCATGAAAACGAATCTCATCGCTTGCTTTGCCCTGTTTGCTAGCGTCCTTTCTGGCAGTGTATTCGCGCAGGAAGAGGGTGCCCCCGCGCAAGATCCGCAGGAGCCCGTGGTGATTTCGGATTATCAGCCACCGGGCTCTGAGGCGCAGATCGTCATTCGTCCCGGTGAGGGCAAAGAGGTCATTTACGAATATCGGGTAAACGGAGAGTTGGTGGAGATCAAAGTAGTGCCGGAAGTCGGACCGGAATATTATCTGGTGCCGGCCGAGGGAGGCGGCTGGATTCGCGAAACCGAAACCGAGCTTTTGGTCCCCAGTTGGGTGCTGTTCCGCTGGTAGAGCCGGCCGGGCCGGCTACCTTCAAGTTCAGATCAGATTGACACTAACGGCGTCTGATCGCCGGCTCTCTCGCTCTTGCTCGTCCAGCGCTGTGACGGAGAACTCGTAAGCACCAGGTTCGAATCCGCTGAGTGTGTACTGATTCGTGTCCGAATCTGGAATGGAAATCACTTCAAACTCTGTCCGGTATTTCAGTCGGTAGTAAATCCGATAGCCTTTGATCTCTTCTGCATACAGTCTCGATCCGTCCTCGCGTGTCTGTGGCGTGGACCATTTCAGCGTCGGTGGGTCTTCATAAGTTTGGGTGTCTTCCTGTCCAAGGGCGTCCTGAAACGAAGATACGGCTTTATCGAGCCGTTGATCCGATGCAGCGCGCGCGTTGGCCGAAGCTGCTCGCGAGTCGTTGGTGTCTTCCTGGCATCCGCTGCCAGTGAACAGTATCAGTAAAATGAGCGCCGAGCTCAGCCAGCGGCCGTAAACGGCCTGACGTTGGATATTTCTCATGGTTTTCTCGCACTGGAGCTGTCTTTGCAGCTCTCATAAAGCCAAATTCAAACAAATGAGGATGTGATCGCTGTCGATCACATTGCGAGGCCAGAATAATGCGGGGAGACGGTCTGCGATTCAGGGGCCAAGTATGCCGCCCGAATCGACAGTATCAAGTGACAGTTCCGTAAGCCTCAGGACAGGTTATTTTCAAGCCTTCAAGATCAACGTTTTACTATTAGTATGATCATTCTAATTTTTGAGCCTACTCTGCGAATGTGATGTTAAGAACCGACCGACGATCCGGTCGCAAAGATGCAAATTTCGATGTTTAGATTGGCATCATTAACCTTAAAGGAGAAAGACCATGGGCAAACTTAAAACTTATCAGGAACAGCTGCAGGAAATCGTAGAGAAGGGCATCAACGCCGCTGAAGAGCAGCAGAAGAAGCTCGCAGCCAAGCCTTTCGATTACGCTGAGAAGCTTGAGAGCGAAGCGCGCGAGTACAGCGTTAAGACTCTGCGCACTCGTTACAACGGTTACAGCAAGGACCTGTTCGAGCAGCTGCGTTCATTGAACACCCGTTTCGGCAGTTTCGCTGCGGATCTGGTAGCCAAGCTTGAGAAAGAAGCCGCTGAAAGCGCAGACGAGGTTTCCAAGGCTGCGACTTCTGCAAAGAAAACTGTAGAAGCCAAGAAGCCAGCTGCTAAGAAGCCAGCGGCCAAGAAGCCAGCTGCCAAGAAAGCGACCACAGCTTCTGCCTAATGGCGAGTTGATGGATTGCTGAAAAGGCCGCCTGCGGGCGGCCTTTTTTGTGCGCAGGCCAGCGAATGCATTGCTGCCTGGCTGAGCTGTTCTGGCTGGCAAGAAGTGGACTCAGGAGCCGTCCGATTCCGGCGATGGCTCCAGCGGCAGGGTCCGCGATTTACCAGTGATGATTTCGAGTCGCTCGATATCGTCGATGTAGCGCTGCTTAAGAGTGGCAATTTCAGCTTTTTGAGATGCGATTTCATCTTCAATATCGCGAATCTGGGATTCCAGGCGCTGAATTTTGTTGAGCGTAGCTTCGGGAACCTTCTGGCCAGAGCGCTCGCGGTCGGCAGCACGGCTCTGCTCGCTATCGAGTTGGTTTTCGATCACTGCGATGTTGCCGCGCTTGAGCTGCGAAAGACTCTCAAGCTCGCGGATTTTGCGATGCATAGCCTGGACTGCTTCGTCAGGATGTGTGAAGCGTTCGAGGAGTTTTTTGTCGAGCTCGCGCTGATGGGCTTCGGCCTCCTTGCGACGCTCTTCTGCTTCTCTGGCTGCAATCTCCTCAGCGGTGGGTGCAGGGTCGACCGTCTCAACAACCCGGCCTTTGCTGTTGAGGATGTCGTAGCCGCGTTTGGACGCTGCTTGAGGAATGGTGTTGCTGATCACAATACGACCGTTCTCATCGGTGTAGCGATACATATTCGCAAGTACGCCGGATGGTAACAGTAGGGCGCCTGCCAGAGAGGCGCACAGAGTAAGACGGAAGAAAGGCTTCATGATCAGTGACGGCCCTCGGCATCGTTCAGTGGGTTCTTTGGCAGCATATCAAAAGCCGCGCCAGATGCCATGCGCCAGTTACACGCCGTAGCAATCTCGATACGCGGCGACGCGTTCCGCATGATGTTCAAATCCGGGGCGCTGATTGAGATAGTCCAGAATCTGATCAAGCCGGACGATGCTGATGACCGGAATACCGAAGGTTTGTTCAACCTCTTGTATGGCGGACAACTCTCCGGAGCCACGCTCCTGGCGGTCAAGAGCAATCAGCACTCCGGCAGGGCGGGCACCTGCTGCGGTGATCAGCTCCATGGATTCGCGAATGGCAGTGCCAGCGGTAATGACGTCGTCAACGATGAGCACGTCGCCCTGCAATGGGGCGCCCACAATGTTGCCGCCTTCACCGTGGTCCTTCTTCTCTTTGCGGTTGAAGGCAAACGGCTTGTTGATGCCCTGGGAAGCCAGTGCCATGGCGGTCACAGTTGCCAGTGGGATGCCCTTATAGGCAGGGCCGAAGATGATGTCATACTGGAGCGCGCTGCGGTTAACCGCAGCGGCATAAGCCTTGCTTAGCTCCAATAGATCGTCGCCGGTATTGAACAGACCGGCGTTAAAAAAGTAGGGACTGTTGCGTCCGGACTTAAGGGTAAATTCGCCAAAACGCAAAACTTCACGGCGTATAGCGAACTCGATGAAATTCTTCTGGTAGTCATGCATGGCAGGGCATCTGGTGGGTCTGGAACTTTAATTGAAACGCAAAAGCGGTATCATACACTCAAACCGAATCAGGGAACACGTATGCGCGTAGTAACGATCAGCGTCAACGGTCTGGCGCAGGCTGTTGAAAAAGGCTTTTTTGAATGGCTGGCCAGGCAGGATGCTGATGTGGTCTGCGTTCAGGATCACCGCATGCGAGCCTATGAGATTGAAGATTACAACCTGATTCCAGAAGGTTACGAGGCGTATTTCATCGACGGCGAGCGCAACGAAGATGGCGGCGTTGGCATCTACACCCGACATTTTCCCAAAGCCATCATGTACGGCTTTGCCAACGAACAGGCGGATAGGGAAGGGCGCTTCATCCAGGCGGATTTTGACAAGGTGTCGGTTGCCTGCGTGTTAGCCCCTTGCGCCCTTGGGCGCGAGGAAGAGCTGATTGGCAGCGACGACCTGACGGTGTTGGATCACAAGGATGAGTTTATGGAGGCGTTCGGCCTGCATATGCAAAAGACTTTGCGCAAGCGCCGCCAGTTTATCTTCTGCGCCAACCTGCAAACTGCACACCACGTGACCGATGCCAGCCCTCTTTACCACAAGCTCGACTTCTCAGGCTTCCTGCCCCATGAGCGCGCCTGGCTGGATCGCCTCTTTGACGAGATGGGCTGCGTAGATGCGTTCCGCGACCTGAACAAGCAGAGCAATCAGTTTACCTGGTGGCCAGAGCAGGCAGAGGGTTCTCGCAAGAAAGCGGGGATTCGGGTGGACTATCAGTTGCTGACGCCCGGTATTCGCAAGACGGTGCTGGATGGCTGGATTGATGACAGTACCCGGTTCTCGGATCACGCCCCGGTGATCATGGATTACGA
>CAZWEP010000012.1:0-29289 GCA_964632565.1 uncultured Marinobacter sp. | reverse complement strand
GCCAACGCCGCTTTCTGAGCCTCGAACAACTGGTTGATGCCCAGCTTGGCCAGCTTCAGCATGCCGTCCAATTCTTCCTGTTCAAACGGCGCGCCTTCTGCCGTTCCCTGAATTTCGATGAAGCCGCCCTGGTCGGTCATGATCACGTTCATGTCGGTTTCGGCCTCGGAATCTTCCGGATAGTCCAGGTCCAGCACCGGAGTGCCTTTGTAAACGCCCACGGAAAAGGCCGCCACCATTTGTTTCAGAGGTGATTTCTTAATGCGTCCTTCCTTGACCAGATGGTTAAGCGCATCCACTAGCGCCACACATCCGCCTGTAATGGCGGCAGTTCGGGTGCCGCCGTCGGCTTGAATAACGTCGCAGTCGATGGTGATGGAGTGTTCACCCAGTTCGGTCAGATCCACCGCAGCGCGCAGTGAGCGGCCGATAAGGCGCTGAATTTCCACGGTGCGCCCGCCTTGTTTGCCCCGCGCTGCTTCCCGGCCCATGCGGCTGCCGGTGGACCGTGGCAGCATACCGTATTCGGCGGTGATCCAGCCTTTGCCTTCGCCCCGCAGAAAAGGCGGTACCTTGTTCTCAACGGACGCGGTACAAATGACTTTGGTGTCCCCGAATTCGATCAGCACCGAGCCCTCGGCGTGGCGGGTGTAATGGCGTGTGATTCGGATGTCTCGAGATTGTTCGGGCGTTCTTCCGCTCGGTCTCATAATGATTCCTGATGACGTTCGTGAATGTCCGGCGCGCAGGTCCGGTTTTGGGGAAAGCGTCGGAGTATAACACGCGCTGCAAAGCGTCCGACCATGCTGCTAGACTCAGTGAATTGAACATGACCATGGCGGAGTCCTTATGATTCGAAGTATGACGGCGTTTGCGCGCCAGGATATTCAGGGTGAATGGGGCACGCTTACCTGCGAAATCCGCACGGTAAACCACCGCTATCTGGAGCCCTCATTCAGGTTGCCGGATTCGCTGCGGGAGCTCGAAAACCGTTTCCGGGAGCAGCTCAGGAAACGATTGAAGCGCGGTAAGGTGGATGTTTCGCTACGCCTGCAGTCGGCCGACGCTGACCAGCAGTTGGAAATCAACGAGTCCATGGCTCACGCCGTCAACGAGGCCGCAAACCACATCAACCGCATGCTCGATAACCCTGCTCATCTAAATGCGCTGGATATTCTGCGCTGGCCCGGCGTTCTCGCCTCCAGGGAGCAAGACCTGTCAGAAGTAAAATCTGCGGCAGAGTCATTGTTCGGGCGAGCACTGGACGAACTGGTCAAAGTTCGTGAAGGGGAGGGAGAGCGACTTCGGCCCCTGTTCGAAGACCGCCTCGCGACTATGAAAAAGCTGGTCGCTGACGTCCGTTCGCTGATGCCGGAATTGCTCGAGGCGCAGTCGCAGGCGATTCGGGACAGGTTTGAACAGGCAAAGGTGGAGCTCGAACCCGCCCGGTTGTCTCAGGAAATGGTCATGGTGGCGCAGAAGTCCGATGTAGCGGAAGAGCTCGATCGACTGGACGCGCATGTTGACGAAATTACATCGGTCCTCAAGGGCGACGACGCCATGGGGCGAAAGCTGGATTTTCTGATGCAGGAACTTAATCGCGAGGCCAACACCTTGAGCAGCAAAAGTATCGATGCGCGGGTGACTCGCTCGGCCGTGGATCTGAAGGTGCTCATTGAGCAGATGCGCGAGCAGGTACAAAATATTGAATGATCAAACCGGGTGCGTCTCAGTCGCCTGCAAAGCGGTTACTTAAAGCCGGGTCGTACCGAACATGCCATGCCTCAACCATTGTTCAAAAAAAGTTGAAACTCTCCTTTCGGCGCTCCCGTATTCCGTTTGTGCATGTTGCACTTTTTGACGTTTGGAACAATGGAGAAATAATAATGCTTAAACAAGTGATTGGTATTGCATTGGTTTCCGCCTTCGCCGTTTCAGCTCAGGCTGGCGAAGTGTCCGTCGTATCTGATCTTGAGATGGAGGCAATGACCGCTGAAGAAATGTCCACCGTTGAGGGTATGGGTCATGGCTCGACTTTCGTTGGTGGTGTCGTGGTCGGGACTCCTGCTGGCGAAGAGGGTGGCCCACTTCGCAGCACGCGTGGTTGGGATGAAATGGCACCTGGAGGCAATGCTGGTGCTAACTCCGGCCCTAAATCCTAATAAGGCCTGATTAAGTCCCAAGCCCATAGCCACCTGGCCTGCAAGTCAGGTGGCTATTTTGTGTTTGCTCTGGTGAGTTTCAGGAGGCGGCGACTGGGATGTCAGCGTTAAAAATGACTGTTTTTTGTGGATGGCGCATGAAGATGTTAGTGCGTTGCCTCGTGACTTTTGCCGGATTGATGAGTGCCGCATCTTTTGCCGGTATGCTCCCTGAAAACGTCGGGGGCTCAACCCGTATTGAGAGCTCAGTGGTCTCCGTGGCGGGTTTGCGCGATAAAGGTCTGATCAAGCAGGCCCTGGATTATTCCTGCGGCGCGGCCGCATTGGCGACCTTGCTTACGCACCAGTGGAAAGATGAAGTATCTGAAAAAATGGTGCTCAAGGCGTTGCTGAAAATTACACCGGAAGACGTGATTGAAAAGCGCCGAAGCAGCGGACTCACTCTGCTCGATCTGCAAAGATTGGCTCTGGCTTTCGGATACAAGGCGGCTGGTCTGCGGGCAAATATTGAGCAGCTCCAAGCGTTGAAGGTTCCAGTTATCGTCTACATCGAACCCGCCGGTTACGATCATTTTTCCGTGCTTCGCGGTATTCGTAACGGACGCGCTTATCTGGCTGATCCATCCCGGGGCAACGTCAGTTATCCCCTCTACCAATTCAAGGAAATGTGGGCTGTTGACGGCAACAAAGGGGTTTTGCTGGCGGTCGAGCCCCCGCAAGTCAGTGATGCCCTGATCGCTGCGGGGACGCTCGACCCGGAAGCAGGACCCCGGCCAGGTTTGCAGGATGCGCGCTCACGCATGCCGTTTTCTGGACTCACAACCCCTATGGAACTGATGACGCCGCGATGAACAAGACCTCTCTGATCCGACCCATTGCTCCGCTTTTAATAGCTTTCCTCATTGGCGTAAGTGCTTTGGCCGAGGCGGAGCCTGCTCCGCCTGATGTGCTTACCCTCAGCGAGGCCGCCGAGCTGTTGCGACTGGATGAGCAAACATTGGAGCTGATGGCGCAGGCAGAGACAATTCCCGGTCGGGCCGTGCGACTGCGGGATCAATCGACCCAGTGGCTGTTCAGTCGGGACGCCCTCATTGCGTGGTTGGAACGCAGCGAGGCGCGGCGTCGCTCCATGCTGTCAGGGGGTGTCGCGGCAGATTCGACAGATGCTGATTCGGGCGGTCAAGTTGGTGAATCGACGGAGGTAGGAACCCTCGGTCAGGAGCGCACTGACGAGACCTCGGCGCAAGCCTTCCGCAATGAAACCGGGGTGCTCGTCGAAAAAGGGGAGTTTTCGATGGACGTCGGTACCTTCTACACGCGCCGTGATCGCCAGCTGTTGCTGAGTGGCAGTTCTGCCCTGGCGACGCAGGAGTCGCGATTGGCCACGCTGCAATCGAATTTCCGTTACAGCTTTGCTGATGAGACTGAGATTTTCTTGCGAAGCCGCGTCATTGAGCAGCAGGACGAGCTTTATCTGCTGGGTGAGCGCGTGGGGGATAAGCTGGACGAAACCGTGTTTGAAGCGGATCTGGGTTTCAGGGCCGTTGCGGTTGAAGAGGATGTTGGTCGCCCGGAAATCATTCTGGGTCTGGATTTCGGAATCCCGACGGACGATAGCTCGTTTGCCGCCGGCGCGAGCGTGACCTTTCTCAAGTCGCTTGACCCCGCAGTCTTGTACGGAACGCTTGCCTATCGATACACGGACGGTAAGGATTTTGACAATGTTGCCTTGCTCGAGGCTTCTGATCGGGTCAGCGCCAGTTTTGGCTACGCGTTCCAGCTCAATGACGACCTGTCACTGAACAGCTCCTTTGAGCTGGTCAACGTGTCCGAAACCCGTTTCAGTCGGGCAACTATCCGACAGAATGACTTTGCCACCATGCAGTTCGGCATGACGGCGAGAGTAACGCGAAACCTGTTCATCCAGCCGGTGGTTGGCTATTCATTGAACGGAACGTCATCTGCGTACTCAGCCGGTGCCAATCTCGTCATAAAATTCTCGGACTGAAAACCCTGGGGCACCGTTAGCCGAATTGCGAACTCGCACTGCCGTCTCGATATTGGACGGTAGGCTTGCGTGCGGGGCGACTCTTTAAATCGTATAATCCTCCCACTTCTTCACGGCGTGCCGATTCCCGGTGCGCCGAGACCTGGTCTTACGGTAAACGGGAGTCGTCGTGTCTAATAACCAGCCTTCAGATCATGGAACCCTGTTTGTTATCTCGGCGCCGTCCGGTGCCGGAAAAACGAGCCTGGTTGCAGAGATGCTCAAACGGGATTCGCAGCTGGGGGTATCTGTCTCCCACACCACCAGACCGATGCGCGCCGGTGAGCAGGATGGGGTCAATTATCATTTCGTCGCTCGCGACGAGTTTGAAGCCATGATCAATCGGGGCGATTTTCTGGAGCACGCAGATGTCTTCGGAAATTATTATGGCACCTCTCAGGTCTGGGTAGAGGAAACCCTGGCCAGAGGGCAGGATGTGGTACTCGAGATTGACTGGCAAGGCGCTCAACAGGTCCGGCGTCAGATTTCCTCTTGTGTGGGAATCTTCATTGTTCCGCCGTCACCCGAAGCGCTTCGGGAACGTCTGACAGGGCGGGGCACGGACAGTCAAGAAGTGGTGGAGCGTCGCCTGGGTGAGGCTGCCGAAGAATGTCGTCATTCTGCCGAGTTCGACTATCTTGTCGTGAATGATGATTTTTCCGTAGCGCTGGATGATCTCCTGGCGATTGTTCGATCCCAGCGCCTGTTAAGTGAGGGCCAGCAGGCACGACACGCAAACCTGCTTGGCAAGCTGTCAGGTATGGCCTGAACTCTGTGTATGGCTGTATACAAATCGAGCGTCTGCGTTTAGACTACGCGGTCTGCTGAATCAGACATTAGTGTTTAAGTCGGGGAAACTATGGCACGAGTAACCGTTGAAGATTGCCTTGAGAACGTTGATAACCGCTTCCAGCTGGTCATGCTGGCTACCAAGCGCGCTCGTCAGATCTCCACAAAAGGCTTTGAGCCGCTGGTGATGGAAGAGAATGACAAGCCGACCGTGATTGCGCTGCGTGAAATCGCTGAGGGCAAAATCGGCCGCGATCTTCTTGCCGAGGAAGAAGAAGATTAAGAGTCAGCTCTTTGAAAAGTATTGAAATCCGTCATTCCGGTTTATAGTGTATGTAGAAGCATTAAATCGAAGTGACGTCGGAAGGACCCGGATGCTCGCATTCGGGTTTTTTTGTCCCTGAGTTTCAGGAAAGGTCGGATCAGGAATAGACGGAGGCGCGGTGTCGGCAGAGGCAACGGTCGATGTGCTGGCCAGTGAGCTGAGCACGTATCTGGATACCAATCGCATCAACCAGGTGCGACGTGCCTACTATTACGCCGAACAAGCCCACGAAGGCCAGATGCGCCGAAGTGGCGACCGCTACATCACCCACCCGCTGGCCGTGGCGCACATTCTTGCGGCCTTGAAGTTGGACCACCAGAGCCTGATGGCGGCGATGCTTCATGACGTCATCGAAGACACTGGCATCCCTAAAGACGCGCTGGCAGAACAATTTGGGGAAGACGTTGCTGAACTGGTTGATGGTGTCAGCAAGCTGACCCAGATCGAGTTTCGCTCAAGGGCGGAAGCCCAGGCGGAAAACTTCCAGAAAATGACGTTGGCGATGGCTCGGGATATCCGGGTGATCCTGGTGAAACTCGCTGACCGACTCCATAACATGCGAACGCTTGGGCCCATGCCCTATGAGAAGCGCCAGCGGATTGCCAACGAAACCCTCGATATTTATGCCCCTATTGCCAACCGCCTTGGCATGCATTCCATCTGTACCGAGCTAGAAGACCTCGGTTTCGCTTCGCTGTATCCGATGCGCTCGAAGTACATTTCAAAGGCCGTGGCGAAACTCAGGGGCAGTCACCGGGAAATCATCGATGACATTCGGGGCAAGCTCGAGGAGAAACTCGAAGAGCGTGGGCTGCCGGGTCGGATTCAGGGGCGAGAGAAGCACTTGAACAGCATCTATAACAAGATGAAGTTCAAGCACAAATCCTTTCACGAGATCATGGATGTGTACGCGTTCAGGATCATTACAGACACCGAGGACGACTGCTACCGCATTCTCGGCGCCGTGCACAGTCTCTACAAACCGCTGCCCGGACGCTTCAAAGATTACATCGCCATGCCCAAGGCCAACGGTTATCAGTCGTTGCACACCACGCTGTTCGGTATGCACGTAAATATCGAGATCCAGATTCGCACCGAGGAAATGGAGCACATCGCCAACAACGGTATCGCGGCTCACTGGATGTACAAGAACGAGCCATCAGACATCACCAGCGCGAACCAGACTCGAGTGGATCGTTGGGTGCAGGGGCTGATGGAGATGCGGGAGCGTGCCGATGATTCGCTGGAATTCATCGAGCACGTGAAGGTAGACCTGTTCCCGGATGAAATCTACGTGTTCACGCCGAAAGGGCGGATCATGGAACTGCCGCGCGGCGCAACACCGGTCGATTTTGCCTATGCGATCCATACGGACATCGGCAATGCCTGCGTGGCCTGTCGCATCAACCGCAACCTGGGATCGCTGAGCCAGTCGCTGCAAAGTGGTCAGACAGTTGAAATTATCACGGCGCCCGGTGCGCGGCCCAATCCGGCCTGGCTGAGCTTTGTGACCACTGGCAAAGCCCGGAGCAGTATTCGTCATGTGCTGAAAAACCAGAAGCGGGCAGAGTCGCTCGAGCTTGGCCGTGCTTTGCTGAAGAAATCGCTGAAAGGCTTCGGGGCGAAATTGTCGGATGTCGGTGAAGAGCAGATTGACGCGGTTGTCCGGCATAACCAGGTCAGCAGTCTGGATGATCTGATCAGCGATATCGGGCTTGGCAATCGCATGGCCTACCTTGTTGCGCGCCAGTTGATCAGTGGCGGACAAGCTGAGGCGCAGGCCTCGAGTGTCAGCGGTAAAGAACGCGATTCGGTGACCATCCGTGGTACCGAAGGGTTGCTCGTGCGCTTCGCCAATTGTTGCAAGCCGATCCCCGGAGACCCGGTGGTGGGTGTAATGGACTCTGGGAAAGGAATGGTGATCCACTCGGACACCTGCGCGCGCCTTCCCGATGATGACGAAGCGCGATCCCATTTGACGCAACTCAAATGGGCGAAAGACATCGCCGACGAGTTCTCGGTGGAATTGCGGGTTGAGCTTGAGCGGCAACGTGGCGTGATTGCCGAGCTGGCAAATGCTGTCGCCGTCGCGGATGGAAATATCGAACGAATAAACGTTGAAGAACAGAATGCGAAGCTGGGCATCGTCAGCCTGGTGGTGCATGTTAAAGGGCGGCGCCATCTGGCGCGTGTGATGCGCAGAATTCGCAATATCAAGGCCGTCAGTCACATCAATCGCGTCCGCAACTGATCGACTACTCAGCGTGCGTCTTCGATAGTTGACAGGTTGGCTCCGACAGGGCGACGATTGAGGTTTTTCCCCAAGAGAGGACCATCAGGTCATGACCAACAAATCCATCATCCAGACTGAAAACGCGCCTCAGGCCATTGGGCCTTATTCTCAGGCTGTCAAAGCCGGAGATACGGTGTATCTGTCCGGGCAAATTCCGTTGGATCCGGAAACCATGGAAGTCGTGGCCGGCGATTTTTCTGCCAAGACGCGTCGCGTGTTCGAAAATCTCAAAGCCGTTTGCGAGGCCAGCGGTGGTGAACTCAAGGACATCGTCAAACTGAATATTTACGTGACGGATCTGAGCAATTTCGCGACGGTTAATGAAATCATGGCGACCTATTTCCAGGAGCCGTATCCCGCTCGGGCGGCGGTTGAGGTGTCAGCGTTGCCGAAGGGCGTACCGGTTGAAATGGAAGCGGTTATGGTTCTGAGCTGACTCCAGTACCAACCCGAACAGCTACGTTGAATACACTGAAAGGGGCGGCCAGATGGCCGCCTTTTTCGTTTCAGGTAAGTTGGTCGATCATCTCCAGATAACCGCTTCTGTAATCTGGATAACGAAAACGATACCCGCTGTCTAGCAACCGTTGATTGCTGCAGCGTTTGCTACCTGCTCGGCCTCCCTTCCTTGCGTCGTTGAGCGGTGCCATGCAGGGCACCTGCTGGCGCACCCATTCCACAACTTCATCCAGACGGACCGGCTCACAGTCGCTGGCCAGATAGCAGGTTTCCAGCGGCTTGCCTGTCAGGGCGAGTTGAGTAAGGTGACAAAGCGCCGCCGAGGCATCGGCTTCGTGAATCCGGTTGCTGTAGGGCGCCGGTTTCGCTGGGTCCATTTCGCCATTCATCACCGCAGTCAGAAAGCGCGGTCTCGATGGCCCATAAATGCCCGAAAACCGCACCACCGTCGCCGGGAACTCTGAGGACAGGGCGATTTGCTCTCCCTGAAGAATAGCCTGGCCGCTGAATCTGGCGGGTTCAGTGGGGCTGTTCTCATCCACCCAGCTGTCGTCGTTTTGTGAGTACACGCTGCTACTGCTGACAAAGAGCAGTCGACTGAGGGTTTGTCCCTTTAGGGCTGACAGGAGATTGTTTAAACCGGTGACGAACGCATTTGTGTAACCGGCGTCGTCGTAGCTGGTTGGAGTCAGGCAGTAGATGACAATGTCCAGACCTGCGGGCACTGACTGTTGCAACGTTGTCCTGTCCAGCAAGTCTGCGCTGACTGGTGTTACACCTTCGGGTACCTTGGATGGGTTCCGCCGCAGACCATACACCTCGGCTTGTGATGACAGCTGCGAGGCGACACGACCGCCCAGCTTCCCGCAGCCGGCAATCAGAATCTTTGGCTGTCGGTTGTGTTCAGTGATTGCCATAGGCAAACTCAATCCTTATTCTTTTAGTCATAAATTAAAGATGCGGTATTCTCCGCGCACTTCAGGCCCTCGCAACCGGAGCCCAGCATGACGCTCACCGAATTACGATACGTTGTTACTCTCGCCCGCGAAAGGCATTTTGGTCGAGCCGCAGAGCGCTGTCACGTCAGCCAGCCTACGCTGAGCGTTGCGGTTAAGAAGCTGGAAGATGAACTGGGTATCCCTCTTTTCGAGCGCAGCAAAAACAGCATTCAGGTGACGGAAACAGGCAAGCAGATCATTGACCAGTCCCAGCGTGTCCTGGATCAGGTCGGATTGATCCGTGACCTGGCGCAAAATGGCAAGAACCAATTGAATGCGCCATTGAAAGTCGGCGCTATTTACACCATTGGCCCGTATTTATTCCCGCATCTGTTGCCTGAGCTGCGCCGTGCCGCGCCTGAAATGCCGCTTTATATCGAAGAGAATTACACGGCCACCCTGCGCCAGAAACTGCGGCAGTCGGAGCTCGACGCCATCATTATTGCGCTGCCCTTCGAAGAACCGGAAGTGGTCACCCTGCCACTTTACGACGAGCCATTTGTAGTGCTTCTGCCTGGCGGCCATCCGCTGGCTGAGAAATCGAGCCTGACCGCTGAAGAACTGGCGAAAGAGCAGTTGCTCCTGCTGGGGCCCGGTCACTGTTTCCGCGACCAGGTATTGGAGTCGTGTCCGCCGTTAGTGGATGCAGTTACGCGCAATTCAGGCGCCGCTGGGTCCCCGGCACTGGTGACCGAGGGAAGTTCCCTGGAAACCATTCGGCATATGGTGGCGTCGGGGCTTGGTATTACGGTGCTACCGCTGTCTGCCGCAACGGCGATGCAATACGATGAGGACATTCTGGCAGTTCGGCCGTTCAAGGCGCCGATCCCATATCGCACAGTTGCATTGGCATGGCGTGTGACCTTTCCTCGACCCAAGGCGATCGATGTCCTTTCACTGGCCGCAAGCCAGTGCCGCGTGATCGAGAAGGCCAAAATTGAAAAACCTGCAGCCGCATCCTGAGAGATGGCATGACGTCACTGGATGACATTGAGGTCAGGGTTTTAAAAGGGGTCGGGGCGGCGTTGGCCGACACCCTGGGCAAACTTGGCATCCATTCGCTACAGGATTTACTGTTCCACCTGCCCCACCGTTACGAAGACCGAACGCGAGTATTGCCCATGGGCAGTCTGCGCATTGGTGATGTTGGTGTGGTTGAGGGTGAAGTCATGAAGACCGACCTGGTGATGGGTCGACGACGCAGCCTTCAAGTGACGCTCAAAGATAGCAGCGGCTTCCTGGTGATGCGCTTTTTTCACTTCAATGCGTCGCAGAAGAACCAGTTGTCCGAAGGCACCAAAGTCCGCTGTTTTGGGGAAGTTCGGCCAGGGCGCGCGGGCTTCGAGTTTTATCATCCGGAGTATCAGGTGAACCCTCCGCCCATGCCGGCTGCCGGTGAGGCGACATTGACTCCGGTTTATCCTCTGACCGAGGGCATTCAGCAGCCACGGGTCCGTTCCCTTTGCCAGCAGGCTCTGACCTATCTGAAACGCTATCCCATTCATGACTGGCTTCCGCCCGCGCTGCTGGCAGACTATCAGTTACCCGGAATCACGGCTGCCGTTGAGCTGGTGCACTCTCCGCCGGCCACTGCCGATGTGCATCTGTTGATGGAGGGGCGCCATCCGGCGCAACAGCGCCTGGTGATGGAAGAGTTGCTGGCGCACCAGCTCAGTCTTCTCCAGGTACGTCAGCAAATTCAGGCAAAACAGTCGTTGCCGCTCATGCCCTCGGGGGATCTGTCACATCGGTTTCTCGATGCGCTGCACTTTTCCCTGACCGGAGCTCAGCAGCAGGTATTGAAGGAAATCCGTCAGGATCTCAGTCAGCCGGTTCCGATGCTGCGTCTGGTGCAGGGCGACGTGGGTTCCGGGAAAACCGTGGTTGCGGCGTTGGCAGCGTTGCAGGCAATCGGTTCAGGAGCTCAGGTCGCGCTCATGGCACCCACTGAAATTCTGGCGGAGCAGCATTATCAGAATTTCAGGGGCTGGCTTGAGCCGCTTGGCATTCAGTTGGCGTGGCTAACGGGCAAAGTAAAAGGTGCTGCTCGTAAGGCTGCGCTCGCGGCGGTTGGCAGTGGCGAGGCGGGAGTCGTCATTGGCACCCATGCGCTGTTTCAGGACGACGTTGCGTTTGACCGGCTGGCCCTGGTGATTGTGGATGAGCAACACCGTTTTGGGGTGCACCAGCGGCTGGCGCTCAGAGAGAAGGGCGTTGGCGGCTCGTTGGCTCCCCACCAGCTCATTATGACCGCCACGCCCATCCCCCGAACCCTCGCCATGAGCGCCTACGCCGATCTGGATACCTCGGTCATTGATGAATTACCGCCGGGACGAAAGCCAATTGAAACGATCGCGATTCCGGACAGTCGACGGGACGATGTTATTGATCGGGTTCGCAGCGCCTGCGAAGCCGGTAGGCAGGCCTACTGGGTATGTACGCTGATCGAAGAGTCCGAAGCCCTTCAGTGTCAGGCTGCAGAAGCCTCAGCAGAAGAGCTGAAAGAACGGCTGCCGGCTCTGAAAGTGGGCTTGGTGCATGGCCGACTGAAAGCCGCTGAAAAAGCAGGTGTGATGGAGCGTTTCAAGGAAGGCGAGCTCGATGTGCTCGTCGCGACGACCGTCATTGAGGTTGGTGTCGATGTTCCCAACGCGTCGTTGATTATCATCGAGAATCCAGAACGGTTGGGTCTGGCGCAGTTGCATCAGTTAAGGGGACGAGTCGGCCGGGGAGAAGAGGCCAGCTTCTGTGTGCTGATGTACCATCCGCCGCTCTCTAATAATGGTAAGGCGCGACTTCAGGCTCTCAGGGACAGTCAGGACGGCTTCGTCATCGCAGAAAAAGATCTGGAGATTCGCGGGCCTGGAGAAGTTCTGGGTACCCGCCAGACCGGCATGATGGCCTTTCGGTTGGCTGATTTTGAACGCGACAAGGGATGGATCGCTCCGATCCGGGATATGGCCCCGGCACTTATGAAATCACCCGAGAGGGTGGATGGGCTGATTCGCCGATGGTTGGGTGATCGCACTCGATATGGGGACGTATAGCAAAGAGTGCCCTATACTCCCGTGTAGGGACGACTGCCAAACGCGGCGGAACCAAAATAGCAAGGGAGAGACCTATGGAACTACCTGTCGCGGTCAGGCAGGCACTCGGAGACTCTGCATCGGATGTATCGCTGCGTGACGTTGGTCAGGCAGGACGAGACCAGCTACTGCGCATGGTGCTCTTGAGTGACGGGCAGGGTAGCCTTCAGGCGATCTGCCGGCAGGGCGATCTGTTTGATATCCAGGGTCTGAATAAAAAGTTGGGCCGTGACCTCAGCTTGATGAACCGGCGGGATCAGGCGAGGCTTCGTGAACGCACCGGGCTGAACGAAATGCCGCCGCTGCCCTCTCTTACTGGGCTGCCAACCATTGTCGATGAACGTGTTGATGCCCTTTCGTCCGTTGCTGTGTCACTGGGCCAGCAGAATCTGTGCATGGTGATGCCCCGGGAAGATTTCGAGAGCGTGATCGACGGAGCCGAACGTCATTCCTTTGCTGTGCCGACCGACTCCATTGCTGTCAATCTGGACAGCCCTGAGCAGGACCAGGCGCAGCTTCATACTGCGATTCGCAAGTTCACAACGCTGCGTATACAGCAACGCCTTGAAGACACTCTGGAGCTGCCTCCGCTTCCTGAGACAGCCCAACGGATCATCCATCTGCGGGTCAACCCCAACGCCGTAATGGGCGATCTCGTGGATGTGGTTGAAAGTGATCCAAGCCTTGCGGCTCAGGTGGTCAGTTGGGCGTCGTCGTCCTTTTACGCCGCGGCGGGGCAGGTACGTTCAGTGCATGACGCTGTTTCCCGTGTGCTCGGGTTTGATCTGGTGATGAACCTGGCAATGGGCCTGTCCCTCGGTCGGGCGCTGAAAACACCGCAAGATCACCCAGAAGGCTACGTTGATTACTGGCAGCAGGCCATCTGGCAGGCTCAGTCAGCAGGCGTGCTTGCCAGCATGATGCCCCGTGGTGAACGCCCGCTTTTTGGCCTGGCTTATCTGTCGGGCCTGCTGCACAACTTCGGTTATCTTGTTCTGGCCCATGTTTTTCCTCCACACTTCAAGCTGGTGTGTCGCACCCTGGAAGTAAACTCACACCTGGACTCGTCGCTGATAGAACACTATCTGTTAGGGATAAGCAGAGAACAGATTGCAGCCCAGTTGATGCAGAACTGGGGGATGCCTGACGAAGTGAGTCTGGCGATTCGCTATCAGAAGAATCCGGGGTACGACGGCCCATTCAAAGTGTATGCAAACCTGCTCTGGCTTGGGCGGCAGCTACTGGTGAAGCGAGGTGTTGCTCTTGGTGCAGGTCAGCCGGTGCCAGCAGCGCTCTATGAATCCCTGGGCCTGGACCAGGAAAAGGTAGAGCATCAGTTTGATCAACTGGTCGAGAGCAAGGATGTAATCATGGCTATGGCTGGAATGATGACGCCTCAATAATCGCCTTATCCCATGAAAAAAGCCGGCCCAAAGGCCGGCAAGCTCACCCGCTTATTGCAGATTCAGTCCAAGTGCTAAGGAGAAAACAATGTGAGCTGTCGCAGCTCGCATTAAGTTTGCGACAACTTCTTTTAACTTAGCCAAAGGCTGAAAAAATTAAAGAATGAAGATATGATTTTCCGGCACTGTTTCGCACCGGTTTAGGGCGGTAAAAGTCAAAGGAGTTGATTTCTAAAGCGAAAGCTCGGCGCCAAAAAGCGCGATCGATTACAAAAAATTACAAAGCTCACTCAGAACGCGTGTTCCTTCAGTGCTGTAGCGGCACGACGAATCGCGTCTGCGTGCTCTTCCTCAACTGCGGCACGCTCCTCGTCCATTTTTTCGACGAATTTGGTTTCTGTTTCCTGCCTCGCCTGATGGGTCGGCATGTGTTGAATCTTATCGTGGACGGTCTGGAAAATGTCGAATGGCGCCCGCTGAAGCAGGGACGGCTCAACGTGGTCCAGCAGGCCTTTGATGCGCAGGCAGGCCTCTGAGTACTCCACCTGATCCGCTTCAATCGCCATCGACAACACCCGCAGACTTTCCACCATGTTGTCGCGTCGCTGTTTCTGGAAAGACTCGGTCTTCTGGCGTCGGCGGGTGTCTTCCTGGACCGCCCTGAGCTGACGAACGATAAATCTGGCCAAAAGCGCGCTGGCGATAATACCAGCGACGATTAGGGCCCATTGCAGCCACTGTGGCATTGAATTCTCTCCGTGTTATGGGTGATCAGGCGCGTTTGCGCGACCGCTCGGCGCGCCAGACCTTTACCTGAACCGACTGACCATTGAGTACGGAGGTGCCAACCAGCGGATCAATTTCTTCATCACTGATCACATCGTTGATGCTCGCGCCAGCGTGCGATGCGGCGACAGCCTGGCCGATACCTTCTCGGTCATGCCCCCACCCATGGGGGACGGAGACAACGCCCGGCATAATATCGTCAGTGATTTCAACAGGCAGTACGATCTGCCCCGTTGGCGTGCTGACTTCCGCAGAATCCCCTGCCTGCAAGCCGCAACGGGCGGCGTCCTTTGGACTGATCATCACAGTGCAGCGATCCTTGCCTTTGACCAGACGTTGACTGTTGTGCATCCAGGAATTGTTGCTGCGCACGTGGCGTCGGCCAATCAACAGCAGGTCCGAAGACTGTGGTGAAGCAAGCGCTTCATGCAAGCGATCGAGATCTGCCAGATAGCGTCTCGGAGCCAGATTGACCTTGCGGTCTCGTGTGAAAAGGCGCTCTGGCAGACAAGGTCTCAGGGGACCCAGATCCACACCGTTGGGCAGTGATTTCAGGCTTTTGATAGACAGGCCCTTGGGCAGGTCCTGCCAATGACGGTTTAATGGGCTGAGTTTGGCGAGGCCGCGCAACGGGTGCTGTTCCGGCAAGATATCGATCACCAGATCGATGGCTGGTTGAACCAATCCCCGTGCCGGTCCGATATCCGTACCGTAGGGCCCGGATCGAAGCATGAGGTCGAGGATCGGGTCCGGACCGATCTGTTTGAAAGCCCGCCATCCGGCGTCGGCTCGCAGCGGGAGGCGACCACCGCTCTTCAGCTTTTCCAGACGATGAGCGAGTTCAAGCAAAATCTGCCAGTCGTGTTTTGCGTCCTCGCCGGGTTCAAACAGTGCAGGACTGTATTTTGCCGTGTTACGCACCGCAAACATGCTAAATATCAGGTCGTAGTGGCTGCGCTCAAGGCCCGCAGTGGGCGGCAGGATCACGTCCGCATGCCGGGTGGTTTCGTTAAGAAAATAATCCACGGACACCATGAAGTCGAGATCGCTGAAGGCTTCATCCAGGCGACTGCCGTTCGGGCTCGACAGCACCGGATTGCCCGCGACGGTAACAAATGCGCGAATCTGCCCATCCCCCGGCGTCAGGATCTCATCCGCCATGGTGCTAGACGGAAATTCACCGCCAAACTCCGGCAGCTTCTTGACTCGGCTGTGGCGGCGGCCGAAATGTCCACGCTGCCCGGTCATCGCGCCCAGGGCAATCATATCGATGGCCGGTTGCGTGAACATCACGCCGCCGGTGCTATCCAGCTTGCCGGTCAGAATGTTCAGCACGTAAGCCAACCAGGTGGCCAGGCCGCCAAATTTCTGGGTGCTCGTGCCCATTCTGGTATAGAGGGCCGCTTTTTGAGTGGTGGCCAATTGGCGCGCAAGTTGGCGAATGTCCTCGGCCTCAAGGCCGGTCTGCAGGCTGACCGTTTCCGGGTTGAAGGGCAGCGAGGCCAGTCGGATCAAATCCACGTCCTTGGTCCATTGCTGGGCATGGCCGAGGTTGACCAGGTCCTCTTCAAACAGGGTGTGTGCCATTGCCATCAGCAGCAGGGCATCCGACCCTGGACGGATAAAATGGAATTCGTCGGCCAGTTTCGCGGTTTCGGTGCGGCGGGGATCAATCACCACCATCTTCCCACCGCGGGCCTTGAGGCTTTTGATGCGGCCGCGGAAATCCGGAACTGTCATCAGGCTGCCGTTTGAGGCCATCGGATTACCACCGATGCAGATGAACAGGTCCGTGCGATCGATGTCCGGGATGGGGAACATCAATTGATGGCCAAACATCTCCAGGCTGGCCAGCATGTGGGGCAGCTGATCGTTGGAAGTGGCGGAGAAACGGTTCTGGGTGCCCAGGGCGCGAAGGAAGGGAAGCGTCGCGACCATTGCGCCATGATTGTGGACATTGGGGTTGCCAAGATAAGCGCCGATGCTGTTGCGACCGTGCTCCTTTTTGACCCGATGCAAGCGGTCTGCAACCAGGTCAAAGGCCTCGTCCCATTCCATTTCCTGCCAGCCGTCCGCGGTTCGGCGAACGGGCTTGCGGAGTCTGTCCGGATCTTCATGGAGATCTTGAAGGGCAACGGCTTTGGGGCAGATATGACCCTGGCTGAGCGGATCGTCGGGGTCGCCTTTGATCGATTCAATGTGCCCCTGCTTCACCTCAATCGCCACGCCACACATGGCTTCGCATAAGTGACAGGTACGATAGTGAGTGCCGTTCTCCATGGATTGCTCTCCAGAGTCTGCATTAACCGAGAAAGGATCAGGTTAGCAGGAATCCAAGAACTTGGGAAAAGGCGTGATCAGGGTTGGTGGTAGAAAAAAGGCCAGTCCAATGGACTGGCCTGAAAAGCCCGAAAACAACCTTATTGCTGTGCTGGTAAATCTTTCACCGGATTGGATACGAAGTTGAGGTAAGTGCCGTTGACCGGAATTTCCAACGGCAGTCGCAAGGTAACAACGCCGGCATTTTCGAAGCCGCCTGTGTTCGCGGTGACCAGCAATTCATCGTTGTCACCGACGCGATTGGAGTTTCGTTGCTCGATCTGCATCCGGCCATCGTCGAAGAAGGTGATGTCCCCTTTGAGGTTCAGGGTAAACGGGCGCCCATAGAGGTCATGGGTGCCGCCTAGTGGGATGGCCATGTCTGGAGCATCAATCAGCAGATCCGCACTGGTAATGAAGACCGGTTGGCCGTCTTCACCCTCTGCAATTACTCCCGGGATCAGCGAGTTGCGGGCACAATTGCTGCCGGTACAGGTCGGGTCGTCTTTGGCGTAGCGCATCCGCAACACCTGGGTATTGGTGATGGTCTCTTCCTGCAGCGGGATAAAGCCCAATACGTTGATCTTGGTGAAGACGCTGATGGACGTGGTGGCCAACAGAGTGGGGTAGAGATCCACCAGGACACCCTCAATCTCGTCTCCGGTCACGTTGGGATCGGGATCGTAAACGCCCGGGCCTTTGACCTCGGTATTCAGCGCATAGGTCTGATAAATGAAAGAACCCCGTGGGCAAGTGACCCCTTCACCGGCGACGCAGCCAACCTGTGCAGGTGCAATGGAGGAAACCAGGCCACTGGCCGAGGCGAGTTGCCCGGTCACCGCCAACTTGGTGGAGTTGGCAGAGGCTTCCCAGCCATCAAGGTCGCTGCCGATATGGGCAAAGGGTTCGAGGCAGTTTGTCACGTTCTCGAACGTGCGATTGCCGCTGCCGTTGGTGCTTGGATTGCAATCCACCAGGAAGTTGGAATTCGTGTCACGAATCGGCAGGTTGCGCAGTGGCGTGAATACCGTATCTGTCTCTTCTGTGCCCGTGAAATAGAGCACCATGGGGTCGGGTCCGGCGTTTGAATCGTCCAGGCCTTCCAGCAGGTCGGTTTTCAAGGCCAGGCCGTCGGTGTCACAGATGGCACTGTAGGTGCCAGGACTGCAGGCGTCGGCCGCTTCTGAGGACGCCAGCGTATACCGATAGTGAACGCCTGGCTGCCAGGGCTCGCTCGGGAAAAAACGCAGTCGCTGGTTGTTCAATTCCAGGCGGCCTTCGACAGGTTCGCTGCTGGAGATCGAACCTCCGCCAGTTCCATTTTGTGTGACCTGCTCAACCTTGAAGGTCGTGCCTTGAATCACCGAATCCGGGTTGATGGATTTGGAGAACACCACCGTGATGGGACGGTTTGCCGGCATCGTAGGGACGGGGAGTGTGTCCACCGTTGCGGCACGACCGCCCGAATAGGCATCGCCGCGAACGTCATAGCATTGCCCCAGCGTGCCACCGGCAAGGTCCAACAGCGAGTGATTGGTCTCACACGGAAAACCGGGGTAAGTAGTCAGGGCAAGCGGCGGGCGTTTTACCACCGAGCCACCTCCAAGCGGGTCTAGGGAGAAGTTCAGCGGGGCCACGGCCGCCGGATTGCCGGCAAGATCCGTGATGCCATTAACGACCACGCTGTATTCAACGCCGTGTTTCAGGCCGCCTTCGGGGTTCAGAGTGACCGTCGTTCCATCCAGCCGGATGTCCAGGTTGTTCACGGCGGTTCCGTTCTCGGTAAGCGTCACACCGCTGGCAAGAGAGTCTGGGGCGAGAGGTTCGTCGAAGAACAGAATCACCGGGTCGCCTGGGCGCTGAATGGACTGACGGGTATCCGGGATGGCGTTGTCGGCACCCGGCGTCCAGCTCACCAATGAGGGCGGAGTGCTGTCCATCTCCCGGAGGTTTTCAGCGTCCAGGGCAGAATTCACATCCGTCGCCGCTTCCAGATGAAACGCAATGGTTGAATCGGTGAACTCCTGACCGAGCAAACCAGGCTCCACCGTTCCGATCGCATCAATGGTCAGTACGCCATTCTGGACGATCGCAATCCCACGCAGTTCCACGCCCATCAGCGTTTGCGAGAGCGCCGCATTGGGTTGCGCGTTCACGGTGTTCATGGACACATCCATGAACAGGGTGATGTGGCGCGGCGCGTTAATGTCGTCGGTGTAGGGGTTCGGGCTCAGATAGCCGGAAGCGTCCGACAGCATGGTCACTTTGATATCGCCGGTGGTCTGTAATTGGTCAGTCGCGGCGTCCAGCACCGGGACTTCACCGCCGACCAGTACGTCCAGGCTGGTGCTGCGAAGTACGCTTCCCTTGGGGATTCGCAGTGGCAGGGCTTCGTCAGCCCCGAACGCTGGCGCAAACGCCAGTTCTGCATACAGGTCACCGGTCTGCTGTGAAGGTCCGGCCGTGCCCTGAAGGACCGAGTTCAGAGTAACGCCATTGATGATCTGTCCATTCAGAATGGACTTTGTTGCCTCAGACTCGGCGGCGCCTGACGCCAGTCCGGAATCGATCGCAGTCTGTGCAAGTACGACGGTCGGACCGGTCGCCCTTGGAGTGAAGGTCCAGTCCGAGCTGAAGCGGGGTCCTGCCGGGGCGTCCAGACTAGGAAGATCTTGAATCCGGAGTGTGTATTGAGCGTCGCTGTTCAGTATGTCGTCTTTACTGCCGCACATGAGGGGCTCGGCGGTGACGCAGGGATCCAGTGCAATACGGTTGCCTTTGACCAGAACGGTTGCAGGCACGGCCTGATCGTTCTTATCTAACAACTGTATGGAACCGCCCAGGGCCTCCCAGTCCGGATGAATGGGCTGGGTCATGGTCAGGCGGAACGTGGAAAAGTTCATGGCCTGAAAATCGCTGTTCGACGCAGGCACCTGTGAAGCGACTGTGAAGGTATCCGAGGTCTTATTCAGCGAGGCAATGCCATTCAATGCGCCACGCGTCTGAAACTGCACACCGGGGTCGCCAAAAGCGTTGGGCGTGTCGATCGTCCTGCCATTCTCTGCTTCCAGAGGTTCAATGAATGAGATGTCGAAGTTGGTCGCTGTTGCCAGTGGCTCGTCGTATGCAAGGGTCAGGCTTCTGCCGTCATCGATTTTAGCGACGGTAAATGGAATCGGATTGCCATCGTTGCTCACCTGGATTTTGGATTGCAGATCGCTGACAGAGTCTGTAACCGCATGACTGAACCGAAGAACCGAATCCGCATGCGGACTTACAGCGTTTTGCCCGTCTGCGGGATAGCTGTAGACAACTGAGCCGGGTGTGATGGGCTTGCTGATGGTTTGCTCTTCGCCACCGCAGGCAGCCAAGAATAGGGCAGGAATCAGGATAAGGGTCTTGTTGTACTGCATGGCCAACGCTCCTCAGAAATCCAGTTTTGTTTTTATTCGCGTCCTTGCTCGCCGACAGGCCAGATGGCCAGCGGGAACCACGCTGATGAAGATTTTGTGGCGATTCTAGATTTGAGGATAAAGGGGCGCTTTGGCTGTTCTGACAGGCTGAGACGTCTGGCCAACCACTGGCACTGGTCGTTTCGCCGTAAAATATCGAAATAACAAACGATTACATTTCTGGGCAAGAGGTCAGGGCGGGTGCAGTCGAAATGTCAGGGTTGTGACGTGTTTCTCACTGCCGCTCGGGTGTTCATTGCCCGAAATAAAAAGGCCGACGTTCAAGTCGGCCTTTTGGCATGAGAGTCATCCATGTCCATGGAAACCACTCAGTACTCCGCTGGAATCTCCTTAATTGGGTTGGAGAGGAAGTTGAGGTAGGCGCCCTGTGCAGGAATTCGCAGCGGGATCGTCACTGGAATTCCCGCCAAAGTGGCGTTGACCGTAATATCCTCTGCCACTGTGTTGCGCTGCTCAATCTGCATTCTCCCGTCGTCAAAGAAATTGATCGGACCTTCCAGTTGCAGGGTGAGCGGTTTGCTGTAGAGGTCGTGAGTCGTTGCGCCTGTGAGATTGGGCGCATCCAACGTCAGATCCGCTACAGTTCTGAACACAGGGCCACCGGACGGACCTTCAACAATAACGCCTTCGACGAGTCCCAGTGGATTATCCTCAGTGGGCGTTCCGTAGGTCATGCGCAAAATCTGGGGGCCGGTTGTTGACTCAATGTCGCTTCCCAGAAGGGCGTTGGCGCTAACAATCACGGTGGCCGATGATGTCGCCAGCATGGTTGGGTACAAAAGCACTCGGACTCCAATCACTTCGTCAGCTTCATTCGTGGCCGGTCCGACGACCTCCGTGTCCAGTCCATAAGTCTGGTAGATGAACTTTTCAGTCGGGCAGTCCGCACCGTCCGGTGAGCACCCAACTCGGGTGGGACCTTGATTGCTCTCGCCGTTGATGACGGTCAGTTTGGTGGAGTTTGCAGAGGGCAAATATCCGCCATTGCCATCGCTCTCATGGTTAAAAGGTTCGAGGCAGTTCGTGGTCTCTCCCGGTTCACAATCCACGACGTAGTTGGAATTTGTGTCCCGGATAGGCAAGTTGCGCAGTGGCGTGAAGACGCTTTTCTGTGCCGGCGCGCCGGTGAAGTAGATCTCCAGATCTGGCCCGCCGACATCCGCAGGGTCTACGAGCAGGTCTGTTTGCAACGCCAGGTCATTCTCGGAGCAAATGATGTTGCCGGATGCGCAGTCACCATCTTGCGCAGAGCGCATGGTGTAGCGATACGTGGCACCAACTTCCCAGGCTTGATCAGGATAGAAACGAATCTGCTGATTGTTCTTTTCGATCCGTCCAGTCTGAACCGCTTCGGAACCAACGGCGCCCGGTGTTGCTGGATTGGCAATTTTCTCGACCACAAAGGACTGGGGGTTGATCGTGTTCAGATTCATGGACTGGGAAAACTTCACCACGATGGGCCGGTCCGTTGGCATGGTCATGACCGGCAACTGGTCTCGAACCGTGCCGTCAGGCGCATCATCCACACAGGTGCCGTGAGCACCGTTCGCGATATCCTGGTTTTCGGTAACGCATGGGAAGCCCGGATAGGTGGTCAGCGCAATCGGCGACCTTATAACCTCGGGATTGCCCGTTGTGGCGATGGCCGGCAGGGCAAACTGGAGGTTCTGTGCCGCAGCGCCATTGCCCTTCATATCCGATAGGGAGTTGGAGATCTGAACCGTGTAATCAACACCGTGCTCCAGGCCGCCTACGGGATTCAAGGTCAGCGATGTGCCGTCGACTTTCGCTTCCAGGGTGCCAGCGCCCAGCGACAGCGCGGTGCTTCCAGCAAACAACCGGATGCCGTCAGCAACGGACGTTGCGTCCAGCGGCTCATCAAAGTTCAGAACGATCGGATCACCCGGGCGCTGCATCTGGTCCCTGTCGCCGGGGAAGGCACTGTCTGGGCCGGGCATCCAGCTGACGAGTTGAGGGCCCGTGAGGTCTTCCAGGTTATCGTCCCGCTCACCCTGTGCCGACAGCTGGGATTCAGCGTCAGTCGCTGCCTGAATGCGAAATGCGATGGTCGAGTCCGTGACTTCCTGTCCCAGAAGGTTAGGTTCAACCATCCCAAGAGCATCAATGGTCAGTACGCCGTCTTCAACAATCGCAATACCGACGAGTTCGACGCCGAGCAGGTCCTGGGAAAGAGACGCATTGGGCTGAGCTTCAACCGTGTTCATGGACACATCCATGAACAAGCGAACGTGTCTCGGTGCGTCGTTGGAATCGGTGTAAGGGTTTGGCAGAAGATAACCCGACGCATCAGAAACCATCGTGACCTTGATATCTCCGGTTGTCTGAATGCTATCTGTCGCCGGATTAATGATGGGTACGCGTCCGTTGATCAGCACGTCGAGGCTGCTGCTGTTGAGGAGGCTGCCCTTGGGTACTCTCAACGGTACAGCTTCGTCTGCATCAAACGCCGGTGCAAAGCCCAGTTCTGCGAACAGGTCACCGGTTTGCTTCGATGGACCGGCTGTACCCTGCAGGACGGAATTCAGGGTAACGCCATTGATGATTTCACCATTCAGGCTAGAGCGGCGGATGTCAGTGCTTCCTGTGTTGAGTCCGGAATCAACCAGACCCTGTTTGAGAACGACGGTAGGCCCTGTGTCTCTGGGCGTGAATGTCTGACTGAATTCGGCCAGGGTGCCGCCGCCCAAAGATGGCAGGTTGCGCAGTGAGAGGGTGTAGGTGGCACCGGCTTCGAGGATGTCTTCCTCACGCCCGCAGCGGCTGGCTTCTTCTGCAAGACAGGGGTCCAGAGTGATATTACGGTCACGGACCAGCACAGTCGCCGGAACCGGGGTTCCCTCGCTGTCGGTAAGTTCAATCACACCGCCCATGGACTGCCATTCCGGGTGAACCGGTTGGGTCATGGTGAGACGGAAGGTTGAGAAATTCATGGCCTGGAATGGGGTGCTGGGGTCCGGCACCATGTTCGCGACACCGAAGTCCGCTCCCAGATTGTCCAGCGAGGCAATCCCGGAGAAGCTGCCCCGTGTGGAGAACTGAATGCCCTCGGGGCCGGCTGCGTTTGGTGTTGGCGCAGCTTGCGCCCCGGACAGTTCGATCGCTTCGGTGAACGATACGGTGTACTCGGCACCAAAGGAAAGCTCGTCGTCAAAATCCACGATCAGACCGCGATTGCCATCCACCGGTGTGGAGGTGAACGTCAGATCTGATGAGCCGTCGCTAATTTGAATCTTACTGGCTACATCAGCGTCCGTGACCGCGTGTGAGAAACGCAGAACCAAATCGGCTTTCGGGCTTACACCGGACTGGCCGTCAGCCGGAAAGGAATACACCACCGTTCCCTGAGCGGGCGGCTCGTTGATCGTCTGCTCGTCACCGCCACAGGCGGCTAGCAGAATCGCAGGGATCAGTGCCAGGGTCTTGTTGTACTTCATGGCCAACATCTCCTCAGAACTTCAGCGTGACAGAGCCGCTGATGACATGAATGTCACCGTCAGCAGTGGCTTGCTGCTCATTTCCGTTCGAATCTACGATGGTGAAATCCCGTTCCTGCAACTGTTGATACTGGTATCCCAGGTCCAAACGAACTGGGTAGGCTAACAATCGAGTCCGTTTGTAGGTGGCACTCAGGCCCAGCCCAAGAACAATCTTGTCGGTGTCCAGATAGTTCAGCTCTGGGTTCCGAGTGGTTTCCAATGGCGATTCTTCGTAGGCCAGACCGCTGCGGAAGGCAAAATGTTCTGAGAGTTGGTACTCACCACCTACGCGCGGAATCAGGATGTCCTTGAAGCCGATGCGATTAGAAGGGCTGGTTTCGCCCTGATCGCGAATGGTGTCACCGGCGAATTCTTCCTCCAGTTCGGACCAGTTCTGTTGCTCGATGCTGCCGCCGACGCGCCAGCCGTCTCCAAGATACTGGGTGCCGAGGGAAATGGTTTCAGGCTGGAATGAATCGATGGTTGAAACGGCCAGGCTGAGGCCGGGGTCCGGAATGGTCTGGGTGACGATGATGTTGGAGTCGACAGAGGTCGATGCCGCCGACTTGGTGCGATACGCAATCGCGGTTTCCCAGTTACTCAGGAAGCAATCACTTTCAGGGCACAGGGTTTCACCCCATTTAATGGTGGTACCAAGAATGGATTTGAGTGAGGGTTCAGCGTTAACGGACAGTCTTTCCTGGCTGGTTTCGCCTCCAAGTGTGGAAACTGCGTCGAGTTGTGCTGCGGCTTCGAGAGTCACGCGGACAGAAAAGCCACCGGAAATACCTCGCCAAAGCGGGGTACCGCCGCCAATGTTCAAGAATAAAGGTTCTTTCCCGTACTGAAGGTACTGGCCCGTCTCAGACGTTTGTGAAGAGAACGCGAGCAATTCTTTGCCATATTTTTCAACGCCTGCCACAAACCCCAGATAAATGGGATGTCCTTTACGGGTGATCGAGCCCAGATTGGTTTTCATGCCAATCAATACATGCTGACTTGGCGAATTGGAAAGGATGTCGCCGTTTGCGTCGGAGCGGCTTGACCGGAGCTCTTGCTCTGCGTGAAGAATGCCCGTCGTGAGCTCACCCCTCTCGTCAGTCGTCAGATAAGCAGGGTTGTAGTAAGTGGCAGACACTTCTGAATTGAACATGGAGAGCGATTGTGCGGTTGCGATATCAAATGGCATGACGCCATAGGATGTCCCCAGATTCCCCATACTGGCAGATGCAACGATTGAATAACTACAGGCGGAAACTGCGAGGCCGAGGGATCGCAGAGAAAATCGGGTGGTTGATTTCATGGAACACTCCAATTCTTATCTTTGTCATCCACTATTTTTTGTTTGCCCCAGGCAGAGGCTGAAAGTGGCATTCGTTTTTATGGTTTTTCGGAGATGAGTTTATTGAGGTATCTCAAGAGGCGCTTTGGCTTTGTTGACAGGTTTCGGTGTCCTTGTGACCACTGTAGGCTTAGGTTCCACGTTACTTATTAAAAATAAACAGAATAATGAGATCACCGCATAGCGGTGACTCATAGAGCTTGAATGTTTGCAGTGAATCAGTTCACATTTTACGAGCTGGTGACGCTTGTTGGCGAAGAAGACAGAATGGAAAGGATCCGCTGCAGATGATCAGCGGTCTCACTGCCGAGGCTGGTCAGGTAGCCTCCGTCCGGCTGCGTGATCAATCCTTTTTCGTAGAGTCTTTGTGCAGCATGGATCATGTCTGATGAGGCGGAATGCTGATGAACCTTCAGGCCTTCGTTGATGGACGAAAGGCTGAACATGGAGAGTAAATTCATTTCGTCGAGATGCTGGCTTGTAAACGACATGGCAAGGCTCCTGAGTTGACTGCCATAAGTCTGGATCGACTTTTGGGTTTTCGCCAATCATCCGATCAGGTCCAGTGCTCTATGGGTTGAGGCCTGCTGAAATAGAAGCCCTGCAGAAGTACTGCGGGATACCTTTCTCTGAAAAAAGTGCGGTGTTCCTCAGTCTCAACGCCTTCGGCAACCAACCTGACGTTCATGGTGTCGCCGAGTCTGGCAATCATTTCAATAATCTCGGCCACGGTCTCTTCTTTTGTTGCGGACAGGACGAACGAGCGGTCGATCTTGATTTCCGAAATGGGCAGCAAACTCAGATGTGACAGCGAAGAATAACCTGTCCCGAAGTCGTCCAAAGAAAACTGGCAGCCAATCTTTTTGAGGCGGTTCATTTTGGCAATCGCCGCTTCGGTATTTTCCACCATAACGCTTTCCGTCAGCTCGAAGATAACCGAATCCGGACTGACGCTGGACTGTTCGAACGCATCGAAAACAGACTGCACAAAATCGTCTTCGACAAAGTGCTTGGCCGATATATTAATAGAGCAGCGGATGCCAGGATGTTTCAAGCGGATGTCAGGGATGGCGGCGAGGGCTTCGCGGATGATGTAACGTTCAAGGGTCACAATCAGGCGGGATTTTTCGGCGTAGTCGATAAATTCACCGGGCCCCAGCAAGCCCCGGGTCGGATGCTGCCAGCGCACAAGGAACTCCATGCCCGCCATTTCGCCGGTCTGGTCATACTGGGGCTGGGCGAACAGCACGAGCTCTTTGCGTTCCATCGCAAAGTGAATTTCGGACTCCAGAGCTACCTGCTTTGCGATGGAGTCACTCATTTCGTCTTCAAACAGAGTGGTCGGCTGTCCGCCGATTTTGCCGTTGTGATGTGCCGTTTCTGCGTGTTGCAAAACGGTGCCGGGCGAGTGCGAAAGCTGGGTCGGGAAAAGCACCATTCCCACAGTGATGTTCAGTTGGATACGGTTTTTCCCCGCCAGCTCCACTGGTTTTTTGACGCAGTCGTGGAGTCGATAGGCCATGGCCGTCGCTTGGGCGTAGGCGTCATCGGCAGTGCTTTTCCGGGGTGCCATCAGAATGGCGAACTCGTCACCGCTCAATCGAGCCAGCGTGTCGTCCTCTCCAATAGATCGCTCAAGGTAGGCGGCAAAAGCCCGAATAGCCTGGTCGCCGCAGTGGTGCCCCAGGGATTCATTGATCGCTCGGAAGTTGTTGATGTCGACAACCAGAACAGCGGAGGTGACACCGCCGCTGTGGCAGTATTTCAGCACTGCCGATAACTGGTCGAGAAACAGCGAACGATTGGGGAGGCCGGTGACGGGGTCGCGCCACGTCAATTCTTCCAGCCGCCGCTCGGTTTCGCGGAGATTTGAGATATCTGTGAAAATGGTGACGTAATGGCGGATTTTGCCCCCGTCACTGGAAACGGCCATGATGGTGCGGAGCTCGGGATAGACAGTGCCGTCCCGTCGGCGGTTGTATATCTCACCGGTCCAATGACCAGAGGTTTGCAGGGTGTTCCAGACCTCTGCATGAAAAGAGGCGCTTTGGCCGTAACCGTCCAGGACACTGTAGGGCATTCCAATCACCTCTTCGGCTGGCTGGCCCGTGATGCGAGTGAAGGACGGATTGACCGCAGCAATGCTGCCATCGGCATTCATCACTGCAATGCCTTCATAGGTTGATTTGAAGATGCTTTCGAACAGATCTCGCGAAGCTTCAATTTGGCCCAGTTGCCGCTCTTTCTGAGCCAGCCTCCAACCAACCTGTTCCAGCTTGCGCAGTTGTTCGCAGACTTCTTGATTGATATTCAATAGGTGGTCTAGCATCCCGCCGGTTGTGAGATGCGTTCTCACCCGGGCCCTTACCGATGAGAGCTGTATTGGTTTGGTGATGTAATCGACCGCGCCAACATCAAAACCTTGTTCTTCGGATTTCGGATCGTCCAGAGACGTGAGGAAAATGACGGGCAGATGGGCAAATTGACTGTCGGCCTTGATACGTTCGCACAGGTCGAAGCCATTGATGTCTGGCATCATGATGTCGAGAAGCAACAGGTGAGGACGTTCCCCTGCACCCAGAATTTCGAGCGCTCTGGTGCCGCTGTTAGCGACAATCAGGTCGTAGTCCATTGCGAGCGCATCTACCAGGATATTGATGTTAGTCGGCTCGTCGTCAACGATCATTACCTTTGGGTTGGCCGTCGGAGCGACAGCCAACCCTCGCGTTTGTTCGGTCATCGACGTTGCTTTATCTGACACGACTTACTCCGTAACCGTTGGATGTTCCCTGAAGCAAACCTGCCGTGTTTCTGGCAAACGGACTAAACATATACGAGCTTCTCTTCAATTCGGTGCATGCAATTGTTTGTTGCCGGCCTAACCGCGAAGGGCAATCGATAGAACCTGTTCTGCCCGGAGCAAATCGTACTGGTCAATTGCAAGCTTGAAAGAGTCGGCCGCGGTGGTCTGTCCCCGATCGCGAAGGTGCTCGACTGCGACGAGTACGTCTTTTTCTCCAGGAACTCTGTGTTGAGCAAGGGTATCTCTCAGCCTCTGAGTAACTGAGTCGATGGCCTCCGTGCTGCTTACATCGGGTTCGGCGGTATCCTCATGATCACCCAGATAATGCTGAATATCCTCAATTCTGCGAGCAAGCATGCTCTCAAGTGTCACCAGATCTTGCTGAACGGACGTATCGGTACGATGTTCCAGAACCTGCTTCAATTGCTTACACTTCGAGCAGATACTTGAATCGCCCAGAATCGCTGCGGCGCCGGTCAGCCGATGAATCAGTTGACCAACTTTGGTGAGGTTGTGTTGTTGGCGAGCAACCAGGATGTGATGTCGAATGAAGGCGCAACTGGCGGCATAGGTGCTCAAATAGCCTTTCAGGTGTCCACTTTGCCGGTGTAACTCGAGGGCGCGATCCGTATCGAGAAAGGGAGGCATTGAATCTGTATTTGGGGAGGTGGGGCCGGGCGGAGTCAGATTCTGGTCCACTCTGGATGAGGCAGCGAAAAAGCGGCTGATCATCAATTCGATATCTTCGGCATGAATGGGTTTGTCCAGGAATTCGTCCATGCCTGCTGAAAGAGCAGCGTGTCGCTCCTCAACCGAAGTGTGTTTAGACATGCCAATGACCACGGGTTGATCGATTGCCATCCCGCGCAGTTGATGAATCAATGCAGAGCCGCTTTCGCCGCCCAACTGGAAATCCGTGATGACGAGGTCATAGGTTTTCTGTTCCAGCGCTTCGATCGCTGCTTTGAGCGTATTCGCATGCTGACATTGGACGCCACAGTCGTTCAGATACAGCTCAATCACCTCGCACATCAGGGCGTCGTCATCGACGACCAGCGCCCGAGGTTCAGCGCGGGCATCGGCATTCCTGTCAATGTTTCTAGCCCCCATTTTTCAATGCCTCCCCACTCCATGGGATACGTTGTTCCATCGGACCGAGCCGCCTGATGGCGCCTCCAGATCAACGGCCATGCAAAACTGACGGTAAGAAGAAGCTTAGGACTCCATTTGAGTTATTGCCAGAAGTAGTGTGATTTTTGCCGACGGCCTGATCATAGGGGGAGTAAACCGGTGTTTGATGGAGTCGCGCGCCAACACTCGCTCGAATTGGGTGGATATGGACCTGCTGTTTGCGCTGATTTCGAGCCACCGCCCCACAAATGGTGTGTCCCGAGCCAGACTCGGCTGAGCAGTTCGACGAGTGTTTCGATGACGCCAGGGAGGGGCGTTTGATTCAAGACATTGACGAGAAATGCATCGCGCCTCTACAGCACGAGTTCAGACATCG